>NZ_CP015136.1:6130104-6805209 GCF_001618865.1 Luteitalea pratensis
GAGACGTTCCGAACCGGCCAGGCGACGACGGGGTTGATCGACACCCAACCCGGCCTGTTCAAGTTCCAACCACGCCGTGATCGCGCCACGAAGCTCCTCGCGTACCTCAGTGACGTGACGGTCAACGGCAGCCCGACGGTGAAGGGCTACCGTCCGCCCGAGGTCCTTCGCCCGGCGCGCGTCCCGGCGTTCGACCTGAAGGCCGGCATCTCCCAAGGCTCGCGCGATAGGCTCCGCGAGTTGGGGCCGGAGGGGTTCGCTGCCTGGATTCGCGACCAGCGGCCACTCCTCATCACCGACACGACGATGCGCGATGCGCACCAGTCGCTGATCGCGACGCGCATGCGATCGATCGACATGCTCAACGTCGCGGATGTGGTGGCCCATCGCACGCCGAACATCTTCAGTCTGGAGATGTGGGGCGGCGCGACGTTCGACACGGCCATGCGGTTCCTGCGGGAATCACCGTGGCACCGCCTCCGCGACCTGCGCGCGAAGGTGCCCAACATCTGCTTCCAGATGCTGTTCCGCGGATCGAACGCGGTCGGCTACTCGAACTACCCCGATGCGGTGGTCGCCGGGTTCGTGAAGCATGCCGCCGAGTCGGGCATGGACATCTTCCGCATCTTCGACTCGCTCAACTACCTACCCAACATGGGGGTGGCGATGGAGGCGGTGCGCAAGCAGCCCTTCGCCGTCTGCGAGGCCGCGATCTGCTATACGGGCGACATCAACGACCCTACACGCCACAAGTACTCGCTCGAGTACTACGTGGCCAAGGCGCGCGAACTCGAGAAGATGGGCGCCCACATCCTCGCGATCAAGGACATGGCCGGGTTGTGCCGTCCGTTCGCGGCCAGGAAGCTCGTGGCCGCTCTGCGCGACGAGATCGGCATGCCCATCCACTTCCATACCCACGACAGCTCGGGCATCAACGCCGCGTCGGTACTGTCTGCCGCCGAGGCGGGCGTGGACATCGTCGATCTCGCGATCGCCTCGATGTCGGGGTCGACCAGCCAGCCAAACCTCAACGCGATTTGCGCCGCGCTCCGCGGGCACGAACGAGATCCCGGCCTCGACCTCGACGCGCTCAACGAGATGTCGGACTACTGGGAAGAGGTGCTCGAGTTCTACCGGCCGTTCAACACCGCGCCCCGCGCCGGGTCCGCGGAGGTGTACGTCCACGAGATGCCTGGCGGACAGTTCACCAACCTCAAGGAACAGGCAGCGGCGATGGGGCTCGGCCACCGCTGGCCCGAGATTGCGCGCACCTACGCGGAGGTCAATCAACTCTTCGGCGACATCATCAAGGTGACCCCGAGCTCGAAGGTCGTCGGCGACATGTGCATGTACCTCATCACCCGCGGCATTCGTCCGCAGGACGTGCCGACGCTCCGGCCAGGCTCGCACGACTTCCCCGCCTCGGTCATCGACATGCTGCAGGGCGGGCTCGGTCAACCGGACGGCGGCTGGCCGGCACAGGTGCAGAAGGTGGTGCTCGGCGACCGCGTCCCGACGACGCAACGACCGGGAGAACTCGCCACCCCCGTGAATCTCGATGAGACGCGCGCCGGACTGGGCACGGCGCTCGGACGCCCCCCGACGGAGGACGACCTCTACAGTCACCTCATGTACCCGCAGGTCTTCGCCGATTTCGACCTGTTCGTGACCACCTACGGCGAAGTCTCGAGCCTGCCGACGACAGCGTTCTTCTACGGTCTGTCGGTCGGCGAGGAGATCGAGGTCGAGATCGATCGCGGCAAGGTGCTCTTCATCAAGTTGATCAGCATCGGTGACGCCGACGAGCAGGGACGCCGCGGCGTCTTCTATGAACTCAACGGCATGCCCCGTGAGTCGCAGGTCGTCGACAAGTCGCTTGCGCCCAGGGACGCCGTCACAAAACCGAAGGGCAACCCGTCCGATCCGCTGCAGGCGGTTGCCCCGATGCCCGGAATGATCACCAGCATAGCCGTCGGCGTCGGGACGAAGGTGAACGCAGGGGATCCGCTCATCACCCTCGAGGCGATGAAGATGCTCACGACGATATCGGCGAATGCTGATGCCACCGTGACGGAGATTCTCGTGAAGACGGGTGATTCGGTCGCGACCGACGACCTGCTGGCGCGGCTGGAAAAGTAGGCGGCAGCGGCTTTCACGCGACCACGTGAGGAGCTGTTGCCTGAGCCTCAGGGCGGAGCGCGCCAGAGAGCGGCTGATGATTCTGGACGCGGTCCTGACCCAAGGCCGTGGCACAGCGGAGTAGTCACTAATCCTTCGATGTCGTTCCAGGTCCCGAGTCTGAGACTTTCTCGTCGTGGCTACCTTTCTCCGACGCAGCCTGTTGTTCAAGCTTCTCGAAGATGGAGTCAGCGTCCACGGTAGGATCTTTCGAGACCTCCGCTGGTGGCGAAGTGACCGGCTGTCCTTCGCCCTCCATGGTCTGTTGCTGATCGTGCAGAGTGCCCTGTGGTTTTCCCGCTGAGCTCTTCGGGTCGTGCGGTACTGGATTGACCATGCTCCGAGTAGAGCACGAAGGCAACGGCCCCTATGCCCCAACAATCCGCGTTAGCACTAACGGCGCTCAACCATTCATCTCCACAATATCTCCACAAACCCGGACGATTTGGGACCACACCAGTCGACGCTTCTCCAGTCGCGTCGTGTCGCCAACTGCCTACTGGCCAACGGGTTAGTGCCAGAACCCCAATGCCGTCAATCAGTTGCGCGAAGTGGCCGGATTCGGTTCGATTCCTTCCCGGCTCAATTCCCCTCGCTGAAGCTCGGGGAATTTTCGCCCGGCAGGCATCAGCCGCTCGGCTCCGGCCTTCGGCCTCGCCTTGCGGTCGATTCCTTCCCACTTCAGCCAGTTCGCTCTCTGCCTCGTCTCGCGCTCGATTTCCTCTTCAGCGATCCCAGTTTCGCCGCCGGCTGGTGGAACGACCCTCTGTAGCAGACTCTCACGAGCCCCAAACAGGTGTGGCGGCAGCAACACGCGCACTGTCCATCGCCGAATGCTGCGCAGCAGGTCGACGTGCCGTTGCAGGAACGCGTGCAAGTCCGTCGTCCATGGCTTCGTCGCGAGGTACAGGAACGTGTACGCCTGGTCGGCCTCGACCACACCGATGGGTTGTCGGTCGGGGAAGTAGCGCAGCGTGATGTGGGGCGGTGTGCCAAACCGGAGTTGTGGCGGCCACTCCAGCGTAAGCGACGTGCCGAACGTACGAACGAAGTGGTCCCACTTATCGCGCTCGGTCGCCAACCAGGGGATCGATGGCTGCTCCAGGACCGCGTCCAGCATCATCAGCCGCTCCATGGCGCGCCCTACCGGCAGCGGCTTGCGGAAGCGACTGTGTGGCTCGCCGATGGCGGTGTACAGCCGTCGATGGTGAGCGTGGTAGAGGCGCGCCCGCCGATGCGCAGCCGTGTACGGCGTGGCGATGCGACGCTCCACCAGCCGTGCGAAGAACTCGCGCGCGTTGTGGCCGTGCGCGATGCCGGCGAAGGCACAGTACTGCCGCACCATGCAGAGACCGGCGTGCAGCATGACGGTGACGAGAAAGCGGCCTGGCGCTGGGTAAAGCCCTCGCTTCTCAATGCGTCGACCCGCCCGCCGAAGGCCCACGACGAGGACGTTCGATTCGACAGCCCGGAAGCCATCGATTGGACAGCGCGCGGGACGGGCGCGTCGTCCTACCCAGCCGCAGTACCCGCTCCGGTCGCGCGCGTCGAATTGGTGCTCAGTATGTCGTGCTGCGACGGTACGACTTCGTCTAGCTGCCGCCGCATGGCGTTCCACTCCGGCAAGGACGATCTGTGCTGCACGTTCGTCCTGCATGGAGTAGAACCCGCTGAATCGACGAGACCTTACATCCGTGCCGTAACGCAGCTGATGTTACGGAGCCTGCAGCGTCAATGGAATAGCCTGGGCACGAAGTCGTGCAGATCCCGCCGCCAGGTCTGCCACTCGTGGTCGGTGCCCGGCGATTCGTAATAGACGTGATCGACACCAGCGTCGGTCAGAGCCTTGTGCAGGCTTCGGATCCCCTCGCGCATCCGCTCGGGCTCGGCGGTACCGATGCCCAGCCACAGCAGCCGCACCTTCTTGGCGAACGCCTTGGGATCGGCGAAGACGCCGTTGAAGTCGACCTTCGGATCGAGGGCCCGACCGTTCAGCCCCCCGGCGCCACTGAAGCCGCCGATGTGTGAGAACAGGTCGAGGCGATTGAGGGTGATCTGGAACGTCTGGAAGCCGCCCATCGAGAGGCCGGCCATGGCGCGGTGCTCGCGGTCGGCGATCGTCCGGAAGGTCGCATCTACGAACGGGATCAGGGCCTCAGTCATGTCGGCCTGGAAGGTCGACGCCATCTCCTGCATCACTCGCCGCCGTGCTTCCGGGTCCGCAGCCGCGGTGCTCGGTCCGCTCGCGGCCGGCGCGCCGGCGCGGCGCGCATAGCCATACGCCATCACGACAATCGTCGGCTTCGCCTTGCCCGCGGCGATCAGGTTGTCGAGGATGAAGTTGGCCCGCCCCTGCCGGATCCAGCCGGTCTCATCCTCGCCTCCGCCGTGCTGGAGGTACAGCACCGGATACCGCGTTCGGGTCGAGGTGTCATAGCCGGGCGGCAGGTAAACAAGCGCATGCCGCCAGCCCCCAGTCGGCTTCGAGGCGTACCACACCTCGCGCACCTGTCCGTGCGGCACGTCCTTGATCCCGTAGTAGTCGGCACCGGGCTCGGGAACCTCCACGGCACTGGCGTGCCTGCCGCCGCCAAAAAATGCCTGGCTGCCCGGATCGGCGAACTCGGCGCCGTCGACGACCACGGTGTAGTAGTGAAGGCCGGGCACGAGCGGTGGAGTCACGACCGTCCACGTGCCGTCCGCCTGCTTCTGCAAGTCGACCTTCGGCCCGCTCCAGAAATTCACGCGGGCTTTGGCGGCGTCAGGCGCCTTGATGCGGATCTCGACCCGGCCGGTGGCGTCCAACCGAGGGTACTCGGCGCCCCACACATTGGTCTCGGCCGGCGTGAAGTCGCCCGGACCTTGTGCCGAACAGATCGCGGCTCCCAGCAACATCGCCGACGCGAATACGACCTGCTTCATCGTGTGCCCCTCTCGCGCAGGCAGGCGCGCCGTAGTTGGCGCGCACAACCATGTACGCGCTTCCATTCAAGAGCTTCGAAGCCTGCGAACCGAGAGCATAATCCACATCGCCGCTCGATGTAAGCCTTTAAGGTTCTGGCCGTGATTCATCCTTCGGACGCCCGCGAGAGCAAGCCTCCTGCTCCCGCGTCGAAGGCGCGTGGATCACCTGCGATGAGAAGATGCGCCATGACGCTCGAGGAAGTGGCACGACGCGCGCGGGTCTCGACCGCCACCGTGTCTCGCGTGCTGAACGACACCGGCCCGGTGAAGCCGGCGACACGGGCGCGCGTGCTCAAGATCATTCAGGAGGTGAACTACAGCCCGAACCTCCACGCACAGAGCCTTGCGGGCGGGCGCAGCCGAAGCCTCGGCGTCATCGTGTCGAATATCGAGAATCCGTTCTTTCTCGACATCCACAGGACCGTCGAGGCCGGCGCTCACGCCGCGGGGTATGACGTGGTCATGGCCAACACGGGCTACAGCCCGGAGCGGTTGGTCACGAGCATTCGGCTGATGCTCGGGCGACGGCTCGCCGGGCTCGCGGTCATCGTCTCCGAGATGGACGCCACGCTGATTCAGGAATTGAGCAGCCAGCGTATTCCGGTCGTGTTCTACGACGTCGGCACGCCACGCCGGAACATCACCAACATCCGGGTGGACTACCGCGTCGGCATGGCCAAGGTCGCATCGTACCTGTACAGCCTTGGTCATCGCCGGGTGGGGTACGTCGGGCACCACGCGACGCTCGGGCCCATCCACGAACGCGTCCAGGCGCTGCGCGAGGCCACCGGTCGGCACTCGGGGTTCGAGGTCGAGACTGCCGCCGACGCCGATTCACTCGAGGGCGGTCGCGAGGCCGCCCGGACCCTGCTGTCCCGTTCGACCCGACCAACCGCACTCGTCTGCGTCAACGACCTGATGGCTGTCGGCGCGATGCGCGAAGTGCGGGCACGCGGGCTGCGTATCCCGGAAGACGTGTCGGTGACCGGGTTCGACAACGTGACGCTCTCTCAGTACGCGGTCCCTGCGCTGACGACGGTC
The DNA here is from genome assembly GCF_001618865.1 of Luteitalea pratensis. Taxonomy (GTDB): domain Bacteria; phylum Acidobacteriota; class Vicinamibacteria; order Vicinamibacterales; family Vicinamibacteraceae; genus Luteitalea; species Luteitalea pratensis. The sequence continues at coordinate 6,136,288 of NZ_CP015136.1, forward strand.
GACATTCCCCGTGAACAGATCGGCCGCACCATTGTCGAGTGCCTGATGCGCACCGATGTGCCGCGTGAGCGCGAGTTCGTCATCGAGCCTGAGCTCATCGTCCGGAACTCCACCGGTCCGGTGACCCGCTGAACCGCGCTGGCGTCCGGGTGGTAGCGTTTTCCTGCTACCGCCGTCGCGTGTGCGTCGACATGATGGCTGTCAGTTGACCACACGACTGAAAGCGCATACGCTCCCGCGCATTCGCATCCGCCGATTCTTGAACGAGGTGCGTGCGCGGCCGCGCCATGCGGGGCCAGCCGCGTGCGCAGGAGCTCCCGAGTGATGCCTGTCCTGCAACTCCAACGGCGCGTCGTCCTCGCGCTTGCCGTCATCATGCCCAGCTTCGCGCTCGGCATCGCCGCCCAACAAGGTCCCGAGATCGCAGTGACGGTCGACGCGTCGCGCACGGGTGCCAGGATCGACCGCAACATTTTCGGGCAGTTCGCCGAGCACCTCGGCAAGGGCATCTACGAGGGCGTATGGGTCGGTCCCAACTCGCCCATTCCCAACACGCGCGGCATTCGCAACGACGTGGTCGCGGCGCTCAAGGCCCTGAAGGTGCCGAACGTGCGCTGGCCTGGTGGATGTTTTGCCGACGAATACCACTGGCGCAAAGGCATCGGCCCTGCTGCCACTCGTCCGGCCACGCTCAATCCGAATTGGGGCGACGTGATCGAGCCGAACACGTTCGGGACGCACGAGTTCCTGGACTTCGTCGACCAGATCGGCGCCGAGGCCTACCTCTCGGTGAACGTCGGCTCCGGCACGCCGGCGGAAGCGGCCGACTGGCTCGAGTACCTCACGGCTGCGCAGCCGACAGCGCTCGCGAAGGAACGCGCCGCGAACGGCCGGCAGGCGCCCTACAAGATCGCGATCCTCGGGATCGGCAACGAGAACTGGGACTGCGGCGGCAACATGTCCGCCGAGTACTACCTCAGCCAACTACGGATCTACAGCCGCTTCGTCCGCAATTTCAACCCGGCGCAGCAGAAGACGGATCGGATGCTGAAGGTCGCCGTCGGCCCGGGCGGCGGCGAACCACGGTTCGCCGAGTGGACCGAGACGATCATGAAGTCCTGGAAGGGCCGCCACTGGAGCTGGGACCACATGGATGGCCTGTCGCTGCACAACTACACCGTGGTGCGCTTCCCGGCCTCCTACAAGTCCGTCGGTTTCGGCGAGAAGGAATACGCCGAGATCCTGCAGGCCACGTTGGAGATGGACAAGCTCGTCACGCAGCACTCCGCGATCATGGACAAATATGATCCAGAGAAGAAGGTCACGCTGGCCGTCGACGAGTGGGGCGCCTGGTACGCACAACTCCCGGGCACGACGCCCGGCTTCCTCGCGCAGCAGAACAGCGTGCGCGACGCGATCATCGTCGCACTCAACATCAACATCTTCGCGCGCCACGCCGACCGGGTGCGGATGGCGAACATCGCCCAGATGGTGAACGTGCTCCAGGCCATGGTCCTGACTGACGGACCCACGATGGTGCTGACGCCGACCTACCACGCGTTCAGGATGTACGTGCCGTTCCAGAACGCGACCTTCGTGCCGGTCGCCTTCGACGCCGGCCGGTACACGCACGGCAGCATCACGCTCCCGCGCGTCGACGCGATTGCAGCGAGGGACGCATCGGGCACTCTGTGGCTCTCGTTCACCAACGTCGATCCCAACGCGCCAGCGCAGGTCGCGACGACGCTGACCGGCATCACGGCACGGTCTGCGTCGGGTGAGACGTTGACAGGCCCCGCGATCGACAGCGTGAACACCAGCGAGTCACCGAACACTGTCGTTCCGAAACCGGCCGCGGTGACGCTCGAAGGCAACCGGCTGACGCTGACACTGGCCCCCAGGTCCGTCACCGTCATCGGGGTGCGGCCGTGACCGCGACATGGCACGTACGTGCGATCGCCGTCGCGGCCTTCGTCCTCGCGCTCACGCCGGCCGCGGCGCCAGCCCAGGTCGCCACCGAAGCACCGCCGCCGGTGGCCGGCGCCAAGGCGGTGACAATCGAGCGCATCAAGGTCCCCGGCCCTGCGCTTGAAGGCAACCTCGAAGGCAACTCGGCGGATCGCGACGTGCTCGTCGTGCTGCCACCGAGTTATGCGACGGACACGTCACGCCGCTATCCGGTTGTCTACGCGCTCCACGGCTACTCGATCGGCGCCGAGCAATGGGCGCGCGAGATCCACGTACCGCAGACGATCGAGGGCGCGTTCGCGCAGGGCGCTCGCGAGATGATCGTCGTGTTGCCGGATTCGAAAACCCGCCACAACGGATCGATGTATTCGAGCTCAGCGACGGTCGGCGATTTCGAGCGCTACGTCGCGCGTGATCTCGTGTCGTACATCGACGCGCACTACCGGACGCTGGCCGACCGCAATAGCCGAGGCCTCGTCGGTCACTCCATGGGCGGCTACGGTGCCACGCGAATCGGCATGAAGCACGCAGACGACTTCGGCAGCCTGTACATCATGAGCCCGTGCTGCCTGTCGCCGCGTGGCCCGGGGCAGCCGAACAGCGACCTCGAGAAGACACTCGCCAGTGCGAAGGGTCCCGACGACGTGAACGGCCTGCCATTCGGTGCCCGTGCCCAGCTCGCGGCGGCAGCGGCGTGGGCGCCGAACCCGCAGGCGCCGCCGTTCTATCTCGACCTGCCGACGAAGGATGGCGCTCCCCAGGCCGACGTGCTGGCGAAGTTCGCCGCCAACTCGCCGCTCGCCTTCATCGACCAGTGGATCGGCAACCTGCGGCGCTACCGCGCCATCGCCATCGATGTCGGCGACCAGGATGGCCTCCGCGCCGACGCCGGCAAGCTGCACGACGCACTCGATCGCTACCAGATCGTCAACACGTTCGAAACCTACGCCGGCACCCACACGAGCAAGGTCGCCGACCGCTTCCAGAATCACGTCCTCCCGTTCTTCCATCGCACGCTGTGCCACGACAAGTCGTGCAAGTAGCCGACCTTCAGCGTGCCCCCCATGGGCGCCTCGGGTGAAGGGGATTCATGAACCGCTGGATCGCGACCGCCTCGATGCTCCTGATCGTGTGGCCGGTGCTCGCCGTGGATGGCGAGCCGGGAATGCACGACCCGTCGACGGTGATGCAGGCCGACGGCAAGTTCTACGTCTATGGCACGGGCGTCGGCCTGCCGGCGTACGTATCCGACGACGGATGGACCTGGCGTCGCGCCGGTCAAGTGATGCAGGCCGTGCCGGGTGGCCGTCCCGGTACCGAGGTGCTCGCCAAGGGCGGCAACAACACCTGGGCCCCGGACATCATCCGGAGCGGCGACCGCTACTTCCTCTACTACTCGGCCCCCGGGACGCAGCCGAAGTCCGCGATCGGCCTGCTGGTCGGGAAGACGCTCGATCCCGCCTCGCCCGACTACAAATGGGAGGACGCCGGCCCCGTGGTGTGGTCCGACGGCGTCGAGGATTGCAATGCGATTGACCCGGGCGTGTTTCGGGATCCGATGAACGAGACGCTGTGGCTTACTTACGGGTCCTATTTCGGGTACATCCGCCTGGTGCAGCTCGATCCGAAGACCGGGAAGCGGCTCCACCCAGCACGCCCGCCAGTCAACGTCGCGATCAATTCCGAGGCGTCGATCCTGATCTTTCGGGACGGCTGGTACTACTTGCTCGTCACCCACGGATCATGCTGTGCCGGCGCCAACTCCAGTTACAACATCCGCATGGGCAGGGCGCGGAAGGTCACCGGGCCGTTCCTGGACAACATGGGCATCGACATGCTCCGGGGCGGCGGCAAGCTGTTTGCGGGGTCGACGGGACGCCACATCGGTCCGGGACATTTCGGCCTGCTCGACCTCGGTGCCGGCGTCGAGAAGTTCTCCCTGCACTATGAAGCCGATCTCGAGCGCGGCGGCATCAGCGTCCTGGACATCCGGCCGCTCCTCTGGCGCGACGAGTGGCCCGTGGCCGGCGACAACTTCACCGCTGGCACGTACCAGATCGAATCGGCGCGCACCGGGACCGTCCTCGAGATGGCGGTGCAGGGCGTGCCTGTCGGTGGCCCACGCCCGCGCGGCCCCGGTGGCCCCGGCTCACGCAGCGCCGCACCGCCACCGCCGCCGATAGCCGCGCAGGATCCCGCGCAAGTCAGCGGCACCTGGCCCGCCGATGCAGTCGGTGTCCGCATGGGACCGCACATGGTCCAGGCACAGCAGAAGTGGTCGATCGAGCCCGCACCCAACGCCGGCGGATACCCAGGAGCGCCCTTCTTCAAGATCGCGATTGCCGGCACGGACCGCGTATTGGCTGCCACCGCGGGCGCAGAGCTGACGGTCCTTCCCGCCTTCACGGGGACACCGGAGCAGCTCTGGCGCCTCGATCAGCTCGGCGACGGCACCTATCGGCTGATGCCAAAGATGGTGGCCGGCACCACCGAACCGTTGGCGTTATCGGCCATCGGCAGCAGCACGCCCACGCTGGCGAGATTCCGGCCCGACAGCGACCGCCAGCGCTGGCGGATCAAGGCACCGTAAGCGCTGGGCGGGAGCGCCATTCATGAATGCACATCAGCATGCCTTGGCAGCGACGCTCGGTGCGCTCGTCACCGTCGGCGTGGCCGTGCTCGCAGCCCGCGGCAGCCAGCAGCCTGCCGCCGCGAAGCCGCCGCCCGCGCGTCCGCCCGCGGCTTCGCTTGCGCGCCCGGCCTCGCCGTCCAGGGCTCCAGATGCTGCAGGCTTCATCCAACGCTGGCTCCTGCTCGAGCCGATTCGTGTGTCGAACCAACTCACCGAGAGTGCCGTCCAGGCCGCAGTGACGAAGTACGCGTTCGCCCGCTCCAGCATGGTCCCGCGCGACGGCCAGACGGTCACCGTCGGCGACGAGAGTGCCGCCTGGCACGCCGTCGACACGCTCGACTACAACGTCAATCTGTTCCACTTCGCCTACGCCTTGAACAAGCCGACATCGAACGTGCTCTTCTGGGCGGTGACAGTGGTCCATGTGCCGCGCGACCTGCCCGGGATGCGGTTGGCGATCGGCTCGAACGCCGCCTCGGTGTGGTGGCTCGACGACGAAGAGGTCATCGCGCTCTACAACGATCGCCAGGCCGTCATCGATGACGGCGTGTCGAAGCGCGTGACGTTGAAAAAGGGGGCGCACGTCATTCGTGCCGCCATCGTCAACGCCGGCGGCGCGACTGACTTCTGCGCGCGGTTCATCGATGAAGACGGCCATCCGGTCACAGGCCTCACGGTAAGCCTGGCAGGCGAAGTGTAGGGTGTGTCGGCAAGTGAGGTTCCGTCCCGGACCTGCGTTCATGCCCGTCGCGCCTGTGGAGTTGCGGAAGAGTTGTCGCCTGGGTGTGAGGGACGGAATTCGCAACTGGCTTACGATTCGGTCGAGCCTCAACTCGCGATGTGCCAGGGACGGGTCTGCATCCTCCGATCAGCAGGGCCAGAGTTCGCGACTGGGCTGGGCTCGACAATGGCCGGATAAACTTGCCGCACCAGCCAGGTGGCAAACGCCCGCCACGTCTCGCTCGTGCCCACGACGACCCGCAACGGAAACGTTGCGAGAATGCCCAGACCCAGAAGAGCGAGACCCACCGAGTTGGCGCGCCGCGCCAGAGATCGCGGATCGCCGGCGCGAGCACGAGGGTGCTCAGGAGCGCGAACATCGGCACGAATCGCCCCGCGACAATCGGCATCCTCGTGATGGCTGGCCACATGAGCCCACCCAGCGTGGCGAGCAGCATCAGCCGCTTGTGGACGTCAGGGCGACGGCGCCAGGCGAGGCCGGCAACGGCTAGTCCGGTAAAGACCGCGATATCGGCAACGCCAACGATCATGAAGCCGAACGCATCGGGAAACGGCCCGCCAGGGTTCCACCCATCCCGCGCTCCAAGTTAGCGCAGCGAACAACCCAATCGCAGACAATATTCGAACGAGCAGTTCGGTCTCTTCGCGGCCCAGTAATCAGCTACTTGCGCGAAGTGGCCGGAAGGTCATCCGGTGTGAAGCGATGGAGCCAGCATGACGAGGCGGCGGACCTTTGTCCTCTCGAATTTGCGCCGTTGCGGTGCCAGTCTCCTCGTCATGGGCTTGGTCGCGCTCACTTGGACGGTTTCGGGCGAGCAGGTCACGCAGCCGTCCGAGCGCGACGCTCTTCGAATCCGGCGTTCCGCGCCACCCGATTCCGCAGCGCGACAGCGCTTTCTGGCAATGTTCGCCCGGGCGTATTTTCCCGGACGAACGGGCCAACTCCTGATCGTGCCGCGTGAAGGCGACTTCATCACGCGGGCTGACCCGAACGTCGAGTATATGCATGGGTCGCCCTGGTCCTATGACGTCTCGATTCCGCTGATGTTTGCGGGCCCTGCGGTGAAGACCGGTGTGTTCTCGGTCCCAGCCGCGCAGCAGGACGTCGCTCCTACGCTTGCGGTGGCGCTTGGCGTGCAGATGCCCCCGACAGCAACAGGCCGGATATTACCGGTTTTGCGGAGCGGCTTTGCTCGACCGCGAGTCGTGATGCTGCTCGTCCTGGATGGCATGCGCCGGGATTACTTCGATCGCTACGCCGCGTCGATGCCAACGCTGACCGCTCTGCGTCGGCAAAGTGCCTGGTTCACTCAGGCGCAGGTGAACGTTCTGCCTAGCAATACCGCAGTGGGGCACTCGACGATCTCGACAGGCGCCGATCCTCGCGTGCACGGAATCACCGGCGTGAGCGTGTACGATCGCGCTCAGGGACGGCGCCACGACCTGTTCGCTGGAGGACTGCCGCACGATCTGGTGGCACTGACGCTGGCAGACGTCTGGCAGCTCGCGACGGCTGGTCGCGCCATCGTATTAGCACAGGGCAGCATCGACCGAGCGGCGACGCCGCTCGCGGGGCATGGGGCGTGTCAGTTGAATGGAGCGCCAGTCGTGCTTGCCAGCTACGATCAACAAACGGGCAACTGGACCACGAACCCCAATTGCTTCCGGCTGCCCGCGTACGTGAAGGATCGAAATGCGAGCGCCCTGTGGCAGGCTGACGGTGAGTGGATGAGTCACAAAATTGACTCGGCTGCCGCGGTGCGCTATTCGGCTCTATTTCCGGCATTCGAAGCCGATGCGATGACGGCGATGATTGAGCGCGAGCCAGTGGGCGCCGACAACGTCGCGGATCTCATTCTGCTCAACTACAAGGGCGCCGATTTCGTGGGCCACAAGTACGGTCCGGATTCGAGCGAGCTCCGCGTCACTCTCGGCGCGATGGACCGTCACCTGGCGCGAATGCTGCGAGCGCTGGAGGCGAAGGTTGGTAACAACTATCTGCTTGCCGTGACCGCAGACCATGGCATGCCGTCGGAACCGTCGTCGCCGGACCGTCGACACTTTGCGCAGTCGATCGTAGACCTGTTGCACGAGAGGTTTGATCCTGAGGCGAAGCAGCTGATTACATCCTTCGAACCGGAGAACAGCCAACTGTTCGTCGATGAGGACCGGCTGTCGGCTCTTCATCTGACGTTGCGCGATCTGGCGCACGTTCTCGAATCACAGCCGTTCGTTTTTGCGGTTTTCACTCACGACGACGTGCGGCTTGCGGCTAACGCCGCGAAGTGACGCCGCTGCCCAGGCACTCGACTTTTGCGCGTACATCAAATCCATTTCGCTGGAAGCGCCCGGCGACGAACCGGCTGAGCGGTTCGTCGGAGTTATCGTTCACACGTCCTTCAAGAAGAGCCGTGTCAATGGCTCCAGATGTCAGCGATTGCTCAAGCGCTCGAGTGCGTCGGGGTACCGGGCGCCGTGGACCGGGATCGATGCGGCGGCTCGATCGATGTCGGCAAGGTCTTCGCTGGTGAGCTCAACGTCGGCCGCACCGATGTTCTCTTCAAGGCGATGCCACTTGGTCGTACCCGGAATGGGCACAATCCACGGCTTCTGGGCGAGCAACCAGGCGAGCGCCACTTGTCCGGGCCTGGCCTGCTTTCGTTGAGCAATGCCCTGCAGCACCGCGACGAACGCCTGGTTCGCCGCGCGATTCTCCGGGGAGAAGCGCGGCACGGTATTGCGGAAGTCGTCGCGGTCGAAGGTGGTCGCCTGGTCGATTTGTCCAGTCAGGAAACCCTTGCCGAGCGGGCTGAACGGCACGAACCCGATGCCAAGTTCCTGCGAGGCGCTTTCATACCCCACATGCACTGCGGCGCTACCCGCGTCGAGGTTCTGGTTCAGCATGAATTGCCGTGCTTCCTGTAGCCGTAGCTGCTTCTGGTACTGCAGCGGGCTCACGCCCGTGAGCGGGTAAGCCACTGAGAGGACACGACCTATAAGACGAGACGATCAGGCCATTGCGCAGTCTCCACACTGTCTCCACGCGCTGAGTGAACGTCGGGCGCCAGCAACGGGCGACCGCTTCGAATTCAGGCGCTATTCGCGAACTCCCGCTGCGCCGGGATGAATGGTTCCTTCCCGGCTCCTGGCTCGCTCGACCGCTTCAGGGTGTGACGGGCACCATTCGGGAACGGCTGACGACGTCCCTGTGCGATCAGCTCTCGCGCTTGTGGTGCAGGAGCAGGTCGAGCGCGTCCTGCATCGAGCCGGCGCGGGTGATCTCCCCGGCGTTGATGAACAGGATCTCGTCGGCGTTGGCGATGGTGTTCAGTCGGTGCGCGATGACGACCTTGGTCGTCGACGCCGGCAGGTCGCGCAGGATCCGCTCGAGCAGCTGCTCGGTGACGGTGTCGATGTTGGCCGTCGCCTCGTCGAGGATCAGCAGGTCCGGCTCGCGCAGGACCGCTCGCATGAACGCGACGATCTGCTTCTGGCCCAGGCTCAACCCCTCGCCGGTGGACGTCACTGGCGTCGTCAGGCCGTCCTTGAAGCGCTCGAGCAGCGTGTCGAGGTGCGTCGCGCCGATGCGGGCAGCGAGCTCCTCGTCTGATAGTTTCAGCAGTGACTCGTGGCCGTACACGAGATTGTCGCGTACCGTTCCCGTGAAGAGAAACGGCTCCTGCAGGATGAAGCCGATGCGCGCCGCGCGTTCCGTGGCGGTGAAGCTGCGGATGTCACGGCCGTCCAGCAAAACGCGGCCTCCGTCCGGATCGTACAGGCGCGCCATCAGCAGCGCGGTCGTGGTCTTGCCGCCGCCAGTCGGTCCCACAAGAGCGTAGGTCCGTCCACGATCGAACGCGAAGGTCGCGTCGCGCAGGACGGGGGAGCCCGCCACGTAGCCGAACGTCACGTGCTCGAACGAGATCAGGGGGCCGGCGACTGCCTCGGCGGCCGGCGCCTGCGGCATGTTGCCCTGCAGCGACAGGACCGCGGAGATGCGATCGAGGCTGGCGAGCGCGAGTTGGAACGACGACCAGAGGGCCGCGAGCTGACGCAGCGGCATGTAGAAGCTGTTCACGTACAGGAGAAAGCCGATCAGCAGGCCGACGGTGAACTGTCCGGCCGAAATCAGGTGAAAGCCATACGCGATGACCACGACCTGCGCGGCGTTCAGCGCGAGGCCGTAGAGTGGAAGGAGCATGGTGTTGGCGATGCCGGCGGCGATCGACGCGCTGTAGTTGCGGTCGTTGGCCGCTGCGAATTGCCGCTCGAAGTAGTCCACGCGGTTGAACGCCAGGATCACGCGGAAGTTGCTCACGCTCTCCTGGACCTCGCCGCTCAAGGCGCCGAGCGCCTGCAGGCTGCCGAGGTTCTTCCGCTTCATCCAGTCGGCGGTGAGGCGGGTGATCGCCAGTACCGCCATCGCTGGCGCGAGCGCGGCCAGCCCAAGCCGCAGGTTGAGTGAGAGCAGGAAGACGCCGGCGCCGATCATCACGATGACGTTCGCCGCGAACTGGACGAGCGCCTGCGAGAAGAACTGGTTCAGCTTGTCGGTGTCGTTGTTGATCCGCGAGATCAGATCGCCGGCCTTGTTCTGGTTGAAGAACTCGAGCGGCAGGTCCTGCAGCTTGGTGAACAGCGTATTCCGCAGATTGAACAGCACGAAGCGCCCGACCCGCCCCATCTGCTGGGTCTGGACATAGGTGGCGACGAGGCCAGTCAGATAGGCGAGCAGCAGCAGCACCGCCGCGATCACCACGCCGCGGAAGTCGCGGTTCCGGATCGAGTGGTCGACAGTGCGTCCAATGATCATCGGTCCAAGCAGACCCATGATCGACCCTACAATCGTCGCGGCGAAGGCTGCGAACAGGCGGCGATGCTGGTCGGACAGCACGGGCGCCAGGCGACGCAGCGCGCCGAGGACCGACGGGCTCGCGATCTCGTGCGCGGTGCTAAGCCTGTACGGACTCGTAATGGCTGGTGCTTCGCTGGGACTCATAGATCTGTACGTACTCCGGACAACTGGCCAACAGGTCCTGGTGCGTGCCCATGGCCAGTACTTCCCCCTCCATCAGCAGGACGATCTGCTCGTAGTCCTCGATCGGCGCGATCTTCTGCGTCACCGACACGAGCGTCAGGCCGGGGTACTGCTGTCGCACGTTCGCGAGGATCTTGCGCTCGGTGGTGACGTCGACCCGCGCAGTGAAGTCGTCGAGCAGCAGGATCCGCGGGTTGAGCGCCAGCGCCCTTGCCAGCATGATGCGCTGCTTCTGGCCGCCCGACAGGCTGGTGCCGCGCTCGGCGACGACCGTGTCGAGGCCGGCCGGCAGCGACCGGACGAACTCGGCGAGCTCGGCCGCGGCGATCGCCTTGTCGAGATCGGCGTCGCTGACCGTCTTGCTGAACCCGATGTTCTCGCGCAGTGTCAGGTTGAACATCGTGGCGTCCTGGAAGACCAGGGCCACCTGCTGGTGCAGTGTCGTCTTGTCGTAATCTTCGATGTTCCGGCCGTCGTACTCGACCGTACCGGAGGTGGGCGCGACGAGTCCGGTGAGCAGGTAGAGCAGCTGCGTCTTGCCTGCCGCCGTCGGGCCGATGATGGCGGTGCGCGTCCCCGCCTTGATGCGCAGGGACACGTCCTTCAGGCTGTCCGTCTCGCCGAACGTCAGCGTTACCCGCGCGAGCGCGATCTCGCCCCGCAGGTCCGCGACGAGGGTGCCGCGGGCCTTGGCAGACGACGCCGCGAGCACCATTCCGATCCGCATGTACGACGCGCTCGACTGCGCGATGACGTTGCTCATGAAGCCGATCATGATGACCGGGAAGATCAGGATCGCGAGGTAGCTGTTGAAGGCCGTGAACTCGCCGAGCGTCATCGATCCGACGATGACGAACCGCCCGCCGAAGATCAGGATCGTCAGCGTGGCGACGTTGGTACAGAAGATGACGATAGGAATCAGCCACGCGAAGAGGCGCAGGATCCGCAGACTGATGTCGCGCGCGTGGGTGTTGGCGACCATGAACCGGTCGTATTCGTAGGCCTGCGAGTTGAGCAGCCGAACCAGCGCCGCGCCGAGGATGCTCTCGCTGATGACCTTGTTGAGCGCATCGACGGCCCCCTGCGCCGTGGCGAACAGCGCGCGCACCCGCCTGAGCACCGCCTGGAACGTGAAGCCGATCACCGGCAGGACCGCAATCACCGCGAGCCCGAGCTTCCAGTTGATCGAAAGGAGCAGCGCGCTCGCGCCGGCGATCAGGAACACCGATGCGACGATCGATCCCACCGCCTGGGCGACAAACAGCTTCACCGCGTCGACGTCGGACGTCAGGTTGGTCAGCAGCCTGGCCGTCGTCACCTGCTGGATGTAGGCGAGCGACTGCGTCGCCAGCTTGGCCGCGATCCTGGTGCGCAGGTCCCGCGCGACGCGTTCGGCGGCAACGGTCTGCGCGATGTTCTGCAGGTACGAGAAGACGAAGACGCCGATCGCGACGGCGGCGAACTCGAGGATGAGCGCGTCCGGCACGACCCGACTCGCTGCGAAGGTATCGATGCCGCGCGCCAGCAGCTTCGGGACCACCAGGCTGAGCGCATTGCCGCCAATCGTCAGGCACACGATGCCCGCAACGAGAGGGCGATACGGCGTGAGGAGCGCGGTGAGCGTCGAGCCTGCCGGCCGGGCGGGTTTCTTCCCGGCTTCAGCGGCCGCGCGGGTCGGATCGGCCAAGAACTCGCTAGTGTCTCATACCGGCCATGTTCTGCGGCGCTCAGACTGGCGCTTCGCTACTCCGCCCGCAGCGCCTCGATGGGTTGGATCCGGGTGACACGACGCGCCGGCAGATAGCTGGCCATCGCCGCCGCTACGAGCAGTCCGACCCCGACCGCCGCGTACGTCAACGGATCGAGCGGCTTCACCTCGAAGAGCAACGCCGACATGAGTCGGGACAGCGGCACGGCGGCGACGAGTCCGGCGGCGGCACCGACGCCCGCCCACGTCAGCCCGTAGCCGACGAACATGAGCTGCACACTGCCCTGCTGGGCGCCGATCGCCATGCGGATGCCAATCTCGCGCGTCCGCTGCGACACCGTGTACGAAATCAACGCGTAGATGCCCACCACGGCGAGCAGCAGAGCCATGGCGCCGCTGATGCCGAGCAGCGTGAGCGTGAGGGCGGTACGCGCCATCGACCGCTCGTAGACCTCCTGCATCGACCGCATCTGCGTGATCGGCGCGCCCGCGCTCTGCTCCGCGACGGCGCGGCGGATCTCGGCCACAAAGCTGCCCGTGCCCGCGCGCGCACTGCGAAGCATGTACGACGCCGCGCGGGTGTCGCGGAGGGGCCAGTAGACCGTCGAGGGTGCCCGACGGTCGACGCCGTCGTGACGGATGTCGGCAACCACGCCGACCACCTGACTCCACGGATCGTTGGGGTTGGATCGAATCTGCTTGCCGATGGCGGCCGCGGCCGATCCCCAGTACTCGCGCGCGAAGTTCTCGCTGATCAGCACCACGTCGCGCTTCGCGTGAATGTCGGTCCAGGCAAACTCGCGGCCGGCGACGACCCGCGTCCCCAATACCTCGAACGTACCCGGCGCCGCTCGGATGAACCGGCGCAGTGCCGGGATCGTGTCGGCGGCATAGGTGTGGTCGCTGGCGAAGATCGGGTCGTTGCTGTCACCCCCGCCCATCGGCAGCGCGTCGATCAACCCGGCGGAAGAGACGCCGGGCAGACTCGCCAGGCGCTCGACGAGCGCCTGATGCGCGACCATCAACGACGCATCGTCGGCGGCGACCTCGCGCGGGATCGCGATACGCAGCGTCTGGAGCGTGGCCGGGTCGGTGAACCCGGGCTGCACGCGCCGCATCGACTGGTAGGTCCGGAGCATCAGGCCGGATCCGATCAGCAGCACCACGGCCAGCGCCACCTGGACTACCGCCAGCGTGTTGCGGGTCACGTTGCGGTCGCGACCGGCGGTCCCACCACGGCCGCCAGCCTTCAACGCCTCGCTCAGCCGGACACGGCTCCACTTGAGCACCGGCAGCGCGCCAAACATGAACCCGGCAGCGATCGAAACGACCAGCGTGAACACGATCGTCGCGGCATCGACGCCGATCAGATCGAGGCGCGGTAGCCGCGCCGGCGCTAGCCCCGGAGCCGCCCGCAGGCCGAGAGCGGCCAGGCCCAGCCCGATAGCGCCGCCAATCAGGCCGAGCAGGAGACTCTCGGCCAGCACGTCGCGCGCCAGGCGACCGCGGCTCGCACCGATGGCGGCACGCACCGCGAATTCCTGGGCACGCCCTTCGGTCCGCACGAGCAGCAGGTTGGCCACGTTCGCGCAGGCAATGAGCAGGACGATGCCGATGGTCGCCGTCACCACCCACAGGCTCTTGCCGAGATCTCCGACGAGATCATCGACGAGCGGGCGGACCTTGGGCGCGAGGCGTGCGTCTTCCATCATCCCGAGGGTCATCCCCTGGGGCGGCGGGAACTTGCCGAACGCGACGCGGATCATGCGTGCCACATCCGCGTTGACGCCTGCGATGTCGACGCCAGGGCGCAGGCGGCCGATCGCCTGGTTGTTGTAGCCCGCCAGCCGGACGTTGGCCCGGTTGAAGCGCAGCGGCAGCACGAGATCGTGCGGGGCGTCCATGAACCAGAAGCCCTTCGGGAGCACGCCGATGATCTCGCGACGCATGCCGTCCACGGTGATCAAGCGGCCGACGACGTTCGTGTCGCCTCCGAACTGGCGTTGCCAGTAGCCGTGGCTCAGCATGACGACTTCCGGGCTGCCGTCCTGGTCGTCTCGCTCGGAGAATGGCCGGCCGATCGTCGGCTGCACCCCGAGGAGGGGCAGCAGGCGGTGGGTCGCGATCAGGGAATCGAGGCGCTCGGGCTGGGCAAGACCGGTGATGGTGACGGCGGCGCGGTTCCAGAGTGCGACGTCGGCCAGCGTCCGCGACTCCTCGCGGTAGGTGATGTAGTCGGCGAGCGACGCATTGAGGTCGCCGATGTCGACGCCGGGCGCTGTTTGCCAGAGACCCACCAGGCGGTCGGCCTCGAAGAACGGCAGCGGCTTGAGGAGGACCGTGTTGACGATGCTGAAGATCGCGACATTCGCGCCGATCCCCAACGCCAGGGTCAGCACGGTGGCGAGCGTGAACATCGGCGTGCGGACCAGTCGGCGGGTGGCGTGGCGCACGTCGCGCATCAGTTCCATCATCGAAAGCGTCCCATGGACGTACACTTACGGCCCCGTGACTGACATGGTTCCGGAGGGGCGCGCCACATTCGCAGCACCTAGCTGTCGAATCCCCGCAGGTAAGGCGTGCTCGGCGGCCGCGCGCCCGTGCTGAACTGCGCGCCCCGGGTCGACCGGTAGGTCATGTCCATGAAGGGCGTCTCGATGCGACGTCCGATCGCCGAGTAGCGGCCATTCTCCCAGTTCGATTCCATGTTGTTCGCCACAATCCCGGTCGACAGCAGCAGTCGCTCCGCATTGAATGGCTCCTTGCGCGTCACCATCGTCTCGGTGATCCAATGCGGCTGGGCGTTCGAGGCGTGGTACTGGTCGAATGGGCCAGGCCAGCCGAGCATCGAGATCACGGTCGCGTCTTTCTGCCCGTCGATCTCGCCGGCGTAGCTCCATCCGGAACCTCGAGCGGAATAGACCGCCGCTTTCGTCCCATCGCGATACTCCACGACACAGACGTTCGGCGCGTTGATCTCCTTGAAATGCCCCGGCTTCAACTCGAGCCGCGTCCGCACCGACTCGAGCAGGGCGCCAGCCCACCGATTGCGCTCGGTCCAG
Source organism: Luteitalea pratensis (assembly GCF_001618865.1). Taxonomy (GTDB): domain Bacteria; phylum Acidobacteriota; class Vicinamibacteria; order Vicinamibacterales; family Vicinamibacteraceae; genus Luteitalea; species Luteitalea pratensis. The sequence continues at coordinate 6,151,437 of NZ_CP015136.1, forward strand.
CGCCATGTCTCCGGACCTCGAATGCACTGCACCGCCCTGACGCCCGTTTCCCCGCCCTTGCGACGTTCGGCGAACGCCTGGAGCACGTCGACACAGTGGAACAGCGCACCCTCATCGGCCGCGCCGCCGACTACGACCGAGTTCCGGATGGGCGTATCGGCATCGAGCTCGATCTCGGGCTTGCGGAAGTAGACCGGAATGGATGAACCGCCGGTCAAGGCGAAGTTCAGCTCACGGGATTTGTCGAACATCCACTTCGCTTCGTCCCAACTGTAGGAGAGATGCTTGTCGTTGAAGACCGGAACCGAGCGCTTGCTCTGCTCGAACACTCTCACGACCTGCTGATAGATCCACCAGCGTGGCAAGAGCCACTGCCCTTTGAGGTTGGTTGGATACTCGCCGTGTTCTCCGACGATGACAACGCCATCGACCGCAAGTTCCTTCCCCCCGAGCATGACGGCTTCACCGACGGTGTTGAAGATCGGGATGCCTTTCGATTTGCATACTTTCTGACCCAATCCGCTTTCTTCACGCTGATGGATGTAAACCGACACAACATCCACCCGCGAAGGCGTGTGGGCGCCCTGCCACCAATAGCCGTCCAACAGCTTGGTGACGATCCAGTCCGCGTGCGATCTCGTCGCACCCCAGTAGCTGACGAGACAGGCGATACGAGGTCGCTTTTGCGTAGTCTGGGCAACGGCACCGGAGGCGATGCCGGTCAACGCCGCCAGGCCGGCCATACCGGTCGTTGCCAGCATTTCACGTCGGGTAAAGACAGGATCGATTGGGTTGGTGAGTGTGTTTGCCATGGATGTCTGAAGATGTGAGGCGTGACTATCCCGGAGTGCTCGTCACCTGCCGGAACACGCGCATCAGGTTGCCGCCCAGGAACTTCCTGATGCGGTCCTTCGAGTAGCCACGGCGCAGCATCGCGTCGGTGATCATCGCCAGGTCCCGGACGTCGCGCATGTGCCGCGCGGGCGTCGGGCCGCCGTCGAAGTCGCTGCCGAGCGCGACGTGGTCCTCGCCGGCCACCTGGATGGCGCGGTCCACGACGCCGACCCACTCATCCACCGACATCAGCAGGTCGTCCGGCGTGACGGGGCCGACCATCGGAAACAGCGATGCGACCCGTCGGTCGATCTCGTGGATGGAAAGCCGGGCCTTCTCTTCCGCGACCTCGGACGTGTCCCAGAAGGGCCGCCCGGCCTGCTTGGACAACCACTCGAACTGCCGACGGTTGTGAAACGCATTGCCGATGTGGAACCCGATCACGCCCCCTTTGGCCGCGAGCTTCTTCAGGAGGTCGTCGGGCATGTTGCGGGGGATGTCATTCAGACTGCGCAGCCCGTGGTGGGTGGCGACGATCGGCTGGGTGCTCACCTCCAGCGCCTGCGCCAGCGTCTCGTCGGACGCGTGCGAGACGTTGATGACCATGCCGAGCCGGTTCATCTCGCGGACGACCGCCCGGCCGTGTTCGGTGAGCCCGTGCCAGCGAGCCGGCGCGCAGCAGGAGTCGGCGTACTCGTTCCCCCAGTTGTGCGCGGGGAGTTGCACGACCCGGAGCCCCAGCCGGTGGAGCGACCGCAGCACGTGGAGGTCGCCGTCGAGATCGAAGCTGCCCTCGAGATCGAGGACGGCGGCCATTTTCCCCGCCCGGTTGATCCGCTCGATGTCGGAGGCATTGAGCGCGAGCTCCACGACCTCGCGGTTCTGCGTGAGCTGATCGATCGCCATGTTCATCAGGCGGAGCGTCTGCTTCGTCTCGTACCGCGCGGGGTAGTACTGCTCCATCACGAAGAGCGTCATGAAGAAGGCGTCGACGCCTCCTTCCTTCATGCGCGGCAGGTCCACCTGACCATCGGAAAGGCGATCCCCGATGTTCCCACCCAGGTGGAGTTGGCGGTTGATCATGTGAACGTGCCCGTCGAAGACGAAGGCGTCCTGGTGCAGCCGGCGGGCTTCCTCCGACACCCGGGGCGCCTCCTGCGCCAGTGCGGACACGAGCAGGAGGAATGGAACGGCCGCGGCAACGAACTGGGATCTCATTGGAGTCTCTCTCTTGCGCGCTGGAAGACGTCGTTGAGTGGTGCCCGGTACCCGCGGGCTCCAACTCCACTGACGAGAGCGCCTGTGGGCCGGCTCCGCTGCGACCGCCGGTTCGGCGCCCACTCGCGCGGCCCGGTTCAGTGCCGCTTGATCTCGAACGCCAAGGAATGGACCTCGGTATCCCCGATGTTTTCCAACGCGTGAGTCAACGCTTTGCGCCAATACACGTCGCCGGCCTTTCCGATGCTCTGCGTCACCGCTCCGTCAGCCGAGGTCACCCTGATCGTGCTGTCGTTGAAGCCATAGACGACTCCCTCAGGGTGGGAATGCAGTTGCTCCTTCTCGCCGGGTTTGAGCCGGTACTCGAGCACCCGCACCTCGTCGTTCTCGAGCAGAACCTTGTAGTACTGGGGCCCTTGCTTCAGCGGGTCCTGCCTGGCAGGCCCTGGCGATGACACGGCGGCCGCGCCGCCGGTCAGAAGGCTGCCGATGACCACGCCGGCGATCAGGTACAGCATCCGGTTCATGAGGTATCTCCGTCCTTGTTGCGACGTGCCAACAGCGACAGTCGCAGCCGGAAGCGCGATGTACCCGTTGGCAGAGGTTGGAGGTGGGGCGGGAGACGCGCCCGGGCGTCTCCGCGCCGGGATCAGCGGCGGCCGCCGCCACCCCGGCCGCCGCCACGTGGGCCCTGCCCGCCGCCAGTGCCCGGCTGGTGCTGGCCACCGGGCCCGGTGCCCTCGTGCGGGCCCTTGCCGCCACTCGGGGGGCCGCCGGGCCGGGTGCCCTCGTGCGGGCCCATGCCGCCATTCGGAGGGCCTTCGGGCCGCTGGCCGCCTGCGCCGCCGGGGTTGCGCGGACGCTGCCCGCTGGGTTGGGCTGCCGTCCGAACCGCGCTGGCCAGGACGGCGGTACTCGCAATTCCGCCAACCAGGAGCCGGCGCAGCAGTGCGCGGCGGTTCGGGCGAGACACTCGAGACATGGTGTTTCCTTCGAAATGGGAGAGGCTCGTTGGCATCGACTCCGATTGAGCATAGGCCATCTCGACCGGGGCATCGGTGAAAAGACAGTGATTGCCTGGCGTCGAGCGCCGTTGGGCCGCGACGGGCCGGATGGCGCCCACCTTGCCGGGACCGCTTTGGCGGCTATCATCGGCATTCCAGGTTGCGTTCCGTCCGGTCAATGCTCGAAACGTGGGGGCTGTGGCATGAAGATCACCGTACTTATCGCCTGTATTCTCGCCGGCGCCGTCATCAGCGCTCAACAGACTCAAACTCCACCGGCGCAGCCGCCGCCATCGCCGACGGGCTACCAGGACACGCCGATGCAGCCCAATGGCAAGTGGCACATCCACGACGGCACGCGGCCGCAGCCGCGCGTCGTGACGCCCGGGCCCCTCGTGTCGCTGGCGCCGCCATCGGACGCCATCGTGCTGCTTGGGAGCGGTCAGGATCTCGGTCGCTGGCAGATGACGCAGGGGGGCGGTCCGGTAAGCTGGCCGATCGAAAGCGGCGTGCTCTCGAGCGGCAAGGGGATGATCCGCACGACGCAGGCCGATTTCGCCGACTACCAGCTCCACATCGAGTTCGCGACCCCGTCAGAGGTGAAGGGGAACAGCCAGGGACGCGGCAACAGCGGCGTCTTCCTGAACGGCGTGTTCGAGATCCAGGTGCTGGACAGCTTCGAGAACATCACCTATCCGGACGGCCAGGCATCCGCGATGTACGGCCAGTTCCCGCCGATGGTGAACGCGTCGCGCAAGCCCGGCGAGTGGCAGTCCTACGACATCGTCTTCACCAGCCCGCGGTTCAACGGCACGACGCTGGAAAAGCCGGCGATTGTGACCGTGCTCCACAACGGCGTCACCGTCCACGCGGCCCAGGCGTTTCTCGGACCGACCTCTCACAAGCAGATTGGCAAGTACGAACCGTCACACGCGAAGGGCTACATCGGCCTCCAGGATCACGGCAATCCGGTCCGGTTCCGCAATATCTGGATCCGCCCGCTCGTCGAAGCGCAGTAACGATCCAGGACCATGGCGGTCGACGCCTGTCGACGGGCGCAGCCTGCCCGGGGGCATCAGCCGTTCGTGCGTCCAATGATCTCCGAAGCCGGGCGCAGAAGACTGGCCATGGAATCGGTCGCCGGCCTGGTCGTGAGCAGGACGAAGGTCGTAGCCGTGGCCGGATCATGCCAGGCCATCGTCCCGGTCGACCCGAAGTGCCCGAACGTCTCCGCGGAGCACGTCCGGCCGAACGCCCCCGGCTCGCGCTGCCAGCCGAGACCAAAGCGTGGCCGCAGCGTGCCTGTCTGGATCGCGCGCATCTCACGTCGTGTGGCTGGCGCCAACACCTCGCCAGCGGGGGAAGCGAAGGCGTCCAGGAACGCCCCGAGATCGCGCGCAGTGGCATGCGCGCCGCCCCATGGGGCTCCGAGGTTTCGCCAGTACGGGCTGTTCCAGTCCCAATCGCCGCGGTCGGCTTCCGGCACCTGGCACTGGGCGGTCTCCGCGATCGGTCGATCGCCCAGGCCCAACGACGTTTGCCGCATCCCCAGTGGGTGAAAAATGGTCCGCGCCATGAATCCCGGCATCGGCTCGCCGCTGACCTTCTCGGCGATCGCCGCGCCCAGGAGGATGCCCATGCTCTGGTAGCTGACTTTCGTCCCGGGTCGGAAAAGCAGCGGCGTCCGGCAGGTTCGAGCCACGAACTCTGACAGGGGCGCGTGCCGACGGCGCAGTTCGGGGTTGTCCGGGAGCATGTCGGGCAGTCCCGACGTGTGCGTGAGGAGGTGACCGATGGTGACCTCGCCGCGTTGGCCGCCGCGGAACTCCGGCAGATACGTGCTCACCGCATCGCTCAACGCCAGCTCGCGCCGATCGCGCAACCACAGCACCCCGGACGCAGTCATCGGCTTGGTTGGTGAGGCGATGAGGAACGGCAGGTCGACGCGTGCTGCACCGAAGGCGCGACTCAGCTCCTGGCCTGCGCGGCGGACGTGCAGCACCGCCGCGGCCACCTCTCCGCTTCGGTCTGCGCATGTATCAACTGGCCCGCCTCTTCGAACCGGCCTTCGAGACCGGACTTCTGCACGGCGACCGGCATTGCCCCTGCCTTCGCGGCGGTTACGACTGGCACGCCACTGGCCACCGCCAGGAAGCGTCGGCGCGTCATGGCTCCCTCCTCCGCCGATATGCGAACAGCCATAAGCGAGTTCCTCGATGCGCCCTTGGCTCCTGGGACCCACAACGCGATCGGCGGGCGCAATCAGGGCACCGAGAATCCTACTCTCGCTTCGGAGCCGCGCTTCTGCGTGCTGACGGTGGAACAAGGGCATTCGCCCGAGTTGGCGATCGTTTGCGCGACTTGCGCCTCTTCGCCGCCTTACATGTGGTCTGCGTTCTGGATCATGACGGTGTCGACGCGACTGGGGCCGCTCGGCAGCCGCTGCAGCGTGGACTTCAGCAGCTCCGTGGTCCGGGGGCGAACCAGGCGAGCAGCGGACAATGCACACGCGTGACCGGCGGATTGGGCGTCGTGACGCCATAGAAATCCTCACTTAAGGTGCGTCGCGATGTTCTCAAGGCAGGGCCAGCGCCTCGTAGAACTGGCAGTGACGCGCGAAGCCCAGCGCCTCGTAGAGATGCAGCGCCGCGTCGTTGTCGGCTCGGACGTTGAGACCGATCGTCTCGACGCCTGCGAGCTCGCCGAGCACCGCGCTCGTGGCCAGACGCCCGAGTCCGAGCCCCCGGCGGTCGCGTCGGGTGTAGACGTTGCCAAGCGCCGCGATACCTTCCTCGCGCGCCAGCAGGTGCGTCCCCGCGGCCGCCACCAGCGCTGTGCCTTCACGGACTCCATGGAACACGCCATCGGCCACCATCGAGGGAAAGAAGAAGTCGGGCGACTCGCCCGAGGACGCCCCGTCGGCGTACAGGGCTTGCAGTGCCGGAACGTCCCCCACCCCCAGGCGGGAGGTGAGCGGGTCCGGAGCCGCCAGGCGACCACCGGTCCACGTCATCCTCCACATCAGTCGCTGTGACGACACCGTCGCATGGCGCGCCACTTCATCCAGTGCAGCGCGTTGCACCTGCAGGTGCACGGACCCGCTCAGAGATTCGAGGGCCTCGCGAACGCTGCCGGGACCCATCGCGAACAAGATGGCCGTACCGTAGTCCCGCACGACGAGCGTCAGGTCCGGTGTGAACCACTCGGTCTTCTGGAACATCGGCGGCGCCAGATCGCCCAGCGCGTACAGGCTCCAGGCGGGGTCTCGACGGAGGATCGTTCGAATCTCGTCCTTGTCGGTCAGGCGGGGCATAGGTCGAAAAGATGCCACAACCAGACGGACACACCACCGAGGCGAGTGTCGATGGGCGAGGTCTGAGGTGAGGCCTTCTGCCTGCGACGCGATCGGTTTCGACCTATCTTGTTTCACATGAACGGCGAACCACTGAGACTTGGCGCGTTTGGCGTTGGTCGCATGGGCCAGGTTCACCTGGAACATCTGATCGCGCTGCACCAGCGCGGCGAGATCGAACTCGTCGCCATGGGCGATCGGTTCGGGCCGACACTCTCGTCGGCGGCTGGCCTCCTGAACGAGCTCGGTGGGCCGGACCTGGCGAGGATCGCGCGGTTCGACGACCCCGACGCCATGGCGGCCACGGCGCGACTGAACGGTGTAATCGTCGCGTCACGCACCGAGGACCACGCGCGCGACAGTCTGGCCTTCATCCGCCTTGGCGTGCCAGTGTTGGTCGAGAAACCGATCGCCAACACGATTGCCGAAGCCGCCGAATTCTGCGGAAGAGTGGCCGAGTGCCCGAATCGACTCGTGCAGGTCGGGTTTCAGCGGCACTTCGACGCGGCGGCCCTGGTCGCCCTGGACTGGCTCTCGAGCGGCCGCATCGGCACGCTCCAGCAGTCGCATCACGTCCTGCAGGACAAGAATCCGACGCCGGTCGGCTACCAGAGCTGCGGCATCACGGCCGACATGGCGATCCATCTCGTCTTCGAGGCCATGAGCGTGCGCGGATTCGAGCTGCCCTGCGCGGTCCAGGCGTTGCGGTTCAACGCGCCGCATTACGACGACCGCGCCGGCGAGGGCGCGAATGTCGTCCACACGTTCTGCACGTGGGCCGATGGCACGGTCGCACACCTCTGGGGATCGCGCATCAACAGCGCTGGATACGACAACGGCTTCAAACTGATCGGCACCAAGGGTCGGATCGACGTCGGTGAATTCGTCGGGGATTTCGGAGCCATCACGGCTCGCCTGTGGAGCGGCTTTGGCGACCAACGCGGCCGACAGATCGACGAGGCGCAGTTCCCCATGACGCGGCCGTCGGCGCGGCATCCTGACTTCTACGCTCGCTACGCCGCAGCCTATGCTGCCGAGATATCGGCCTTCATAGACGGCCTCAGGAGAAACGCGCCTTTCGATCTCGGTCCTGACCTGGGATGGAAGACGCTGCTGGTCGCCAACCTCGCCGAGGCGAGCTCGCGATCCGGCGGACGCCGATTCGACCTCACGCAGACCGACGGATCCACCATCGCGACAGCTGCCGATGCCGCGGCGTATGTCGGCGCGGTTTCTTCGCAGGTCTAAGTCCCGTACACGAGCCTCCCGCTCAGTTCTCGATGACTCGAATGGTGCCATCGGCCTTGTTCAGAGCGAATATCCGGCCGTCCGGTATCACATCGAAGCGCATGTCTGCGCGCTGCGCGACCCCCTTGCCCTGTGCGCGGTTCTTTTCCTGCACGATGGCAAGGAAGGGGCGTGCGGCAGCGCCCGCCCCGGTGACGAAGAGCACCCGGCGAATCGGGTCCTGCCCGCCCTTCGGTACGTCGTCAGCACTGACGTGGAACATCTCGCCGCTTGGCATGTCGCCAAACAGGATCCGGTTAGTGAGCTGCGGAATCGTGGTGCTGCGGTACACGACCAGCCCGACGGCCGCCGACGAGTTGTTGGCGAGCAGCACCGGATCGAGCTGCCCCCATTCGACAATCGGATAGGTCACCTTCGGATCGCTGCGCGGCGTGTCCGTCGAGATGACCTGGTGGCGGACGAACCGGAAGCTGCCCTCCCAGACGCTCCAGCCCAGATTGGCGCCAGCGGTGACCGGGCTCACTTCTTCGACGACGCCCTGGCCGATGTCGGTCAGGTACATCGCGCCGGACTTTGCATCCCAGGAGAATCGCTGCGAGTTCCGGATGCCGTACGCATAGATCTCCGGCAGCGCATCCGGCGTCGAGGCGAATGGGTTACTGGCGGGCACACCGTACTTGCCCCCGCGCCCGTTCTTGCCGAGCGGATCGATGCGGAACAGCTTGCCGAACGCCGCCCCCAGATTCTGCGCAAGCTTCATCGGATCGCCGCCACTGCCGCCGTCGGCGATGCCCATGTACAGCAGGCCGTAGTCGGCGGCGCCGGGCCGGGCCGTCGGGTTGAACGTGATCATGCCGCCGTTGTGGTTCGGAAACGGCTGGCGCAGGCGAATCACTTCTCGCGGCGCCGCACCGTCGTAGGCAGCGGCGCCTGGCGTCTTCGCCGTCCACTCGTGCAGCACCGTGTCGTGCGTGGTGGCTGGATGGGGCGTGGTGAAGTCCGGCGCAGGAACCTGATTCGACGAATCGGTATAGGTGTAGAACTTGCCGAACCCAGGGGCGCCGGCCTGCGCGAACTCGGGATGCAGCACGAAGCTCTGCATCCCGCGCTCGCGGCCCTCCGACTGGACGGCGATCGCCCACTTCGGGTCGCGAAGATCGAGATACGGCGTCACAGTCTTGCCGTCGTCGCTGATCGTGTACAACGGCCCTCGCATGTCGCTCACGAAGATGCGACGTGAGGTCGGCTCCTGCACGAGCATCATCATCCGTGCCGGCACGCCGTCGATGTCAGGCAGGGACGCGAACTCACGCAAGGTGACCGTGATCACACCCTGGTCGCGCGCGATCGGCTGCGGGAACGGATCGTCGGTCTGCCCGGGCTGCAACGGCTCTGGCGCGCCCAGCCGACGTTGAGCCGAGGGTGAGGCGCCGGCGAGCGACGCGAGCGCGACGATCGCCACTATGGATAGTATTCGCTTACGCATGTATCCTCCTGATGCCCGCCGGACAAGTCCGGCGGCTACGGGATTTCGTTGGAGTCCGGCGGCTACAGCTCTCTGGGCTCACTCAATCTTCAGCAGCGCGATCGCGTTGTTGGCGTTCATCGGAATCACCAACTGGCGAGCGCCCGAGTCGTAACACATCGATGCCGCGTTCGGGATGTTCTCCGCGATCAGCTCAGCTGGACGGCGCGGCCGGATCCGCGAGATGCCGCCATTCTGGACACTGCTCACGTACTCTGCGGCGGCTGCGCCAGTGCGGCGCTCGCGCCGCCGGCGAGCAGCACCGCCAGGGCTGCTGCTGTCACACGTGCGTGCGGCATCAAGGCTCCTCTGGAAAGCGGCTGATCATCGTGTCGCTAGCGGGCCGACGGCGCGACGGCGGCCAGGGTCAAGGCTGCCCGCCGTCCCAGCCTGGCAAACACGACCTCGTTGGTCAGCTGCGCGAACTTCGGGGCCGTTGCACCGAACTGCTCAGCCACGGCCGTGGCACGCGCCGCATCAGATGCCGGCGCCGCCAACAGGGGCGCCACGGCCTGCAGCGTCGCGAGGTCCACCTTCCGTGCAGTGTAGACCTGGTCGTACACCTCGAGGGCTGAGACCGCGCTCGGCCATCCGCAATAGATCGCGAGGTGCGTCAGCACACCTGAGGCCTCGATCGGCTGCACGCCGTTGGCGAGCGCTCGCGAGAGGTGTCCTTGCAGTTGCCCGGATTTACCGGTCGCGATCAAGGCCGAGATGGTGACGAGGCTGCGGTCACGTGGCGCCAGCTCGGGTCGTCTCCAGACGTCACCAAACAGCACGTCGTCGATGAGGCCGGCCAGGCCGGGCGCGAGCTTCTGTTGAAGCCCTCCGGACGCGGCACCTGGGCGCCGGCTGCTGGACCGCCGCAGGCGGCGTTGGCTCGGCGGGTGCAGTGGGCTGTCCCTGCGCGTGTGCCTGGGCTCCGCCCCAGGCCAGCATTCCAGCAGCGAGTGAAATCGCGAGCTTCACGATGGCCTCCGTCACAATCGACACGCCTGCGCATGCAGGTGTCTGCGCCCGCGCTCCCGACGACGTTGCGGCGATTCGCCCACTCGGACTGACTGGCAACCTTCCTGGAGGATCGTTCGATCGGCCGGTGGACGCGCGCGGCGGTCAGTCGAAGGTCAACGCCTCTGGCTGCGCATCGAGCCTGGTGCGGTCGAGGCCGACCACACCCGCCAACGCCTCGACATTCGCGAAACGTCCCTGCGCCGCACGATGCGCGACGATGGCTGCAGCGTCCCTGGGCGAGTACCCCAACACCGCCGAAAATTCCTCCGCCGACGCGCTGTTGACACGAATCACACCGTAGTACCGCGTCAGATATCGCCTGATCGTCCGGAGTTCCTCGGGCGTGGCCACCGCGCCAAGCGTCGCCATGCGCGCGACAACGGCGCGCCAATCGGTCGCCTCCCGCCGCGTACGCGCGACGACGTCCACCGGATGGCAGCGCAGGCAGACACGCTTGATCGTCGCCTCCGCGAGATCGTCAGCCTCGGACTGCTCTTCGGGCGAGAGATCGCCGCCGGCGCCATCGAGTGCGCCTTGCGCCACCGTCGCAGGAGCCGCCGGCCGCAACGCGATCGGCGTCACACCCTGCCCCGTCGGAACGTACAGCGTCGTGACGACCACGACGACGAGTGCAACCCCTCGCATGCCTGCGCTCCTTCGCCCGGGGTGACTAGCGCGCCGGCGCGAGCGAGCGCAGGTAGCTTACGATCTGCCAGATCTCGGTGTCCGACAGGCGGCCATCGTAGCCCGCCATCATGGTCGGCGGCAGGCCGCGCTTGATCGCCGTGAAGATCTCGCCGTCGGTCGATCCGTGGTCCCACTGCGCGTCGGTGAGATCGGGCGGCTGCTTGCCGCCGCTCTCCTCGATGATCGAAATGGTGATGCCCGCCTTGACGGCGCCTTGTGCCAGCGGTCCGTGACAGGCGGCGCAGTTGGCCTGAAACACGGTCCGTCCCGCCGAGATCGACGCCGGCGACGATGCGACCGGGTTCGTCATGGTCGCCGGAGCGACGGTACTGGCGGGCGCCGGGGCGGGTGCGGCTGCTGTCGGAGCGGGCGATGGTGCAATCGATGCGCTCGCGCCGACCACCTTGCGGATCATCCCGTCGCTCTTGGTCAGCACATAGAGTTCACCGTCCCCGTCGACCGCGAATCGCAGGTCCACCCGGCCGCGACCTGCGACGCCGCCGAAGCCGGGCAATGCGGCGCCCTTGCCTCCGCGTGCGCGATAGGCGGACTCCGTCAATTGCCGAATGCCGGTCGTCACCGCATGAATCGGAGCCACTGTGGTCGCCACCCCGTCGTCGGCTGCCCGTACCTCGGCGATGTCGGCCGACCAGAAGTGGCCGGTCGTGATGTCGCCGAAGAGCAGCTTGCCCGTGAGCGCCGGGACCGCACGGCCGGTATACACGAATCCGTTGGCAATGGCGTCGCCGCCGTTGCCGTCGCGGCTGTGGGCATACTCGATGACGGGATAGGTCGGCGTGATCGTGCCGCGCGTGATCGTGTCCGAGATCCGGACCGGAATGGTGTCGGGGTCCGGAAGCGGCCCGGCGCCGATCGGCGACATGGTGCGCGTCCCTTCGCGAAGGGGCCAGCCGTAATTGGCGCCCTTGTGCACGACGATGACCGCTTCAGCCGTGACGAGGCCGATGTGGAACGCGAGCAGGCGGGGCTCGGCGGGCCGTGCCGGGTCCACGTCCCAGATCAATCGATGCGGATTGCGCAGGCCGTACGCCCAGATCTCCTTGCGCGCGCCGTCGGTCCGCGTGAACGGGTTGTCGTTGGGAATGCGGTAGCGGCCGTTCTCGCTGACGGTGCTCGTGCCGGTGTGGGCACCGAGATCCGGGACGATGCGAAGGATCTTGCCCGACATCGTGTCGAGCCGCTGCGGCGTGAGCCGGCGGTTGCCGTCCTTCTGATCGCCGGCCCCCGAGTCGCCGACGCCGAGGTACATCACGCGCCAGTCGGCATCGCCGGGTCGCGCCACGGGATTGAACGTCATCTCGCCCAGCGGGTGCTGAGGCAGCGGGTGCTGCACGCGCAGCACTTCCCTCGCGGTCCCTTCGAACGTGGCGTTGCCGGTGTTCCGATCCGTCCACTCGATCAACACGACCTCGCGGGCAATCTTTCCATCGTCGGTGGGCACCGTGATCGGCGGCGAGACCTGGTACGTCGAGAGGTCGAGGCCCGGCACGACGCCGGCCCTGGCCTCCGCTGGCGCGGGCGTGGACGGGTCCTCCATGTGGAGCGTGTAGAAGATGCCGTTCTTGCTGTAGTCAGGGTCGAAGACGAAGCTCGTGAGCCCCGTGGCGAAGTTCCGCTCGAACGTGAACTTCGGAAACAGGCCCGGGCGGCCACCAAGGCCGTTGAAATCGAGGTACGTGGTGAAGGTCTTTGTCTGCGTGTCGAGGATGTACAGCGGGCCGTTGAGATCGTTGACGAAGAAGCGGCGCCCACCAGGCTCATCGCGCAGGTAGTTGACCCGCGCCAACTGGCCGCGGGTATTCTCCCCCGCCAGTTCGCCTGTAATGGGCAACGCGGCCACGTCCTCGAGCTGCAGCGTGAGCCCTGACGGTATCGGCTGTGCCGCCAACAGGCGTGCCACCGCTACCGCCATCACGATTACGAGCCCCGCCTTCATCACGCGCGTCAACACCGTGCTCTCCTCAGCTCATATCCGTCCGCGTGTCACCCATCGCTCCCGGCCGTTGACCACACCACTGATCTCAGGGGTCGGACCGCTTCCCGGCGTCGGTGTTGAGCTGCGTCACGTCGAGCCGCGCTTTTCGCGCGTCGGGGCCCGCGCCGACCGAACCATCGGGCCGGAAATCGAAGATCACGTCTTTCTTGGGATCGTGACGGGGCCACGCCGGCAGACCGGCACCGTTGGGATCGCCCGTCTTAGCGAAGTTGACCCAATAGCTCTGCGCCATCCGGGAGACGGCCTGATCTTCCGGCGTCAGCGTCGTGCCCGGGCGGGCCATCAGGGTGCCGAAGACGTACCCAATCTCGCCGCCGTGCGGGGCGCCTGCACGCATCTGGTCGCGCATCGCCGACTGAACGTAGGAGAACCGGTAGCGATAGGTCGGCGAGCCGTTGGCCGCGAAGGCATTCGCGGCGAAGCGGGCCGGCTCGGCCTGGCCGAAGTCGTCATTGGCCCTCGCGACAAGCGTCGCGATATCGGCGGTGCCGTCCGGATCGTAGGCGGCCCTTGCCTGGTCGCTCCATTTGCCGAACCTGGCCCACAGCTGCTCCTTGGTGGTCGCCTTGACCCGGTTCCCCGCCGTGTCGGCACTGTTGCTACCAACCAGAAGAGGTACCTTCGGTTGCCTGCCCGCCTTGTAGGCGGCCTCGGCAGTCTCCGTGATCAGCTTGCCGTCCAGAATCGGCGTCGTCTCGACCTGCGGCGTGTTGGCCCCTGCTGGCGCTGGAGCACCGCGCAAGACCTGGTCGGCGCTGAGGGCGCGCAGACTCGCCAGTGCGGCCGCATCCGTGCCCTCGATCCCCATCGAACGCGCGAAGGTGGTCCCAATCGTCTCGGCCGACACTGGATAGTTCGGATCGACGCCGTCGCCGCGCATCGGCCGCGCGGTGAGCACACTGTCGCGCGAGCCGGCAGACTCGGCGATGGCCTTGTGGAACAGCCCGCGCCCCATGGGCGACGCCAAAAGGCTGTGTACCGAGACGCCGCCCGCGGAGAAGCCGAAGATCGTGACATTGCTCGGGTCACCGCCGAAGGCTGCGATGTTGCGCTTGACCCACTGCAGGGCCGCGATCTGGTCCATGTACGCGTAGTTGCCCTTGGTCTCCTCGGGGTGCTCGCCGTTCAAGGCAGGAAAGGCGAAGAACCCGAAACGTCCCACGCGGTAGTTCAAGCTGACGAGAACGACGCCCTGCTTTGCGAACTGTGTACCCGCGGTGAATGGCGAGGCACCCGAACCGCCGACGAACCCACCCCCGTAGATCCACACCATCACGGGCAACCGGGTGGCGGTCGACCCGGCGGGACGCCACACGTTCACGAACAGGCAGTCCTCCGACGGCGCTCGCGGCGCTCGCGCGCCTGCGGCCGGAGGCGGGCCGAACCGCCCCTGCATGCAGTCCGCGCCAAACTCCGAGGCCTGGCGCACGCCGGTCCACGGCGCCGCCGGCTGGGGCGGCCTCCACCGCAACTCGCCTACCGGCGGCGCGGCGAAGGGAATGCCCTTGAACGACTCGACCCCGTCAGCCACGACGCCTTGCAGGTCACCGCCATCCACGCGCACAGCTGCAGGCGCTTGCGACCGAACCACGCTGCCAACAGTCGCCGCCACGGCCAGCGCGGCCAGCGAGCACACGAGACATCTGGTCACCCTCGATACGGCCGCAGCCCTGTCTTCGCGTCTTGCGCGCATGTCTCTCCCTTTCACGTCCGCACTGCTACTTGTCGAGCGCCTTGGCCTTCAACCACGCGGACATCACGTCAGCCACCTGCACGTTGTTCAGATCCGAGAACGGAAAGTGCGTGTTGCCACGGATGCCGATCTCCGGCAGGTGCACGACCGTCACGTCGCCGCCCCGCTTGTTGACCGCATCGCGCCACAGCCGGGCCATCTGCAACCGCGCGCGCCAGCCGTCCTGGCCGCCGTTCGCGATCGGCTGCTCGGGGATGTAGTCACCGTAGTAGATCACGATGGGGAGTCGGGTGAGCTGCATGAAGTCCGGGAGCGGGATACCGACCGCGGCCAACGTGCCACCGGCACTGGGGATCGGTGGCGGGACCTCCCCTTCCGGAAAGACGAATGCGCTGCCAGGTTCGTAGGAAACGATCGCTCGGACATTCTGGCTCTTGATGGCCGTGCGCCAGCCCATGCCGCCACTGTGGGAGTGGGTGACCAGGATCGCAGGGCCAATCCTGTCGAAGAGGGCGGCGATGGCGCTGGCGTTCACCTCGGAGTCGATCGGGCCGATGTTGGGCGCCATCTGCCGGAAGTACTGGTTCAGTGCGTCCTGGTCGCGCGAGAACTGCACACCCGCGAAGAAGTCCGGCCAGATGCCGAGCCTGAAGGTGGCGAACCACGTCTGCTCGTCGGGTGTGGCCGCGATGGTGCCATCGACCGTACTGCGGCCCGCCCGGCCACGCCGCGGCTGATCCACGAGATAGACGCCGAACCCGCGCCGCAGGAAGATCGTCTGGTAGCCTTCGCGCCCGTCAGGGGTGGTTTCCCACGTCTTCGAAAACTGGCCGATGCCGTGCCACATGACGAGCGGCAGACGCCGAGCGTTCACGGGTACCTGATAGAAGACATACGCGTGATCGCCATGCAACGTCTGTCCCCCCGGCGATGCGGTCTGCCCGGCCGCTGGCGCCTTGGGATCGAACGCGCCTGGGCTGGTGACGACGGTTCCACCGACGGCGAAACTGCCCTGGCGGTCAATCACCAGCGCGCCGCGGCTCCGTGGCGCGCACGCGCTCACGCCCATCGACGCGACGAGCAGCAGCGAAAGTGCCAGCCAGTGCACGCATGTGACCGCCTGCCTCGTTCGTCGAATCGTCGCCGTCACTGGCCGTCGTACCGCCGCGCCGCTGGTCATGACTCGATTACGGTATCTCTGCTGGCGACCGGATTCTTGCCTGATGCTGCGCGTCTCTTGCCTTGGAGTCGCGCCGGCGTCCGCGTGCCTCATCGGCGTACGATCGAGGTCGCCGACTTGTCGTCCTTCCGGTGCCCAGTCGTCAATGGCGCCATCGGGAACTGCTCCCATGCGAGGCGACCAGGAGGCACTCCGGGTCGTAAGAGGAAGGAGGCGCACGCGATGGATCGCAAGGAACACTGGCAAGGGGTGTTCACCACGAAGGGTGAACGGGACGTCAGCTGGTTCGAAGCGTTGCCGGCGATGTCGCTGCAGATGATGGAGTCGGCAGGTCTGGGTCCCGATACGTGCGTGCTCGACGTCGGCGGCGGCGATTCTCGCCTGGTCGACATCCTGGCCGCGCGTGGCCTTGATTGCCTCGCGGTGCTGGACGTCTCCGGAGCCGCGCTGCATCGCGCGCAGGAGCGACTGGGCGACCTGGCCGGCGCGTTCACGTGGATCGAGTCGGACGTCACGGCCGCCTGGTCCTCGAAGCCGATGGACATCTGGCACGACAGGGCGGTGTTCCACTTCCTGACCACGGTCACGGACCGTGCACAATATCGGGCCCATCTCCTGCAGACCGTGAAGCCGGGAGGCGCCGTGATCATCGCCACGTTCGCACTCGACGGACCGGAACGGTGCAGCGGGCTGCCTGTCGCCCGCTATTCAGCCGAGACCCTGGCTGAGGAGTTGGGCAGCGAGTTCCGGCTGATCGAAGCGGTGCGCCACGAACACCAGACGCCACGGGGCGCGATGCAGCCCTTTGTGTATGCACGCTTTCGCCGAGAGCGCAGCCCGGCGCCCATCCTCGATGGGAAGGATGCAGCAGCGCCGGCGGTGTTCGCCCCACGCGGTTCCCTCCCGGCTCCTTCACGTACAACTCCGTGGTTCCGTAGAACGTGTCGCGCCGCGGCTCGACAATCGTGGCACTGGAGACCGCCCTCTCGATTCGATCGAGGTTGTCGACCGCGATGAAGAGCACGGTCGAGGGGCCCACTAGAAGCGAAACTTGTAGGTGCACTTCGCCAGAAGGATCCGGTTCCGAGGCGCCAGGGTGGGCGACGCGAAGCGATCCCTGATCTCGTCGTACACGAGGTAGATTTCGCTGCCCGGCCGGTACTCCCAGCCCACCAGGAAATTCGCTGACAACTTCTGGTCGAGGTCGTTCCACTGGATGTACGACTTCACGAACAGATCGGTCGTGAACGCATACAGCACACGGTTGCTGAGCGTCGTCGTGTCGAAGGCGCCCTCTGGGTGATCGACAATGTTGTGCGTGTAGATCAGGTCGACCGCCAGGTTGGCCGTCGGGTGGACGGTCGTCGAGAACAGCAACTGCCTGCGCTTCCCACCCCAGTAGTCCATCAGGCTGTAGTCCACGATGCCCGAGACGGGTCGACTGGCGTTGCTCTCGAAGCTCACATCGTGCGACCGATTGGTGTAGTCGCCAGGCTGGATGGTGATCGGGCCGACCGAGAAGGGAACGACGATGCGTTCGCTGGCCGGAGCGTAGGCATAACCGATCTTGTCGTTGGACTCGAGGGTCAGTTTTGCCCCGGCCGTGCCTCGCCTTCCCAGGAATGCGTTGTCGTAGAAGGCATCGTATGCAAAGGATCCGGAGTAGATGAGGTTGCGCACACGCTTCCGGTTGATCCATTGCGTGTAGCTGGCCTCGGCGGAGGAACGCCGGAGATCGTTCTGCGTCACAAACCCCATCTCCGGGACGAAGTCGGGACCGACGGCGTAGTAGCGGACGTCTGCCACGATGTCCCGCTTCGAGTACATGAGGCGCCCGATGCCGAGGCTGTCATTCGTGACGCCCGATGGATTGAAGGTGTGTGCCAGCAGCAGTTCTCCCTTGAGGGACGGACTGAACCAGAAGTTGCCGTCGAGACCGGCCAGCCGACTGAAATCAGTACCGCTGCTCTGCTTGTTGGTGACGATGGCGCCGATGCTGCTGTTGGTGAACAGGTTGCGCTTGACACGGAGCACGCTGTAGTTGGTCGACGGCTCGTGCACGGTGGACGCGGCCGACAGCGACACGTCCGCGCTGTCGGTCTGCACGTTCATCACGCCCACTGAATAGGGTCCCACTCGACCCGAGAGCTTGGCCGCGGCCAGGATCGGCACTTCCTGCCCATTGGACAGGCCGATCCGGCGACTGTAGAACATCATCATCTCTTGTTCGAGGCCAACGGTGAACAGTCCCGCGTCCTCCAGGAAGAAGTCTCGCTTCTCAGGAAAGAAGAGGGGAAACCGCGTGAAATTGATCACCTCCTGATCGGCTTCCACCTGCGCAAAGTCGGTCCGGATCGAGACGGTCCCCAGGAGGTTCGGCGTGAAGTCGTAGTGGATGTCTCCCCCGGCATTGAACCGGGGATCGGATGACGTCGGCCGGTAGCTGCGCTCTCCGCCGGCAAGCACGTAAGGCTCCGCTTCCCATTTGGCGTAGGCCGCATCGGTCCGGATGCCGATCAACTGGCCGAAGCGCTCGGCCCGCCATGTCGCACGGCCGCCCAGCCACCTGGGGATCGGCGCCCAGTAGTCCGACTCCTGCTTGCGCCGGATGGCGCGACTGAGCTGCAAACCCCAGGTCAACGGCTGGTCGCCTCCGAACCGCAGCGTGGAGAACGGGATCCGGAACTCGGCGGTCCAGCCGTCGTCGGTCACCTGCGTCCTGGCCTGCCAGATGCCGTTCCACGCCGTGTTGTACGACCGCGCATCGGTGACGATGCCGTCGCGCCGGGTTCCCAGGGAGTTGGTCGAGAAGTAGTAGAAGTTCCGATGATCGTGGTAGGTGTCGAGATAGATCCCGACGTAGTCGTCGTTCGAGAGAGGCGCATCGCGGCGCATGTCCTGGGCGATGATCCCCTTCGGATTGGCGTCGTGGCAGATGATCCCGAAGTAGAGGGCCCGCTCGTCCTGGACGACGCGGACTTCGGTGTTCTCGGTGGCCGCGACCCGGTCGAGGGGCGCGTACTGCCAGAACCGTGTCGCCGGCACGGCGTTCTGCCACACCGCCTCGTCAAGGATCCCGTCGACCTTGATGGTCTCGCCGCCGGGTATGACGTGCACATTCAGCTGGGCAGGCGCAGGCAGGTCGGGACGGTCGTCATCCTGCGCCCACACCGTCGCCGGCACCGCCCCGATCAGCGCGAGCAGAACCAGCACACCCAGCCGCCGACCTGAACTCGCCGCGCGCCGAAGGCGCACATCGGCGAGTCTTGAAGGTCGACGGCTACAGTCGCCGGCGGAGCCGTCAGGCATCGGCAGCAGCTCGGGGCCACAGAGTGAGCCCGCGTGGGGCCGGCCGGCACAGGACGGACAGTGGTCGTGCGTGGAGATGGCATCGTGCGATATCAGCACGGGGCGGGATGGGGGCTGGTGCCGTAGGTGTGCTCGCTGCTCATGATTCCGGGTACGCCCTGGAGGGTGGCGGATACGCATCGCCGCGCCTGGCGTCGCAGAGCGGCGTGACCACCCTGGCAAGGATAGTCGCATCGACGGAAGCGATGCATCACACCTCCGGCTTTCTCGTCAGCTCCCCATACAGCCACGCCCGCGCGGCGGTCCAGTCGCGCTCGACGGTGGCAATCGAGATGTCGAGGACCTGGCCGATCTCGTGCAGCGACAGGCCGGCGAAAAAGCGCATTTCGGCGACGCGTCCCTTGCGAGGATCGAATTCGGAGAGTCGCGTGAGCGCCCGATCCAGATCGAGGATCTCCACGTCCCGCGCCGCGAACCCGGCCACGTCCTCGTCGAGCGTCAGCCGCTTCCACTGGCCGGAGCGCTTGTTCATCTTGCCGGCGCGCGCGTGGTCCACGAGGATGCGCCGCATCATCCGGGAGGCGATTGCAAAGAACTGCGCCCGGTTGATCCACGCCGCACGCGTCTGATCGACGAGCCGCAGGTACGCTTCGTGGACGAGCGCCGTGGCCTGGAGGGTGTGGCCGGTTCGCTCGTGCCGGAGATGGGCGGCGGCGCGACGCCGGAGCTCGTTGTAGACGAGCGGCATCAGTTCCTCGCGCGCCGCGTCGTCTCCGCTGGTCCAGGCCTGCAGCAGAGCGGTGACGTCGTCGCGAGGCTTCATGGCGACTCGCGCGCGAGCAACTCTGGAAGACGCAACCGGCTCGTGGGCGTCTGACGGCCGAACAGGTCCAGCACGTTGATCAACAGCGTGACGGAGCGGTCGGGTCTCTGCCCTGGCGATACGTACCGGACGATGGCGGCGACGCGACTCGCATCGGACGCAACCGAGTAGTACCTGATCTCGTTCCGGTTGTCGATCGGCTGTGTCGACCAGACGCGTGGCTTCTCGGGCACGAATCGATCAGCGTCTACCGAGTACGGCGTCATCCTGATCAGGCCGTCCGGGCCCTGGAAGAACAACTCCTGTGAGTCGCGTGACCACTGGGGATAGTCGCCGCCGCCGGTCGAGACTTGCCACTTGCGCCCGTCGTCGGGGAACGCCCGGACGTAGATCTCACGGCGCTCCGAGTCGTTCGAGGAATAGGCCACCCATCGGCCGTCAACCGAGAACGTGATCTCCCGTTCGTCGAACGGCGTGATGAGGAAGGGTTCCGGCGTCGATGCACGAAGCCCAGAGCCGTCGATACGCACCGGTACGGTCCACAGGTTCCAGGACTCCCGCCCTGAAGCATTGAGCGCCTGGAACGACAGGCGTTGACCGTCACCGCTGAACGACAACGGCATCTGTACGTGGTTCGTCCTCGTCAGCGCCTGCGGCGGGGTGCCGCCGTGGGACCGGACCCACGAGAGACCCTCCGCGTGGCGGAAGACGATGAAGCGGTCGTTTGGCGTCCAGAGGGGAAGGGACGCGTCCATCGCCAGGCGCGTACGAGTCTCGCGGCCGATGTCGTGGATCCACACATCGCCACCGAGGACGAACGCGAGCCGGGTGCCGTCGTGCGAGAGATTGAGCCACTCGTACCCCCCAGGCTCGGCCAGCAATGGCCGGATCGGGCCCGACTTGTCGAGCCAGTTCACGGTCGCCTGATCCTGGACCCGGTACACCCACGTCCCCGTCCGTGAGGTATCGAAGCTGGCGAATCCGAAACCGTCGGTGGACGCCACCTGCTCCAGAATCGGGACCGCTGTGCCGCGAAGTTCGAGTCGATCCGGATCGAACGCCGCAGCAAATATCGACGAACCTCGCCGGAACACGAGGTAGTCCGTCCCATCTGCGTCCTGAATGAACCGCCCGAAACTGGCATTCTCCAGTAGCGTCTTTCGACGGCCGTCGGCGAGCGACAGGACGTCGATGCGTGCCTTGTCGAACCACGTTGGCAGCGTGTGGCTGGTGAACAGCAGGACGTTCCGGCCCGGCAATCGCTGCGGCCAGCGATGGGTGACCTCACCCGGCGCGAGTCGCGTGAGTGGTTCCGGCGTTCCCCCCGCCGCCTGAACTCGAGACAGGCCCTCGAGTTGTCCAGTGCAGCGACGATGACGTCGTCTTCGCCCCAGGTGCCGCCGCGCCCGGCGGGAGCGTCGCAAATCGTTACGACGGAGCCGCCATTTAGACTGATGCGTTTGAGCTTGTCCTGGGCGAAGAACGCGAGAGACGAGCTGTCAGGAGAGAAGAAGAAGCTCAGGGCACCGTCAGTGCCCTCGAGCGCGATCGAGGTGGACTGATCGAGCCGCCGCGTGTACAAGCGGCCGTTGGACATGAAGACCAGCCGCTCACCGTTGGGCGAAATGCCGACGTCTGGTCCCGCCTGCGATCGCGACAACTCCACGCCCAGGTCGACGTCGAGACGCATGACGGCCGGCACGACGACTGCCGCGGCTGCCGTTCGCCAGCGCCGTGGCGTGACGAGGCCACGCGACACGAGCGGCATGCCGGGCTGTTGGACGCCGTCAACGTGCGGCAGTGCCCGGGCCGGCGGCGTCGAGCGCGCCGCCAGGGCCTCTTCGATCTCTAGCCGTGCATCCCCGAGGTCGCGCAACCGTCGCGCATGATCCTTCTCGAGGCACCGCTGGGTCAGACGGCGGATGGCTGCCGGTGTCGCCTCAGGCAGCGAACTCCACGCCGGTTCGTGTTCGATCACGGCCGCCAGCGTGTCGGTCACCGTCTCGCCGTCGAAGGCGGCGCGGCCGGCGAGTATCTCGTACATCACGCACCCGAACGACCAGACATCGGTGCGTTTGTCCACCGGCCTGCCCCGCGCCTGCTCGGGACTCATGTAGGCCGGCGTGCCGGCGACCAGGCCTTCCCGCGTTCCGGCCAGCGACGGGGACGGCGTGGGCGCAGGCGTGCCGTCCCGCGCCGTCAGCTTCGCCAGGCCGAAGTCGAGGACCTTGACGGCCCCGTCTGGGGTGATCTTGATGTTGGCAGGCTTCAGGTCGCGATGGACGATGCCGCGGTCGTGCGCGCACTCCAGCGCCAGCGCGATCTGGCACGCCAGCCGCAGCGCTTCGTCCACCGGCAGCGGGCCACGCTCGAGTCGTTCAGCGAGCGTCTCGCCCTCCACCAGCTCGAGCACGAGCCCGCGCCGTCCGTCGGCCTGCGCGAGCCCGTGAATCGTCGCGATGTGCGGGTGGTTCAGTTGGGACGGCCAGGGCGTTGGCGGCGTGCGCGGCGGGGCTGCCTCGACGACGCTGCCCTGCAGGGGCTCCGTCTGGTCGCCGCTCGCGTTCACACCAGTCGACATCAACACCACCACTCCCACGGTCATCAGCATCCGTCGCATCGCCCTCGCTCCTCGAGAGGCCAGGGGTCGGCCTCCTGAGCGCGACGCGAGAAGATGCCGGGGACTTGCCACGGACCTGCGTGAATTTGTAGAGCTGGCGTGGAATCACTCGCCAAGTTTTCGCGATCAATGCCGGCAACTCGGTGCGGCACGCGCCATGGTGATCGTGCGGTCGTCACAAGAGACAACCAGGGCAGGGGCGCGAATTGGGCGTTCCGCGGACGGTGTGACGGTGGCGCACGTCAGCGTGCGTCGAAGCCGCGACGCCATCGAGCTCATTGCCCACGAACTCGAACATGTGCTGGAGCACCTCGAGGGCGTGACGTTCCTCGACGTCAAGCGACCTGGCTCGGGGATCTCGCTTTCTGGCGGCGCGTTCGAGACCAGGCGAGCCGACGATTCCGGCCGCCGCGTCGCTGCGGAGGTGCGCACGGCAACTCGAGCGCACGCAGGAAGCAGGAGATGAGGCGCTGCGCGGGGCTCATCCCATCCCTACTTTCCTGGCGGAGGCACGCGCCATTTCAGGCCCCCGAACCAGCCATCGACGACCACGATCGGCGCCCGCGTGGCGTTCGGATCGGGCTCCCTGTCCTTGAGCATCAGGAAGCGCTGGCCGTCGCGAGAGACGTCGTAGTGGCGTGCTGGATTGGACTCGGCATACGTCGTATGGAAAATCGTCGACGGCCTGCCGTGGACGAACGTCGGACCAGAGGTCTGGACAGGCACTGTCGTCAGCGCACCTGATTCGTCGAGGTAGAACAACTCGAGGCCGTTCCGGGCCCACACGGCTCGTGTCCCCCCTCCCTTCGAGATCTGCCAGCGGTTGCGATCCGCCTCTGGAAACGGCCGCACGTAGATCTCCTTCCGCCCGGATTCTTCCGACTCGTACGACAGGTATCGACCATCCGGCGAGACTTCGCCAAACCCCCCTGGGATACGGACGCTGGCCACTGATGGCGCCGGCGGCTGCATGAGACCACCTGCGCCACCGGCCCCCGGTCGTACGGCCGTGGCTGTCAGTGGGAACGTGACGACGTCGGAGGTGAGCGTCCGTGGCGCTCGGTCGAAGCCGACGATCGTCGAGCCATCGGGCGTGGCCGACGTGGGCCACTGGGAGTTCACGCTCGTCGTGATCCGTTGGACCGTACCAGTGAAATCGGCAGCCTGGCTGTACAGGTTCAGCACGCCCGTGCGGTCGGACATGAAGACGATCCGCCTGCTGTCGCGTGTCCACACGGGGAGTGCATTCATGCCGGAAGCTGAGGTCAAGGGCGTCAGTGTCTGCCGCGCAATGTCCCAGATCGAGATATTGGTACTGCCCTGATCGAGAATGCCGCTCGCGATGCGTGTCCCGTCGGGCGAAACGCGTGGTGGACCGTAACGGCGGATTGGTGCCCCCCTGACCGGCTCCTCGCGTCCCCTCCGATCCACCCAGACGAGCGACCGCATCGGGTTCTGTTCAACCGCTTGAGCCGCGACATGGACGAGCGTGCTTCGCGATACCGCGTAGTTGGCAGCCCCGCTCGGTTTGATCATCAGCTCTTCGACGACCGTCACCGGAGCGCTCCGCACCTCCAGTTGGGCCGGATCGAACTGGACGGCGCGCAGCGTCCCTGCCGTCGCGTAGAGAAGGTACCCACCCCGTCCTGCGCCTGACGAGTCGTCCGCGTATTGGGGCTCGCTCCCACCGGTCACCAGCGTCTTCCACGTGCCCGTCTTCAGGTCGAGGACGGCCACGAGGGAGTCGTCTGCCGAGCCAGGCCCGGCAATCGTGAACAACACACCGCGTCCGTCTGGCAGCACACACGGGAACTGATGGTCGATCTCACCTCGTGCCGCCTCCGGCCTGGTCAGTACTACGGGCTGGCCACCGTCGGCCGACACACTCCATAGCCCCGTGACTGGATCGTCGGTGGCAAAGACGATGGTGTTGTCGTCTCCCCAGCTGGCACCGAGCGATCTGCCGGCGACCGGACCGAGCGTGATCACCGGTCCTCCATCAAGGGACACCTTCTTGATTTCCGCGCTCTCGAAGAAGCCAATCCACCGGCCGTCTGGTGAAAAGAATGGCGCGTAGGCGAGAGCGATGTCTGGGAGTGCCCGAGCCTCGACTTGCTCTCTCGAACGCACATGCAGCGGGCTGCCATTGCTTGTCGTGCCTCCCGCGCGATAGACGACATGCTGGCCGTCTGGCGACAGCGCGACGTCGCGATCGTTCCCCGAGACGTTCAGTGGCTGGCCGGTCGGCGGCACGATGGCAAAACGAGACGGGCGCACGGGCGGCACGAGCGCCGGTTGCGGCATCGCCCATGCGATGAACGCCACGAATGCCGCAACGCCGGCCACCGTCGCGAACACCGCACGCGCACGGCCTTGAACGCGTGGTGCCGGAAGCGCGACCACCTCGGCGGCCGGAGACGCGATTGCCTCGTCAATCGCAGCCCGTGCACGGTCCGCCGACTCGAGTCGTCGCTCACGATCCTTGGCCAGGCACCGTCGCAGCAACTGTCGCAGCAAGTCCGGCGTTCCAGCCGGCAACAAGGCCTGGGCCGGCTCGCGTTCGAGAATCGCGGCCAGGGTGTCAGCGACGGTATCGGCGGCGAAGGGCGCGCGGCCGGTGAGCATTTCGAAGCACACGCAGCCGAACGACCAGATGTCTGTCCGGCTGTCGACCGGCTGGCCCCGCGCCTGCTCCGGGCTCATGTAGGACGGCGTGCCGAGCATGGTCCGCTCGTCGATGCCGGTTCCGGTCAGGTTCGGCGATATCGCGAGGTCGGCATGCGGGGCGCCTTCCCACACTTTCGCCAGACCGAAGTCGAGCACCTTGACCACGCCGTTACCAGTGACCTTGATATTCGCCGGCTTGATGTCGCGATGAACAATCCCCTTCTCGTGCGCGGCTTCGAGGGCTTGAGCGATTTGACGCGCGATGGTCATCGCCTCATCGATCCGCAGCGGTCCACGCGCGATCCGGTCCGCGAGCGTCGGCCCGTCGACCAGTTCCAGCACGAGCGCCTGCCTCCCGCTCAGCGCTGCTCCTGTCGCGCCTCGACACTGGTCCGGGCACTGTTCGATGCCGAAGATAGCGGCGATGTTGGGGTGATTGAGTGTCGCGAGCACCTGGGCCTCGCGTGCGAATCGTGCCAGCCGCTCCGGGTCGAGTGCGAATCGTTCGGGCAGTACCTTCAGCGCGACATCGCGTCTGAGGTTCGTGTCGCGCGCCCGGTACACTTCGCCCATCCCGCCGGCACCCAGGAGGCTGACGATGTCGTACGGACCGACGCGGACACCTGGAGTGAGGACCGTAGGAGACGTCGCGTGGTCGGTCGCCCGCGGTTGGACAGCGAACGGATCGTCAAGTACGGACGCATGGGCCGCGGGGAGACGATCGAGGAAGCTGCCCTCCAGGGCATCCGACGCCAGGAGCGACTCGACTTCGCGACACAGCGCCTCATCGTCGCCGGTCTCGGCGACCAACATGGCGTGGCGCTGGTCGATCGGCCATTGCACAGCCGCCTCGAACAGCGCCTTCACGCGCGGCCATGAACTGTCGGTCACGGGTGGGGTTCGGAACCGAGTTCGCGCCGGAGCCAGGCTCTCGCGGTGCGCCAATCGCGACTGACAGTCGATGGGGACACCGCGAGGACATGGGCCGCTTCGTCGATCGTGAGCCCGCCGAACGCGCGAAGCTCGACGATCCTGGCCAGAGAGGCGTCGACCTGCTCCAGGCGTTCGAGTGCCTGATCCAAGGCAAGGAT
This sequence comes from Luteitalea pratensis, assembly GCF_001618865.1. Lineage (GTDB taxonomy): Bacteria > Acidobacteriota > Vicinamibacteria > Vicinamibacterales > Vicinamibacteraceae > Luteitalea > Luteitalea pratensis. The sequence goes on from NZ_CP015136.1 coordinate 6,177,716, forward strand.
CGGGATCTCGTTTGGCGCGGCGGCGTCCTTCGCTTCGTCGATGGACACACACCGCACGCCGTCGCCTCGCTTGATGGCGTCGTGACGGCGGGCGTGGTCGACCAGGACCCGGCGCATCACCTGCGCCGCGACGCCGAAGAAGTGCGCTCGATTCTGCCAATCGACCTGGCGTTGGTCGACGAGCCGGATGTACACCTCATGGACGAGCGCCGTCGGCTGCAAGGTGTGGTCAGGGCGTTCGCGTCGAAGCTGGCGCGCGGCCGCTCGGCGAAGCTCTGCATACACCAGCGAGAGCAGCTGATTGAGCGCGGTCCGATCGCCGCGACTCCAGTCGCCGAGTAGCGCCGTGATGTCGGGAGACGATGCCACTCGAGTCCTCTGGTATCTGTTGGAACGCCTCAGCTTAGCACCGAACCCGAGGGCCGCCTTGTCGCCGTTGACCCAGTGGCGGCACCGCTTGCGCGATCTCCAGGCAGTCGCCCTTTCGATGGCCGTCACCCTGGCGCCATCGACAGCGCGCTGCGTTCGAGCGGCGCACCAACCGCAATCCGAGGTCACGACCATGGCACCGAAGTCTTCCGGGACAATCCTCAGGCTCGTTCTCACCCTGATCGGCGGCTACTTCGCCGCGAGTCTCGTTCTGCCCGAGCCCTCGCTGACGGCGGCGGGACGAAGCGGACGGATCCATGCGACGAAGGCGTGCGCCGGGACCATGTTCGGCAACGCAGGAGACTGGTGCACGATCGCGTCCTCGGACATCGGACCACTTCCCGTCGGCTCGCGATTGCTCTACAGCCAGGCAGCGGGCGTTCCGGCGGGTCTGCTCGACAGCAACGTCGTCCTCGATGCCGGAGACGGCAACAGGGCGGTCGGTAGGTGCACGCTCGACATGGCGACCGGTCTCGGACTGTGCACGTTCCATGAAGGGACCGGACAATTCGTCGGTTTCGAGGCCCGGATCGATGTCAACTGCCCGTCAGACGACTGCACTCTGGACGGGTCCTACAAGTTCCGTCCAAACGACTGACGACGTCGGGTGCGCGTGCCGCACGTTACATGAGCAGAAATGGTCCTGACCGGACAGGGAAGGGGTGCTTGTCGGCGCGCTCGTCTGCGCGCAATCAGGCGGCTGCGCGGGCGCGCAGGAGGGGCGGGTCGGAGTCCGTGCTCGCGAGTGCGAGGACGGACTCCGGACAAGGACTACGAGGTTACGCGCTTGGCGGTGAACTCCCGTGGCTCGCCGCCCTCGCGCTGGGACGTGAACTTGATCTCGCCGGCCGAGACCTTGCCCTTGTAGAGAATCTTGACTTCCTGCCCCTGGAAACTGCGGACGACGGTGAAGGCGATGTCATCGCCCTTGACGGTGCCGTCCTTGATCTCGACGTCGGCGCCGCCTTGCATGCCCGAGGTCGTGCCGGTCAACTTCTCCCCGTCGGCCTTGAGGGTGAATGTCTGTTCGCGCGTCTGGCCGTCGCGCCCGGCAACCTGTGCCGTCCACTTGCCAGTGACGTCAGCCGCGTGGAGGGAGGCGACCGCAAACGCGAGTACTGCCGCGATCATCGAGAGTTTTTGCCGCATGGTGTTCTCCTGTTCTTCGAAGGCCGTTCGAACACGCTATTTTCGCGCACATGGTACCAAACGCGGGTCGGCCCTGGCGGCCCGTGGCGCGGTCGCGCGTGCTCGGAGAACCTCAGCGGGCCAATACCAGACGCGACACGTCAGTAGGAGAAGGTGCCGTAGAACGCAGACCGCTTGTTGGGATCGCTCCACTTCGTGCCGAGCGAGTTGCCGCTGAACGCGTTCTCGAGCGTGGTGCCCGCCTGGGCATGGTGCACGGTCGCGAGCGGGCTGAACCACTGCTTGTTCCCGCACGACATCGTGTGGTCGAGTTCCTTGTGAACGGCCAGACGAAACGCGCCGCTTGCGATGCGCACGTCCTTCTCGCCAGCCACGAACTCGATCGGCGCCGACGTGACTTCCACCACGTCGCTCACCGTCCGCGTGGACAGGGCCTGGACCATCGCGATCAACGCCGTGCGCTGTGCCGCGGTGGCGCGTGCGTCGACGACGATCGCGGTGCGAGTCTGGGCGCGCTCGCCACCGATCTCGTGCACGCCGAGGTTGGTGTCGCCGGCGACGGCCGCCATCACCGACAGCCCGTCGAGCGCCACGCCGTTGAACTGGCCGCGATCGACCTTCCACGCCAGCACGGCTTCGCGGCCGGTCGTCCCGGCCTCGCTGTTGATGACGCAGCCGCCGGCGAAGACCTCCGCGGTGCGCGCCTCGAGGTACGTCCCTTCGAGTGATGCCGGCGCCGCAGACAGGGTCGTCGCGGCGAGGGTGAGGAACACGGCGGACATTGAAAGCAGTTTCATGGTGCGTCTCCTACGCAGGGTGGCCGGCTCGGAGAGCCGGCCCTACCCGTTGCCGGACTCGGAGAGCCGGCCTTACCGTTGCCGGACTCGGGGAGCGAGCCCTACCTTCACGGCGTGTCGGGCACCGACAGGCCGGCCCTGCCGTCTTTCACCGCGGCGGGCCGACCGCGCCCTACTCGTAGGCGTCGAGCTTGCTCGACGCTTCGTCATCGACGGTAGGGCCCGTTCTCCGAACGCGGCCCTGACGTTTACGCCGGCGTCAGTGCTTGCAACAGCCGCGAGCGTGGCAGCACGAGTCTGGCCGCACCGGTTCACGGTCGGGCCCGAACCCCGTCTGCGTCATCGCGCACCAGTAGGCCGAGGTCTCGTAGCTGTCGTAGAACGAGGACTCGTCCGGATCGACCAGGGCCGGGATGTACATGCCCTTGGTGCGCAGCTTGAGGCAGTGCACGCCGACGACGATCTTCGGTGAGGTCAATGATTCCATGTCTGTGCCTCCCTGGCGATCAGGCGGTCTGCTGACCAGCGGCGCGCAGGATCGCGCGGGTGACGGCGGTTTTCGCGACGTCAATCTTGTACGCGTTTTCGGTGAGGGGCAATGCGCCCTGTAACGCTGCCTCGGCCGCGGCCGCCGCGGTCTGCGGATTGATGGGCTTGCCGACCAGGGCCTTCTCCGCCGCAGGTGAACGCCACGGAATGGGGGCCACTGCGCCCATCACCACGCGCGCCGACCGGACGGTGTTGCCGTCCATGCGCAGCAGGACGGTCGCAAAGGCGATCGGCCAGTCGTGCGACGTCTTGTACCGCACTTCGTAGTGCCCGCTCTTCACGTTGCCCGGAGCCGGCAGGATCACGTGAGTCAACAGTTCGTCCGGAGCCAGCACGTTCTCGACCCGGACGTTGGTTGTCGGCGGCGTGAAGTACTCGGCCGCTGGAACGAGGCGCTCGCCCCTGGGGCCGAGGATGCGGAACGTCGCGCCGTACGCGAGCATCGGGACCGCGAGGCTCGACGGATGGACGATGAAGCTCGGGCCGCCGCCGAGGATGGCATTGAACTGGTTCTCCCCGGTGATGGAGAAACAGGTCGTGCCGCCCTTCTTGAAGCAGACGAACTCCTCGTTGCGGAAATACCAGCAGCGCGGCCGCTGGTTCAGGTTGCCACCGACCGTTCCCTGGTTGCGGATCTGCGGCGTGCCGACCTCGATGGCCGCCTCGGTGATCGCCGGATACATCTCGGCGACCTGGGCCTGCTCGGCCAGGTCGTTGATCGTCATCGCCGCGCCTATCCGTAAGCCTCCACTGTCCTTTTTCACGGTCGCGTCGAGCGCATTCCGCGTGTTGACGAGACGATCGGGCTGGGTGATGTAGTCCTTCATGCGGGCCAGGAGGTCCTGGCCGCCACCGATGGCCAGCGCCTGCTCGAACTGCGGCGTCAGCGCGGCCACGGCTTCCTTCTCGGTCTTCGCGTCCACGTAGCTGAAGGCTTTCATGCGGTCTCCTGGCTAGGCGCGGGCCGTGGCCTGGCGCTGCTGTCGCATCGCATTGAGGACGCGGGCTGGCGTGAGTGGCAGGCTCCGCAGGGTCACGCCGCAGGCGTTGCGGACGGCTAGCGCGATCGCCGCAGCGGTCGGGACGGTTGGCGGCTCGCCGATGCCGATGACGCCGCGCTCGGGCTGATCCTTCAGCCGGATCTCGATCTGTGGCATGTCCGACATGCCGGCCAGCAGGTACCACTCCATGTTGGGATTGACCATCTGGCCGGTGTTGCGGTCGAGGATACGGTCCTCGTACATCGCGAAGTTCAGCGATCCGATGATGCCGCCATAGACCTGGCTCTCGGCCGTGAGCCGGCTGACGACCAGGCCGCAATCCTGAATCGCGAGGACGCGCGTGACCCTGGTGATCCCGGTCTCGACGTCGACGGTCACCTCGGCAAACTGCACGCCGCTGGTGGTGACCGAAGACATGCCAGGCTGCCAGTCGCCGTCGACGGCGATCGCCTGCGGCCCGATGTGCTTGCACGCATCTGCCCAGGTCAGGCCCTTGGCCGTATCGCCCTGGACGTGCACGCGCCCGCCGGTCGCAACCAGCGTGGCAGGCTCGACACCGAGGACGGGCGCGACCTTCTCCTTCAACGCATCGAGCGCCTTGACCGCGGCGACTCGAATCGCCGGGCTGATGCTGGCGGCCGTGGTGCTCCCGCCCGACAGCGGGCTGACGCCGTACAGCGTGTCGCCGATCTGCGGCGTGACCTGTGCCGCCTGCAGGCCGAGCGTGTCGGCGGCGACAACCGCCACCAGCGTGCGCGTGCCGGTGCCGATGTCCTGCGTCCCGACGCGCATGATCACGCTACCGTCGGCGGCGATTTCGCAATGCGTCTGTGCGGGGCCGCGCCCGCCGCCGCCCCAGGTACAGACGGCGACGCCCATGCCTGTCTTGATCGGCCCCGCGGTCGGATCGCCGGTCTGGTGCCGCTTGCTCCAGCCGAAGGCCTCGGCACCTTCGCTCAGGTACGTGCGCCACATCGCGTTCGGCGCTTCCGGTGGCAGGTTCTTGATCCGGAACTCGACCGGGTCGATCCTCGCCAGATCGGCCAGTTCGTCCATCATGATCTCGGTGATGAACGACCCTGCGGATGGCCAGGGGCACGCATCGGCCGCTGCTGGCCCGTGTTGATGAACACGTCCTTGTGCGTGCGTCGGCGATTGGCGATCCGGTAGATGTACGGCAGCGGGAACCCCGCCGCCGCCCCGGCGCCACCGGTCCCCCACGACTCCGCGTCGAAGGCCGTGATCAGGCCATCGGCCGACACGCCGGCCTTGACCCGCGCCGCCGACGAGGGACGGTTGCCGGCAACCAGGTGCTCCTCCTTGCGATCGAGCATCAATTTGACCGGCTTGCCGGTCTCCTTGGCCAGCTTTGCGCACAACAGGCCCTCCGCCCCGATGCTCAGCGCCTTGCTGCCGAAGCCGCCCCCCATGTACTGGCAGATGACGCGGATGTTGGCCTGCGGGATGCTCAGCGCGGTCGCGAAGTTCTCGCGCGCGGTATTGATGCCCTGCGTGGAGATCCAGACGGTGAGCTTGTCGCCCTCCCACTCGCACACCGTGCCGTGCGACTCGAGGCATACGTGCGTGATGACGTGGGTTTCGTAGGTCTGCTCGAGCGTGTGTGCCGCCGCCGCAAAACCCGCCGCCAGATCACCAGATTCCTGCGTCTGGCCCTGGCGCACGTTACCGGTCGTGAACACCGGCGGCGCCTGTCCGGTCAGCGCCGCGGCCACGTTGACAAGGTGGGGCAGCTTTTCGTAGTCGACCTTCACGAGGCGCGCGGCGTCGATGGCCTGTTCCTCGGTGTCGGCAGCCACGGCCGCGACCTCGTCGCCCTGGAACATCACGCGGCTGCTCGGCTCGGTGCCGGACTCACGATGAACCAGCGCCGCTCGGACACCAGGGGCACGACGCGCCGCCGTCAAGTCAATCGCGGCAACCCGCGCATGCGGATGCGGCGACCGGACGATGCGTGCGTAAAGCATGCCGGGGCGATTGATGTCGAAGGTGTACCTGGCACGGCCGGTGACCTTGTCGGGCCCGTCGAAGCGCTTGACGGGCGTGCCGAGTACGGTGCGTGTGGCCGGCCACGCGTAACGTGGGTCGGCAGGCGCCTGCGCTGCGGCGGGTGGTCGTCCGCCCTGTCCCTGTCCCCTGTCCCTGTCCCTGGGCCGGCTGCGGTGGTGGCGGCTGCGGCTGTGGTGTCTGCTCAGGCACGCTGCCCTCCCGTCACGCTCGACACCGCTTCGAAGATGCGCGGGAACGTCCCGCACCGGCAGATGTTGCCGTCGAGGCCCTTGCGGATCTGTTCCGCGGTCGCGTTGGGATGCTTCTCGAGCAGGCCGACGCTCGCCATGATGAAACCCGGCGTGCAGAAGCCGCACATCAGCGCGTCCTTCTCGCAAAAGGCCGCCTGCACCGGATGCAGCGTGTCGCCGTTGGCGAGCCCGTCGACGTTGCGAATCTGCTTGCCCTGCACCGCGATCGCCAGGGTGGAGCACGAGTAGACCGGGCGACCGTCGACCAGCATCGTGCAGGCGCCGCAGGCGCCCCGATCGCAGCCGCGCTTGTTGCCGGTCAGGTCGGCGCGCATACGCAGCGCGTCGAGGAGCGTCACCCGCGGCTCGAGCATCAGGTCCAGCTGGCGGCCGTTGACGTTCAGACGGACGGGCACGGCGCCAGGCCCCAGCGCGGCCGGGCCGGATTGCGCCTCGGCACTCGGCGAGATGACGCTCGCCGCCACGCCGACGACACCTGTCGATTTGAGGAAATTGCGGCGTCCATGATCAACGCCGGCCAAAGAGTCGTCCTTGGGTGTCACGGCCAATCCTCTCTGCGCTGAGATATGTGCAGCCTTACGGATGTCCGTAGGTTACCGCTTTACCTCGAGCCAGTCTTGCCTGTTCCTCCATGAATCTTGCCGGTCACAGGTCCGGGAGTCGGGAGTCGGAAGTCGCGCTTCGGTAGGGCCCGCTCTCCGAGCGCGGCCCTGCACCGGCCGGGCCGAACGAACGAGCCAGTCTTTCGAAGCATTGGGCATTTCGCGGTGCGGGGCGTTTGCTACGCTGCGAATATCGGCCGCGGTCATGGCGTGGGACGGCCACGCAAAAAGAAATGCAAATCATGGAAGAGCGCACTCTCGGCAGGAACGGTCTCGACGTCTCGGCCATTGGCTATGGGTGCATGGGTCTCGAGAGCGTCTACGGCCCGGCGACCGACCGCGCGGAGGGGATCGGCATCATTCGCGCCGCGTTCGAGCGCGGCGTCACGCATTTCGACACCGCGGAGACCTACGGCCCGTTCACCAACGAAGTCCTCGTCGGCGAGGCGCTCGCGCCCATTCGCGCGCAGGTGTCGGTCGCGACCAAGTTCGGCTGGGACCTCGACGCGCAGACGGGCGCACGTACCGGTCGCCTCAACAGCCGCCCCGAGCACATCCGTCGCGTGGTCGACGCGATGTTGACGCGACTCGCGGTCGACACCATCGACTTGCTGTACCAGCACCGGGTCGATCCGGACGTGCCAATCGAGGATGTCGCGGGGACCGTCAAGGCACTCATCACCGCCGGCAAGGTGAAGCACTTCGGCCTCTCGGAAGCGGCGCCGCAGACGATCCGCCGGGCCCACGCGGTTCAGCCGCTCGCGGCCATCCAGAGCGAATACTCACTCTGGACGCGCGACGTGGAGCAGAACGGTGTGCTCGCCACCTGCGAGGAACTCGGCATCGGATTCGTGCCCTGGAGTCCGCTGGGCGCGGGTTTCCTGACAGGAGCGATCTCCGCCACGACCACATTCGACGCCGCGGATTTCCGCGCCTCGTCTCCGCGCTTCGTCCCCGAGGCACGAGCCGCGAACGTCGCGATGGTGGATCTCCTGAAGCGGATCGCCGAACCGAAGGGGGCGACGCCGGCGCAGATCGCCCTGGCGTGGCTGCTGGCGCAGAAGCCCTTCATCGTGCCGATCCCAGGCACGACGAAGCTGCATCGCCTCGAAGAGAACCTCGGTGCGGCACACGTCACGCTCACACCGGAGGACCTCCGCGACATCGCGTCGGCCAGCGCGGCGATCGAGGTGCACGGGGCGCGGTTGCCGGAAGCCATCCTGAAACATTCGTATAGGTAACGTCGCCAAGGGGGCCGGGCTCGGAGAGCCGGCCCTACCGTTGTCCGACATATTTGTCGAAGCCTTTCTTCTTCAGTCGGACATCGGGTCTGCGACTTCATCGAACCGGCTCCGGTGCGACTCGCGCGATCACTGACATCGCCGTGGTTGCCTTGCCCCAGCCGGCGTAGAAGCCCATGTGCGTCACCGCTTCGGTGATCTGGTCGCGGGTCAGGCCACTCTCGAGTCCGCGACGCAGGTAGATCTCGAGCTGGTCGTCGTCAGCCATGGCCGCCAGTGCGGCGATTGTGACCAGGCTTCGATCGCGCAGCGCGAGATCCGATCGTCGCCAGAGGTCATCGAACACAACGTCTGTGGTCAACTGCACGAACTTCGGCGCGACGGCAGTCGCGGCCTCGCTCGGCCCCGGGACTCCCGCGGCGGCGGCGGTCGCCGGGAGGCGCGGTGCGACAGTTCGTAGTGCGGCAGTGTCCACCTTCCGCGCGGAATACACCCCCTCATACACCTGCAGTGCCGAAACGGCATTCGGCCAGCCGCTGTAGACGGCGAGGTGCGCCAGCAGGCCGGATGTCTCGCTGGGCTGGAGCCCGTTCTCGAGGCCCCGCGTCAGGTGACCGGCGAGCTGTGCCGTCTTGCCCGTCGCGATCAGCACCGCGATGGTCACGAGGCTGCGGTCGCGCGGCGACAACTCGGGCCGTCGCCACACATCGCCGTACAGGACATCGTCGGTGAGGGTCGCGAGGCCGGGCGCGAGCCTCTGCTGAAGGTCTCCCGAGGGCCGCCTGGCGCCCTGCTCGCCGGCGGGAGGCTGCTGCGCAGCCTGTCCCTCGGGAGGCGCCGGTGCCAAACCCCGCTCGCCGGCGGGCGCAGCGTTGTATTGCTCCTCGCTCACCTGTTCCATCCACTGCACGGCCGTGCCTCCCCGAGGCTCGGTAATCGCGATGTGCGTCATGGATGTCTGCGGCGCCGCTCCATGCCAATGCTTCTGACCAGCTGGGATCCTGACCACGTCACCCGCACGAATCGCCTCGACCGCGTCACCCCAGCGCTGGACGCGGCCGGTGCCGACCGTGACGATCAGGGTCTGGCCACCAGGGTGCGAGTGCCAGGCCGTGCGGGCCCCGGGCTCGAATGTGACCGAGCCGCCACTGGCTGCCGAGGAGAGGAGCGAGTCGAACAGCATGTCGACACGCGCGCTACCCGTGAAGTTGTCGGGGGGGGCCTGCCGGACTGCGCGAGTGCCGCTGCGGTTGATGACCAGCGTCTGCGCCCCTGCCGGCGAGGCGAGCGGAGCCATCGCCATGAGCATCGCCGTGAACATGATCGAGGCCTTGCGCTTGTCGGTCTGCATAGACGCTCCGGGGTCCGCTGCGCCGGCCAGGCCCGGCCTGTAATGGTTTTCTCGTGCCGTCGTGTGCGCCCGTGGCAACTCAGCGACTGGACGATGAAGCAAGTTCGTCACAGGATTGGGCAAACCCCGTCGTCCTCGGAGCGCTACGATGTCTGAACGCTCATCGCCCGAACACCTCATGTCGTCCCTCCGCTCTCACGTCGAGGCCACGATGCTTGACACCCGCACGGCGCCGGCGGCGCCGGCCGTCGTTGACCAGTTCACGCGGCATCCCGCGCCGGACCAGCTCGTCACCCCGGACAGTATGTCGGTCCGCCGGCTCGCCGACCTCCTGGCGCGCTATGCCCCGTACGACGGACGCTTCGAACTGAGGCGAACCGGCGTGTTTGCTCTCCGATGGTCGCGGCCGAGCCATGAGCCGGTGCATGTCACGCAGCGTCCGGCGCTCTGCCTCGTGGCGCAGGGCGGGAAGGTCGCGATGCTCGGCACGGAGACTTTCGCGTACGACGCCGCCAGGATGCTGGTGTTTTCGGTCGATCTCCCGATCGCCGCACAGGTCACCGCTGCGAGCGCCGAGGCGCCGTATCTCGGGTTCAAGCTGGAGTTCGACCCGTACCGTGTCGCCGAGTTGACGCTGAAGGTCCACCCGCACGGGACGCCAAGACCGCCATCGGAGCGTGGGCTGTACGTGGGCCACACCACCGAGGCGATCGTCGATGCGGTGACCCGCCTGCTGGTGTCGATGGCCCACCCCGCCGACACCGAACTCGTTGCGCCGCTGATCATCGACGAGATCCTGATTCGCCTGCTGCGCAGCCCCGTAGGCGCGCGGGTCGCGCAGATCGGACAAGCCGAGTCCGGCCTGCACCGCATCGCGCAGGCGGTCGCCTGGCTGCGTGAGCACTACGCGCAACCGACCGGCGTCGAGGAACTCGCCGAGCTGGTGAACATGAGCGTCTCCTCGTTCCACCAGCACTTCAAGGCCGTGACGTCGATGAGCCCGTTGCAGTACCAGAAGTTGATGCGCCTGCACGAAGCCAGGCGGTTGATGCTGTTCCAGGGCATCGACGCGGGTCGTGCGTGCCGGCTGGTCGGCTATGTCAGTCCATCGCAGTTCAGCCGCGAGTATGCGCGCTTCTTCGGACGCGCACCGATGCGCGACGTGAGCCTCTTGCGCGCCGAAGGCGTGGCTCCGATCGGCGCGGCCGGCGTAGACTCGGCTCGTGGCCAGGCGCCCCGCTGATCCGTTCGCGTCGGTCGCCGCCATCGGCCGCACCCTGCCGGATGTCGAGCTCACGACCACCTTTGGCAAGCCGGCGCTGAAGACCGGCGGCACGATGTTCGTCTGCATCGCGTCGCACAAGTCGGCCGAGACCGACACGCTCGTCGTGATGATGGACATCGCCGATCGCGACCTGCTGGTCGCGGAAGATCCCGACAGCTATTACCTGAAGGAGCATTACGTCGGCTATCCGTGCGTGCTGGTGCGCCTCCGCCGCGTCGGCGCCGATGCCCTGCGCGGGCTGGTGATCGGCGCGCACCGGTACGTGAGCCAGAAAAAGAAGCCACCCCGTCGCGGCACGCGATGAGGCCCCCGGGCTCGGGCTGGCTGCGAGTTCTTCCCGTGGACCGGAATTTTTCCCCGGCTCATCTGCGGTTCCCTGCCGATTCGCGGCCGTTGCCGGGACGAATGATGGCGCGGGCGAGACGGATCGTTCCTTGCTTTGGTTGACTGGTCGGACATGGCTTCCCCACCTGCGCCTCGGTATGGACTCAACACGCGTTCCCTGACGGATCGCCGCCAACTTCTCGCCGCGTTCTCGCCGCGAAGCGGCGGCGACGGACGCGAGGAGGCCTACGGCCATTGGATCCACGTCCATCGTCGTGCCATGGCGTGCCGGTTCGAGGTCACGCTCGCCGCGGCGGACCGGGCATTCGTCCCGGCCGCGCTGACCGCGCTCGACGAAATCGACCGTCTCGAGCACGAGTTGAGCGTGTTCATCGCGACCAGTGCGATCTCCGAACTGAACCGCAACGCGGCTGACCGGGCCGTCGCGGTGCCGGCGGGTGTGGCGGAACTGCTGATGGACTGCCAACGCGTGCATCGGGACACCGATGGCGCCTTCGACCTGACGACGACGCCGCTCAGCCGGTGTTGGGGCTTCCTCGGGCGGGAGCCACGAGTACCTCAGCGAGCGGCGATCGAGGAGGCGCGCCGCCAGGTCGGCTTCGGTGCGGTGCACGTAAGTTCCGATCCGCCGGCAGTGGCGTTCAGCCGTCCCGGGATCGAGGTGAACCTCGGCGCCGTGGGCAAGGGCTACGCACTCGATTGCGCAGCCTCGGTGCTGCGCGACTCGGGGGTGCACCACGCACTGCTGTCTGCCGGCGGCAGCAGCATCGTGGCCATGGGTGGTCGCGGCGCAGGATGGGTGGTCGACGTCGTCTCGCCTCTCCGACCCGGGCAACCCATCGCAACGCTCTCGCTGCGGAACGCGGCGCTTGGAACGAGCGGCGCCGGCGAACAGTTCGTGGTCCAGGACGGGCGACGGTACGGTCACGTCATCGATCCGCGGACCGGCTGGCCGGCTGACGGCATCCTGTCGGTGAGCGTCGTCGCCTCGAGCGCTGCACGGGCCGACGCGCTGTCGACCGGTTTCCTGGTCGGGGGGGTCGACCTGGCGAGGCGGTACTGCAGCGAGCATCCCGACGTACTTGCGCTCATCACGCCGGACGACGAATCCGGACAGACGATCGTCGTTGGCCATTACCCAACTGCCAGGGTCGTCGGCGACTGAGGGACATCTCTTCATGGCCTCATTGCATGTTTCCCCGTTGCAGCAGACGTCGCTGGTGATCCTGCGCACGCTGGTCGGGTGGCACTTCCTCTACGAGGGCTACACGAAGCTCCTGCATCCCGCGTGGAGCCTGGCTGGCGCGCCGCTTCCATCATGGTCGTCGGCAGCGTACCTGAAGGCGGCGACTGGCCCGTTGGCACCGCTGTTTCACTGGATGGGCAGCGTGGCGTGGATCGGGTCACTCGATCTCGCGATTGCGCTTGCGCTGGCAGCAGTCGGCATGAGCCTGATGCTCGGGCTGTTCACTCAGTGGGGTTGCAGCGGCGCGCTGGCACTGCTGGTGATCTTCTACCTGGCGGCAATGCCCACCGGCGGCATCGACGTGCGCGCCGAAGGCACCTATCTCCTCGTCAACAAGAACCTGGTCGAGGCGTGCGCGGTGATCGTGCTGCTCGCGTTTCGTACCGGATCGATCGCTGGACTGGATCGGCTGTGGCTGCGGGCTCGCCCGGCAACCATCCCGGTTCAAGAGGCAGTGGCATGAATCTCACACCCGAACAGATCGAACTTGGCCGACGCAACTTCCTGAAGGTGCTGGCGGGCACGCCGGCGGTGGCTGCGCTCGGCGCAGCCGCTGCGCTGCGTGGTCCGGCGCCGGGCGGCCGGGTGCGACTCGCGTTCATCGGCCTCGGCTCGCAGGGGCGGGCGCAGTTGACCAACGTCGATCCCGATTACGGCGACGTGCGTGCCATCTGCGACATCAACCCTGCGCAGCTGAAGCTTGCAGACGGAGTGCTTGCCAGGAACAGCATGCCTCCGGTGCGCCATTACGCAGACTGGCGCGAGATGCTCCAGAAGGAGGATGTCGAAGCCGTCATCGTGGCGCCGCCGCTGTGGTCCCACGCGGAGCTCGCCATCGGGTGTCTCGACGCCGGCAAGCACGTCCTGTGCGAGAAGATGATGGCGTGGGACGTCGAGAGCTGCGAACGCATGCGCGCTGCGGCGCTTCGCAATGACCGCGTCCTCGAGATCGGATACCAGCGCAATCACAACCCGATGTACCAGGCCGCCCACGAGGGGATCGTGAAGGCTGGCGTCCTAGGCGACATCTATCACGTGCGACTCGCGTGGCACCGGAACGGCAGCTGGCGGCGCAAGGCGGAGCTGCCGTCGCCCGACTACGACCCGTCAGCTTTTGGTTACCCGACGTTCGACCACCTGATCAACTGGCGCCTCTACTGGAAGTACTCGCAGGGGCTGATGGCGGAGCTGGGCAGTCACCAGGTCAACGCAGTGAACTGGTTCCTCGGGTCTGCGCCGGAGGCAGTGATTGCCTCGGGCGGCCTCTACCGGTTCCCCGAGAATCGGGAAGTCTTCGATCACGTCTTCGTGAACTTCGAGTATCCAGGCGGCCGTACGGCCTCCTTCTCGTCCATCGAGTCCAACGCGTTCGACGAGTACTACGAGATGTACATGGGCACGAAGGGGACGTTAATCATGCTGGCCGAGCGCGAGGCGCTCCTGTTCCAGGAGGGCGGCGGCGGGCGTCAGACCGGCATCGAGGTGACGCCGGCCGGCCCGGGTGCGGTAGCGCAGTCCTCCGAGACCATGGCGGGCAACACGAATCAGGCGACCAATCGAGCGGAGACGCTGCCGGCGGCTGGCGCCGCCCCCGCGGCACGGTCATCGGCGACGCGATTGCAGATGCGGCGGTTCTGCTCGGCCATTCGCGTCGGCACGCCGTTGCTCTGCGGGCCCGACAAGGCCATGGCGTCCGCACGTGCCTGCATCGGCGCGAACGAGGCCATCAAGACCAGGGCGCGTGTGATCCTGCGCACGACCTGAGGAACTGCCAGTCACGTATGCCGAAGCCAGGCCACGCCGCGCCAGTGACAGCCGCGAACCGCTTCGTGGCGCTCCTGCGCGGTATCAAACGTCGGCGGCAACAACCTGATCAAGATGAGCGTACTGCGCGAGAGCTTCGGGGCGCTCGGCTTCAGCGACGTGGTGACGTACATCCAGAGCGGCAAGGGCGTCACCATCCGCAACTGGAACACTACGACCAGGCTGCTGACGATGCTCTGAGCCGGTGGCCATACAAGTTTCCGCAGCCTAGAGCCGTTTGATTGTCGCGAACCACGCCGGTGCACCGTCGTCGTGGAGTCTCGTCTGAATGCGGTCCGGTTCGATGGCGGCGACAGTCCATCCAGTGCTGGGGGTGAACGCCGCTCTCAGCTCTGCCCGACTGATGGGGTGCGGGCCGGTGTCGGGACCTTCGTCACTGAAGCACAGCACATACAGGGTTCCACGGGGCTTGGTCACCGACGCCAGGCTCGCCACATAGGCTGGTCGCTCATCGCCGTCGAAGGTGTGGAACAATCCGCAGTCCAGCACTGTCTGAAACCTGCGCCGCAAGCGCTCCAGCTTGAACGCATCAGCCGCAGCGAACTCGACCTCGATCCCACGATCGCCGGCCTTCTGTCGGGCGATTGCCAGTGCTGTCTCGGCCACGTCAACGCCCAGCACCGTCAATCCCAGCGAGGCGACGTGAAGGGCGTTCTCGCCGGTCCCGCAGCCCGCATCGAGCACCGCGCCGGAGAATCCGCCTTCGGATGCCACGCGCACGATGGCTGGCTGCGGCCGGCCAATGTCCCAGGGCGGCGGACCGTCCTCGTACGACGCATCCCAGGGTTGTCCTGCCAGGCGTTCGTGACTGGTCGGGTGGCGGCCATCGAACGGATCGCCAGCGAGGGTTCCTGATCGCTCTGACAAGGTCGTCCCTCCCTGCAAACAATCTTGCGCCGCGACCAGCGATCCGGCAACCGCGCCGCGAGGAGAATGGTTCGCGACGAGGTCGACAAGCTGCGATACGATGGCCCCGATACGCACCTCAGCCGGACAGGGTTCACATCAGGATTCCCCGATGATCGACCGTCGCCAGTTCGTCCAGTCCATGATCGCACTCGGAGCGGCCTCGTCGGCCTCGCCGGAGGTGCTGTTCGGGCAAGGCTCGTCCGAGCTCCGCGACCTCGCCGATGCCGCCCTGGCAACCGCGAAGAAGCTGGGCGCGACCTACGCGGACATCCGCATCAACCGCTACCGCAACCAGTTCATCTTCACCAGGGACCGCCGTGTGCAGAACATCGCCAACACGGACGACCATGGCTTCGGCATCCGCCTGATCGTCGACGGCACCTGGGGCTTTGCCAGCAGCAGCGCCGTGAGCAAGGACGAGATCGCGCGCGTCGCGGCCCAGGCCGTGGGGATCGCCAAGGCCAACCGTGCGATCAACCAGGAGCCGGTCCGGCTCGCGCCCGTCGAAGGCTTCGACACGAGCTGGAACACGCCGGTCAAGAAGAACCCGTTCGAGATGCCGCTGCAGCCGAAGCTCGACCTGCTGCTGCAGATTCACGAGGAGGCTCTGAAGGTCCCAGGCGCCAGCTTCGTGTCGGCGTTCATGCAGTTTGTCAACGAGCACAAGTACTTCGCGTCGAGCGAAGGCTCGCACATCGAGCAGTCACTGATTCGCACCTATCCGTCGTTCACGATCACGGCCGTGGACAAGGCGACGGGCAAGTTCTACTCGCGGCGCTCGCTCACGTCGCCGATGGGCATGGGCTACGAGTACGTCGAGTCCTACCCCTTGCTGCAGGAAGCGCGCGTCGCTGCCGAAGAAGCCGTTGCGACGCACAAGGCCAAGCCAGCGCCGTCCGGGCCGAAGACGCTGATCCTCCACCCCTCCAACCTGTGGCTGACGATTCACGAGTCCGTGGGACACCCCACCGAGCTCGATCGGGCGCTCGGGTACGAAGCCAACTTCGCGGGAACGAGCTTCCTGACGACCGACAAGCTCGGGACCTTCCAGTTCGGTTCCAAGCTCGTGAATCTGGTCGCCGACAGGACGCAGGAGAACGGCATGGCGACCTGCGGCTACGACGACGATGGGGTCAAGAGCAGCCGATGGCACCTCGTCAAGGACGGGACGTTTGTCGATTATCAGACGACGCGCGACCAGGCGCACCTCATTGGCCAGAAGGCCTCGCACGGCTGCAGCTATGCAGACAGCTGGGGCTCGGTGCCGTTTCAGCGCATGCCCAACGTCTCACTCGAAGCGGGCACCAAGGACGTCAGTGAGGCCGACATCATCAGCGCGACCGCCGACGGCGTGTATGTGAAGGGAGACGCGAGCTTCAGCATCGACCACCAGCGCTACAACTTCCAGTTCAGCGGGCAGACGTTCTGGGAAGTGAAGAACGGCAAGATCACCACGCAGTTGCGTGACCTCGCCTATCAGTCGAACACGCCAGAGTTCTGGAAGGCGTGCGACATGCTGGGCGGCCCGTCCACTTACGCGCTGGGTGGCGCATTCAACGACGGCAAGGGGCAACCGGTCCAGAGCAACTCGGTCAGCCACGGCTGTCCGATCGCGCGCTTTGCTGGCGTCAACATCCTCAACACCGGGCAGTAGACATGATCTGGACGAAAGAACAGGCAAAGACGCTGGCCGACCGCGCGCTCGCCCTGAGCAAGGCCGAGCAGACGTTCGTGGCCATCAACGGCAGCGAACGCGCCAGTGTGCGCTTCGCACGCAACACGGTGACCACGGCCGGCGCGACATCGGCTGTCAGCCTGGCGATCACGTCGCGTTTCGGCAAGCGTTCCGGAACGGTGACCACTGCGCGATTCGACGACGCGAGCCTGCAGACCGCGCTGCGCAACGCCGAGGAGATCGCGAAGGTCTCACCGGAGAACCCGGAGGCGATGCCGCTGCTCGGACCGCAGACGTACACGCCAGCGACCGCGTACTTCGACGACGTGGCGTCGGCCACACCCGAGTGGCGGGCGTCGTCTGTCGCGACGGCCATCGCGCTCGCGAAGAAGAATGAGGTCGTCTCGGCCGGCTTCGTGGAGACGCAGGCTGCCATGCAGGCGGTCGCGAGCTCGCAAGGCTTGTTTGCCTACGACCGCTTCACGGCAGCGGACTACAACCTGACGGCACGCACGCCGGATGGATCGGGCTCGGGCTGGGCCTCGAAGTCCTTCAATCAGCTCGGACTCCTGCGGCCAGACGTCCTGGCGGAGACGGCCATCAGCAAGGCGGCGATGGCCCGGAACCCCACGGGCATCGAGCCCGGCACCTACACGGTGGTGCTGGAGCCCGCAGCGGTGGCCGACATGGTCGCCTTCATGCTGTTCTCGGCCAACGCCCGCCAGGCCGACGAGGGACGCAGCTTCTTTGCCAAGAAGGGCGGAGGCAACAGGATCGGCGAGCAGATCGTCGGCGATGGCGTCCGTATCTACTCCGACCCCGCGCATCCGCTGGCTCCGACCGTGAGCTTCGACAACGAGGGGTTGCCGGCCGAGAAGCGCGTGTGGGTCGAGAAGGGCGTACTCCAGAATCTGTTCTACTCGCGCTTTTGGGCGCAGAAGATGGGCAAGGCGCCAATCTCCACGCCGTCGAACGTGATCATGGACGGCGGCACCGCCACGATGGCCGACCTCATCGCCGGCACCCAGCGGGGACTGCTCGTCACGCGGTTCTGGTACATCCGCCCGCTCGATCCGCAGACGATCCTGCTCACCGGACTGACGCGGGACGGTCTTTTCCTGATCGAGAACGGCAAGGTGACGCGTCCGGTCAGGAACATGCGCTGGAACGAGAGCCCGGTCGTCGCGCTGAACAACGTCGACGCGATGACGGCGCCAGAACGCGTCGTGAGCGGCGAAGGCGTCGGCGGGTCCGGCCTGTCGCTCGTGTGTCCCGCGGCACGCATCCGCGAGTTCCGGTTCACGAGCAGCTCCGACGCCGTCTGAGCTTCGGATCGAAGGACTTCCTCTTGACAGCGACAGGAGTGCGCTGGTAGCTTCTCTCGATAGCGACAGAAGACGCCGCAATCCCGGAGCCGCCGTGCCCCCACGTTCGCCCATCGAAGCCCTCCGCGGCTCGCTCGACCTGCTCGTCCTGAAGACCCTCTCGCTCTCGCCGACGCACGGCTGGGGAATCAGCCAGCGCGTCCAGCAGTTGTCGGCTGGCGAGTTCGCGATGAACCAGGGATCGCTCTACCCCGCGCTGCAGCGTCTCGAGAAAGACGGGCTGATCGCGAGCGACTGGGGCGTGACCGACAACAACCGGCAGGCCCGGTACTACCGGCTGACCGCCGCCGGACGCCGTGCCCTTGGCGAGGAGGTCGAGAGCTGGAAGCGCTTCGCTGCGGCACTCGACGCCGTACTGCGCACCGACTGATGCCTCATGCCTGATGCCTGAGACCTGAGACCTGCGACCTGAGAAGCGTGCGTCCCGATCCCGTTTCGCACGAAAGACGCCGATGCAATGGCTCGATAGCGCTCGCACGCGCCTGCGCCTGTTGTTCGCTCGCCGATCCGCCGAGTCGCGGATGGACGACGAGTTCCGGTTCCACATCGAGATGGAAGCTGACCATCTGATGCGGGGCAGAGGTCTCGCTGCCGATGAAGCACGTCGGCAGGCGCTCGCGGCATTCGGGGGCGTCCAAAAGCACAAGGAGGAGTTACGTGAGGGCCGCGGACTGGCGTGGTTGGGCGGCCTGTCGCTCGACGTGAAGCTCGGCTTCCGGATGCTGCTCAAGTATCCGGGCCTGACGCTTGCGGGCGGACTGGCGATCGCCATTGCGATTGGCATCGGCGCCGGCTGGTACGACCTGACCGGCAAGATCCTGTCGCCGCGGATCCCGCTGCCTGAAGGCGACCGCATCGTCACGATCGAGACGCAAGATGCGCGAACGAATGCGCCCGAACATCGGGTGCTGCACGACTTCCAGGAGTGGCGGCACGCACTCGCGACCATCGAGGATCTGGGGGCGTACCGCACGGACACGCGGAACCTGATCGTCGGCAACGCTGCTCCGGAACCGATCCAGATTGCGGAGTTGACGGTCGCCGCGTTGGCCACGACACGGGTGCCGCCGCTGCTCGGGCGCGGCCTGGTGCACTCCGACGAACGGCCCGGTGCGCCGGGCGTGGTCGTGCTCGGCTACGACGTCTGGCAGCGCTACCTCAACGGTCGAGAAGACGTCCTCGGGCTGGTCGTGCGGCTGGGCAACGCACCGGCGACCGTCGTTGGCGTGATGCCCGAAGGGTTCGGCTACCCGTTCAACCACGATGCATGGGCACCGCTGGCGCTGCGCGCTTCGTACCAGCCGCTCGAGGGTGCCCCGATCAGCGTCATCGGAAGGCTCGCATCCGGGACCACGCTCGAGCAGGCGAATGCGGAGGTGCGCGCCTTCGGCCAGCGCTCGTCCGAGGCGTTCCCGGCCACGCACGAGCATCTCCGGCCGGCCGTGACACGGCTCGGCGAAGCCACGGACTTCCTCGATGGTGGGGCGCTTGCCACGCGGAATCTGCCCGTGCTGATGGTGTTGGCGATTGCCTGCATGAGCGTCGGCACGCTGGTGTACGCGAGGACCGCGACACGGGAGGGAGAGATCGCGATTCGTGCGGCGCTCGGTGCGGGCCGGGCCCGCATCATCGGCCAGCTTTTCATGGAAGCGCTCGTGCTCGCGTCCGTGTCGGCGGCGATTGGTCTGCTGGCTGTCGATCGGGCGCTGGCGTGGGGCATCGAAAGCGTCAATCGCGGCAGTGGAGGCGCACCGTTCTGGATGGCGCCTGGCCTGGATCCCTCGACGGTGCTGTATGCCGGTGGTCTTGCGGTCGTCAGCGCGGTGATGCTGTCCGTGCTTCCGGCGCTGCGGGTCACGCGCGCGCGTCTGCAGCCTCATCTCGCGAACCTGGGTACCGGTCGGGCGACGCTGCGATTCGGTCGCCTGTGGACGGGCGCGATGATCGCGCAGGTCGCGCTGACCGCCATGGGCATCCCGGCCGCGATGGAGAGCGCAAGCCAGACAACGCGGAAGATCCGCATCCGCGGAGAGTTCCCCAGTCGGGAGTATCTGTCTGCGCGCATCGATCTGGACCGCCCATTCGACGAGGAGACGACAGCGGAGCTCCAGAAACGCCGGACGGAGACGTTCGAGGCACTTGCGCGACGCGTCGAGCAAGAACCTGGCGTCGCGGCGGTCGTATTTGCCGATCGAGTCCCCGGGGCCGGTGCGACGAGGCGATTTGCAACGGTGGAGTCCTCTCGCGGCGCCACACCGGTGTACGACGGCGACGTTCTCACATCGGCGGTCATGCCACGGTTCTTCGACGTGTTCGACAGGCCGATACTCGCCGGCCGACCATTCCACGAGGGCGATTCGTCTCCCACGGCCCGAACCGTCATCGTCAATGAGGCGTTCGCGCGAGCGTTTGCACGCGAGGCCGGTCATGGTTCACCGATCGGGGCTCGCCTGCGGTACCCGGCGTCGTCGGCCGTGGCTGACGCGGCCGCGCCTGAGCCCCCGTACGAGATCGTGGGCGTCGTGCGTGACTTCGACCTCGACCCTGACGACAAGGGCGACGAGCAACCGTCCGTGTTTCACGCCGCGACTGCAGGAGCCATGTCTCCCCTTCTGATGAGTGTGCGTATGCGTAGTGCTCCGGCTGCGCTCGCCGCTCGGCTGCCGCTCATGGCGACGACGGTCGATGCGCGCATCCTCGTGCCCGACGTACAGCCGATGCAGGACTGGATCCGCGATACGTTCCTGCTGGTGTTCCTCGCAGCGGAGGTCGCGGTGACGGCTCTCGTCCTGTTCCTCTCGGCGCTTGGCATCTTCTCGCTCGCCTCGGTCAGTGTGTCTCGGCGGACGCGCGAGATCGGACTGCGTGTGTCGCTTGGCGCCATGCCGCGTCAGGTCCTCACCGGCATCCTGTCGCAGGCCGTGATGCTCATGGCGAGCGGCATCGCTGGCGGAACTGCCCTGCTGCTGATAGCCCTCGCCCTTGGTCAGGGCCCGTCGGGCCAGCCCTTCGAAGACATCGCGCTCTTCGGCGGGTACCTCGGACTGACGAGCGCCGTCATGCTCGTCGCCTGCCTGCTCGCCTGCATCGGGCCTGCCATGCGCGCGCTCAGGCTCAACCCAAGCGAGGCTCTGAGGGACGCCTGAACGAGTTGCCCCGTCAGCCGCGATGACCATACGATCGCGGTCATGCCCTCACTCACCAGCGCTCTTCGTGCGCACCTTGCCGACGTCCTCGAGTGGGAGGATGCACATGTCACGTTCGACAAGGCCGTCGATGGGATCCCGTTGGCAAGCCAGGGTGCGCGTGCAGACGGTTTCCCGCACTCGCCCTGGGAGTTGCTGGAACACATGCGCCTTGCGCAGGACGATATCGTCGAGTTCTGCAACAACGCGGCGTACGAGCACACGAAGGCATGGCCGGGCGACTACTGGCCGCGAACTCCCGCACCGCCGACGGCCACCGCGTGGGCCGACAGCGTCGCGGCGTACCTCCAGGGCCGCGAGGCATTGAAGGCCATCGCGCGCACGGTGGAGGACCTGACGCAGCCCGTGCCGACGGGCTCCTCACGGCAGACGTACTTGCGTGCGATCCTGCTGGCCGCCGACCACACGGCCTATCACGTCGGCCAGCTCGTGCTGGTCCGTCGTGCACTTGGCCACTGGCCCCAGTGAGCTCCCTGCGTCCTCGGGGACGACCGCCCGGCGCCGAGGTTTTCTGGTGCCGGGCGTATCATCAGCTGAAGTCCAGCCACTGCCATGTCTGTCGATGGCGCCAGGCACGCGTCGTCGCACCATCCCGCGTGGACGAGATGCGCCCACTGGGTCGCGGCCGTGAGCATCCTGGTGCTCGCCTTCACGGGTTTCGTGATCCTGATGGCACATCCGCGACTGTACTGGGGTGACGTCGGGAACGGCTTGACGCCTGCCCTGATCGAGTTGCCCATCAGCCCCAATTACCGGCACGGCGGGTGGGCGTCGGTGACGCCGTTCTTCGATCGCACGGGCTCACCCGTGTCGGCAAGCCGCACGTTTCCCCTGTTCAACGAAAATGCATGGGGGCGCAGCCTGCACTTCCTCACGGCCTGGCTGCTCACCCTTACGGGGCTTGCGTACCTCGCGGCGGGTGTCCTGACGGGGCACCTTCGACGCCGCATAGTGCCCGCCGCTGGTGATCTGGCGCCCGCGCGCCTCAGCGAGGACGTGCGGCGCCACGTTCGCTTCGCGGTCCGGCGCGATGCCGGCTCGCCGTATGGCACGCTGCAGAAGATCGCCTACACGTTCGTGATCGTCTTCTTGCTGCCGCTTGCCGGCCTCACCGGTGTCACGATGTCGCCTGCAGTGACGACGGCCTTTCCGTTCCTGCTCACGCTGTTCGGCGGCATGCAATCGGCGCGCACGATTCACTTCGGGGTGTGGATGGCGCTCATGGGATTCCTCCTGGTGCACGTGGTGATGGTGGTGGCAACGGGATTCCGTCAGCACATGCGCGCGATGACGATTGGTGACCGATGATGACAAGGCGAGCGATCCTCACCAGGCGCGACATGATCGTGACGGCTCTCGCCGGCGCGGGAGGTGTACTGCTGTCAGGCTGCAGTCGCGGTGAACTGCCACCGACGTACGGGCACCTGCTGCGGATGGGTGACAACCTCACGTACGCCGCGCACCGCGCGCTCTTGCCACACGGGCTGGCGCGTGAGTACGGGCGTGAGCACATCTCCTCGTTCCCCGCGATCGGGACCACGAACCCCGCGGACCCTAGCCAGCCCCTGGCGGCGACGTTGGGTCAGCGTTACGCCGGCTTGCGAGCCGGCGCGTTTCGCGACTACCGCGTGTCGATCGAAGGACGCGTTGCAAGGCCCGGCACGTACTCGCTGGCGGACCTCCAGCGCTTCCCCAGCCGCACGCAAATCACGCGGCACACGTGCGAAGAAGGCTGGTCGGCCATCGCGGAGTGGACGGGTGTGGCGCTGGGTCGTGTGCTGGCCGCTGCCGGCACGCTGCCGGACGCGCGGTTCGTCCAGTTCCACGCCTTCGACGGCCTGGGGGACGGCATCGACATGATCGATGCGCTCCACCCGCAGACGCTGCTCGCCTACGGGATGAACGGGCAGCCGCTGCCGATCCCGCACGGCGGTCCGCTGCGGCTCCGCGTGGAGACGCAGATCGGCTACAAGAGCGTGAAGTACATCGACCGCATCGTCGTCACCGACACCTTCGAGGACCACGGCCCTGCGGGGTACCTCCATTACGGCTGGTCGTGGTACGCCGGCATCTGACGCCACGACAGTGGAGGCCGTCGGACTGTGGTTGTGTAGCCGTCGACCTTGGTCGACGGTCAGCGACGGCCGTCGTGGTTCGAAATTCAGATTCAGAGTGAACCCTGACCAACAGTCCGGTTCTACACGGTGAGACCGGGCGCGATCGGCGGCAGCGGCCGTCGGACTGTGGTTTGCGTAGCCGTCGACCTTGGTCGACGGTCAGCGACGGCGACCGCCGATTATCGCCGCGTGACCGTCGTGCTGTCGAAGTAGCGGTACTCGCGATCGCCGACGCGAACGATGGACAGCTCGCCCGTCACCGCGTAGCGCCCATCGGGCGTGCGCGCCGTGTGATCGGTGGTCGTGGCGGATCGCCGGGCTGGACCTGCGGCACGCGCGGCGAATGCCTCGTCGAGGGCGCGCCCCTGCACTGAGGGTGGGATTGCCAGGCCCACCAGGGTCAGGAACGTCGGCATGAGGTCTACATTGGCGCTCGGTGCGTCAATGGTCAGGCCGCGCCCGAGATCGGGGCCGGCAGCAATCAGCGTGTTGTGGACGTCCCATGGGCTCGAGCTGCCGTGCCCCGCGGTGCCGCCCGCCATGACCGAGCCCCGCACTCCGTGCGCGTTCGGTGCGTCCGACCAATCCGGCGAAAACAGGATCTGCGCCGACCGATCGTGCTGCCAGTGCACGACGTCGAACGACAGCGTGCCGGCCACGTGGCCATCGAGGGAACCAGTCTGCGTTGCGCGTGTGAATATCGGCCCGATGCCAGGCGTCTGCTGCAACCCGCGCACGATGGCGGCCACGGTCTCCTCGTCGCGATCGCGCACATGGATCGCGCCGCCGCTGGCGACGATGCGTGGTGTGCCATCTGGCATCGTACCCATGTACGGCTTCAGGATCGCGGAGACGTCCACCGCGCCCGTGTGCGTGGAGAAGCCGTGGTCAGACGAGACGCAGATGTTTACCGCATCGAGCAGGCCCGCAGCTTTCAGGCCGTCCTCGACGCGGCCGATCTCGCGGTCGAGATGCTCGAGCACCGCGACTGCTTCCGGACCGCCGATTCCCTTCGAGTGCGCGGTCGAGTCGAGCGATACGAGCCAGAGCACGCTGACCGTGGGACTCACGCGCGGCAGCCCGACCTTCAGGAACGCGTCCACGGCATAACGGTCGCGTGCCATGGCCTGCCCATCGCCGGCCGGCGGGTCGCCAAGTGCCGCAAGGGCACCACGTAGTGTTTCGGGGATCACGAACTCCGGATGCACCACCGCACCGCCGGCCACGGTTGGATCGTTGAGCATCGCCGAGCCTGGCGACCCGGAGCTTGCAACGAACATCCGTTTGCCCGCCGCCTGCAGGACCTCGGCGAGGGTGGGCGCCGTCAGCAACTTGCCCTCGACCTCGGCGATACGGGATAAGGCCTGCCGATTCGCGGTGTCGAGGAACCGCGCCGGATCGACGCGCGGAAAGTAGACGCTGTTGCCCATCAGACCGTGCGTGCCGGGGTAGGCGCCAGTCGCAAAGGACGCACCGTTGACGCGAGTCACCGTTGGGAACACCGCATGGTGTTTCGTGAAGACAACGCCCCGCTTGCCGAGCGCGGTAAGACGCGGCATCACGTCGGCGGTGACGTAGTCGGGCCTGAGGCCGTCCACCACAATCAGGACGTGCCGCCGCGGAGGCGCCTGGGCCGTCATCGCCGCCACCAGGCAGACTGCGATCAGGGCCGAGACGACAACCAGAGCACGAAGGTCGGATCCCAGGCGCATGATGCTGGTCACGCCGCGCATCCTAACACCGGGCCATCGGTCGAGCCGGGGCTCCACCTTTGCCAACTGTAAAGTGGACGTTCGTCAGATTCCACTTGACGAACAAGTGAAGCCGGTCGATCCTCTCCACTATGCCACCAAGTGGAGACGCGCCACGCGTCGACGTCCTGCCGGGCACGCTCGAGATCATCGTGCTGCGTGTCCTCGCGACGATGGGCGCGCAGCACGCCTATGGCGTCGCGGCACGAATCGAGCAGGCTGCAGACGATGCGATTCGGCTCAACCAGGGCACCCTGTACCCCGCCCTGGTCCGGCTGGAGCAGAAGGGCTGGATCAAGGGCACCTGGCAGACCACGGAGAACAACCGCGAGGCGAAGTACTACGCGATCACGAAGGCCGGCACACGGGGCCTCGCGGAGCAGTCGGAATGGTGGCAGCGATCCGCGGCGCTCGTGAACCGGCTGCTCACGGATGACGCGCAGTGATCGCCGGGCTTCGTCGATGGCTGTCGAGGCTGCTCAACGGCGTTCGCCCGTCGCGATTGGAGGCCGATCTCGCCCGCGAGATCGATGCGCACCTGGCACTGCTCGAGGACGAGTTCGGTCGTCGTGGGCTGGCGCCCGAGGAGGCGCGCCGATCGGCGCGACTCGCGTTGGGCGGCATCGATCGCACGAAAGAGATGCACCGCGACGCGCGGGCGATACGATGGCTGTCCGATGCGCTCTCGGACATCCGCTACGCCGCACGGCATGTCCGACACCGTCCCGGCTTCGCCCTGATCGCGATAGCGACGCTGGCCCTGGGCATCGGCGCCAACACGGCCATGTTCACCCTCGTGCATCGTGTCCTGCTCGACTCGCTGCCAGTGAAGGCTCCCGACGCGCTGGTCGAGGTGGGCTGCGTCGATGCCAACAAGCCGGACGACTTCTCGTGCGAGACCTCCTATCCAGGCTTCCTGATGTTCCGCGACGGCAACGACCTTCTCTCCGGTCTCTTTGCCTTTGCGCCGCTTCCGGATCTGAACGTGGTGCATGAAGACCACGCCGAGTTGGCGACGGCCCTCCTTGCCACCGGCGACATGTACGACATCCTCGGCGTCGCGCCGGCGCACGGGCGACTGCTGACGGCCGCCGACGATGCCCAGGGCGCGCCGATAACCGTGGTCCTCAGCCACGCCTACTGGCACGACGCTTCAACGGCGACTTGCGCATCGTCGGTCAACCGCTCCGACTCAACACACAGACGGGGATCGTCGTGGGTGTCTCGCCAGCCAGGTTCCGCGGCGTCACGCTGGGCGGGGCTCCTGACATCACGGTGGCGATGGGCACTGGCGCACCGGCGTTTGCGGGCAGAGAGAGTCTCGCCAACGGCGGTAATTGGTGGCTACGAATGATCGGTCGACGCAAGGACGGGGTCACGCTGGCGCAGACGCAGGCCGGCCTGGAGCCGATCTACCGGAGGACGATCGACCACCTCCTGGCCTCGGTGCCGGGAGCGATTGCCGGCCCGGTGCGCGAGTATCTCCGACGCGTCGAATTCCGTGTGCAACCGGCTGCTGCCGGTGGGGCGTCGGCCCTTCGCCGCGACCTCGACCGGCCACTGCGCATCCTGATGGCCGTCGTGGGCATCGTCCTGTTCATCGCGTGCGCGAATCTCGCGACGCTGGTGCTGTCGCGAACGGCGGGACGCCAGCGCGAACTCACCGTGCGGCTCGCGATCGGCGCCGGCCGATGGCGCCTCGCGCGCCAGTTGCTCACCGAGAGCCTCGTGCTGTCGGCCGCCGGCGGACTGCTGGGTCTTCTCGTCGCACGATGGGGCGGGTCGACGATCTTGCGCCTCGGGGCCGGCGAGGCGGGCATTGGCGCCGTCGATCTTGCTCCCGATTTGGCTGTGCTGACGTTCACTTTGGTCGTCGCGGTGACAGCCGGTGTGCTGCTCGCGCTCGGATCGGTCTGGCACCTCGTGCGGACTCCTCCCCAACGCGTGCTGCGCGATGCGGCAGGCGGTCATGCCGCGGCGGGGTTGGCCCGCCTGTTCGTGCCGATCCAGGTCGCCCTCGCCACGGCGGTGTTGATTGGAGCCGGGCTTCTCCTGCAGACCTTCGAGAACATCCTGCACGGCCATGACGGCTTCCGCCGCGAGCAGTTGGTGACACTCAGCGTGCGACCGCAACTGGTCGGCTACGATTCAACTCGCGCCGCGTCGTACATCGACCTGGTGAAGACACGACTGGAGGCCCTGCCGGGCGTGACGTCGGTGACGCGATCGAACCATCCCCCGGGCGCGCTCGACGGCACGAGTCTGGTGGAGGCTCCCGGGTTCGAGTCGGCCGCGCCCATGCTACGCACGGCCGGATACCACCGCGTCGGGCCCAGGGTGATCGAGACATGGGGCCTGACGCTGCTTCGGGGCCGCGATCTCGACCCATCCGACGACGCGAGCACTCGATCGGCCCTCGTCAACGAATCATTCGCCAGGCATTTCTTCCATGGCCTCGACGTCGTCGGCCGCCGGTTCGCCTTCGCGGGTAACGGCGACCGTCCACACACGATCGTCGGCGTCGTCGCAGACGCGCGCGATCGAGGGCCACGACTCCCGATCGAACGTGTCGCCTATACGTACCTGCCGCCGGACGAGATGGGCTTCGGGTCCTTCGCCGTGCGCGGGCAGGGTTCCGAGTCAGCACTGATCGCTGCCGTCCGCCGCGCGCTCCGGGAGGCCGATCCCCAGGTGCCCGTCGTCGAAATCCAGACGATGGACGAGCGGGTCCAGGAGGGGCTCCGCCGCGAGCGGTTGCTGGCGGTGCTGGGAACGCTGTTCGGCGCGCTGGCGTTACTGCTCGTCGCGATCGGGCTCTACGGACTGCTCGCGGGTGCGGTAACGCATCGCACCCGTGAGATCGGCATCCGCCTGGCACTGGGCGGTGATCGACGGAACGTACTGCTCCTGTTCCTGCGGCAGGGACTGTCCCTCGTTGGGCTGGGCCTCGTGGCAGGACTCGGGGTGGGCACGTTGCTGGGCCGATTCATTCGCGGCGAGCTGTATGGCGTGACGCCGACCGATCCTGTCACCTTCGTCGCGGCGGCCTGCGTGCTGGTCGTGACGAGTGCGGCGGCGTGTCTCGTGCCGGCCGTGCGCGCCTCACGCACCGATCCGATGTCCGCACTCCGGGACGAGTGAGATTGGACACCGCACCAGCAGGCACGCCTCCCCTCAACCGTCAAGTGGACGGGGTGGTGACGCGGCCGTGACGTGGCGCAGCTTGTCCGAGTTGCGCACCACGTAGAGGGCCCGAACCACGTCGTCGTCGATCTCGAACGCCGACGTCTGCACCGGCCCCTCAGGCCCGTCCACGATGATGCCGGGCAGTCCATTGATCGTGGCAAAGCGCAGCGTGAAGTACTCGCGCCACCCCTTCTGCGTCGCGCCCACCAGGAAGCGTGCCGCGCGATCGGCGCCCTCGAGCACGTTCAGCGCCGCCACAACCCTGCCGCCGCCGTCAGTCACGACGCGCACGTCGGATGCGAGCATCCGCATCAGCGCATCCAGGTCGCCGGACCGGCATGCGGCTACGAATGCGGACATGAGCTGCGCATGCTTTTCATCGATCTCGCCAGGGCGCCCAGTCGGTGCGCTCGTGCCGCGCGGTCGGGACGCTCGAACGTGAGCGCGGGCGCGGGCGGCAAGCTGTCGACAGGCAGGTTCGCTCCGCTCCAGCGCCCCTGCCACTTCGGTGAACGAGAACTCGAACACGTCGTGCAGCAGGAAGGCCGCGCGTTCGAGGGGCGACAGGCGGTCGAGCGTCAGGAGCAGCGCAATCGACAGGTCCTCGGCCAGCTCCGTGTGGCTGTCGGGCGCGAGCGCTGCCGTGTCGACAACCGGTTCCGGCAGCCACGGACCGACGTACTCCTCGCGCCGTGCGCGCGCCGACGTCAGCATGTCGAGACAGATCCGCGTCGTCGTGGTCATGAGAAACGCCCTGGGCTCCACCACTCTGTCGCGGTCGACCGCATGCCAGCGCAAGTAGGTCTCCTGCACTGCGTCCTCGCCATCGGCCATCGAGCCGAGCATGCGATAGGCGAGGCCGAGCAGGCGCCGGCGGTACGGCTCGAAGCTCGCGGCCGGATCCGAATTCGCGTTCGTGTCACTCACGCCGTGCGCGCCTCCACACCCGTCGGCGCCGGCACGCGACCGTGGTCGAGCGTCACCGGCGTCCCGCCGACGACGACGCGCATGCAGGCTTTGCCATGGCCCAGGGCGTACTTGACGGTGGGATAGATGCGCGCGGCCGTGATCGCAAACGCCAGACTGACAAGGGCGCGGCGGCCCCAGCGCTTCACGATCGCCTCGCGATACTCATCGGCGTCGCCTTCGTGCGCGAGCGTGGCGCGGGTGAACCGCCACACGAGCGCGACGTCCGGCGGCATCGCGTCGGGGGTGTCGGCGAGCACGGCGCGCAGCACCGCCGCATCGACCCCGGCACGTTCCGCCATCGTGACGGCGAGTTGCGTGCATGGGCCGCAGTCCTCATGGCGCACCGCGGTGATGCCGGCGGCGCACCAGGCCTCGACGGGGATGTCACGCCGAAACTGCCCGAGGGCGGTGACCCGCGAAAAGAGCCACGCGGCGCGCGGACTCGCGTCGATCATGTCGTGCATGTAGCTGGCGTCGTAGTTCCAGTCCCGCTCGAACCTGGCAACCGCTTTGTGTAGTGTCCACTTCATCATGCCGCTTCTCCTCGTCCTGACGGCAAGACGGCACAGGGTCCCGAAACGTGACATGGCGACCACCCCGGCCGAGCTGGCAACGTCGTACGCGCAGATGTCAGGAGAAGTACATGACACGTCGCCGTGCGGTCCGTACGATTCTTGTGAATTCCTGCCATGCTCATCGCTTGCCTGGCGCTGATCCTTGCAGTCGCGGCGCTGGCGCATACCGCGCCGGCGCCGTCCGTGCTGGAAGCGTCCCCACGGTACAGATCACTTTGGCGCGTCATGCCTCGCCACGGTGAGCCGCCGACGGTCTACCTGACGTTCGATGATGGACCGAACGCGCGCTGGACTCCCCCGCTCCTGGATGCGCTGCGTGAAAGCGACGTGCGCGCCACGTTCTTCGTCATCGACCGTCAGATCACGGCAGACACGGAAGCGATTGTGCGGCGCACGGCCGCTGACGGGCACACGATCGGCGTGCACACCGGATCTCGCCGCCTGATGATGGCTTCACCGTCGCGAGTCGCACGCGAGGTGCAGCAGGCGGCGGCACGCATCACGCAGATCACCGGCCGACCCACGTGCGCGGTGTTCCGCCCGCACGCGGGGTGGCGGAGTGTCACCATGTACGAAGGGCTTCGCCAGGCGGGCTACACGCTCGTGGGTTGGAGCTGGGGCATGTGGGATTGGCATTGGTGGCAGCAGCCCGAGGGCGTCAGCGTTGCCGCCCGGCTGGCCGAACGTGCCTCGGCCGGCGACATCATCGTCATCCACGACGGCCACCACGACGATCCGCAAGCCGACCGCCGTCGTGCCGCTGACGCCGTCCGCGCGCTGGTCCCACGATTGCGCGACCGTGGCTTCTCGATCGCGCCGCTCTGCACTGGCGCCAGTCTCGTGAGCGACCCGCTCTAGTCCGTGCGCCACACCGGCACGTCGGTACCGCGAGGGTTTCGGTGCTCGGGCCCCGTCAGACGATCGACATGAAAGCGACGACAAAGGAGGCGGCGTTGAAGGCGCTCGACGATTCGTTCGACTACGGCATCGCCCTGATCAAGGAGCAGTCGGATCAGACGCTGCTTCAGCAGCCGCCGGCACCGCCAAAGTTCCTCGGACCGTCGTCGCGCGCGAATCATCAGCTTCGTCGTCGGCCATGCGTGGGACGCCTACGGGCAGATGGCGGTCTATCTCCGGTTGAATGGCCTGGTGCCGTCGGCGAGCCAGAAGAGGTAGTCCGGTTCCGCACACAGGATCGAAGTGCGCGGTGCGCACGCACGCCTTTAGGTGCATGGCCAGGAACAGCCGACGCTGATCGTCAACGACCTCAAGATGGGCGACCGAGGCCAGGGGTCTTGTCGCCCTCTCGCCATGCGTCCACTGCATCGCGCACGTCCGCAACCTGACGATCACGCCCGCCAACAGGGAGGACACGCGATGAGCCCAGACTGTCTCCTGCCCGGATGACCGTGCACCTCGGCCGGCGCGCAGGTTCGGCACCGTGCGTCAGCCGAGCGCTTCATCGTCGAGATTGCGCCCGGGCGTGAGATTCCCGAGAACGGACCCCGCATTGCAGTAGGATCGCCTTCGACGTCATTCTCCAACCTGGAGGTCGGCCATGCGCAGTCGCTCGTCAGCCATTGCTCTGGCACTGCTCGCCGTTTCCCCGGTAGCGTCCCTGCTCGCGGTCACCTACGGGTTCGTCGACACGGACGGCACCTATTCGAACACCGGCGCGTTCATCGTCAGGTCTCCGACGACGGGCAACATCAGTCCCATCTGCAGCGGCACGCTGATCGCTCCCGACGTGTTCCTGACGGCCAGTCACTGTACGGCTTTCTTCGAGCACGAGCTCGCCGCGCTTGGCTACACCGCGCACGTGAGCTTCGACAGCCCGATCGGGTTCGGCGATCAGACGAGTCCGGCGACACACCTCATCGAGGTGCAGCAAGTGGTCACGAACCCGGCCTACACACAGGCCCAGAACGACTCCGGCGACATCGCCGTGTTGCTCCTGAATTCACAGGACACGGCCGGCATCGCGCCGGCGACGCTGGCGCCCGCAGCGTTGCTCGACGAGATCGTGAAGGCCGACGGCTTCGACGATGCGTCGGTGACCAACGTCGGGTACGGCGTGCAGAACCGCGTCGTGGGCGGCGGCAGGCCGTTCTTCCAGGACATGAACCCGATACCGCGCATGTACTCGTTCTCCAGCTTCAATGCGCTGAACAAGGGATACATCCGTTACTCGCAGAACCCT
Organism: Luteitalea pratensis; assembly: GCF_001618865.1. Classification (GTDB taxonomy): domain Bacteria; phylum Acidobacteriota; class Vicinamibacteria; order Vicinamibacterales; family Vicinamibacteraceae; genus Luteitalea; species Luteitalea pratensis. Next base: position 6,209,787 of record NZ_CP015136.1, read on the forward strand.
GCGACCGGCGACGGCGGCACCTGTTTCGGCGATTCTGGCGGCCCACAGTTCTTCACGTACCAGGGCACCACGTACATCGTGTCGATCACGATTACCGGTGACACGGTGTGCCGCGCCACCAGCGTGGCGTACCGGCTGGACACGAAGAGTGCGCGGTCGTTCCTCGCACCGTACGTGACCCTGCCGTAGATCCGCTCCCGCGCAGGTCGATCCACTTCGACGTCAGGGAGCGGGCTCGAGGGAGGCGGTACAGGAACAGATTCCGCATCGCACGACACATTCGGCGGCGTCGGCATGTTCGGCGCGCACAATCATGGCCGTTCGCGAGGAGGCCGCCATGGGCACGGCGATGCGGTTCATCACTGCGTCGGGGGGCGTGGTCCTGATCGTGCTCGCGTGGGGATTGTTCGGCTACCCGATCATCCAGACGATTGCGGAGCCTGAGTACGCCGATTTCCCCGGCGGTGCGGCCGGCATCGTCGTCATGCTGCTACTGATGGGATCGGTGCCGTTCGGTGGCGGCGTCCTGCTCATTCGCCGGGCTGTACGGGGCGCCGCGCGCGACCAGACAATCACCGATGACGTGCGAGGGCTGCCACAGTCCAGTACGTCCGCTCCTGCCTCACTGGTTGCAGGCGTCGTCGAAGCAGCCCCGCCGATCGCGTCTTCGCTGGATATCGCCGCGACTGCCGTACCGCCGGAGATCGAGCCTCGCGGCACGACCATCGCCGGTGCACCGGTTGGTACCGAAACCAACACGCCAGTCCAGCCGCCCCAGACGACGAGAGACACCGAGGACGTTCGGCCGCAACGCAAGCGCCGGACGTGGCTGGCCATGCTGGGTCTGGCCATTGCGCTCGGCGCGTTCCTGTTCGACGCCATCGTCGTGCTCGGCGCGGTCACGGACGACACGCTGTCTCTGGGCGCCAACGTGGTCATTCTGGTGGGCTTCCTGCTGCTCAGCGCGATCCCGCTGCTCGGCGGGCTGCGGCTCGCCCATGCTGGCGACCCCGAGATGGGCCGGCGATTCGTCATCGATCTCAGGGCGAGGGCTGGGCAACTCCGCCATCCCCTCGGCCTCGTTCGCACGTCGGCTGGCCTGGCGTTCGTGATTGCGCTCGTCAGCATGCCGGCGATGATCACCTGGCGAGACGCTTCGCCGATCATCGGCCCTTACGCGATGACCGTTTTCTCATTCATCGATCCGCTCGTGAACATCCGTCGACCATCGTGGTGGGGCGGCGCGTTCGTTTCGGCCGCGAGCTGCTTCGTGCTGTTTCTCGTGACGGCGGTGACAACCGATGCCGTGACGAACCAGCCGGACGTCCAGATCGGATTCATCCTGCCGCTGATGGTGTATCCAGCAACGATGGCGCTGTCCGGCCTGATCCGATTTCTGCTGTGGCTGGGCCGCGAGTCCGGCGACTGACTGTCGTGACGCTCATCTCCGAGCTTGACGCAACGGCGCTGCGCCTTTGTGCCGCAACGTACCGTCACTGTCCCGAATACCAGCGCAGCCTGCGGTGCGGATCGCCCTTCAGCGCGAAGCATGCCAGTCGAGCACGAGGGTGACCTGCCCGACTGAATATTCAGGACGGAGGTGGGCGCACGGTCGCCGAGGCGCCCGGGCGAGTTGCTCTGCCGGTTCGAGGGTGAACCGCGCCGATGCGCTCCTTTCTACCGTCAGGGCGAGCACAGAATGAAGCTAGTCGCAGGTGTCGAGCCCCGAGTCCAGGATGCCCTCGACCGACCGGAACTCCCACCGGTAACTTCCCGGTTGCAGGACGAACTTGATGACGCCCCAGGCCACGGCCCGCGCCTCGGTCGTCGGTCGCAGCCCGCCGACGTCGTACAGGCGTGCGCCGCCAGTACCGACCGTGAACAGCCGCGCCCCTCGCGGGTCTGGCCGCCCGTCCAGGTTGATCCGCGCATGCCGTTCGTAAATGTGGTCGTGCGCCGCAACGACGATGTCGGTGCCTGCCTCCTGGAGCGCGCGCCAGAGATCGCGGAGCCATGGATTGTCGCCGTTGGGCCCCGAGCTCACGAGCGGGTGGTGCATGATGGCCGCGACGCACCGCGCCTGCGCCAGCTGGAGATCACGGCGCAACCACTGGAGTTGCGCTGAGCCCTCGCGCCACCCCACGCTGCTGTTGAGGGACACGACGTGCCAGGCGCCGGCCTCAAACGAGTAGTAGCCCTGCCCCATCGGCCCGGCCCGCTCCCCGAAGTACTGGAAATAGCCACTCGCGTCCGGCGTGCCGTAGTCGTGGTTGCCCGGTGACGGGTACGTGCGGCTGCGATGCCGTCCCCACGAACCCTCATAGCACGCGAACTCCTTCGGCGCGCCGTTCATGTAGACGTTGTCGCCGGCCGTGAACACCGTGCCGGGAATGCCGTCGAGCAGTGCGGCCGTCTGGACGGCGCCTTGCTGACCGCACTCGGCGATATCACCGGCCCCGACGAGCACCGCCTCCCTGAGTGGGGCGGGAGGGGCGGTAGGCGGACTGGGCGGAGACGCCGGCGAGACGGGTTCGCCCAGCGACGTCGGAGCGACGGTCGTGGCCAGCGGCGAGACCTGTCGGTCGCAGCCACCGAGGAAAGCCAGCAGGAGGCCAACAACCGCTCCCGCCACGCGCAGGGGTTGCAAAGTCGTCGTAGTCGTCGTCACACGCGCAGGCAAGTGCAAGGCACAGCTCCACCACTTCCGAGAACCTGAGTAGGGGTGGCATGCACACTGCCTGGCGAGTACGCACTCGTCCGGTGCCGCAGCACGACGAGCCCGATCCGACGTGAGTGAGAGGCGAACCCGCGCGCGGCCCGGCCAGGAGTCCAGAGCTTCGCGGTGCCGACACGCTAGCACCGGTCTGCCGAGGGGTGCTACTGACGTGAGATAGCGACTTTGCGCGGCTGTGTCCGTTTCGTCCCTACTATTTCGCGTATCGCTCCGGCTGAAGGGCGCACGCGGCCGTCTAAGGCCGCATGCCCGCGGTCCTCCCTCCCGTCGCGGACTGACAACGGACTTACGAGACAGTGGACGGCATTGGTCGGCGCACCTCCAACCGCTGTCCGGTCAGGCATTGGCGATGTCGTCTCGGCGCGGATCGCACGCGAGTGCCCGCGACTGAAGGGGGTCCCCCATGCGTCTGTGTCACTTGTGCAGGTTCAGCGCCATGGCCGTGCTCGTTCTCGTGTTCGGCACAGCGACGGGTGCGAGCGGGGCGGACGAACCGACATCCGCCGCCGTGTTCGACGACACCACGGTTCATGAAATCCGGCTCGCCATGCACAGCGGCGACTGGAGCCAACTGCAGGCGCACTATCTCGAGAACACCTTCTATCCCGCCGACGTCACGTGGAACGGTTACACCGTCCGCAACGCCGGTGTGCGGTCGCGCGGCTCTGGCAGTCGCGACGCACGCAAGCCAGGACTACGCATCACCTTCGACGAGTATGTCGACGACCAGACGTTTGCGGGGTTGAAGGGCCTCGTCCTGGACAATTTCCGCCAGGACCCCGGCATGATGAAGGAGGCCCTGTCGATGGCCCTCTTCGCCCGCATGGGCCTGGCCGCGCCGCGGGTGAGCCACGCCCGCGTCTACGTCAACGACGACTACCTGGGCCTCTTTGCCGTGATCGAACCCATCGACAAGCGGTTCCTGCGGCGCACCCTCGGCGAGGATGGGGGCTATCTCTACGAGTTCGAGTGGGCTGGGGCGTATCACTTCGAGTGGCTCGGTGACGACCCGTTGCGCTACGCCGAGATGTTCGACTCCGAAACTCGCGAGAACGAGACACCTGCCCAGCGCTTCTCGACACTCGTGCAGATGATCACGGCGACGACCCGCGAGTCCACCAGCTCATGGGAACGGACCATGGGCCGGTACTTCGACTTCGAGCGGCTCTTTGCCTACCTCGCCGTCGAGAATTTTCTCTCGGATCACGACGGTCTCACCGGCGACTGGGGCATCAACAATTTCTACCTCTATCGATTCGCGGCCAGCGATCGCTTCCAGTTCCTGCCCTGGGACAAGGACGTGAACTTCCGGGAAATCGACCGTGACGTCAACGAATCGCTCGACGCCAACTTTCTCTTCGCGACGGCGATGGAGTTCCGCGACCTGCGCGACGCGTACATCCAGGCGCTGCGCAAATGTGCCGCGATCGCGACCCAGGCCGATGCCAGCGGGCAAGGTTGGCTCGAACGCGAGGTCGGCCGCCACGCGAACCAGATTCGCGGCGCCGCACATACCGACGAGAAGAAGGCATGGTCGAACGAGCGCTTCGAACAGGAGGTCGCCTGGATGTCGAGTTTCGCGCGCCAGCGCAGCGGACAGGTCGAGCGACAGGTGGGGCGCTAGGAGACAGCCCCACTCCACTCGGCGCGGGAGCGGGCCGTTCGTGCTAACTTTTGGCACTTTCGAGACAACGCTCCCATGACCAAGACGCTCCTGCTCCGGGCGGCCGCGCTGGCCCTCTGTGTGTTCACCGGTTCGTCGCTCGTGCTCGCCCTGCAAGGGCTGCCGCAGGCCGCTCCCGCGACGCAGCCGCCACCGGCTCGCGACATGAACGCGCACTACACGCTCGGTCCGGACTCGCTCGAGCGAGAGGGCGTGCCGAAGGGCGTGCTGCGTGGCCCGTTCGTCCTCCCCGACAGCAAGGCCTATCCAGGGACGCAGCACACCTATTGGGTCCACGTGCCCGCTCAGTACGATCCGGCTGTCGACGCGGACCTGATGATCTTCCAGGACGGCCAGGCGTTCATCGACATGGCCGGCTCGGCCCGGGCGCCGAACGTCCTCGACAACCTGATCTACCGTCGCGAACTGCCGGTGATGATCACTGTCTTCATCAATCCCGGCCGAACGCCTGAACAGCCTGAGCCCAACCCTTCGCAGTGGGGCGACCAGACGACGAACCGGCCGACCGAATACAACGAACTCGACGACCGGTACGCGCGAGTCATCGTCAACGAGCTGTTGCCGGCGCTCGCCAAGGACTACAACATCACGAAGGACCCGGCGCGGCGGGGCATCGGCGGCACCAGCAGCGGCGCCATCGCCGCCTTCACGGTGGCGTGGCAGCGCCCCGACCAGTTTCGGAAAGTCCTGAGCATCGTCGGCAGCTACACGAACATCCGTGGTGGCGACGCGTATCCGGACATCATCAGGAAGAGCGACACGAAACCCTTACGGATCTTCCTCAACGACGGACGCAACGACAACCGCGGCGTCGGACGGGACGGCCAGTACAATGCGCGCCGTGACTGGTTCCTGCAGAACGTCCGCATGGCGGAGGCGTTGACCGAGAAGGGCTACGACCTCAACTACATCTGGGGCATCAACACGCACGGTCAGCGCATGGGCGGCACGATGCTGCCCGAGATGCTGCGCTGGCTCTGGCGCGATCATCCGGTGTCGGCCGACCCGATGAACGCGGTGGAGCGCTCGTTCCGCGAACCAGTACCGCGGTAACGCGGGCAAGCTATTCCTGTCCTCACCGCATCGACCGAGGACCTGAGTCGCCGCCTGTGCCTCGTGTCGACGCAGGGTAGACTGGACGCGAACCATGCTCACGCCTCTGCTCTGGTGCGCCACCTGCCTGCTGGCCGGCATCCCTGTCGACGCGGTGCAAGGCGAGCGGGCTGCGTCGCTCTTCGACGGGCGGACGTTTGCGGGATGGGAAGGCGACACGGCACGCATGTGGCGCGTCGAAGACGGCGCACTCGTCGGCGGGTCGCTCACCGAGACAGTCCCGAAGAACGACTTCCTCTGCACCACGAAACGCTACGCCAACTTCATCCTGCGCCTGCAGTTCAAGCTGGTCGGCACCGGGTTCGTGAACGCCGGCGTGCAATTCCGCAGCGAGCGCCTGCGCGAGCCGGCCCACGAAATGGCCGGCTACCAGGCGGACCTCGGCGAGAAGTTCTGGGGCAGCCTGTACGACGAGTCGCGACGCAATCGTGTCCTGCTGGGGCCAGACCAGGCGCAGATGGCGACGCTCGTGAAGGCGGACGATTGGAACGACTACGAGATCCGCGCCGAGGGACGCCGAATTCGCCTCACGCTCAACGGGCGCCAGACGGTGGACTACAGCGAAGACGACCCCGCCATTCCACTCTCCGGGCTGATCGCCTTGCAGATCCATGGCGGCGGGAAGGCGCAGGTCTCCTACCGCCACATCACCATCGTCGAACTGCCCTGAGTTGGCGGACGCGGGCACGAGAGCGCATCTCCGACCATACACCGCGGCACCACTGAGGCTAGTCTTGCCGAGGTCCGCCTGGCCGTCCGAGCACTTCGATAGCCCGCTCGAGGGCCCCATCGCGACGGCTCTCCAGATCGCTCCTGGGAAAGACCGGTACCCGAATCGCCGGCGGCACGCCGGCGCCATCAAAGGACTCGCCTTTCACCGTGAGGTACAACTCGGTCGGTAATCCGAAGGTCCATCCGTTGGGGAGCCTCCGCCCCCATACGTCCGAAAAGACACCCTGGGTGTTTTCGCCGACGAACGTCACCGAAGGCATTCTCCCCATGAGAGCCATCGGGAACGTCTCACCGCCGCTGAGCGCCTCCGGTCCGATCAACAGGGCGACGTTGCCGCGATAGCCCGGGCGCGCGGCAGGCTCGACCCAGATCTGTTGCGCCTCGGTGAACCTCAATGGTCCGCTCGGATTGCTCCGAGTCACTTTCGAGTAGGCGAGGTACCTTGCGCCGCTCAGTCGAGATGCAATGGCCAGGCACAAAGGATCGGCTCCGCCCGTGTTCACCCGTACGTCGATGATGAGCCCCCTCATTCCCTCGGCGCCCTTGAAAATATCGTCGAGCGCGGCCTCCAGGGCGCTCGCTTCTTTCTCGAAGCTTCCATCCTTCGTGTACTCACTGAAGGCCAGGATGCGCATGTAGCCGATCGCCCCGTCGAGCATGCCAAAGTGAATCCGATCGTTCACGTAGGGCCGCAGGGGGCCACTGGAGTACTTCGACTCGATGACCTCCCTGGTTCGCCGGGCCTGCTCACTGAACCCGAGGACCGCGTCGAATGAGAGCGTACTCATGCCGTTGAGCGTGCGCCCGAGATTTGCGCGCCACTTTCACGCGCACGGCTGGAACGTCATCGCCACGATGCGCACGCCACGCCACGACATCCTGCCGCGATCGGAGCGACTGCGCATTCTGGCGCTGGACGTGACCAGGCCCGAGAGCATCGCTGACGCCATCGAGGCGTCCGGAGCCGTCGACGTCCTCGTCAACAACGCCGGTATCGGGCTCGTTGGCGTGTTCGAGGCCACGCCGATGGCGACGGTGCGCGAGGTGTTCGAGACCAACACCTTCGGCGTGATGGCAATGACGCAGGCGGTGCTGCCTCAGTTCCGCGCGCGACGATCGGGTGTGGTCGTGAACGTGACGTCGAGCGTGACGCTGGCGCCGATGCCCCTGGCGGCCGCGTACACCGCGAGCAAGACGGCGATCGAGGGGTTTACGGGATCACTCGCGCATGAGCTCGACGCGTTCGACGTTCGAGTCAAGCTGGTGGAACCTGGCTACGGCCCGACCACTCGCTTTGCGAGCAACGTGGGCTCGCGCATGGACGACCTGTTTCCCGGCGCCTACGCCGATTTCGCGAAGCCGATCCTCGCGTCTTCGCAGGTGACCACGGTGACGACCGAATCCGACGTGGCGGAGGTGGTATTCCGGGCCGCCAACGATCGATCAGGGCAGCTGCGATTTGCAGCAGGTCCTGACGCAGTCGCATTGGCGCAAGCGGCGCTCGGCAAGAGCGCCTGAACCGCCTTCTTGACGGCGTCTGGCTTCGTGAGGTGTGCCTGCGACGACAGCCGTTCGCCGCCAGCGGACGCTAGACGGCTGCGCCATCACGTACGACTCGAGTCTTGTCGAATCGGACCAGCGCGAAGGCCAACGCCGTTGCCAGTGCCCACCCACCCAGCTGCGCCATCGTCGTGGCGTCCGGTGTGGTGACCGGGACGCCCCGCAATGCCTGCACCAGAAGGATGACGAACAACGTCGCGTAGCTCGTCGCGGCCACGATCACCAGGCGCACCCGGGCCGTGGCGGCAAACCGCCGGCGGCGCATCAGGAGCGCAACGACGGGCAGCACCTGCAACGCATGCAGCCCGACGAAATGTGGCACGCGCATGTCGCCGTGATCCCGGCTCCAACCCGTGCCCACCATGCCTGGCCCGCCGTCGGCGGCGCCGACGGTGTGGGCTCCGGCGATCGTCATGCGCTCCCGCGCGCGGGCCGCTTCGATCTGTGGCCCGGTGGGGCGGGTCATCAGGCCACCCGTGAAAGCCCCGACGATCGTCACCGTCATGCCGAGCCGAAGTGCCCAGCCAAGCGCGGCGTCGTCGAAGCGCTGCTTCCACAGCGCCACCGCGACGGCAACGCTCAACAGCGTCTGCGCAACGATGGTCAGGCCCATGATCACCCACAGGACGCCATCGAGCGGTGTCGCGACGTTGAAGTGGCTGGTCGTGCCCCGCCAGGCCTGGCCACCGATGATCACCATCTCGATCGCCAGCGCGGCCGCCGTGCCCCAGCCGACGACCCGCCGGGTGCGAGGCCACTCGGGAAGCAGGGTGAAGATCCACGCCAGCGTCGTCGTGTAGATTGCGATGGATACCGCGAACTTGGCCGGCTTGAGCCAGGCGGGCGCACCGGTGATGACCCGCGGGTCGACCAGCAGCCCGACAATGGCGCCCGTGAGGACGATGAGCATCAACACCGTTGTCGCGACGAGTTCGGGGCCGGTCTGCCAGAGGCGCTTGAACATGAGGTGCTCTCCACGCAATGTTGTCGTTGTCAACATCACTATCGCCACTATTGTTGACGATGTCAACATCGTTGGTTACGATATTGCTGGGATGAGTGCGACGAAGGCGGGACGGCCGCGCCGCAAGCGGGCCGGGCAGTACCATCACGGCGACCTGCGCCGGGCGCTGATCGAGCAGGCGCTGCGGACGATCGACGCGGCCGGTGCCGACCGATTGACGCTGCGTGGCGTCGGTGCGGCACTGGGAGTGTCGCGCACGGCGCTGTACCGCCACTTCGCCGACAAGGAAGCCCTGCTTGCCGCCGTGGCGCGCGAGGGCTTTCGCCTGCTGCGGGAGGCGCTGCTCGAGGCGTGGGAGCGGGACGGGCGCGGCGCCGCAGGGTTCGAGGCGATGGGCGTCGCGTACCTGCGCTTCGCGATCGATCATCCTTCGCATTACCGCGTGATGTTCGGGCGGTTCGTCGAATCCGGCGAGCGCGATGCCGATCTCGAAGCGGAAGCGGAATCGGCATTCGGGGCGCTCGTCGATGCGCTCACTGCGTTGCAGCGCGACGGCCTCGCGCGCGCCGACGATCCGCTCCTGCAGGCGCGATTCGTATGGTCGGTGACGCACGGCATCGCGATGCTCGTGATCGACGGACGGTTGCGCGGCTGCGACGAGGACGCGGCGGCGCTGAATCGTTATACCGCCGAGCGCCTCCGGCAGGCTCTCAGCGCGGAGCCGGCGCCAGGCGCGAACCGCTGACCGCTGCGTCGCGGACGTCCCTGATCGCCTGCGCGACCACTGCCGGGTTGTCGCGATGGATCGCATGCCCGCTCTCGTCGACGCGAACGAACCTCGAGTTGGCCGACAAGCCCGCAAGATCCCGGACCAACTCGTCCCTCTCGTCCCTGATCGCGGTCCATTGCTCCTGCGAGACACCGGGCGGCGGGGCCGAGCGCTTTCCCGCGGCGAGCACGATCAGGGGCCGCTGCCCGAGTGCCTGCGTGACTCGCTGTCGCGCCAGGAACATGGCCTGGAACTCCTCGGCCATGTAGTCCACGTCCGGATCGCGGGGTGACCCATCAGTCTGCGAGAGCCGTGGCGCGGGAACGGGCCGCCCGGTGGCCTTCTCCCGCAGCCGTACCATGCCACCGTAGCGCCCGCTGCCAAGAATCCCGCTCTCGTGCGTGGGATCGACGAGCACCACTCCCGCGACGTCGCCAGGGTACGCATCTGCATACAGTCGGACGAGCAGGCCGCCAATCGACTGACCGACCATCACGTAGGGAGATGTTTCCTTCGTGGCGTCCAGAAGGGCGTGAAGTTCGTACACCTCTTGTCGCATCGTGCGTGGGGGGGTCCCTGATCGCTGCGGCCAAGGCCGGCGCGGTCGTAGGCACAGGTGCGCACACCGGGACCAAGTTGCTCGCGCACCATCGACCACTCGACAGACGAGCCACCGCCACCCGCCTCGAGGAGCACCGCCGGGCCGTTGCCCGTTGGGCCGGTGCAGCCAACGAAGAGCCGGTGCTCGCCGATCCTGACGAGATCGCCAGGTACTTCCGGGGTGTCGGGACTTCGCGGCGGTGCTTGCTGCGCGATGACGGCGGCAAGTGCTAGCGCAGGCATGAAGCTCTTGATTACTGCGGGTTGGACGTTGGACGGCCGGCTTCGGTTGACTCCAACCGCGACCCACGCAGACGCCGTTGCGCATCAGTTGCGGTGCCGCAGCGGGCTTGTCTGGCGCAAGCTCGTCGTCATCGACGGGTACTGAACTTGCATCGCCTCGCGAGGGTTCGACGGGGCTCTTCCTGCCCGTGAGTGCGGTAGAGCCTCCTCATCTTGAAAGCAGGAAGGAGAAGCCCATGCTTGGTAACAAGAAGGCGGTGGCGAATGTCGCAGTGAAGGACCTCGTTGTCGCGACGACGTTCTACAAGAACACGCTTGGTCTCACGCCAGTGCATGAGGAAGACCACGAACTGGTCGTGTTCCGCAGCGGCACGTCAGAGATCAACGTGTACCGGTCCGAGTACGCCGGCACGAACAAGGCCACGGCGGTGACCTGGACCGTCGACGACGTCAAGGAAGAGGTCGCGGATCTCAAGTCCAGGGGTGTCACCTTCGAGCACTACGACATGCCAGGCATGAGTCGCGACGGCGATGTGTACGTCTCGGGTGACATGAAGGTGGCGTGGTTCAAGGATCCGGATGGGAACATCCTGAACGTGGCGGGTCGATGATCCGACCCTCGCGGGACGATGTCAGATGCCGCTGTGTGGTGGCGTCACGATGACTGCCAGCTGGGTGGACGGCGGCATCTGCTCGGCAGCACGGAAGTTGTCGCGTTCGCGCTGACCGGGCACAAGGAGCACACGAGCATGAAACCCAAGAACACGATCTGTCTCTGGTTCGACAACGACGCGCATGAGGCGGCGCGCTTCTACGCCGCCACCTTTCCCGATAGTGCGGTCACCGCGGTTCACCATGCGCCCAGTGATTATCCGGGCGGCAAGAAAGGCGATGTGTTGACGGTGACTTTCACCGTGCTTGGCATTCCCTGTCTCGGCCTCAACGGCGGCCCGACCTTCAAGCACAGCGAGGCCTTCTCCTTCCAGGTGGCCACGGAGACGCAGGAGGAGACCGACCGCTACTGGGACGCGATCGTCGGCAATGGCGGCCAGGAAAGTGAGTGCGGTTGGTGCAAGGACCGCTGGGGTCTTTCCTGGCAGATCACTCCACGCGTGCTCTCCGACGCGCTTGCGGCGGGCGGCGGTGAGGCAAAGCGTGCCTTCGAGGCGATGATGCAGATGCAGAAGATCGACGTCGCCACCATCGAGGCGGCGCGGCGGGGCTGACGCGACGACCGATTGCGCCACCTGACCCTACAATTGAGCGCCTTCAGCCCTGATGGACTCCGATGATCCGATTCTTCGTTCCAACCGCTCTGGCGACACTCGTGCTGGTTGGCGCCTGCCGCCAGGCGGAACCACCGGCCGAAACCGTTAAGTCCACTCCGGCAGCGCCATTCGAAGCGCCCCGGCTGGGCGTCTACGTCACCAACGAAACCTCCGGGGATCTCTCGGTCATCGACGCGACGACCGGCACCGTCGTCGGCGTCGTCGCCCTGGGCAAGCGCCCACGGGGAATCGCGGTGTCCCCGGATCGCACCACGCTCTACGTGGCGTTGAGCGGTTCTCCGCCCGCCCCGCCTGGCGTGGATGAGTCGACGCTGCCGCCGCCCGATCGGACCGCGGACGGTGTCGGCGTCGTGGATCTCCGCCAGATGAAGCTGTTGAAAGTGCTGCCGAGCGGAACCGATCCGGAAGTCGTCGCAGTGAGCCATGACGGGACGCGCGTGTTCGTGGCGAACGAGGACGCGGCCAAGGCGAGCGTCGTTGACGTCGCGACGGGGGCCATCCTCGAGAGCTTTTCGATCGGTGAGGAGCCAGAAGGCGTCTCCGTACAACCGGGGGCCGATCGAGTCTGGGTGACGTCGGAAGCAGACGGTGCGGTGTTCGTGATCGACCTGTCCACACACAAGGTCGTCACGTCGGTCAAGGTTGGTCCCAGGCCCCGGTCGATTGCCTTCCTTCCTGATGGCTCGATGGCGTACGTGCCGGCAGAGAAGGGGGCCACGGTGACCGTCGTCGATGCCAGGACCCTGAAGGTGGTCACGGCCATCCAGCTCGGCGAGGGCATGCGACCGATGGGTACGGCGATGGCGCCAGACGGCAAGTTCCTGTACGTCACGACCGGACGCAGCAAGAAACTCCTGATCGTCGACACGGCAACGAATGCCGTCGTCAGCTCAGTGGAAGCTGGTGCGCGCCCCTGGGGCCTGGCAATCGCGGCTGACGGCAAGACCGCCTACACGGCCAACGGCCCATCCAATGAAGTGGCGGTCATCGACCTCGAAGCTCGCCGCGTCACCAAAACGATTCCCGTAGGTCAAGGACCGTGGGGTGCGGCATTCGTCCAACGCCCATGACCACCGCGCCGCGGGAGTCATCTCGACTTTCACTCCGGCATGCTGGCGTTGGTGGAAACGCTCGCCCCCTCGGCGCGTCCAGCCAGACCTCCGCCGCCGACCCATGATGCTCGGTCAGCCATTGGCGCCACTGAACGCACCGGCCCATCGGCCATCCAGGGCTCTCTCGATCAGAACCTCGTCGATGTAGCGGCCGTCAATCTTCGCGTGCCGTTTCGCCGTTCCAACAACGGTGAAGCCCTGCCCCGTGTAGACCGCCAGCGCCGCCGGGTTGTCGGCTCGGACAAACGTGAAGATCTTCTCGAACCCCTTCTGAACGGCTGCGTGAAACGTCGCCGGGAACAGAGCGCTGGCGATGCCCTGGCGCCTCTGATCGAGCGCGACATACGTGCCGAGCGAGCCGACATGGTCGAACGACGTGGTGTACGGGCCGAACGGCTCGAGGACCTGGAACCCGACGACCTCGCCGCCCGGCTGGCGCACGGCGAGCTTCCACACTCCCCTTGAAGGGAATCGCGCGATGTAGTCGCGCTCGGCGTCGACCGTGAAGCGCTGGTCGAACACTGTGTAGAGGCGCGCCTCGATGATGGGATTGAGAATCCTCACCACGGCCTCGGCATCGGCGGGCGTCACGTCACGAAGGAGGAGATCCATGCGCACCCTCCAGTCTGTCCGGCGTGCCGCCTCGGTCTGGAAGCAAAGCCAGGCGTCACGCGCTGCCCACGACTTCGTAGTGGACCACGTGGGGCTCGTACTCCACAAGGAAGTCTCGATCCTCTGGATAGTACTTGGCAGCCTGAACGTCGGCGCCGGCAAATTCCTGGATAGCCGTGATGCTGTCCCAGAATGTCATGGTGATGAAGTGAGTCACCGGGCCGTCCTGCCGCTCGAGGATGTGGACGCTGATGTTGCCCGGCACCGAGCGGTAGTCCGGGATCGCTCGCAGGTTCAGGAACTCGCGATAGCGCGGCGCCTTCATTGTCGGAACACGTCCGTGCCAGATGCGGACTACCATGGCTGTCTCCTGATTCCGCGTAACGCCAGATTGCCCAACCCGTTCAGGAGCATGATCGCACTCAGCATCTGAAACTTTCCCAATGGTGGCGTGTATGTGACGCAGGGGACGCGTCACGAATCCGTGAAACTCCTGCGCTTAGGGAAAGGGGCGTCGCCCATGCGTCATGTGCTCGCACGTGATTTCGACCTGGACGGGCGTACTCGCGCGTTTCGCTGGATCGAGGATGCCCGGCGCGATGCCGCGCACGGACTCCGGGTGTTGCGTCGCAGCCCGGTGTTTGCCGCCACGGCAGTCCTGTCGCTCGCGATCGGGATTGGCGCCAACACCGCAATCTTCACCATCGCCAACGCGCTGCTCTTCCGCCCACCGATGGGCATCGTTGATCCTGACGCGCTTGTCTCCATCGGCTCGGCTCGCGGCGATGGGGGCCTGAACCCGGTCAATTACGCCGCCTATCTCGAGATCGTCGAACGCACGACGTCGCTGACGAGCGTGTTCGCCGAGGAAATGTTCCCTCACGTCATGGGCCTGGTGCCGTCCGGCACTCAGACCGCCGAGCCGGTCGTGGGCCGATCGGTCACCGCGAGTTTCTTCACGGCGCTCGGAGCGTCTTCGTGGCGGGGACGGGTATTCGTCGACACCGACGACACCGCGGTCGTGCTTGCCTACGACTACTGGAGGCAGCGGTTCACCGGCGACGACGCGGTGATCGGTCAGGTCCTGCAGATCAACGGGCGGCCAGCCACCGTCGTCGGCGTTGCAGCGCCGGGCTTCCAGGGGACGGGGATCCGGCGGTGCGACATCTGGATGACCTTCGGCACGTCCAGGGGGAACGGTCCGGTCCTGGCGGGCGGTCGCGTGCGACCAGGCATCGAGCCGGCGGCGGCCGCGGCTGAGGTGCGGGCGATCGGCGACGCCATTGATCGAGACGGTGGTTCGGCCGTCCAGGCGCGACGACTGGACGCGCTGCCGTTCTCACGTGCCGGCGGCGACCGGAACATCGTGCTCGGCTTTGCTGCGGTGCTGCTCGCGCTCGTCTCCCTCGTGCTCGTCGCGGCCTGTGCCAACGTCGCGGGCATCCTCCTGACACGGGCGACGGCACGGTCGCGGGAGATGGCGCTCCGCACCGCACTCGGCGCCCCACGTGGGCGCCTCGTTCGACAGTTGTTGACCGAAACGGCGGTGCTGTTTCTCTGCGGCGGCCTGCTCGGCATTGGCCTGGCACGTACGCTGATGAGACTGGCGGCGCGGCTCCTGCCGGCGCTGCCGACACGCATCGAGCTGCCCCTGGCGCTCGACTGGCGTGTGTTGCTCTTCGCCCTCACGCTCTCGATCGGCGCGGCCGCGGTCTTTGGAATCGTGCCGGCGTTCAGGGGCTCCAGGGTCGACGCGGGCACGTCGCTCAAGGCCGGAGTGTGGTCAACGTCCGGGGGATCGCGGCTGCGGAGCGTGTTCGTGATCGGCCAGGTCGCGTGTGCGGTCCTGCTCGTCGTGCTCAGCGCGTCGTTTGTTCGCATCCTGCGCCATGCCGGCGCCGCCGATCCCGGATTCGATGCGCGCGGCGTCGAGGTCGCGACGCTTGATCTCGCCGTGGCGGGCCAGACGCGACAGGACAAGGCCGCGTTCTGGCAAACGATGCTCGATCGCATGCGGCAGATACCAGCTGTGGAGGTCGTGTCGCTCGCGCGCGTGCCGCCAGGCGGTTGGGAGGGCATTGGCCTGGGCGCTGTCGTTCCGGGCGATCGCACAGGCTCCCAGGAGGCCTTCGCGCCTGCGTGGAACATCGTCGAGAGCGGCTATTTCTCGACGCTCCGCATTCCCCTCATCGAGGGACGGGACTTCACCTCGAACGACACCGCGGGGGCACCGGCCGTGGTCATCGTCAGCCAGGCGGTCGCCCATCGGCTCCGGCCCGGACAGTCGGCAATCGGAATGTCGCTGCGACTCCCGCCCGTCAATGCCAGCGGAGGCCGCACCGAACAGCGCCTCGCGACTGTCATTGGCGTGGTGGGCGATATCCGGTCGAGCAGTCTGATCGACGGCCTGGCCGAGCCCTATGTCTACCTGGCGCTCGCGCAGGGCGAGGACATGGGCATGATCGGACAGATGTCGATCGTCGCGCGCGGTCGCGGCGCGACGAGCCTGGCCCCGCTGATCGCCACCGTCGTGCAGCAGGCCGATCAGCGCCTGGTCCTCGCCCGCACGGAATCGCTGGCCGATGCGATTGCGTTGGGGCTGACACCGCAACGTGTCCTTGCGACCATCAGCGGTGTGATGGGGCTCGTGGCGCTGTTGCTGACGTCGATGGGCATCTACGGTGTCACGGCCTATGCGGTCGCGCTCAGGCGCCGGGAGTTCGCCATTCGTCTCGCGCTCGGTGCTCCCCGCGCGCGTGTTGTCAGGATGGTGTGCCGGCAGAGCACGCTGCTGGTGGCAGCGGGCTTAGGTCTTGGCCTCGCGGTCGGACTCGGTGTGGTGCACGTCATCTCCGCCTTCTTCTACGGCCTGCCGGCTGCCCACGGGCCAACCCTTGTCGGGACAGTCGTGCTCTTCGGCGCCATCGGCACGGCAGCGTCGATCGTGCCGGCGAGTCAGGCGGTTCGCGGGAGTTGGCGTCGCGCGCTTCATGAGGACTGAGGGAGCCACGCTCGGTCAGTCCGGTCGCTTGTCGTCGAGCCAGTATCGCGGACCGGGGCCGAGCCTGCCGGCACGGTCGGCAGGGTTCGAGAGCCGACACTCCTCGAGGGACAAGCAGCCGCAGCCGATGCACGCGGTCAGGCTGTGGCGCAGCCGTTGGAGTTCGGCGATGCGCTCATCTACCCGACGTGTCCACCGACTGGAGATGCGCGCCCAGTCGGAGCGATCCGGCGTGCGGTTGGCGGGAAGCTGTGCGAGTTCAGCGCCAATCTCCGCCAGCGACAACCCAATCCGTTGCGCGAACACGATGAAGCCGAGCCGGCGCAGGACCGCGCGCGGGTACCGGCGATGGGCAGAGCCCGTTCGCTCGGACCGGATCAGCCCTCGCTCCTCGTAGAAGCGCAGCGCGGATGAGGCCACGCCGCTGCGCCGGGACACTTCCGAGATCGTGAGCAGGTCGGCCATGGGAGGTGGTGCACGAATGGCACTTGACTTAAAGTTCACTTTAACTTCTAGCATGAGGACATGTCAACCCACATACCTGCAGACCGCCGCGCGAACCGGCGCACATCGCCCCGCCTCGCCGGCCGGAGAGTGGCCATCACCGGTGGAACATCAGGACTCGGGCTGGCGTTGGTCGAGGAAGCGCTGGCACGGGGAGCACACGTCGCCTTCGTGGCGCGCCGGCGCGAAGGCATCGACCAAGTCATGAGGCGATGGCCCGAGGCTCACGGGATCGCCGGTGACGTCGCCCGGAAAGAGGACATCCATCCGACGGCGATCCAGCTGGCGAGCGCGCTCGGCGGCGTGGATGTGCTGATCAACAACGCCTCCAGTCTGGGGCCGGTGCCCCTCATGCCACTGGCCGATACGGACTGCGAGGATTTCGAGCACGCCATCGCCGCAAACGTGCTCGGCCCATTCCGCCTGACGAAAGCCCTGCTCGGCTCGCTCGCCGCCGCCGCCCGTGAAGGACGCGGGGGGCTCATCGTGAACATCTCGAGTGACGCCGCCATCAACGCGTATCCAAACTGGGGCGCGTACGGCACGAGCAAGGCCGCGTTGCTGCACATGACGCGAATCTGGCAGGAAGAGCTCGGCTCAATCGGAGTGCGGTCGATCTCGTTCGACCCGGGCGACATGGATACTCCGCTGCATGCCGCAGCCGTTCCCGATGCCGATCGGGCCGCACTCAAGAGCCCGGCCACCTCCGCCCGCGAGCTCGTCGAACTGATCGAGGACATGCTGACAAAGACGTCCCCGAGCCTGGCAGGAGCCCTGCGGGAACGAGCAGAGCGATGATCCCCGCGACCGCTCCCATCCAGCGGCCGGCTGACGCACGCCTGTTCGGCGTCGATCGTTTCGGGCAGCCGCGACACATGATGCGCTCCCGACTGATCGACCTGCTGAAGCCGACCGACGTCGTGATTGCCAACGACGCCGCGACACTCCCGGCGAGCCTCCGAGGCACGCACGCGCCGAGCGGACGCGAGATCGAGGTTCGCCTCGCGGCTCGCACGTCGCTGTCGCCCTCCACGATCGGTCGAGTCCTCGCCGTGGTGTTCGGCGAAGGCGACTTCCGCGTGCCGACAGAAGATCGCCCGCAGCCGCCGGCGCTCAATCGCGGCGATCGACTCCTGCTCGGCCCACTTCGCGCGGCCGTCGTGTCGCGTGTGAATCATCGCAGGCTCGTGTTGCTGCAGTTCGACGGCACCGCGGATGAAATCTGGAGGGGGCTCGCGAGGCACGGACATCCCGTGCAGTACGCCCACCTGCAGGAGCCACTGGCGATCTGGGACACGTGGACGCCGATTGCCGGCCTCCCCGTCGCGTTCGAACCGCCATCGGCCAGCTTCGCACTGAGCTGGGGACTACTCGAATCGCTGGCTGCCCGAGGCATCGGCTTCGCGACGGTCACGCATGCCGCGGGCCTTTCCTCGACTGGCGACCCGGTGCTCGACGCCATGCTCCCCTTCGACGAGCCGTATGTCATTCCGCGTTACACGGCACGTCTCGTCAACCGCGCCCGCGCGCGCGGCAGTCGTGTCGTTGCCGTGGGCACGTCGGTCGTGAGGGCACTGGAGCACGCGGGCGCTGAAGGCCGTGTTCGCCCCGGTGAGGGACTCGCGACCGGACGATTGGGACCTGGCAGCGCGCTCCGCATCGTCGACGCGATTCTCACGGGTACCCACGAACCCGGCACGAGTCATCACGAGCTTCTTCGCGCGTTTGCAACGAGTTCGACGCTCGCCCTCGTCGACGAGGAGCTCACTCGAGTCGGCTACCGCACCCACGAATTCGGCGATTCGGTGTTTCTCGAAAGGCAGGACCGCAACACACGCGGCGGCTGATGCCTGCGTCCAAAGGGAGCGGTGATTTCGAGTGGTGACCTGCGTGTGTTAGCGTCTCACGCCAGGACACGCACCCGAGTCGCGGATCGAAGGAGAGTCGACATGAAAGCCATACGATGGTCGGCGTTGATCGTGTGCGCCGCAGCATTGATCGTGCACGCGGGGCCGCGTATGTCGGCGCAGGCCACTGGTTGCAAGGGGACCAACGTCCTGTCTCCGTCGGAAAAGACCGACGGCTGGACGCTGCTCTTCGACGGTGCGACCAAGGCCGGGTGGCACGGCTACAACAAGCAGGATCTCGCCGCGTGGGCGATCGAGGACTGCGCGCTCAAGACGGTCGGGGTCAGCAGCAACTACGGCAGCGACAAGCGGGCCGATCTGATCACCGATCGCGAGTTCACCAACTTCGAGCTGCGCTTCGAGTGGAAGGCCTCCAAGGGCGGCAACAGTGGCGTCATGTACGGTGTCGTGGAGGATCCGAAGTACGACGCCGCCTGGAAGACCGGGCCGGAGTACCAGTTGATCGACGACGTCGACTTTCACATCAAGCTGGAGCCGGATCGCACGGCGGGCTCGAACTACTCGATGCATGCGCCCGACGCGGCGCAGAAGGTGCTGAAGCCGGTCGGCGAATGGAACACGACGCGGCTGGTCGTGCGTGGATCTCACGTCGAACACTGGTTGAACGAGAAGAAGGTGCTCGAGTTCGAGCGCTGGACCCCGGCATGGAACACGCTGCGTGACTCCGGCAAGTGGAAGACGGCCCCCGACTACGGCAAGGCGAAGACCGGCCGGATCGCCATCCAGGATCACGGCAGCATCTTCTGGTTCAGGAACGTGAAGATCAGGCCCCTCGCCGAATGATGGCGCATCACACCTCCTTCCGTTTCAATCGCGTGACGCAAGCGACGTGCCTGGTCGCGCTGACACTGGTGGCGCTGGTCACGGGTGTCCCCGTGCCCCATCCGGCGACCGCGGCGGCGACGCAGCCTGCGGCTCGACGGGTCATCGCGCTCGCCGAACCGGGCCAGACCATCCACCAGCCATTCGCTGACGCCGCGCTGCGGTGGCTCCGCGAAACGGCGACGACTGAGGGCTTCGTCGTCGACTACATCCGCACGACCGATCCGATCGACGAGGCGTATCTCGCTGCGCACGATCTGTTCATCCAGGTGAACTACCCGCCCTATCGCTGGACGCCGGTGGCCGAGGCCGCTTTCAAGAAGGCCATGGAACAGGGCACCATTGGATGGGTCGGGTTCCACCACGCGTCCCTGCTCGGCAAGTTCGATGGCTTCGAGATGTCGCCCTTCTTCCATCAGTTCATGGGCAGTATCGTGTTCAAGAGCTACATCCCGGATTTCGCGACGGGCGTGGTGCACGTGGAAGATGCCGCGCATCCCGTCTTCAGTGGACTGTCCTCCACATTCACTATCGAGAACGACGAGTGGTACACGTACGACCGGTCGCCCCGGCCGGACGTGCGGGTGCTGGCGACCGTCGACGAGCAGAGCTACGATCCGCCGCGCACGGTGAAGATGGGCGATCACCCGGTGATCTGGTCCAACCCGCACTACAAGGCCAGGAACGTGTACTTCCAGTTCGGCCACAAGAAGGAGTTGCTCGACAGCCCCACCTTCACGCGGCTTTTCCTCAACGCCATCCGGTGGGCGGGCGCACGTTAGGGCAGGAACACAGGAGCACAGGAGCCACAGGAATGCAGGAGCACAGCGAGACGCGAGGCGGCCTTCGTCATGCGGCCATCCGCCTTCGCCAAGGCTTCGGCTGACAAGTCGTAAGGACGGTAAACGCCCGCGAAACGGACGTAGCCGTCGAACTTGTTCGACGGTCAGCGGCAGAACACGGGAGACGCCACGCGCGACCGGCCTTCGTCTTTCGGCCATCGGCCTTCGTAGTGGGATGTGAGCGCGAACACGGACGTAGCCGTCGGACTCCCACGATATTCGCGCCTACGGCCTACGGCCTGCAGCCTACCTGGAGCGGATATCGTGACTACCAGTGGCGCAGGCGCCATGGATCACTTGTCCGGCGCGCTTCCCGCGGGACAAGTCCCGCGGCTAGATCCCACGGTCGAGCAGAAACCGGACGCTGTTGTCGATCATCGCTGGCAGCACGGGAGTGGAATAGATCCGGTCGCCGTGACCGTAGTTGAGGTAGACCATCCTGAACCTGGTGTTGATCCAGGCCACCGGGACGTCGCCACCGTTGAGCGTGTTCTTCACGCCCAGCGGAAAGTTCGACGCGTCCAGTGTCAGCAGCACCTTGACGTCCGGATTGGCGCGCGGACTCGGTGTCCATGCGTACCACTCGTTGATCGGCGCAACGAACGTCGGCGGCGTGCCCTTCACGATCGGGTGTCCGGCGTCGTCGACGTTGACGCGCGCCGGCAGCGATGGCCAGTTGCTGGCGGCGAACCGGCTACCCCCCATGAACTCGGTGAACCATGGCCATGCGGCGGTGCCGAAGCCGGAGACGTGGAATCCGAGCCACGCGCCACCACCGGCCATGTATCGTTCGAAGGCCTGACGCTGCGCTGGTGTGCGGGGCATGTCGTTCAACCAGATCACCAGACCGACGTCGCGGAGGTTGGTGTCGTTCAGCGCCTCCCAGTCGGTCGTCGCCGCGAACGCGTAGCCGCCGTCGGCGGCCCCGGCCGTCAAGGCGCGCATCGCCTGCTGGGCGAACAGGACATGATCGAGTTCGCCGCCAGCCGTGAAGAACGCCAGCACGCGCGGACGCGGCGCGGCGGTCGGCTGAACGGCGAGTACGCCGGGCCCCACCAGCAGCCACGCGACGCCGACGATCGAAGGCAGGACGCTGTTCACCGTGTGGTCGGCATAGTACAGTGCGCCGACCACGATGAGAGTCTCCGGAGCGGGCGCTCGACTCGCGATCGCTGCGGCTGTCAGCATCTGCGCGCGTGAAGGCGGCGCCCAGGTCGGCGTCACGGACGGCCCCAGGGGCGTCGTCGTCAACACCCGCAACGGCAAGGCGTACGCGGCATTCCCCGACCTCGGCGTCGTGAAGATCGTCACGGGTGCCACCGGTGACGTGGTCGTGCTCAGGACCGGCGCCAACGTCAAGGACCTGACGCTCGACCCGCGCGACGGCCGGGTCTACGCCATGAACCGGGGGCCCGGAACGATCTCGGTGATCGACCCTGACACCGATACCGTGATCGACACCCTGAAGGCCGATCGCGGCAGTCTGACGGCCCTCAATCCGTCCACCAACAAGCTGTACGTCTCGGCGAGCACCGGGACGGATCCTCTGGTCATCGATCTGGCGACCAGGACGTCGACGGTCATTCACGCCGGCACCGAGGGCAACGCGCTGTCGGTGAACGTCAAGGCCAACCAGATCTACTTCGTCGGCTACGAGGACAACTTCCTGACCGTCGTCGATGGCGTCACGAACCAGCCGACACGAATCGAAGTGCCTGGCTTCCATCAGTGGGACTCTGCCTTCAACGCGACGACCGGCCTGCTCTACCTGCCGAGCCCAAACAACGATGCGCTCACGGTCATCGACACCCGGACCCGCGTCGTGTCCACGGTCGGCACCGGCAACGTGCCCATGGCCGCGGCCGTGAACGACATCACCAACCGCGTGTACGTCGTGAACTACGGAAGCAGCGACGTCACCGTGATCGACGGTGGCTCCCACCAGACGATGGCGACGATCAAGGTCGGATTGTGGCCACAGCAGATCGCGATCAACACGAAGACGAACAGGATCTACGTCGTCAACACCCACGCGAACAGCGTGTCGGTGATCGATGGCCGGACCAACACCGTGGCCGCCACGGTGCCTGCTGACAAGGCGCCATGGGCGGTGGCAGTCGACCCGGTGCGCGACCTGATCTTCGTCGCCAATCGGTTGAGCGACAAGGTCACCGTGATTGATGGCCGCACGAACCGTGCGGTCCAGAGATAGGCCGCACGCTCCCGCCCAGCCAGCCCTATGGCCCGCATTGTGACGATGGCGCCCGTGGCGTTGCTGCTGGCGGCGCTCATTCCGTGCTGCGGCTCGTACCCGTCATCGTCCTCGCGTGTGTCGTGCTGTTGCCGGCGTTCTGCGTGCGTGGGGGGCGCTCCCGGCACCGTGCGTGATCGCGCTGCGGGCACGGCGGGGCTTGTCGCGGCAAGCGCGATCTCGGTCGCCACCGCACCACCGCTGGTCTGGCTCGCACGTGCGCTGATGTGAGCGGCCTTCGTCAATGCGCTGGCGTGCTGCCGTCGACGGGCTGGGATTCGGCACCGGGGATCAGGGATTGCGCCTCGAGCCTCGAGCGTGGCGGCAACGGCTGACGATTCCGGGACCTGACAAACGATTCGGCCACTTGCAGAGCGAAGGAATGCAGGCCCCTGGCCTCCGTCACGTTGGCGGCGACGGCAACCGCGAGACCGAGGTCGGGGAATGTCAGGAGCGAGACGGTGCCGCCCGAGGGACTGCCCCGATGACTGACCATCCGTGCCGGCTCGCCACCGAGTTGCACCTTGCTGACAGTCCAGCCCAGCGCGTAGGTCGTGGAGGCGCCGGACGGAAGCCGCGCGGGAGTTTGAAAGGCGGCGATCGTGTCAGCCTTCAACAGGCCAGGCTTCAGCATCGCTGAACCGAGGCGCACCAGGTCCGACGGGGTCGAGAGAAATGCCCCCGCACCCGCCAGGCAGGAGTAGTCCGGCCGCTTCGCCTCCTCGACGCCGAGCTGGGGACGCAGCATCGCGCGCGGCGCGTAGAACGGGTGAGCGCTGTCAAGACCGGCGGTTTCCGCGACGACAGTGCGCGTCATGGCGAGCGGCTCGAACACCTGGTGAGCCATGAAGCGACTGAAGGACTCCCCGGCCGCTCCCTCGACCACGGCACTGACGAGAATCCAGCCCCAGATGGAGTACCGGTGCTGCGTGCCCGGCTCGAACAGCAGCGGGTCGTCGGCCAGCAGCGCCACAGCCTCGCCGAGGCTCTCACAATGGCTGACGGGCATGGCGTCGTTGTTGTCGCCGCGGATGCGGTGGACGCCCGCGATGTCGCCCAACAACTGGCGTGTGGTGACCGTCCATTGCTTCGGTGGGTAGGCCCGAACGTAGCGCTGAATCGGCGCGTCGAGATCGAGGCGCCCGCGGTCGTGCAGCAGAGCGGCAGCCACCGCCGTCAGCGGTTTCGAGAGGGCCCCCAGACGGAAACGCGTGAGCGGCGTGAGCGTGGTGCGGCCCTCGACGTCGGCCCAGCCGAAGCCTTCAGCCCAAACGATTTCGCCATTGACGGCGACGGCCACAGAGACGCCTGGCAGATTGTCGCCTGCGGCCAGCGCGCGAGCGAGCCGCCCGGACTCCTCGGCGGGACCCGCGTACGGGACCGATGGCGCGTCATCCGCCGTTGACGGCACCGCAGCGGCGTTCTGGTGAACGGGCGCCGTGGACAGGACCCAGACGGCTCCGGCGCCCACGACCACCATGACTGTGGCAAGGAGGACGGCGAGCGCCGCCTCAGCCCGCCCGCGTGTCGATCCCACGCCGACCATCCGCATTTCATGCAGCCGTCTGACCGGCGTTCGAGGACGCATGGACACCATGCCGAAGGATCGCTCCGACCGGCCCTCCTTGTCTTCAGCGTGACGTGAGCCTTGCGTGAGGTTTCGCTGAGCGTCCCGCCGGAGCCCCCTTCCTCGGACGCTTCTCGTCCCGGCTGAACCGCGCGCATCCCCGGCGTGGAGGGAAGGCGGGCATTCCGGGCGAGCGGCGTGCACCTGCCCTGCGTCCAGCCGAGCGATGGGAAGGCTGAGCCCCATCAACTTCCTGTTGTTTTCCAAAATGAAAACACGATAGACTCATTTTGGAACCCAACAGGAGCCTGGCGCGTGACCAAGCGGGATGTTCAGCAGGGCACTCTGGCACTCATGGTGCTGAAGACGCTGGAAGTGCTCGGGCCACTGCACGGATTCGGGATCGCCCGCCGCATCGAACAGATCAGCGGCGACCTGCTTGCCGTCAATCAGGGCACGTTGTATCCGGTGCTCCTGAAACTCGAACACGAGGGGGCGATTGCCTCGGAGTGGGGTACCTCGGACAACAACCGGCGGGCGCGGTTCTATCGGCTGACACCGGCCGGTCGCCGCCGTCTCCGCGTCGAGGCGCAGGACTGGGCACAGACGACGGCGCTGATGGATCGGTTCATCGCCGTCAAGGCGGAGGACCTGACCTGATGGTCCTGCGAAGGAATTTATCGCTTTTCAATACTTGACTTGACGATATTCGATAAATCGATTATTGATAGTCGATATATCGAAGGTCGTGAATCATGTCGAGCCCCGCCTCGTCATCCGCCGCGCTGCCCATCGCGTACGTCGCGTTACGGATACTCATCGTCGTCAATTGGCTGTCCGGCGTCGCGATCGCCGCCCTGCTTGTCGCCACGCCTACCAGGCAATGGATCATGTCCTCGCTCGACCTGACCCCTTCGCCTGAGGCAGATCAGGTGATCCTGGGCTTTCGCGCAATCGCGCTGATCGGACTTGCCGCGATCCCGTTGCACTACGCCGTCCTCAAACGGCTGCTCGCGATTGTCGAGACGGTTCGGGCGGGCGACCCGTTCGTCGCCGCGAACGCGGGGCGCCTGCAGGCGATTGCGTGGGTGCTGCTTGCGCTGCAGCTTCTCAGCATCGTCATCGGCGCAATCGCCAGGTCCATGTCGACCCCGGCACATCCGATCCACCTGGATGCAGGCTTCTCGATCAACGGTTGGCTCGCGGTACTGCTCACGTTCCTGCTGGCGCGCGTGTTCGCCCAAGGCGCACTCATGCGCGACGACCTCGAAGGGACGGTGTGACATGGCGATCGTCGTCATGCTCGACGACGTCCTCCACGACCGGCGGATGACCCTGACCGAGCTCGCGGATCGGATCGGCCTCACGCTGGCCAACCTCTCGATCCTCAAGACCGGGAAGGCGCGCGCCATCCGCTTCTCGACGCTCGAGGCGATCTGCGAGGCGCTCTCGTGCCAGCCTGGCGACATCCTCCGGTTCGCGGCGGAGCACGGAGAGCGCGAGGACCCGCAGCGTCGAACCCAACGGAGCGCAAGCCGATGAACGAAGCGCCTGCCCAGCCGCCGTCTGTCGCGTTCCCGTCCTGCCGATATACTTGGCGCCGATGCGCGACGCGGCCGCTCATTCGTTGACCACCATCGGCGTCCACGGACGACCCACCGCAGGAGCCGAGCCCGGGAGGGCCCATGATTGCTCGCGTCGCATACGGCGTCGCCTTGATGCTCGTCGCTGTCGGCTACTCGGCAACCCTCGCACAGTCACCCAGCGCATCCGATGCGCTGCTGGACCGCTGGGACCTCGTCGTCCAGCGCGGCACGCAGACGTCGCCATCGTGGCTCGAGGTGGAACGCTCCGGCACCGCGACCCTGGTGGGACAGTTCGTGGGGTCGGGCGGCAGTGCGCGCCCGATCGGCAAGATCGAGTTCACCGGCGGCACCTTCCGCTTCGCAATCCCGCCGCAGTGGGACAGCAATCCTCGCGACATCACGTTCGAGGGACGCCTCGATGGCGATCGCATCACCGGGTCGATGACGATGGGAGACGGCCAGACGGTGACGTGGTCCGGCGCTCGGGCCCCGTCGTTGCGGCGCGCAGGAGCGCCGGCCTGGGGCACGGCGGTCACGCTGTTCGACGGCAAGTCACTCGAGGGCTGGCAACCGCTCGGGCGCCGCGACAGCAAGTGGAGCGCGGTCGGCGGCATCCTGAAGAACGCCGACAGCGGCTCGAACCTGGTGACGGCGCAGAAATTCGACGACTTCAAGCTGCACCTGGAGTTCCGCGTGCCCAAGGGCGCCAACAGCGGCGTCTACCTGCGCGGCCGTTATGAACTGCAGGTCGACGACGCCGCCGGGCTCGAGCCATCGTCACATCATCTCGGCGGGCTCTATGGCTTCATCGCGCCGAGCGAGAGCGTGGCCCGCGCCGCGGACGAGTGGCAGACGATGGATGTCACGCTCGTCGGCCGGATGCTCACGTTCACGTTGAACGGCACCACGGTCATCTGCAACCGCGAGATCCCGGGGATCACCGGCGGCGCGCTCGACAGCGCCGAGGCGGACCCAGGCCCGTTGCTGCTGCAGGGCGATCATGGCCCGGTGGAGTACCGCAACATCGTGATCACGCCGGCGAAGAGCGCGCGGTAGCTCGCCGCAGCCTCTGCCCCGTTCACTCCATCCGAAGCGCGATCATCGGATCGAGGCGTGAGGCTCGTCGTGCCGGGATGTATGCCGCGCACGCAGAGACGGCTGCGAGCACGCCGACTGCTGTCCCGTACGCAACGGGATCGAACGGAGTGGTGGCGTACAACAAGCCGGCCGCGGCGCGTGCGGCGGTGAAGGCCAGTGGCAGCCCGATCGCTCCACCCAGCAGCACCGACAGCAGCGCCTCGCGCACGATGAGCCACTGAACGGCGGCGCGGTTGGCGCCGAGCGCGATGCGAATGCCCAGTTCGGCAGTGCGACGCCTGACTGCGTACGACACCGTGCCGTACAGGCCGAGGCATGCCAGGCCGAGTGCCGCCGCACCGAACGTCATGGTCAGCCAGCCGAGGAGCCGCTCGACGCCCATCGATCTGACGATGCCTTCGTCAAGCGTTTCGATCGCGCCGATGGCAAGGCGCGGCTCCGACTCGCGCAGGGCGCTTCGAACCGCATTGATCACGGCGGCCGGTTCGCCGCTGACGCGCACCTGCACGTGGTTGGCATATCGATCCGATTGCGTCGCCAGCAGATACGTCATGTTGACCGACTCGGTCCTCACGTCGTTGTAACGAGCATCCTCCACCACGCCAACGATCTCGTATCCGTCTGCGTCGAAGTTCGAACTTCCCCAACTCAATCGCCTGCCGATGGGACTCTGATTGGGGAAGTACCGCCGCGCCATGGTCTCGCTGATGACGCCGACCCGCCGGGTGGTTGCCGAGTCCTCCGCGCCAAACGCGCGTCCCTGCGTGATGGCCAGTCCCACGGTCTCGAAGTAGTCGGACGTGACCCAGTTCTTGCGCGTTTCCATTCGCTCCGCTGAAGCGGGCACGTATCCCTCGACCAGGAAATTGCCTCGATTCCGCCCGGTGAACGCGCCAGTCCAGGACAGGCTGACAGCGGCCACGCCTGGCACGCGACCGACACCGTCGGCGACACGCGTGTACAACGCTGGCAACTCGGCCACGGTGTAGCCAGACGAACGCGGGTCGATCCGCGCCACCAGCACGTGGTCTCGATCGAATCCCACGTCCACGTTCACCAGGGCCTGCAGGCTCCGCATGAACAACACCGCGACCAGCAGCAGGATGGCGATCGCCATCTGACCCGCTACCAGGATCTTGCCGAGCGGGATGCCTGCGGCGCGGCCCTCGACTCCAATGACACCGCGCGACTGCTCCTTGAGGCTTTCGGCCAGCGGCACCCGAGTGCCGCGTATCGCCGGGAGCAGGCCGAACGCCAACGCCGTGGCCGCCGATGTCGCGAACGTCAGGCTCATGACGCGCCAGTCGGGCCTGACGTCGATGCATACCCAGGGTACTCTCGACCGTCAAGAGGAGGGCGGTTGGCTTGACGCCGTCCTACGACCCTTCCCGCAGGACCACCAGGGGCGACTTGACCGCCGCGCGCAGTGCGGGCGCGAGCGACGCCACCACCGCGAGCACGGCCACGATGGCCGTCGAGTAGATGAACGGCGTGGTTCCGCTCGCGACCGCGTCGAAGACACGACCAAGCACGAAGACACCGACGATCGCGACCACGCCGCCAGCCACCATGCCGTACGCCGCGAGACGCAGGCCATCGCCGAGGACGAGTGTCAGCACGTCCTGTCCGGACGCCCCGAGGATCATCCGCATTCCGATCTCCATGGACCGCTGCCGGACGGCGTATGCGATCACCCCGTACACGCCGAGCATCGCCATCAGCAACGCGGCACTCGCGAAGAACGTCGCCAGGAAGGACACCGCCCTTTCGAGGGTCATCGTTCCCTGGATGATCTCGCGCATGGTCGCCACCGCGTGGACCGGCTGCGCGGCGTCGACCCGCCTGACGGCCTGGCGGATGTCTGGCGCCAGTGACGCGACGGGACGCGTCGAGCGCACCACGACGTACATGCTCTCGACGGGGTAGGGGAAGACGAGCACGTAGACTTCGGGAGACGTCGGCACGTCCATCCCCTCGTTCTTCACGTTGCCGACGATGCCGACGACCTGGAAGCGTGGCCCCTGGCGATCGTCGAACGTGCCGTGAGCACCAACCGCGTCACGCTCGCCCCAGTAGCGCCGGGCAGCCGCCTCGTTGAGGACTACCGGCACGTCGCCCGGACGAGCGTCGAGGTCGGTCAGCAGGCGGCCGCGGTGCAAGGGAATCCGCATGACGTCGAAGTAGCCCGGGCTCACGGCCATCAGGCGGCTCGTGCGATGCGCCGCGTCGGCGTCCGGAGCGCCTTCCGGATGGATCGACGTCACCCGGCCCCAGCCGGTGAGCGGCAGCTGGTTCGCGAAGGCCACCGCGTCGACGCCAGGAATCGCGCCGATCGCCGCCACCAGGCGCTTCTGGTTGGGGATGCGTTGATCCGGATCGAACGCGATCGTCCCGGGCACACTGAGGATGAACGTCAGGAGGTTGTCGGCGTCGAAACCGGGCGACGCGTGTGCCAGGTGCCTGACGTGGACGATCAGGGCGGCGCTCACGGTCAGCAGGCCGAAGGCGAGCGCGACTTCCGCAATGACCAGCGACCGCGACGCCCGACGGCTCTGGCGCCCAGCGGACACCCGCACGCCGTCTCCGAGCGCCGCGGCCGGCGTCGTGCGCGCGGCCTGGCGCAGCGGTGCCAGGCTGGACAGGATGCCCGCGACGGCTGCGGCGCCGAGGGCAAAGCCCAGGACTCGCCAATCAACGTGAATGTCGTCGGGTCGCGGGAGATAGTCGCCCGCGAGGGACACGACGGCCGGCGTCACCACGAGGCTGAGCGCGATGCCGATGGCAGCGGCGGGGAGCGCGATCAGCAACCCCTCGGCGACGTACTGCATCGCGAGCTGGCCGCGGCTGGCGCCGAGCGCCACGCGCATCGCGGTTTCGCGGGCCCGCGCCACCGACCGGGAGAGCAGCAATCCGGCGGCGCTGGCGCACGCGATCAGGAACAGCAGCGCGGCGGCCGCAAAGAGCAGCAGAAGCGTAGGACGGACCCGCTCGATGACGGTCTCGTGCAGGTCGCGCACCCGCGCCGTGGAGGTCAGCCGGCGCTTCGGGTTCTCCGCCACGAGTGCGGCAGCCACCCGAGTCACATCGGCCGTCACCGCGGCGACGCTGACACCCGGCTTGCGCCGCGCGTAGACGAGGTAGCAGCAGCCATCGCGCTCGGCGATGTCGAGCGGCGTCCAGACATCCACGCGGTCGGCAGCCGCGGTCTGGCCGGTCACCGGCAGGTGAAAGGACGCGGGCATCACGCCCGCGACCGCATAGGCACGGCCGTCGAGCGTGAGCCCCTGCCCGACGATGGCAGGATCGGCTCCGAGGCGCCGCCACAATGCGTGCGAGATCACGGCGCCGCTGTCGTCGTCGAACCAGCGGCCGAGCGACGGAGCGACACCGAACTGGTGCACCAGCGGGATCGTGACGGCAACGCCCTTCACGTGCAGCGGCTCGACGCCGTGCATCAGGTTCTTGCCGCTCTCACGAAACCAGCCGAACGCATCGAAGGTCGTGGTCCGCTGCTGGTACTCCTCGGCGTCCCGGTAGGAAAGGTCTCCGCAGCGCTCCGTGTCGATGCGGTCCGATTCGCACAGCGCCACGAAGCGGTGGCCGTCGCGGTACCCCAACGGCTTCAGCATCACGCCGTTGACGACGGTGTAGATCGCGGTGGCCGATCCGATGCCGACGGCCAGCGCGAAGGTGGCCAGCAGCGCAATGCTCTTCGCGCTCCGCCACGATCGCCATGCCTGTGAGAATGCCCGTGTCACGGCCTCGGCACGTGGCAGCCCCCGAGCCTCACGGTGCAGCACCTTCGTCGCGGTCAGCCCGCCCATCTGCAGGACGGCCTGGCGGTGCGCCTCCTCCGGAGACAAGCCGCGCTGCACGTTGCGGTGTGTCAGCAGGTCGAGATGAGCGGAGAGCTCTTCGTCCAGTTCCAGATCGAGCGTGCGCTTCCGGAAGATCGCCATGAGACGGGCCAGCGCTTCCTGCGCGTACCGCATCATCGGTTGTTCCCTCCGACGCCCGTGGCCAGCACGCGGCCAATCACTGTCGCCAGGCGCGTCCAGTTGGTCGTCTCCGCGGTGAGCGCCTTTTCCCCGGCACGCGTCAGCGAGTAGTACTTCGCACGACGATTGTTCTCGGACGTCCCCCAGGAGGTCTTGATCAGCCGGCGCTGCTCGAGGCGCACGAGCGAGGCGTAGATGGTGCCCTCGTTCATCGCCAGTTCGTCACCGCTGGTCTGCTCGAGGCGACGGGCGACGCCGTAGCCATGCAGGGGACCCATCGACGACAGGATCTGGAGCACCAGCAGATCCAGTGTGCCCTTCAGGAGGTCGATCTTGTCTTCGGACACGCGTGGCTCCTCTGTTACTAACAGAGGTAGACTAGCATGCCTTCTCTGCGACTCGCAAAGGAACTTGGGACGGTCGACGGTCACTGCCGGGCTTCCGTTCGCCATACACTTACGCGATGCCAAAGTCGTCCCGCACGTCGCACCTCGCCCACGATCGCCGGCTCATCGTCGCCGCGCTCACGGGCCTGCTCGCGACCGGCTTCGCTGCCTGCGCCGCCAGAAATGGCGGACCCCAACCGGCCAACGTCGCTGCTCCGACGTCCGCTGCCGATGACCGGCAGGCCGTCCTGCTCTTCCGGCGAAAAGTGGAGGACTACGCCGCGCTGCATCGCCGACTCGCACGCTCCATGCCGACGGTGTCGGCACAGGCCTCGCCGGCAGACGTCCATGCGCAAGAGCTGGCGTTCGAGAAGCTGATCGCGAGTGAACGCCGGTCGAGCAACGCCGGCGATCTCTTCATCGTCGAGATCCAGCCGCTGATACGGCGTGTCGCCGGGGAGCTGCT
Organism: Luteitalea pratensis; assembly: GCF_001618865.1. Classification (GTDB taxonomy): domain Bacteria; phylum Acidobacteriota; class Vicinamibacteria; order Vicinamibacterales; family Vicinamibacteraceae; genus Luteitalea; species Luteitalea pratensis. The sequence continues at coordinate 6,241,648 of NZ_CP015136.1, forward strand.
GTCGGGGCAGGCCGGCGCGCCGCTCCTGGACACCATCAAGGAGGAGAGCACCGAGGGGCGCGCCAGCGCACGGGTAAACGCACGCTATCCAGACAGCGTGCCGCTGTCCAGTGTGCCGGCGCAGCTGCTCGCGGCGCTGCCGGCGCTGCCCGAAGAACTCGAGTACCGCTTCGTCGGGCGGGACCTCATTCTCCTGGACACGAAAGCGAGGCTGGTCGCCGACGTGATGCCGCTCGTCCTGCCGAGATGACCATGAGACGACCGGCCTGCCTGGGTGCGAGCGTCCTCGCCAGCGCCCTGCTGTTCACGTTCCCGGCGGCCCCCGCAACGGCGCCGTGGCCAGAGTTCACACAAGCGGCTGCACCTGCACGCGAGTTCTCGCTGCCGAACCGGTCGTCGTCGCTGAAGTTCTTCGTGCTCGGTGACTTCGGCACGGGCAGTCGCCAGCAGTACGCGCTGGGCGAGCGCATGGCGACCGTGCACCGCGTGTTTCCGGCAACGCTGGTCATCACCGTCGGTGACAACATCTACGGGGGCGAGCGTCCCCAGGACTTCACGAAGAAGTTCGAGGAGCCGTACCGCGAGTTGCTGGAACGCGGCGTCAAGTTCCACGCCTCGCTTGGCAACCATGACGCGCGCGAACAGTCGCACTACGCCCCGTTCAACATGGGCGGTCGCACGTACCACAGCTTCGATGCGCCTCGCCAGGACGTGAAGTTCATCGCGATCGAAAGTGACTATCCGACGCCAAAGCAGATCGCGTGGCTGAAGGAGGAACTGGCCAGCCGCGACGACTGGATCATTCCGTACTTCCATCACCCACTGTATTCGTCTGGCCGCCGTCATGGGCCGCACCTCGACCTGCGTGCAACGCTCGAGCCGCTGTTCCTGGCAAGCAACGTCACCGTGGTCTTCGCCGGCCACGAGCACTTCTACGAACGGACGAAGCCGCAGCGGGGCATCACGCATTTCATCGTCGGCTCGGGTGGGCAGCTGCGCAAGGGCAACCTCGATCCGCGCAGCAGCGTCACGGCCCGGGGCTTCGATACGGATCGCGCGTTCCTGGCCGTGGAGATCGATGGCGACGAACTGTTCTTCAACGCGATCGATACGGCGGGCGCCGTGGTCGACTCGGGACAGATCGCACGCCGCAAGCGGTAATCCAGGGGAGGACCAGGCCTGGCCGAGTCGCAGCCCGCCGGACTGCCCGGCGTACGACATCGCGTACACCGCCCGGCCCGGCCCGGCCCGGCCCGGCATGCCACGGACCACTGAATCGACCCATGCCCCTGCAGATCAGTGAACATTTCAAGAGGCTGCTGCCGATCGCCCTCGTGCCCCTGTGGTGTGTGGCAGCCGGACTGACAGCGTTCTCCGCCCTGTACGGCGAGTCGCTGCCGTTGCCTGGCATCCAGGTGTCCCTGCGGAATGCGAGCCGGCCGTTCCTGCTGCTTGCGGTGCTGACGTTGCTGCTCGTGCACCTGCGTCCGGCGCGTGCGCTTCGCATCAGGGACGGCGTCCGGCGCGTGTCGGCCACGGTGCCGGCATGGTGCGTAGCCATAGCGCTGGCAGTTCTTGTCGGCGCGGTCGGATGCCGTTTCGGCTCCGACGTGGCGGCCGGGGCCGACAGCTACGGCTACATCACTCAGGCAGAGATGCTGTCAACTGGTCACCTGCAGCGACCAGAATCAGCGCTTGCTGCCGGAGCCACGTGGCCGAACAGCCGGCCGAGCCTCGCCCCTCTCGGCTGGCTGCCCGTCGAAGCCGGTTCGTTGGCTCCGGTGTATCCCCCTGGCTACCCGTTGCTCATGGCAGGCCCGCGCCTGATCCATCCGCGGTGGATGTTCGCCGTCGTGCCCCTCGCTGGCGCAGCGACACTCGTGGCTCTCATCGTCCTGGCCCGCGCAATCGGGCGCGCCGACGTTGGCGTCGCGGCGGCAGCACTGCTCGCCTCGAGTCCGGCTTTCCTGATGTCGCTCGTGGTGCCGATGTCCGACCTGCCGGCGACCGCCGCGTGGGCCGTGGCCGCCACGCTCGCCCTTGGCCGCAGCCCGCGCGCCGATCAACGCGGAACGCCGAACGCCGACCGCAGCGGAATCGGCCATGCGTGGTCCGCGATCGGCGCTGGTGCGGTGGGCGGCCTGGCACTCCTGATCCGCCCCAACCTGCTGCCGTTGTCGATCGGGGTCCTCGTGCTGGCGACGATGCAAGACTCGGACAGGCGACAACGATATGCCCGCCTGCTGATCGTGGGCTCCGGTTTCGCCGCGGGTGCACTTCTGGTGGCGGCATTTCAGTCGGCGTACTACGGCTCGCCGACGGCAAACGGCTACGGCCGCTTGACCGATCTGTTCGCCTTTCGCCACTGGCGGACAAACGTGCTGCAGTTCGCGCATTGGCTGTTCGAGACTCACCCCACGGCCGTCCTCGTGGCGTCTGTCGTTGGCGCCATGTCGACCCTTCGTCGAAGTGCCGCGCCAGCCTCACGCCTGTTGTGGCTGCCAGCACTCACGCTCGCCTGCTACGTGCTGTACCTGCCCTTCGACAACTGGACCTACCTGCGTTTCCTGTTGCCCGCATTCCCGTTGATGATGCTCTGGGCGGCCATCGGCATACGCCACGTCGTCGGCTACCTTCGCGAGCCCATGCCGTCATATGCGTTTGCGCTGACGGTGGCCTGGTGTGCGCTGGCCGGCGTTCACGAGGCCAGGGTGCGCCATGTGTTTGCCAACGCCGCGAGCCTCGAACGGTTCCGGTCCGTGTCGATCGAGGTGGCGAAGGTCATCCCGCCGCGGAGTATCGTCATCACCCGTGAGTTCAGCGGCAGCTTGCAGTACTACGGGCATGTCGACACGGTCCGATGGGATTGGCTGGATGCGGCCGGGCTCGAGCAGGCCGTCAGGACGCTGCAGTCGCAGGAGCGACAGGTATTTGCGTTGCTCGACCTTAGGAGTGAGGTTCCCGAATTCGAGAGGAACCGCCCTCCCGGTGGTACCTCCCTGCGCCTCGAACAGCTTCAGACATTCAGCGGCACCGTGGAGCGTGTCGCCCTGTACCGGGTCATGGGCGACGTACCTGGCGCGACCGGGCCCGTCAGTCGCCCTTGAGCACTTCGATCGGGTCCACGGCCGATCCACGCTGCGCCGATACGTAACTGGCCAATGACGCGGCAACCACCAGCCCCAGCGCGACCGCCAGGTGTGTCGGCAGGTCCAATGGCGTGATGCCGAACAACTGCGACGCGATGAGGCGCGTCAGGCCCGCAGCCGCGCCGAGGCCGATCACGACACCGACGCCGACGAGGACCAGGGCGTGGCGGACGAACATCTGCGACACCTCGCCGCGCCGTGCGCCGAGGGCGAGGCGGATGCCGATCTCACGGCGACGCCGCGACACGCTGTAGCTGACGACGCCGTAGACCCCAATCAGCCCGAGGATCAGAGCCAGCGCACCAGTGATGCCGAGGAGCAGCAGCGTCATCGACGCGCGTCCCATCGACTGCCGATACATCGCGCCCAGCGTCCGGGGCTGGGCGATGGAGAGATCGCCGTGGACCGAGGCGATGGCGCGACGGAGATCGACCAGGAAGTCGGCGTGCCCCGCGCGGACGCTGCGGACGACGAACGCCGCCGTCGGCACCGATCGCGGTGGGTTCACGATCAGCGCCGGTGCCGGCTGATCGAGCCCGTCGTGATGCACGTCCTCGACGACGCCGATGATTTCCGACCCGGGATTGGCTGGGAACGCGCTGATCCGCCGCCCCAGCGCGGCAGCCGGCGATCCCCACTCCTTGCGGGCCAGCCCTTCGGAGACCAGCATCACCTGCCGTTGCGTGACGACGTCGTCCCAGGTCAGGCCACGGCCGGCCACGATGCGGGTCTGCATGGTCTCGAACAGGCCCGGCGAGGCATTCTGAATTTCCCAGGTGCGAGACAGTCCATCGGCAGCCGGCACGCCGTCGACGTACGGGATGAGCGACACCTGGCGCCCGTCGCCGTCCAGTGGCAGGCCGTCGTTGCCCGACGCGAAGCCGGCCGACGTGACGCCGCCGATCGCGGCGAGCCGATCGAGTAGCGCCCGCTGCGTGTTGAGCAACCGTTCGCGGTTGGCGGCATTCTCGTCGCCACCAAGCGGCCCGGTCCGAGGAATCGTGAGCAGGAATGTCTGCACCGCATCCGGATTGCGGAAGCCAGGGACGACGCGATGCAGCTCCAGGAAGGTCCGGATCATCAACCCAGAGCCGACCAGCAGCACGAGCGCCGTCGCCACCTGCGCCACCACGAGTATCTGCCGTGTGCACAGACCGCCTGGACCGTCGCTCACCGAGCGCGTGCCGCGCAGCGCCTCGGAGTGCGGTGTACCCGTAGCGGACAGTTGCGCCAGCGGCACACCGGCAGCGATCAGGGTCGCGCCGACAGCCGTTCCCGCGGCGACGAGCAGCACCACGGGATCGATGCGCACGGTCATGATCTGCGGCAGGTCGTCGACGCCGAGCGAGAGCAGGTACGGCAGGCCGGCGTACGCGAGGGCAACGCCGCCGAGGCCACCGATCAGCCCCACGACCGCGGCTTCGGCCAGCACGACGCGGGCGATGGCGGCACGGCCGGCGCCGAGCGCTGACCGGACGGCCAGCTCGGACCGGCGCGACTGCGTGCGCACGAGCATCAGGTTGGCGACGTTGGCGCACGCCATGAGCAGGAGCAGCGACATCGTGCCCATCAGGATCCACAGCGTCTGTCCGAGGTCGCCGACGACCTTGTCCTTGAGCGTGCGCAGCGCCGGCCTGATTCTCGGCAGCGGCCCCTGGAAGCCGGGATTGAACTCCCGGATGAGCAGCGGCAGCATGCGTGCAACGTCGGCATTGGCGGCCTCTAACGTCACGCCCTTCTTCAGCCTCGCGATCGCACGGCCATCTCCCGAGGGGAACCGGGCATCGGCGCGGACGTGCTGCAGCGGATAGAAGACGTCCGCGTCGTAGTCGAAGAACCGGAACGACGAGGGCAGCACGCCGATGATCTCGCGCGCCACGCCCTCGACCATCAGGGTTTGCCCCACAGCCGGCGTCGCGCCGAAGCGACGCTGCCAGTATCCGTGCGAGATCACCACCGTCGGTGCCGCTCCGGTGCGATCGTCCGCGGCAGTGAAGGTGCGCCCGGCCACCGGCGTCGCGCCCAGGATCTGCAACACCTCGTGTGTCATCTCGAGGCTCGTGACCGACTCGGGCTCGCCGTCGCCGCTGACCGTCACCGGGGAGCTGTCCCAGTCCCAGTGGCCAATGGCGTCGAATGTCCGGTTGTGATCGCGATAACCGAAGTAGGCGGCCGGCGACGCAAGGAGCTGGCCGCCGTTGGCGCCCTGGTGGACGATCTCGACGAGACGATCCTGGTCGGGATACGGCAGCGGCCGAATCAGGATGCCGTAAACGACGCTGAACATCGCGGTGGTGGCGCCGATGCCGAGCGCGAGCGTGATGACCGCGACGGCCAGGAAGGTCGGGGCTCGCTGGAGGGCCCGCCACCCGAAACGTACATCGCGCGCGAGATCCTCGAGACCCGTCGCGCGGAACTCGTCGCGCGTTCGCTCGCGCACCTGCTCCACGCCGCCGAAGCGCAGGAGTGCCTGACGTCGTGCCTCGTCGGGCGGCATCCCGGCACGACGGTTCTTGTCGGCCTGGCTCTCGACGTGAAAACGAATCTCGTCCTGGAGTCCGTCCTCGAGTTCCTGCCGCTGCAGCGTCGAGCGAAGTCGTCGCCAGCCTTCACGCAGTAGGCCCATCGTTTACCTCAGCTCGCGTTGGTCGCCCGCAGGACGAGCGTGATCGCGCGCGACATCCGTTCCCACTGTGCCAGCGAGTCCTGCAGGTACCGGCGTCCACTCGCTGTCAGCGCGTAGTAGCGCGCCCGGCGGTTGTTGTCGGTCACGCGCCAGTCCGAACGGACGAAGCCTTGCCGCTCGAGGCGGTAGAGCGCGGGATAGAGCGTGCCCTGACCGAGCTGCAGCACCTGCTCGGACCACTGCTCGATGCGTTCGGTGATGCCCCAGCCGTGCATCGGCTCGAGTTGAAGGGCTCTCAGGACCAGCATGTCCAGCGTGCCCTGCATGACGTCGCTTCGCTCTTTGGCCACGGTCTCCTTTCGATAGACGTAAGAAGTCTCGCAGGTGTTCCTTTCGACTGTCAAGGGGAAGCGACTGCGCACGAAGATGGGCCGGGCTCGGAGAGCCGGCCCTACCGGCTCGCGGAAGCGCGGGTTTGGTAGGGCCCGTTCTCCGAACGCGGCCCGTAGATTCTGGCAGGAGGACGCAGACCGGCCGCGTGGGCCGACCTGCGTCGGGGCAATCAGGCGAGGTCGAATCGATCGAGATTCATGACCTTGGTCCACGCGGCCACGAAGTCGTGCACGAACTTCTCCTGCGCGTCATCGCATGCGTAGACTTCGGCCAGAGCACGCAGTTCGGAGTTCGACCCGAAGAGGAGGTCGACGCGGCTCGCGTTCCATGTGCGCGCACTGGTGCCGCGGGCGCGCCCCTCGAACGTGTCTGCGGCCTCCGACGTCGGCTTCCACTCCGTGCTCATGTCGAGCAGGTTCACGAAGAAGTCGGTGCTCAACGTCCCGGGCCGTGTGGTGAAGACGCCGAGGGCGGACTGGCCGGCGTTCGCGTTCAGGACACGCAGACCGCCAACGAGCACGGTCAACTCTGGAGCCGTCAGCGTCAGCATCTGCGCCCGCTCGACCAGCAGCACCTCGGCCGGCACCTGGTGTCCCTGGGCCACGTAGTTGCGGAAGCCGTCGAACGTCGGTTCGAGCACGGCAAAGGCTTCCACGTCGGTCTGCTCCTCGGTCGCATCGGTGCGCCCCGGAGCAAACGGCACCTGCACGTCGTAGCCGGCGAGCCTGGCGGCATGCTCGACGGCGGCACAGCCGCCCAGCACGATCACATCGGCAAGCGAGACCTGCTTCTTTCCGCCCGCCTGCGCGGCGTTGAAGGCCTGCTGGATGCCCTCGAGCGTCTGCAGCACCGTCGCCAGCCCGGACGGGTCGTTCACCGCCCAGTCCTTCTGCGGCGCGAGACGGATGCGCGCGCCGTTGGCGCCTCCCCGCCGGTCGGTGCCGCGGAACGTTGCGGCAGATGCCCATGCGGTCGAGACCAGCTGCGAGGTCGTCAGTCCAGAGGCGAGGATCTGACGCTCGAGCGCGACGATGTCGTCGGTGCCGATCGGATCGTGCGCGGCCGACGGGACCGGGTCCTGCCACAACTGTGGCTCCGCCGGCACCTCCTTGCCGAGGTAGCGCGTGATGGGACCCATGTCGCGGTGCGTGAGCTTGAACCATGCCCTGGCGAACGCGTCAGCGAACTCTTGCGGGTTCTCGAGGAAGCGCCTGGAGATCCGTTCATACGACGGGTCAGCGCGCAGCGCCAGATCCGTCGTCAGCATCGTCGGCGCGTGCCGCTTCGACGGGTCGTGGGCATCGGGCACGGTGGCGGCCCCGGCGCCGTCGTTCGGCTTCCACTGCTTCGCCCCTGCGGGGCTCTCCGTGAGTTCCCACTCGTAGCCGAACAGGTGACCGAAGTAGTCGTTGCTCCACCTGGTCGGCGTCGTGGTCCAGGTGACCTCGAGCCCACTGGTGATGGTGTCGCCGCCCTTGCCGGAGGCATAGCTACTCGTCCAGCCGAGGCCCTGCGCCTCGAGCGGTGCCCCCTCCGGTTCCGGTCCGACATGCGTCGCGGGACCCGCGCCGTGGGTCTTGCCGAAGGTGTGCCCACCGGCGATGAGCGCGACCGTCTCCTCGTCGTTCATCGCCATGCGCCGGAACGTCTCGCGGATGTCGCGCGCGGCGGCCAGCGGATCCGGGTTGCCGTTCGGCCCTTCGGGGTTGACGTAGATGAGGCCCATCTGCACGGCGCCGAGAGGGTTGGCAAGGTCGCGGTCGCCGCTATAGCGCGCGTCAGCGAGCCACGTGTCTTCGGTGCCCCAGTTCACCTCGGTGGGCTCCCACACATCTTCTCGCCCGCCGCCGAAGCCGAAGGTCTTGAACCCCATCGACTCCAGCGCGACGTTGCCGGTCAAGACCAGGAGGTCCGCCCACGAGATCGTCTTGCCGTACTTCTTCTTGATCGGCCACAACAGCCGGCGCGCCTTGTCGAGGTTGGCGTTGTCCGGCCAACTGTTGAGCGGTGCGAAACGCTGCTCGCCGGAGCCGGCGCCGCCGCGGCCGTCGTAGATGCGGTAGGTGCCGGCCGCATGCCAGGCCATCCGGATGAAGAACGGCCCGTAGTGGCCAAAGTCGGCCGGCCACCAATCCTGCGAGTCCTTCATGACCGTCTCGATGTCCTTCTTCAGGGCATCGAGATCGAGGGTCTTGAACTCCTTGGCATAGTCGAATGACGGGCCCATGGGATCGCGCGCCGGCGGGTTCTGGTGCAGGACCTTGAGGTCCAACTGGTTCGGCCACCAGTCCCGGTTCGACGTGCCCGCGTGCGCCTTGCCCGAAAACGGGCATTTGTTTTCCATCTCCATCTCGACGCTCACCTCCGTTGTTGTGGATTGAAGACTGGTCAGGTCCGGGAATTCTCGTCAGGGACCGGCGACCGGGTCGCCGGCCCGTCCGCGCGCGCGGTCCTTCGCGTGGCGCGGCGTGGTGTTGTGTCGGGCCGGAATGCCGCTCGCGACTGGGCCACACATTGCGGACAGCGACCCCAGTAGGCGACCTCGGCCTCGTCGATCTCGTAACCCATGCCGTCGGGCGGCGTGAGACAGGGCGCCTTGTGCACTGCGCAGTCGACGTCGACCAGGCGGCCGCAGACGCGACAGATCAAGTGGTGATGGTTGTCGCCGACGCGCGTCTCGTAGCGAGCCGCGGAGCCGGCCGGCTGGATGCGCCGGATGAGCCCTTCGGCAACCAGCACGCCAAGGGCGTCGTACACCGACTGCAACGAAATGGTGCCGATCTCTGCCCTGACAACGTCGGCGACGCCGTCGGCCGCGATGTGTGGTTCACCTGCGACCGCCCGCAAGACCGCCAGGCGCTGAGCCGTGACCTGAATGCCGCGCTGACGAAGGAGTTGGGCCGGGTCGGTCAGCACACGTCAGCATTACTCAATTCTTTGAGTACTTCAATGGCGACCGCGCGCTTTCGGCGACGCCATCTCGTTCTCGGTCGTGCGCGCCCGCGACGCGCTTGACCCTCGTTCGAGTTCGTGATTAGAATCGCCGCCTCAATCAGACGGATTTCGGTCGGGCCCCCTGCGACAGGTGCTTTTTGCGGGCGCGCGGATGCGATATCACCGATCCCATCGCGAACTCGCGCTCTGGCCCGGTGTCCTTCCAAGCGCCCCCGGGAGTCCTCGCCGTTAGCGCACGTCCCCTCTTCGCCGGTTGAGCAAGCCTCCCGATCGTGCCCGACATCGCGGGCCAGGGGTGCGCCCGCAGCCATCGATTGAGGGAGTCGTATTGATGAACCTCAGACTGAAGGTCCTGCTCGGTCCCGTCGCCGTCATCGCGATGTTCGTGGCAGTCGTGACGATGGCCTCGGTCTTGGCGAGCCGCGCCTCCCAGGAACCATCCAGTACGCCCGCCGCTGCCGCAGCCCAGACGCCTCCCGCAACAGCCGAACCTGCCCCCGCGGCAGGCGAGGCTGCGCCCAAGGCAGAGGCGCCGAGTGCGGCCCAATCCAAGCCCTACGAGGAAGTGCCGTACCGGGCCGTCCCCAGGGTCGGCAGCCGTGTCGCCATCTGGATGGTCGCGCAGCTGCACCTGTTGTTTGCGGCGTTCGTCCTGGCCATCCCGATCTTCGCGCTCATCGTCGAGGCGATCGGATACAAGACCGGCGACCGGCGATACGACCGGCTCGCACACGAGTTCACGAAGCTCCTGTCAGTCTCCTTCTCGCTCACGGCGACGTTCGGTGCGGCGCTGACGTTCATGCTCATCATCCTGTACCCGAAGTTCACCAACTACATGATGAGCGTGTTCTCCCCCACCTTCCTTCCGTACGTCCTGCTCTTCTTCTTCGAAGCCTTTTTCCTCTACACGTACTACTACGGCTGGGGAAAGTTCCACCCGCTCGTGCACCTCGGCCTCGGGCTTGGCCTGAACGTCGTGGGTACGGCGATCATGTTCATCGCCAACTCCTGGCTGACGTTCATGATGTCGCCGCGCGGGGTCAACAGTACCGGGGCGGTGATCAACGTCTGGGAGGCCGTCAACAACTTCACCTGGATGCCGATCAATGTCCACCGCATGATCGCGAACGTCGCGTTCGGCGGGTCGGTCGCTGCGGCGTACGCGGCCTTCAAGTTCCTGCAGGCGGAAACCGACGAGGAGCGCGCGCACTACGACTGGATGGGCTACATCGGCAACTTCGTCGCGATCAGTGCCTTCCTGCCGCTGCCCTTCGCCGGCTACTGGCTGGCGAAGGAAATCTACGCCTACTCGCAGACGCTCGGATTGACGATGATGGGCGGTGCCTTCTCGTGGCTCTTCATCATCCAGGCGGTGCTGATCGGCAACCTGTTCCTCGCCGCCAACTACTACCTGTGGCTCGGCATGGGGCGGGTCGAAGGCGCGCAGGGGTTCCAGAAGGTCATCAAGTACCTGCTGGCGGTGATCGTGCTCTGCTTCATGGTCTGGGCAACGCCGCGTTCGATCATCGCGACGGTCTCCGAGATCCGGGCGATGGGTGGGTCCTCACACCCGATCCTGGGCTTCCTCGGCGTCATGTCGGCCAAGAACACGGCCGTGAACATCCTGATCCTCACGACGTTCATGAGCTTCCTGCTCTATCGCCGGACCGGCAAGGTGGCAACGGTGGCGTGGGCGAAGAAGGGGCATGCGGCGCAGCTCACGATATTCGCGGCCGCTGCACTCTTTGTCATCTTCCTCGGCGTCTACGGCTACTTCGTCGAGGCGACGGTCCGAATCAAGCTCTCGGTGCCGCAGGTCCTCTCTGTCCTCTTCGCCATGGTGTCGATCACCGCCATCGACGTGTTCCTGTTCCGCCATGCGACGAGAACGGGCGAAGTGCGATGGGGGAAGATGCCGGTGATCTCGCAGTACGTGCTGATCTTCATCGCCGTCACGTTCACGTGGCTCATGGGGCTCATGGGCTACGTGCGCTCCGGACTTCGCCAGCACTGGCACGTGTACGGCGTCATTCGTGATCGCTCACCGGACGCCTTCACGCCGACGCTCGGCTTCGCGACGCAGGTGGTGTCGGTGACCGTGCTCCTGTTCTTCGTCCTGATCGGCTTCGTGTTCTGGATCACGAGCCTTCACGACCGGCCCGATTTCGAGGAGCGAGGCCGCGTCCGGCACGGCTCCGACGATGTCACTCCGGCGGTGTCGAGTGGCTCGTCTGCACACACGTAAGCGGATCACAACGTCATGAGGATTCCGCACATCGTCCGCATCGGCGCGCTCGTCCTCGCCACGACGGGGTTCTATACCTATGTCGGCCAGATGGTGCCCCAGAAGGAGGTACAGCCTCCCGAGGACGCAGCCATCGGCGCCGAGATGACCACCGCCGACATGGTCAAGGTGGGCCGCCAGATCATGAGCGGCAAGGGGCTGTGCCTCACCTGTCACACGGTCGGGAAAACCGGGGCGCTGCGGTTCCCTGATCTCCAAGGCGTCGCCGTCCGGGCGAAGACCCGCGTCCAGGGCCTGAGCGACGTCGAGTACTTCGCCCAGTCACTGTATGAACCCATGGCCTTCGTCGTGCCGGGGTTCCCGCCGGCGATGCCGCCCATGAACCAGCCTCCGTTCGGCCTCACGGACCAGGAGATTCTCTGTGTGATCGCCGCCCTCCAGACGTATGGCGGCACGCCGACGGTCACGCTGCAGACGACGCACCATTATTCCGGCAAGGGCGCGGCCGCACCAGGTGGCACGGCCGCTCCGGATGCAGGCGCCGCGCCAGCCGGGGAGCCGGCACCGGCCGAACCGAAGAAGGGCGCCCAGCTGCGACCTGGCGGGAGCCCGAAACTGGTCGCGGTCCATCAGTCGGCGCGGCTCGAGGGAGCGGTGTCCCGATGAAGATCCTCGTCGTCGTCGCCGTGCTCGTCGTGTTCGGGGTGCTTCGCCTCCGCCGGGCAAGCCTATTGGCGTGGGCGGGTGCGTGGTGGGTAGGGCTTTACGTCCTCCTGCGGTTCGGATTCACGGCGCCGATTCCGTCCTCAGTCGTCACGATCTACATGGGCATCGTGACGCTCGCGATCCTCGCATACGTGACATCCAGCGAGGAGCGCCGGGGCGACGTCTCCGGCCCGCTCGTCCGCTTCATGACGGAGCGGCGGTACACACCACTCCTCGGCGCGACGATCGTCGCCATCCCCGCACTCGCGGCGGCGAACGTCTACGTGCAGATGAACGTCCCGCTGCAGCCGCCGCTGTTCTCGCGCACGGTCCATCCCGCATCGCCTTCCGAGATCACGGTGCACGACGCCAAGATCAATCTCGATACCGCAGAGAACACCTTCCTGCACCTGGAACGATCGAACGCGGCCGAGTACCGCCAGCACGTCGAGAACGGTCGCCGGGTCTACTACCGCAACTGCGTCTTCTGCCACGGCGACAACCTGTCGGGCAACGGCATGTTCGTGCACGGGCTCGATCCGATCCCGACCAACTTCACCGACGGATCGATTGCCGGGTTGCGCGACTCGTTCCTCCTCTGGCGAATCTCCAAGGGCGGGCCTGGGCTTCCCGAGGAAGGTGGGCCGTGGGACACGGCCATGCCCGCCTGGGAGAAGATCCTGAAGGAAGAGGAGATGTGGGAGGCGATCCTCTTTCTCTACGATTTCACCGGCCAGAAGCCACGCGCCAGGGAAGCGGGTGAGCACAAATGACCCCTCGGCTGTTCACGAGCGGATGTGCCGTGGTGCTGATCGGCGTGGTGTGGGCCATGCCGATGCGATCGGTGAAGGCGCAAGGACCTTACGTTGGCACCGACGCGCAGCGGGAGTCGGGCAAGCAGCTCTATGGCAAGTACTGCGCGCAGTGCCATGGCGACAAGGGCGACGGCGAAGGCTACGCCACGCCGCACCTGTACCCACGGCCGCGAAACTTCACGACCGGCAAGTTCAAGGTGCGGACGACTCCGAACGGTGCGCTGCCGACGCACCAGGATCTCGTCAACATCATCAGGCGCGGCATGCCCTATACATCGATGCCCGCCTGGCCCGACCTGACCGATCAGGAGGTCGCGAACCTCGCGTACTACATCACGACATTCTCGCCCGATTTCACCAATCCGGAGAGGGCGCCAAAGCCGGTGGAACTCCCGAGTGCGCCGGCCGCGACGAGCGCGACCATCGAGCAGGGGAAGAAGCTCTACGAAGAGACCGGCTGCACGAAGTGCCACGGCACGCTCGGTCGCGGCGACGGCGCTTCGGCACCGACGCTGAAGGACGACTTCGATCATCCGATACGTGCGGCCGACCTTACGCAGAGCTGGACGTTCCGTGGTGGAGCGACGCGCGAGGACATCTTCCGGACGATGAGCACCGGGTTCAACGGCACGCCGATGCCGGCGTTTGTCGACGGGCTGTCGCCCGAGCAGCGCTGGGCGATCACCGACTACATCGCCTCGCTGTCAGGAAGCGAGGGACCGGGCTATACGAACCTCGTCGTCGCCAAGTACGTGAAGGAACCGATCGACATGGCCAAGGGGGCAGCGAGTTTCGCTGCCGCGCCTGTGGCCCACTTGCCGATCGTCGGGCAGATCATGGAGCCCGGCCGCGCGTTCCACCCGCCCACGACATCGCTGAGCGTGCAGGCGATCTACGACGACACGTCGATTGCGACGCTCGTGCGGTGGCACGACAGGACCGCGGAGAAGACCGGCCAGAACGGGCCGTCGCTTCCCGTGGCTCCCGAGGAGGAAGAAGAAGGCGGAGGCGCGGCCGAGGCGGCCGGCGGCAGCCCGTTCGGTGATGCGGAGGTGGCGCCAGGCGCCGCCCAGCCGGCCGAGAAGGACCCCTTTGCCGAGGCCGAGGCGCCGGCGGTGACGTCCGAGTTCTCCGACGCTGTCGCGATCCAGATCCCGTCGGAGACACCGGCGACGGCCCGCAAGCCCTACTTCATCTTCGGCGACGCGGAGAACTCGGTCGATCTGTGGTTCTTCGATCTGGCCCAGGCGGCCCCCGTGCAGTTCACAGGCAAGGGAAGCGCGGACGTCGCGCCGAAGGACCCGACAGATGTGACCGGGGTCGCAAGCTACGCCAACGGAGAATGGTCGGTCATCTTCAAGCGGCCGCTTCGCCCGGCTTCGGCTGCGCCGTTCAGTCCGGGGGAGTTCCTGCCGATCGCCTTCTCGGTGTGGGACGGGTTCTCGCGCGAGCGCGGCAGCCGCCGCGGCCTCACCTTGTGGTATTCGATCTACGTCGAACCCCAGAACGTCCCGTCGGCCGTAGGTCCGATGATCAGGACGGCACTGTCCATCCTTGCCATCGAGCTGATCCTGGTCGGCTGGGTACGGTGGCGTTACGGCTCTCGTGCCCGCGGCGAGCTCGGCGATCCGAGTCGACCGGCAGCGACCCATGCGTGAGCTCTCGCGGGCTATCCGGAGGATCCATGTACAAGAGCATCTACGTTCCTGTCGATAACTCGGACCACTCGAACCGCGCCGTGTCCTGTGCCATCGGGCTGGGCAAGGCGTACTCGGCGAAGCTGGTGGGGTGCCACGTCTACGCGGCGAAACTGCACGACTATCGCTTCCGGCAGATGGAATACACCCTGCCCGAGGAGTACATCGACGAAGTGGAACTGGAGCGCCAGCGCAAGATCCACGACAGCCTGATCACGATGGGGCTCAAGCTCATCTCTGACAGCTATCTCGATGGGATGTCGCGCACCTGTGGCGAGTCGGGCCTGGAGTTCGAGCCGCGGATGATGGACGGCAAGCATCACATCGAGATCCTCAAGGATCTCGCCGGGTCACAGCACGACCTGGTCGTGATTGGCGCGGTGGGGATCGGCCGCGCGCGCGACAGCGTGATCGGCTCGGTCTGCGAGCGCGTCGCCCGCCAATCGGACCGCGACGTCTGGGTCGTCAAGCACGTCCCCGAAGCGGGCGAGGCGGATCGGGACACGATCCTCGTCGGGCTCGACGGCAGCCCGCAGTCGTTCGGCGCGCTCATGACCGCCATCGAGCTGGCCAATACGTTCGGCAAGAAGGTCGAGGCCATCGCGGTCTACGACCCCTATCTGCACTACTCGGTCTTCAACGGCATCGTCAACGTCCTCACCGAGCAGGCGGCGAAGGTCTTCCGCTTCGAAGAGCAGAACCAGCTCCATGAGGAGATCATCGACACGGGTCTCGCGCAGATCTATCAGTCGCACCTCGAAGTGGGCGAGCGGATGGGGACCGAGGTCGGCGTCTCGATCAAGAAGACGCTCCTCGACGGCAAGCCCTTCCAGAAGATCCTCGACCACGCACGCAAGACCAATCCCTGGCTCATCGTGATGGGCCGCATCGGCGTGCACAGCCCGAAGGACGAGGCAAGCCTGGGAAGCAACGCGGAGAACGTGCTCCGCTCCGCGGTGTGCGACGTCCTCCTGTCCACACGCGTCGAGGTCCCGAGCCTGGACGTGCGCGCCGAGGAGACCATCCGCTGGACGCCCGAGGCCGAGGCGCGCATGACGCACGTGCCCGAGCAGGTCAAGGGCATTGCCAGGACCGGAGTCCTTCGCCTCGCACTCGAGAAGGGACACTCGGTGATCACGAGCGCGGTGATCGACGAAGCGATGGATCGGTTCATGCCGAAGAGCGCGTCCAACGCGACCAAGGCCCTGGCCGAGGCCGTGGCGCTCGAGCGGGCCAGGTCTGGCCCGGTGTCGATGTGCCGGGCATGCGGCGTGGCGGCCACGCAGAGCGGCGCCGTCAAGTGCACCGTGTGCGGCGCCACCGATTTCGAGGTGATCTCGCGCGAGATGATCGAGCGGATCGCCGAGGTTGAAGGCGGTCTCCAGGAGGAGACCACGTACGACGGGCGCAAGCTTCGATGGTCGGAGGACGCGAGGAAGGGCCTCTGGACGATGAAGAACGCGTACCAGCGCCGGCGTGTGAAGGCGCGCGTCGAGAAGCGTGCGCGGATGATGAAGCTCGATGCGATCACGCTCGACTTCGCCCGGCAGGTGATCGAGGAGGAGACAGGGTCACCGCTCGAGATCCAGTCCCCCTCGGGCGGCATGGCTCGAGCGCGCGCCGCCGAGCCCGCCGAGGCGACCGCGGCAGGCGAGTCCCGGCTCGTTGCACGCGACGACCGCAAGAACCCGCTGATCTCGACGTTCGACTGGACCAGCGACGCCACGCAGCGGATCTTCCGCGTGCCCGCAGGGTTCATGCGCAACAAGACCCAGGAGCGGGTCGAGGAACTGGCGCGTGAGCGTGCCGTGACGTCGATCGATCTCGCGCTCGTCGAGGCTGGCATCGAGTTCGGCAAGCAGATGATGGCGGAGATGATCGCCACCTATTCCGGGCCACCTGCTCAGGGAGCCGTGAACCCGGGAGTCGGAGCGCCGGCGCGGGAGTCGGCTGCTCCGCCAACGGTCTCTGGCGCGCCGGCTCGCGAGGCCTCGGACACCGGCGGTGGCGGCTATCTCAACGAGGTGCGATCGCGCTGATGGCGGCGTACCGATTCTGCCGATCGGATGACATCGGGCTGCTCACCGACGCGCTGAACCGGTGCTGGTCGCCGTACTTTCCGGACGAGCCGGCGATGACGCCGGCCACGTTCAAGCAGTCGATCCGCGACCGCCAGGTCTGGTGCAGCAGCTGCATGGTCGCCTTCTCAGGGGCCGACCCGATTGGCGTCCTGATCGGCGCGAAGCGTGCGTCCGGTACGCTCATCCACCGGATCGCGGTGCATCCGGATCATCGGCGGCAGGAGCACGGCCGTCACCTGCTCACGTCGCTCGGGTCCAAGCTCGCGATTCTCGGCCCGCCACGCATCGTCGCCGAAGTCCCCGAGACGCTCGACGCCGCGTGCGGGCTCTTCAGTGCCAGCGGATATGTCGAGGAAGCGCACCTGACCGACTACGTCTTGTCCGGTGAAGAGCGCGATACGGACGAACGCCGAACGCCGAACGCCGAGCGCCGAATACCGAAGGAGAAAGCGCTCTTCGTGGACGACCCCGGGGCGGGCGAGATTGCGGCCGTGGTGCAAAGCGCGGAGGCGGACCGGTATGTCATCCCTGTCACGGTCGACGACCTCACCGCGAATGGCCTGCTTGAAGAGGGGAATCCCCAAACGTGCTGGAAGCGCTCGGTCGAGACCCTCATCGCGAGGAAGGAACACGTCGCGGGTCTCGCCGTCGCCTCCGACGAGCGAATCGAGGCCTACGTCCTGTACGAGAGATGCGGAGTGGATCCCGAGCGAGGCGAGGCGAGGGGGCAGTCTTCCGGTGCCCCCGACGTGGAGGTCGTGTCGCTCCGCTCCTTGATCGAAGACGATGGAGCCTGTCTGAGGCAACTGCTCGATCGACTCAGGGGCCAGGGGTCGTGGACGTTGCGTTTCCCGAAGGTCCACCCGGCGGAGTTCTCGCCCGGGTTCCTGGAGACGCTCGGGTTCCGTCCTGCGGGCCGTCATCTCCTCTACGCCGCACACGCGCGGTCGAACTAGGCATCGGCCAGCGCGTGGCGCTGGTAGGGCCGGCTCTCCGAGCCCGGCCTGTTCTGTGGAGGCTACGTCGACGTGAAGAGCTATCACGACATCGCCGGCGACGGAGGGTCGCGGGTCCTCGAGCAGGTGGCCGAGCAACGCGCCCGCATCAGCGACGGGCTCGCGGGCGTGCGCCATCTCGTCGCCGTAGGCTCGGGCAAGGGCGGTGTCGGCAAGAGCACGTTGACGCTGCATCTCGCTGGTGCACTGCGTGCCCGTGGCCTCCGGATTGCGATCCTCGATGCGGACTTCAACGGCCCTTCGCAGGCGCGCATGGCCGGAGTCCAGGGAGCGCTGTTCGTGCCCGGGAGGGACAGGGTCGCGCTACCGCGGACCAGCAGCGGGATCGGCGTCTTCTCGATGGGCTCGCTCGTCCCGGAGACATCTGCGCTCGAGTTCGAGAGCACAGCGCAAGGCGAGTCGCACACGTGGCGCGCCACGCGGGAGTTCGCGCTCCTCGGCGAAATCCTCGGCGCCTTCGAGTGGGGTGAGCTCGACCTGCTGATGTTCGACCTGCCACCGGGAGCGGAGCGGACCGTGCAGTACGCCGATTTCCTCGGGCCGCGGACCTCGTTCGTGCTGGTCACGATCCCGTCCGAAGTGGCCCGCGGTGTCGTCGCCCGTTCGGTGGCGGCGCTGTCGAAGGGACCCAATCGCCTCCTCGGCTACGTCGAGAACATGAGCGGCTACTACTGCCGCGACTGCGACGCAATCAAGCCGCTCTTCGTCTCCCGGAACCAGGCCGACCTGGGAATCCCCTGTCTCGGCACCGTTCCGTTCGACCCTGAGCTGGCGCAGCACTGCGATCAGGGACTCGCGCTGGCAGACATGCC
Source organism: Luteitalea pratensis (assembly GCF_001618865.1). Taxonomy (GTDB): domain Bacteria; phylum Acidobacteriota; class Vicinamibacteria; order Vicinamibacterales; family Vicinamibacteraceae; genus Luteitalea; species Luteitalea pratensis. Next base: position 6,260,142 of record NZ_CP015136.1, read on the forward strand.
CGACACACTCGTCGGCCAGGCGCTGGACCAGATCGCGCAGCGACTCATGGAAGGTCTCGACTGATGAAATTCCTCTGTGTCCCCTGCGACACGCCGATGAAGCTGCAGACCGTCGTTCCGCCCGACCGCGGCTCGCTGTCGGTCGTCTACGCGTGCCCCGAATGCGGCTACGAGATCGCGATGCTGACCAACGCGTACGAAACGCAGGTCGTGCAGTCGCTCGGCGTGCGCATCGGTCCCGACCTCGGCACTGAAGCGGCCGCAGGCACCTCCGGCTCCAGTTGCCCGTTCGCGGCGATGCTGCCCGCGACAGACGGTGCACCGGGCGTTGAAGCGCGGCCCGGACAGCCCGAACCAGCCGCCGTCCAATGGACTGCTGCGGCCGAAGCCAGGCTCGCGAACATCCCCGCGTTCGTGCGCCCGATGGCAAAGACCGGCATCGAGACCTTCGCCCGGGAGCGTGGGGTCGTGCAGGTGGACGAGACGATCCTCGACGCGGCCCGCGACTTCTTCGGGATGTGACCCGCCGTAGCTTCAGCGGCGGCGGACGCGGCAAAACCCCGGTCCACTGACATGAATACGAACTCGTTCGCCAGGCCCTACGTCGTCTCCTGGAACCTCACCTACCGGTGCAATCTCGCCTGCGAGCACTGCTACCTCGATGCCGGCGGCAAGCCGCAGGTCGAGAGCGAGAACTTCGCCGATCGCAGCGAACTCGGCACCGAGGAATGCTTCCGGGTCATCGACGAGATCGCCACGTTCGCGCCTGAATGCCTGACGATCCTGACCGGCGGCGAACCGCTCCTGCGGCGCGACATCCTCGAGATCGTCCAGCGAGCGGCGGAGCGCGAGCTGTGGGTCGTCGTCGGCACCAATGGTGTGCGGATTACGGAGAACGTGGCCCGACGGCTGGCCGCAGCCGGAGCGCGCGGGCTCTCACTCTCGCTCGATGCGCTCGATCCCGAGCGTCACGACCGCTTCAGGAACGTGCGCGGCGCGTGGCGCAACACCGTCGAAGGCGCGGAGATCCTCAACGCGACCGGCCTTCCCTTCATCGTCCAGACGACCGCAGGTTCACACAACATCGCCGAACTCGAAGCGATTGCCGACTTCGCGCACGAGCGCCTTGCCGCGAAGGTCTGGAACCTCTACTTCCTGGTGCCGACGGGACGCGGGCAGTTCGTGTCCGACATCAGTCCCGCGCAGTACGACGAGGTGCTCGCGTCGCTCTACCGGATCCAGCGGAAATACAGCGGCCGGATGCTCGTGAACGCGAAATGCGCCCCGCACTACATCAAGACGGTGCTGCAGAATGCCGCCGCCCAGGAAGATCCGGTCGTCGGGCAAGCCGAATCAACGTCCGTATCGTCGTTGCCCGGCCTGCCGGGGATCAGGACCTACTCGGGCGGTGCCGGCGGGTGTCCGGCGGGCACGCACTACATGGGGATCCGGCCAAACGGCGATGTCACTCCGTGCCCGTACTTGCCCGTCTTCGCGGGGACGCTTCGCACCGCGAGCCTGGCGGACCTGTGGACGTCCTCGGAGCTGTTCACCGACATCCGTCGCCGCAACTCGCTCGGCGGGCGATGCGGTGAGTGCGAGATGAATGGGCACTGCGGCGGCTGTCGAGCCCGCGCGTTCGGCATGACGGGCGATCTGATGGCCGAGGATCCCCTCTGCACCCACACGCCTGGTACGTTCGCCGCGTCGCCTCTCCTCCTTGCCCGCCGTAGCGCTGGCGAAGGCGGGGCCGGCGGCGGACCCGCGTCTGTCGCGGGAAGACAGCGGCCCACGGTGCTCGAGTACGGCCCGGAATCGCCGTCGACTGTCGCGTGGGACGACGCAGCCACCGCACGCATGAAGAAGGTGCCCGCGTTCGTGCGGGGGATGGTGATGAGAGCCGTCGAGGAGTCCTGCCGCAAGAGCGGCCTCGACCGCGTCACCGTCGAGGAGCTCGAGCGGATCCGTGCGCGGATGCCTACGCCGAAGATGTTCGGGTAGGAATCGCCGTCATGCGTGGTCCTTCTCAAAGAAGAACCAACGATGGCCTTCGAAATCTTCCGCCCGGTATCGTCGCCCGGGTAGCCCCTCGTCGATGTCAGACAGGATCATCGCACCCGCGGCCTTGGCTCGTGCAAAGTGTCCATCGAGGTCGTCCACGTGGACGAGGACACCGTCGATAATCCACGGCACCGTCGACCACTTGCGGGCCTGCTCGCACACTTCGCGATGGTGTTTCGGACTCCGGTACTCGGGTGTGGGAGACGCAAGCATGATCAATCCGTCGCCTGCCTCCATCTCGCCGTGTGACAGCTTGCCATCCGGCGTCGTGAGGCGCACCGTCTCGCGAAAGCCGAACGCAATGCGAAGCCATTCCAATGCCGCGATCCCATCCTCATAGGAGATCATGGGAATGACCGACGGCCGGTTGGCAGCTGGCCGTGCGTCTTTTGCAGCAGCCGACGGTTTGCGCGTGATCGCCGCCGTGCGGCCAGTCGCCCGACGTTTCCCCGTGGAGGGCGCTTTCGTTGCTGCCGCCTGGCGCTTCCTGCTGACCGCGGTCTTCCGAGTTGCTGACGTCCCCATCGGTCAACTCCTTCGGCGTCATGAATCGTCTGGTCTGGCTAACGCTCGCGAGCCGCGCCCCGCTGCGACATGGTCGCACGAGTCTTCCGGCGCGCCGGCTCCATTCGGTGTTAGGCGCGGTCCAGAACACACGCAGGTGATTCGGTGGTCTCATGGACACACCGTGGTGCCGCGAGTCAGGACCGTTTTATCGCAGACGATCGTGCCGATCGTGATCCCCTGGAACGTCGCGCGCGTTCCGAACTTCAAGTTCACATCGGTGTCGTTACCGGTGATTTCGGACCCGTTCGGTGGGTCCGTCACGAAGCTCAGGAAGCTGGCGCCATCGGCCAGGATGCCGGTGCCGTTGTTCTGAACGGTCAGCTTTGCGGGGTTGACGAGGGCTGAACATCCTGCATCGAAGAACATGCCGATGCGATTGTTCCTGAGCACGAACGTGCCCCGCCCGAACGGGTCCAACAACTTGCCGCCGGCCGGGCAGAAAAGCCCGAAGCCGTTGTTCTCCGCGGTGATTGTGATCGGACCGAAGATCGAGAACAGGGAAGTCCCGATGCCGATCGCGGCGCCCCTGTTGTGACTCGCCGTGATCGTGCTGCCCCGTGAGGCCGTGAATGCGTAGACGACAAGGCGGCCGTCGGCGGCGGCGAACCCGAAATCATTGTTGCTCACCTCAACGTGCGCCCCGCGAATCTCGATGACGGATCCGCCGTTGACGTCGGCGCCGTGGGACCGGTTGTCCCTGATGATGATTCGTCCCCGTAGGATCACGAGCGAGGCGTTGAGCACGTCGATGCCCTGCTGATTCCGTTGCAACGTCACGTCGGCGAGCTCGGCGGTCGAGTGGTCTGTGACGTCGATGCCCATGAAGCCGTGGCCCTGTAGCGTGGTGCTCTTCACCGCAAACGTCGCGGCATGGATGGCGAGAATGCCGTCGCCCGGCCCGTTCTGGATGGTGAGGCCTGTGATCGTCACTCCCCTGGCACCGTCGATCGTCACCACCCCTGAGAGCTCAGTCGGGGTACCTCCTCCTCCATCGAGGATCGTCCTGTCTTGCCCGTCGAGCGTCAGCCGGTCCGTGGTAATCGTGATTCTCTCGCGGCACGTTCCAGTGGCGCGAATCGTGTCGCCGGGGACGGCATCGGTCAGAGCCGTGGTGATCGTCTCACCCTTGGCGCAGTCCACGTTTCTGATTGCGGCGAGGGCCGGGCTGGCTGCCGCGAAGACGGCCAGTCCTAGAAACGTCGTCGGAACGGTCCTGGCGATGTGCCAAATTGTTCGTTCGGAAGTACTCATGGCCCGGCAGTTGGTTGCGCCTAACGTTCGAGTTTAACCGGCCCGCGGAGGGTCCGGTTGAACGAGGGGTCAGGCGTCGCCGGGCTGCGGATACCGGCACCTGACTTCGGCGACCGACCCGGCAATGAGTGCCTCCAGGACCTTGACGTCGAGGTCCGCCAGGCCCTTGAAGTACAGGCAGACCTTACCCATCTTGTGTCTCCCGAGCCTGGCCAGGAGGTCGACCTGCTCGGGGTTCTCCGCGCAGACGGAGACGACCAGCTCCTTGCCGCGGACTGCGAAGCCCGTGAGAAATGCGTCGCCTGAGTGGCCACTCTCGTACCTGTAGGTGTACGAGCCTACGATGCTGGGCCCCCACATCTTTGGCTGCTGCTTCGTCACCCTCTTGCACATGGCCATGATGGCCTTGCAGTCCGCCAGTTGCTCGGGACTGGGCTCTGGACGCGAGGTACGCGTCGACGCTCGCGCCCGTGGGTTTGGTTTTGGTCTCTGCCATCGAGATTCCTGGTCAGCGGGGAGCGTAGGACCGTTGTGGGTGCGACGCCTGACGCGCAAGCTCACCTGCCGCGGCTCGGGGAGCTCGAACTCTGAGAAAGCCGACATGCCGCCGCGGTCAGGTGCAGCGCCTGGTTCGGCCGCTGCGGCGGTCCAAGTCACTTTGGCAAGGTACTCCTTGAGGAAGGCGGCGATGAGCCGCACCGACTCGTCGTAGTGCTTCGCGTCGGCGAAGAGGCCGTTGTGGCCGCCGTCGAAGTACACTGCCTTGACCGGTTTCCCTTCCCTCCGCAGCGCGTGCTCGAATTTCCGGGCTCGATCAACCGCCGTTCTTTCGGAGCCACCGTCAGCGGGGCTGTCCGCCTTGCCATGCAGCAGCAGGAGCGGAGCGCTGACCGCCCCAGCACGATCAACCACTTCTTGAGGGTACCCCGTCGAGTTGAGCACGGCGACCCACACGCCGCCTCGCTCGAATACGTAGTGGAGTGCGGCGCCGCCGCCGCGCGACTGGCCGAAGAGGGCAACCCGGTCGCCGCGCACTCCCGGACGTTCGCGTACCGCCGTTACGAGCGCACCGACGATCTCGAGTGCCTCATCGCTCGTAGCCGCCGGCGTGTCAGGCGCGTCTGGGCAAGCGATCGGCGTGACGAATTGCATTCCCGCACCCTGGCCGCCTCTGAACCAGCACCCCGCGACCGCGACGACAGCCGACTCGCGCGAGACGTCCTGGGCGAATCGCACGTACTCACGTGCGATTCCGTGGGTCCCGTGCAGGAGGACGAGGACCGGAAACGGACCCTCGCCCGGCGGCCGCGCGACAGCGGCGGTCAGCGTCCCACCGGGTGCCGGCACGGGCACCCACTCGACGCCCGCGAGCCCCTCAGCGCCAGCCGGGGCGATCGGGCCCGCCCGCGCCGTCGTCTTGAAACACGGCCATGCCGGCCGGTCAAGTGCAACGCCGTCGAAGAACTCGAGCGCATCCGCGCGGATGCAGACACCGAAGATGTTCGGGTAGGAATCGCTTACGCCTCAAATCGGCCGGATGGGTCCTCTCGGCGATCTTGAAGGGTGTGTCACCACCCGAGCAGGAAAACCGGTGCCATGGCCGCCAGGGCTGCGACCAACTGCAAACCCAAGATGCGGAGAGCCTGTCTAGGTGATTGGGGGAACCACTTGACTGCAAAGAAGGCGATGACGGGCACCTGGCAAACCATGAGCAGTTGCCAGATGTGGGCGGCCGCGCCTTCATCCGCCTGGGGCGCGGTTCCGTGCAACGCGACGTAGACAGTGATGGTTGCGAGGGCAGCGAGCGACATCGCGATGGGAAGAAACGCACTCGGACGGCGGACCATCAGGATTGAAGTCATGTGCCACCTGTCCTCACCTCGCCCTGGTAAGCCTGTCGACAGTCAGTGGAGATCTACCTATCCTGCTCCCAGTGGAACCTGTGCAGGAGACGATGCAGTATTGGCGCCAACACCAGACCCGCGGCAGCCAGGAACACCAGGCCAGCATAGAGCGCGTAGAGACCGGCGAACACCTTGCCACCGTTGGTTTTTGGCGGGTCGACTGGCCCCATGCCGCCAATGAGCATTGCGGTGTTGAGAAACGCATCGCGCCACGGCAGGTCCTCGAAGTACTCGTAGCCCACCATGCCCAGGGCAAGCGAAAGGCTCAGCACTGCCAACGCCGCAGCGAAGTGCAACAGCACGCGCCTGACGAAACGCTCATGCGCAATGAGTGGATGTACCTTTGCTTCGTACATGGACGTTCGGCTGTCCTCGTTTCGAGCGCCTAACGATGCGCATCACCCGGCTCATGACGCTCCAGGTCAGGCCGATGGTTTGGTCTCATGCGGATATTGGAAGGCTGCCCACCTGCATTTCTGACAGATGTAACCCTCCGCCTGATCCCCGAATAGCGTCCACCGACCGACCAGCCAGACCTGATCCTTCACAATCCCGGTCTTGCGGTCTCCGGGATACCACGTGACGTTGTTGGGGAGAGTAAAATGCCCTCTCTCCATCTCCGCATTGCATTTTGGGCAGTTCATGTTGAGGATGTTCGGCGAGGCCTGATCAGTCGGATCGATTGCCCGATGTTGCCGTGGCCGGCCCCTTGATTTGCGCCGGCGCCATGGCCAGGAGCCGGAGATAGGCCGAAGGCGCCATTCCCGCGTGACCGTCGCCGAACTCTACTCGAAAAGCCACGCGCTTGCCGATGCCGAAAGGTGTCGAGCGGGGCCGCAAGGTAACCGTTCGATGGTAGGGCCGGCTCTCCTTGGGCGCCGAAGCACCTCGCGCCAAGGTGGCCGAGCGCGGCCCCGTCGGTCAGCGGAACGGATCCGGGGCGCCCTGCTCCTCGATCTGCTGCGCCAGCCACTTCTCGAATGCCTCGGGGCTCTCGACGGTGACGAATCCCCGCATCCGGGCATGACCCAGCCCACACAGCTGCGCGCAGGCGATCTCGTACTGGAACTCGGCGTTCCCGGTCCTCGCGCGCATCTCCGCGGTGGTGACGTTAGGGATGAACCAGATGGGGATCGTGAGCCCGGGGATCGCGTCCTGCTTCACGCGGAACTCGGGCACGCCGAAGCTGTGGATGACGTCCTTGCTCCTCAGCCTGACGATCACCGGCTTGTTCGCGGGCAGGTGCAGCTGGTTGAGCGTCGTGACGTCGTCCTTCGCGGCCGGGTCATCTCGATCGAGACCGAGAGGGTTCGACTGCAGATCCAGCAGCTTGAGGTCCGTACGTCCGAATTTCCCGTCGGGGCCCGGATAGTGGATGTTCCAGGCGAACTGCTCGCCCGTGACCTGGACGACGAGCGCCTCGCTCGGTGACGGCATGCGATCGACCCGCGCAGCCCAGAGCGGGACCGAGAACGCAAACAGAAGGACCGCTTCGACGACGGCGACGGCGATCTCGAGATAACTCGATGAATGCGACTTGACGCCGGTGTAGTTGGCCACCGGGTGCTGCGAGCGCCGGAAGCGCAGCAGGCAGTAGGCGAAGAACCCGCCCCACCCGATGAACAGGGCGAACATGAAGATGTGCGTCCAGCCGATCAGGCTGTCGATTTGCCCGCCGTGAGCCGCGGCGAGCGGTGGCAGTCCGAGCCATTCAGTCATGAGGTTCTCGGGGATTTCTGCAGATCCGACCATTCCTCGTCGAGGTCGGCGTCGGCCATGCGCCTGGCGCGATTGCGGAGATAGAGGAAGAACGCCACGAAGCTGCCCTGCACCACCAGTGTGACCGCCAGCAGCACCAGCACGCCGAGCCTGGATCCGTCGATCATCGACGTCTCCTCCGCCCCGAAACATACCGGGCACGCGAGGAGTGTCCCGCTCCCGCCCACGAGAACCGCCGCCGCGGTCGCGACGGCGCGCCTGACCGCGCGGCTCACTGCCGTCATCGCAGCGTCCTCGTCGTGCGCAGGAACCACGAATCGTAGGCGAGCAGGCCGAACGAGACGGCGAACGAGGCAATGGCTGCGAGCAGGCTTCCCACGCCCTCGCCGCGCCCGTACACGCCCAGACACCAGATCCCGAACACCACGGCAAGCGCGGCGGACATGAGGATCAGGAACGCATGGACGAGCCTGAGGTTCATCAGTGGATCCAGAAGCCGTTGTGATGGGTGATGACGGGCAGCGCCAGCAGCGGCAGGAACATGGCTGCCGTGATCGCGAGCACCGCGTAGATCAGCTTCTTCTCAGAGATCAGGTGCATGAAATAGCAGGCCACCAGCGATCCCTTGATCGTCGCGACCAGGACCGCCACGGTAATGGCCATCGCCGTCGGCAGGTGCAGGTAGGAGATCGCCACGGTGATGAGCGTCAACGCCATCAGCGCGACGAACACGGTGATGTAGATCCGGACCTGCTTGTCGATGTCTGCGGCGTGGTGCATGCCTGCGTGGTCGAGAGACGAGTGGTCGCTGGTCATGGGATGCGCCTACAGCAGATACAGCGTCGGGAAGAGGAAGATCCAGACGAGATCCACGAAGTGCCAGAAGAGGCCGGAGTTCTCGACGCGATTGGTGAACCACACCGGGTTCGTCTTCCACAGCTTCGCGCCGGGCCCGAGCAGATAGGCGTTGACCGCCATGCCGCCGAGCACGTGGAGCATATGCAGGCCGGTCAGCGTGAAGTAGATGGCGAGGAAGTTGTTGGTACGCGGAAAGAGCCCGTCGTGGAACTTGTGGCTGTATTCGAAGTACTTGACGACGAGGAAGACGCACCCCAGCAGGATCGTCACCGCCATGTAGATGCGGAAGGTGCTGAAGCGCTGGCGCTCCAGCGACGCCCAGGCCATCACCATGGTGACCGAGGAACTGATCAGGACGATGGTGTTGAACGTGGCGAGCGGCACGTTCAGGATCGTGTCACCACGCGGCCAGGTCTGCGCGCCGGTGCGGATCAGGATGTAGCTCGCAAACAGGGCACCGAACAGCATGACCTCCGACGCGAGGAACAGCCAGATGCCGATCTTGCCGTTGGTGAGGCCGGTGTCGCGGCGGACCTCTACGGTGTAGGGGATTTCCATCGCGATCAGGCCTCGTGCTGCGGGGAGAAGTCCTTCGCCGCGCCGGGAACGCTGTACTCGTACGGTCCACGGTGGACGTGCGGCTCCTCCAGGAAATTGCCGTGCGGCGGCGGCGATGGAGCAGCCCACTCGAGCGTCGTGGCGTCCCACGGGTTCGCGCCGGTCTTCTCGCCGTGCCGGATGCTCCAGAAGAAATTGAAGATGAACGGAAGCTGGAAGAGCATCAGGATCCATGCCCCCCAGGACGAGACGACGTTCAGGTGGAGCACCGGCCGCGCGAACTCGTAGGCCTCGCCGCCGTCGAACAGGCGCCGCGACACGCCGGCCAGCCCCATCATGAACATCGGCATGAAGATCACGTTCATGCAGACGATCGAGCCGGCAAAGTGGATCTTGCCCAGCGTCTCGCTCATCTTCCTCCCGGTGGCTTTCGGAAACCAGTAGTAGACCCCCGCGAAAAGGGCGAAGATCGTTCCGGGAGCGACCACGTAGTGGAAGTGGCCGATGACGTAGTAGGTGTCGTGCAGCGGAATGTCGGAGACGTTCAGGCCGAGCGGAAGCCCGGTGAGCCCGCCGATGCCGAACATCGGCAGGAAGCCGAGCGCGAAGAGCATCGGCGTGTTGAAGCGGATCGCCCCGCCCCAGAGCGAGATGATCAGCGCCGTCAGGATCACGACCGACGGGATCGAGATGATCATCGTGGTCGTCTGGAAGAACGCGGCCATCGCCGTGCCCATGCCGGTCATGAACATGTGGTGCGCCCAGACGATGAACGACATGAAGCCGAGGAACACCAGCGAATAGACCATCGAGCGATAGCCCCACAGCGGCTTGCGCGTGTTGTTCGCGACGATCTCGGCGACGATGCCCATGGCGGGCAGGATCAGGACGTAGACCTCCGGGTGCGCCAGGAACCAGAACAGGTGCTGCCACAGGAGCGGGTTGCCTCCACCCGCCACCTGGACGACCTGGCCGCTCACGACCAGCCCGCTCGGCAGGAAGAAGCTCGTGCCAGCCACCCGATCCATGAACTGCATCACCGCGGCGGCCTCGAGCGGCGGGAAGGCCAGGAGCAGGAGAAAGGCCGTGACAAACTGCGTCCACACGAAGAAGGGGAACCGCATGAAGGTGAGTCCCTTCGCGCGGAGCTGGATCGTGGTGGTGATGAAGTTCACCGCGCCGAGCAGCGACGAGGTGATGAGGAAGAGCATCCCGAGCAGCCACACCGTCTGGCCCGTGCCCGCCAGGACCGAGAGCGGCGCGTAGGAGGTCCACCCGGACTGCGCGGCGCCGCCAGGTACGAGGAAGCTGGCAAGCATCGTCATGCCGCCGAGGAAGAACAGCCAGTAGCTCGCCATGTTGAGGCGCGGGAACGCCATGTCCGGGGCGCCAATCTGCAGTGGCAGGACGAAGTTGCCGAACCCACCGACGGCGAGCGGCACCACGCCGAGAAACACCATGATGGTGCCGTGCATCGCCCCGAGCTCGTTGTAGAACTCGGGAAGCATCGTCCCGCCCGGCATGCGCGCCTCGCCGAAGAGGCCGCCGATCACCGGCAGCGCCGCGCCCGGGTAGGCGAGCTGCCAGCGCATCAGCATCATCAGCGAGAAGCCGAAGAGCAGGAACAGCAGCCCGGTGATGGCGTACTGGATTCCGATGACCTTGTGGTCGACCGAGAACACGTACGCGCGCCAGAAGCCCAACGTCTCGTGATGGACTTCGTGCGCGCCGTGCGACTTCGGCGCGGCGACAACTACTGTCTCGCTCATGCGGCTGGTCTCTCGGCTACTTCGCGCCGGGTGTGGCGAACTTGAAGTTCTGGGGCTTGGACTCGTTGGCGGCAACGGTGACCGACGCCGTCTGCGTCCCCAGCTTCTCGTGCCACGCCGTGATCTCATAGGTTCCGGGATCGAGACCCGAGATCGTGAACTTCCCGTCCGTGCCGCTCACCGAGAAGAACGGATGCGTGAACACGGCGACGTAGGCGCTCATCCACGGGTGCACGTCGCACTTGATGTGGAACACCTCCTCCGGCTTGCCGAACGTGGTGGTGGCCTCCTTGAGCGTCGCCGGCATCCCCTTGTTGAAGGCCGGGTTGACCTTGGGGAGGGTGTGGATGTTGTGCAGGACGCCGTCGGAGTTGAGGATCCGGTAGGTCTGGCCGACCATGATCCCCATCACGTGCGGCTTGTATTGGCAGCCGTTCTGGTCGAGGGTCACCGGCGTCTTTGGCACCGGGAAGGCCTTCCCCGCCGGGAGTCCTTTCGAGACCCAGACCAGGATGTTCCCCATCGTGTTGCCGCTGCCGAGGGCCAGCATCTCGTTGGCGACCGGCGCCGTGTGCTTCTTGGCACAGGCCGGGTCCGCGTCCATGGAGAGCGGCCTGAGCGCCGGAGCCTTGCCGGCGAAGGTGATGGTTCCCGTGACGGACGAGGCGGCCATGGCGACGCCCGGATATATCGAAACCACGGCCAGCACGATCGCCAGCCGCAACGTATTCCCTGCTACCCGCATGCTCGACTCCTCGGTCATGGTCGGCCTTCGACCCATGTCACGTCGACGTGCAGTACCCGGTTTGTGAATTGGGCCGACTGTACAACCGGGCGCACCGTTTGTGCAACCCGCACACGTTCGGGTTGCCCTGCTTTCCAACAACTCACGCCTCGCTCTCCACCTCGGACGCTGCCGCAAGCGCAACGGCCTGCGGGAGGACGGCGGCCCGACGCGTCCGTCTCACTCCGTATTCGCCAACTGGGCCAGGATCGCGTCGATGGGCGCCTTCGCACACGCGAACATCGGCGTGTCCCGCTGCATATAGAGGCTGGCCTCCGTATAACGCAGGCGCCCGACCAGATCGACAAACTCCTGCGGGTAGTCCGAGTCGAACGCCACGACGAAGTCCTGGTCGTCGATGCCGTAGCTGTAGCTCGTGTTCAGGTGGACGCCCTTGAACGGCGCCGATGCCGCGATGTGCTCATCCATCATCCCCTGCCGCGCGTGGGGCGACAGCCGGTACCAGGACCGCGTCTTGATGAAGGGGTACACGAACAGGGTGGGTCACCGGTCGCGCGAGCACTCAGACCGACGGTACGTCTTCGACGTTCCAGGAGCCCCAGTAGTGAATCTCGTGCGCGTGCAGGCCCTTGAGAACGCCGAGCGCCCGGTCCTTCCCTTCCTTGTCGCGCCCGAACAGCGCCACGTGAATGCTGCCGTCCTCATCCTGGCGAATCAGGGGTCGCTTGTGAAGCCTGACGCACAGCAGGTTCGAGCCCTTGCGAAGCGCGTCGTCGATGCGATGGTTGGTCTCGCCCATGTCGGCGACCGTGTCTTCGAGCGTCCGCAGCAGACGGACGGCCCGGCCGTGGGAGCGCCCGAAGAGATCGAGGGCTTCGGCGCCCTTCTCACCGGTGAAGACGTCGATGTCTTCGGTGGCGACACCGCCCGCCTCCAGGGCTTGCACCGCCGCCATGACCTCGGCTTCGCTGTCCAACAGGCAGGTCACCCGGTTGGCGAGCGCGAACAGATGACCGCCCGCGTACGGATCGGAATTGATGTGGGCCATGCTCCCCCTCGAACCGCCATGACGCAGCCTGGCGCGAAGGCTGCCGCTGAGACTGTTCAACCCGTCTCCGGCATCAGTGCAGATGCAACGGAGCGAACGCCCGGACTTCCACTGGTCAGTTGGAGCGCCCTTATATAACAAGTCTCATCCTCGACGCACACATTTCTTCCGGGCCGTCGTTGGCCCGTGCGCCTACGCCGCGCGGGCCGTATCGGCCATCGCACGAGCTGAATCCCTCCGAATCCGGACCATGGCGTCTCGACCCTCGTGCAGCGGGCCGAATTCGGCAAGCTGCTGATGGTCAGCGGTTTATCGCCGATGGCACGTGTCTTGGATCAATAAATGAGGCATGAACCGCTTCTTCAGAGGAGTACTCACCGCGACGTTGTTGCTGGGGTACGCCATGGTCGAGGCAACGCACGCAGAGGTCCGGCGCCCACAGATCCTGCAGGTCGAGGCCACCGCCTACTGCACCGAGGGCGAGACCGCCAGTGGCGAGCAGACGAGACGAGGCATCGTCGCCGCCGATCCCCGCGTGATCCCGCTCGGCAGCCGAATCCGTGTGGACGGCCTCGGACGCCGCCACAGCCGGACCTACGACGTCGAGGACACCGGCCGGCTGGTGAAGGGCCGCGAGATCGACATCTTCATGGCTGACTGCGACGCCGCGAAGGAGTTCGGCCGACAAACGGCCCGGGTGCGCGTGCTGAGGGCCGGCGACGGCGAGCGCAAGGCCGGCACCTGATCCGCGGTGCAATCGCCGGCCGGAAACGGACCTGTTCGCCGGGGAGGGTCAACTGCCCGCGGTCGACGCTGTCGCGGGCGATCCGGTTACGGGGACCGCGCGCACGATGAACCGCTGCGGGGCCGGTCCCACGTGATAGAACGGGTAGCACCCGACGAGCGTCACCGCCCGACCGGGCGTCGCCTCGATCACGCTGACGTCGGTCGGGACGGTGATCTTGATCCACTCGACCCGGTATTGCTCGGTGGCCACGCGCGTTTCCAGCACCAGCTCGTCGCCTTCCTTGATGTCCTTCAGCGCCCGAAAGTAGCCGTCCCGGTGGGCCGCGATACCGACGTTGCCTGGCGTCCCTGGTAGCGCCGTGTCTTCGATGCGCCCTGCCGCGAGATCAAGCACAGCATCGGACGTGCCGTCGTGTACGGGCACCTCCAGGTGGATACTCGGGATCTTCAGGATCGCGAGCGTGAGCGGCGTTGGCCGCTTCAGCGCGGCCTTGTAGGTCCTCACGCGTATCCCCGACCAGAGCTTCATGTCGACCTTGCCGCTCCAGGTCAACTCGCGCGGCGGAGGTGCCGGTGCGGCTGCCGGTACCGGAGCGGGCGCCGGAGCAGCCGTGCCGGCAGCTGCCCCGTCGGTGGCCGGAGTGGTGTCAGCGGCGCGCCCGCACGACGTCAGCGTTGCCGCAAGGACCAGCGCGACACCCAGGCCAGGAAGGATACGGTTCGAGCGAGACCGGTGAGGGCCCATCATTCACACCCCATTGCGATGTATCGAGCGTCGTCGCCGAGCACGCTAAATCGAAACCCGCACCATGATACGCCTCGGGCCGAAGCCACCAATCCAGTCTCCCAGGTTGGCCCAGCTGTGTCCTGTGTCGCATCATAGGCTGACTCCGGACATGCTCATCAACTGCGTCGCGTACCAGAACGGCACCAAGCTGGCCGACATCAGCGTCGAAGCGATCTCGGACTACGTGGTCCGGCCCGATTGCTTTGTCTGGGTGGCGTTGTTCGACCCCAGCGATGAGGAACTCGAGCTGATGGCCGAGGAGTTCGGCCTGCACGAGCTCGCCGTCGAAGACGCGCGGAAGGGCCACCAGCGACCCAAGATCGAGGAATACGGGTCGAGCATGTTCACCGTGCTCCAGACGGTCGACATCGACCCGGCCAACCCGGACGGCGACTTGATCGTCGGCGAGGTGGCCGTGTTCGTCGGTCGCAATTACGTGCTGTCGGTGCGCCGCAAGACGCCGCAGGGCTTCCAGAACGTACGGGCACGCGCCGAGGCCGAGCCAGAGAACCTCGCGCGGGGATCGGGCTTCGTCCTCTACGTCATCATGGACACGGTCGTGGACCGGTACTTCCCCGTGCTCGCCAGGCTGGAGGACGATCTCGAACGGCTCGAGACCGAGATCTTCCGCGGCACCCCCAGTGCGAAGAACATCGAGGCCTTCTACGACCTCAAGTATCGCCTGATGGTCCTCAAGCACGCGGTGGCCTCATTGATGGAAGCGACCGCGAAACTGTTCGGTGGGCGGGTGCCGTCGGTGTGCCTGGGCGCCCAGGAGTACTTCCGCGACGTCTACGATCACCTCCAGCGCATCAACGCCGGGATCGACAGTCAGCGCGAGATGCTGCAGACCGGCATTTCCGTGACGCTCGCACTGGTCAACATCGCCGACAGCCAGGTGACCAAGCGGCTGGCCGCGTACGGCGCCCTCATCACCGTGCCGACACTGCTCGCCGGCATCTACGGCATGAACTTCGACAACATGCCGGAGTTGAAGTCGGTCTGGGGCTATCCGCTGACGCTGACGACCATGCTGGTCATTGACGTCTGGCTGTTCTTCAAGTTCCGCAAGAACAACTGGCTGTAGCAATCAGCCGCCGCACCCCGTGCTCCACGCGAACCTCACGGATGCGTGGTGGCAGGTTTCAGGGTCGCTCGCACTTCCACATCGATCTGGTTGCTGACGCCGACGCCGAGGTAGGTCGGACGCGCGATCTCGTACGCATCGATGCGAAGCGGGAACTTCACCTTCACGTCGAGGGCGTCGCCCTTGTACGAGACCTCGGCCGTGCCGGTGACCGGCTTCGCGTTGCCGTGAACCGACAGGACACCCTTGAAGCCGAGCGTGGCCGATCGGCCCCGCGCCGGTGGAGGCGCGTCGAGGACCACCTCACTGAGCACGGCCGTCTCGTACTCCGGACCGCGTGAGACTTCGAGGTAGTTGTCGCGCAGGTGCGTGTTGCGCAAGCCGATGCCGGTATCGAGCGTGCGCAGATCGACACTGAAGGAACCGTCGACATCGCGCGTGCCCTCGGGCATCGTCACCTGGCCCTTGACCGCCGTCGTCTTGGCCTCGAAGCGACCCCCGACGGTCAGCGGGCACACGACTGTCACGCGCCCGTCGGCGACGTGCCAGGATTGCGCCGCGGCTGGCAGGACGCCGCCGCCAACCAGCAACATGCACGTGATCGCAAGAGTGCGGCACGCGGTCGATCGATCGTGTGACATGAATCGCTCCTAGTTCACCGACTTCAGGAAGAGCTGGAGCACGAAGGCCGTGGACCGCTGCGATGGCAACAAGTACTGATCGCGAAGCGAGGCTGCGATCGTGATGTGCGGATTCAGGCGGGCGCTCACCTCGGGACGCAGATACCAGCGCGCGTCACTGTAGGGCGCATCCATCTGCAGGCGATCCGCGCTCAGCGACGTGACGAGCCAATCGGTCGGATAGAAGAACAGCTGCACGAAGCCGGTGTACTGATCGAAGCGGCGTTGTTCACCGCTGCGCTCGGCGCGCCGGACGACGTCATGCTCGGTCAGCACGCCCCATCGACCCATGCCGAAGCGGGCATAGACGCCGGCCAGGCGTTCATCGAAGGTCGTGTTGCGCGCCATGCGCAGTGCGATACCCGCGGCGAGGTGATCGCCGACCAGGTATTTCTCTGCCAGAACACCAGCGCCACTGCTGCGAAAGCCCGGCGCCTCTTGGCCGCTCGGTCCGTATACGTACGGCGCCACCTGGAACCGCTCGGTCGACCAGAACAGCTTGGCCTGCGTCGGCACGTCGGTGAGGCCCTGGCCGTTGCGCGCGCGCACGTACGTGGCCTGGTCGGCGATCTCGACGCCGCTCGGCAACGTGTCGCGGCCAATCCCGATGTACACGTTCTTGTGTGGCGTGACCTCCAGGAGAGCCTGGCGCACGAATGCCTGCGGCTGCGACGGCTGCGGCTGCAGTTTCGTGACCTCCTGGGCCCGCGCCGGCGCGTCCACACTGAGCGTGCCGCTGACGCGCAACGTGTGGGACAGTCGGGTGGTGTTGCGGTACCAGAGGCGGACGGCGGCCGAGGTCGCGCGCTCAGGTTGCTCACGCGCCTCTGACGTGAGCTGCGTCATCAGGCGGACATCGTGGAACAACCGCCGCCATCGATCCTCGTCGGCGTCATAGGCCCCGTGGCGCGAACTCTGCGCATCGTCGATGCCCTTGCCATACTCGGTCAGCAGGCCCCGGCCCTGCGGTGACAGGTGGCAGGCCTGACAGCCTGCGTAGCCGAGTCGGATCATTGCAGGAGACGCAGACAGCTGAGCCGCTGAACAGAGTGTCGCGAAGAGCACACCCACGACGACGCGGAGTTCCAGCAGTCGCGGTCCCACTCTCGCCGTTTCCGCAATAGCCGTGCCACTCACGGCCCTTGAGAGAACGCGCGTGACGCGCCGTACACGCCGAAGCGGCTTACGCGGCGCGTAAGCTCCTTACATCACACGTGGTGGGCTGGGGGTGCTCACTCCTCCCCGGTTCTTAGCTCTTCAGTAGAAGATGGCGACTCCCATCGAAGTTGTCGCCCGACCGCGCGCCAGGCGGGACGACCGTCTGACCTGCGCGCCTGGACGATCGAGGAGTCGTATACATGCCGTATCGCCGAGCGCATGTCGCGGTGTGGTTGCTGCTCGGATTAACCCTGATCGCCTTCAGTCCGGGCTATTTGAGCCGACTCGGACACTCGCCCGTGGCAGCATCATTTCCATGGGTTGACGGCACTGGCCTGGATGCTCCTGCTCATTGCACAGAGCATGCTGATCGACCGGCGAGACCGTGTCCGTCACCGCTGGCTGGGGCGAGCCATGCTGGCGCTCGTCCCGCTCTTCTGCGCTTCGGGCTTCCGGGTCGTGCAGACGATGGTGCGTCGGACCGACGTGTTCCGCGCCACGATGGGTGATCGGTTGACGCACGTCACGTGACGCGCACGCCGGCCGTCGACCAAGGTCGACGGCTACCTTGAGAGAACGTCGAACGATGAACGCCGAACGCTGAAGGGCAAGGCCCGCTTCCCGATCCGCGATCCGCGATCTCGACGTAGGCGTCGAGCTTGCTCGACGCACACCGCTCCAGTGCTTGTCAGCGGCCGTGGATGACCGCTATCGTCCTCGCGCGTGACGCCGCGATCGTTTCGACCCCTCGCTCTCCTCTGTCTCCTCGTGTTCGGCGCCTCCTGCGCGAAGCGCCCGCCCACCGTCTCGACGCCGGCACAACCCCTGATGCGGACCCGCACCATCTCCGCGCGGCAGTCGACGACAACCGTGCTGCCAGGCCTGGACGTGTTCCTCTCGAACCTGCCGCGTGCCCTGCGGGGCAAGCGCGTCGGGCTGATCACCAACCACAGCGCGATCGACAGGGCCGGAGTCTCGGCAATCGACAGGATTGCCGCTCACAAGCGGCTCACGCTCGTGGCCCTGCTCGCGCCCGAGCACGGCATCCGCGGCACCGCTGCCGAGGGCGTGACGGTCGGCGACGAAGTGGACGCGAAGACGGGCGTGCCCGTGTACTCGCTCTACATGGCCGAGGACCGCGGCCCGACACCCGAGATGCTGAAGAACGTCGACGTCCTCGTGTACGACCTGCAGGAGGTCGGCGGGCGCACGTGGACGTACGTGTCCACGATGGCGCTGTCGATGAAGGCGGCCGCCCGTCGCGGCATCCCGTTCGTGGTGCTCGATCGGCCCAACCCGATCGGCGGCGAGATCGTGGAGGGCGCGCTCATCGCACCAGGCTTCACGTCGTTTGTCGGCATGTACCCGATCCCCGCCCGACACGGCCTCACCGTCGGCGAACTCGCGGCGTACTTCAACCACGCGTTCGGCATCGGTGCCGATCTCATCGTCGCCCGCGCGTCGTCGTGGCAGCGCGTGCAGTGGATGGACGATACAGGGCTGCCCTGGGTGAACCCCTCGCCGAACCTGCGATCGCTGGCGGCCCTGTCGAGTTATCCCGGCACCGTCTACTTCGAGGGCACGAACCTCACCGAGGGGCGCGGCACCGACCGTCCATTCGAACAGATCGGCGCGCCGTGGCTCGACGCCCAGACGGTGGCCGCGACGATGAATGGGCTCTACCTGCAGGGTGTCCGCTTCGAGCCGGTGGTGATGCAGGTGCTATCGACCGCGTCGAAGTTCAAGGGAGAGAGCATCCCCGGGCTGCGCGTCGTGGTCACCAATCGGCAGACCTATCGTCCCGTGCGTACGGCCTTGATCCTGATCGATGTGATCAAGGGTCAGCACCCGGAGCAGTTCCGCTGGGGCCCGTCGATCGATCGGCTCACGGGTTCGGACAAAGTCAGGCTCGCCATCGACGCCGGCCAACTCGCGCCGCTGCTCGAGGACTGGGACCGCGAGGCCGATGCCTTCAGGCGCACCATCGCGCCATACCTGCTCTACCGCTGACGACCGTTGAGAACGGTGATCAAGGGGACAAGGGACAACTTCTCTCCTTGTCGCTTGTCCCTTGAACTGCGGCCACCCACGCGCCGCGCCCGGAAACCGGGCCTACCGTGCCGGATTCGGAAGCGGGCCGGCGAGCTTCATCGAGGCGAGCAGCGCCGTGAACCTCGCGTCGTCACGCAACGGGTCGAACATCGGCTCCACCGCCGCCAGCACGAGGAGGAAGTCGCGTTTTTCACGAGCCCGCGCCAGCCACGAGAATGCCTTGTCCTTGTCGCCAAGCGCCGCGTGCAACACCGCGAACGTCGTCGGCGCCACGTACCGGCGTGTCGAGAGACGCGTCAGGCGCGCGATGAGGGCAAGCGCTTCGCTGCGCTTGCCGGCCAGTGCGTACGTGCGCGCGAGTTCAGCCGTTTCGTCGGGGCTGTCGCCGGAGAGGGGAATCGACCGGCGAAACGCCTCGGCGGCAGGTCCATAGCGGCGCTGCTCGAGCAAGGCTCGGCCGAGGCCCCAGTGACCGTAGCCGAAGTTCGGATCCATCGCGAGCGCCCTGCGAAACTGCACGCCGGCCTCCTCGTGCCGACGCGCAACGTGGAGGACGCCGCCAAGGCCGGCAATCAGGGTGGGCGACAGAGGATCGAGTTCGACGGCGCGGGTCGACTCCTTGATCGCGTCGTCATGCCTGCCCATCGCGCCAAGGTAGAAGCCGTAGGCCATGTGCGCATCCGCGTCGCCAGGATTGAGCTCGAGCGCACGCCTGTACTCGCGTTCCGCGGCGCCCCAGTTCCACCCGTGGAGAAAGATCGCGTCGGCGAGTGCCGCGTGGGCGTCGGCGAGGCCTTCGTCGAGCCGCAACGCCGTCTCCGCTGACTGCCGCGCCTTCGGAAACCCCTCGCTCGGTGGCCACGCATTGAAGCCGCTCAGGCTCACATAGGCCTTCGCCATCCCCGCGTGCGCCTGCGCGTAGGCCGGGTCCCTGGCCACGGCCTGCTCGAAGTAGTGCAGCGCCCTGGAGAACCCGTCGTCGGTCAGCCGAACCAGGTGGTATCGGCCGAGCAGGTACAGCTGGTACGCCTCCACGTCGGCCACGTAGCGCTTCTCGTGCGCCTGGTTGGCGGCGAGCCGAACTGTGAGCGCGGCCGACACGCGTTCTGCGACGGCGTCCTGCAGCGCGAAGATGTTGGTCAGCGGCTCCTCGAACCGTGATGCCCAGAGCTGCCGGCCGTCCGAGACATTCAGCAGACGCACCGTCACACGCACCCGATCGGCGGATGTCTGGATGCCACCGTCCACCACTGCATCGACTCGCTGCTCTCGCCCGGCCGCGAGCGCGTCCTGTTGGAGCCCGCCGTAGTTGCGGACCGCGCTGATCGGGCGCACGTCGAGCTCGGGTATCGTGCTGAGGCTCGCGATCAGCGTGTCCGCCATGCCCAACTCGAGTGCCTCGTTCCTTTCGGTCGACACCAGCGACTTGAATGGCAGCACCGCGATGGAGCGGCCCCTCGGTGCGGCGGTCGCGACCTGTACCGGCTGCCCGGCCGGCCACACGGTGATGACGATGAGCGGCACTGCCACCATGGCGGCAAAGGCGAGCGCGAGGGCAGGCCCACGCGCGGACGCTCGCGACGCTGCGGGAGCAATGGCGTCGTTGTCGGCGATGTCGTGCAAGTCCACGCGCATGGCCTCGATCGACTGATAGCGATCGGCGGGATCCTTGGCGAGCGCGCGCTCGACGACGCCAGACACACGTTCCGGCAGGGCGGCGTTCAGTTCCGCAATGGGGGTCGGCCGCGTGCGCAGGACCGCTCTGACGACCTCGGTTGGCGAGTCGCCGCGGAACGGCATCTGCCCGGTCGCCATTTCGTAGAGCACGACGCCGAACGAAAAGATGTCGCTGCGGTGATCCACCGCGCCGCCGAGCGCCTGCTCCGGCGACATCGACGCAGGCGTGCCGAATACCGCGCCGGGGATTGTCGCGCGACCCTGCGCGGCCACCTCGCCCTGCTCGCGCATGCGTGCGAGCCCGAAGTCGAGCACCATCGCCTGCGACTGCGGCGTGATCATGATGTTGCAGGTCTTCACGTCATGGTGGACGATGCCGAGCGCGTGAGCGGCGGCAAGCGCCTCGCTCACTTGCAGGGCAATGGCGCAGAACTCATCGAATGCGAGTGGACGTCCAGCGATGCGATGACGCAGCGTCTCGCCTTCCACGTACTGCATCGCGATGAAGAGGTGACCGTCGGCCTCGCCGACTTCGTATACCGCACACACATGCGGGTGGGAAATGGCGGACGCCAGGCGTGCCTCGCGAAGGAAGCGCGCTCGCGACGCGCCGTCGTCGGCAATCGCATCGTCGAGCAGCTTCAGGGCAATCCTGCGGCCCAACCTGATGTCGCGGGCGAGGTAGACCTCGCCGTTGCCACCGCTTCCGAGCCGTTGTTCCACGACGTAGTGGGCGATGCGGGATCCCGCGACTGGCTCGGAGTGGCCGTCGATGAACAGATCGGCCGCATCCTCCAATGCGCTCGTTTCGAGGAAGCCCTGCGCAAGCTGATCGGCATCGAGCAGCGCCTCGACCTGATCGCGCAGGTCGGTGTCGCCCTCGCAGGCACTTGCGAGGAACGCGGAGCGCTCGGCGCCGGTGTGTTCGAGCGCGGCTTGCAGCAGCTCCTCGATCTTCGTCCACCGGTCGGGCCTCACCGGTTCGCCTCCGGCGCCATCTCGCGATACAGCCAGAGGCGGGCGGCGCGCCATTCACGCTCGACGGTCGGCGTCGATACGCCGACGACATCGGCGGTCTCGTCGATGGTGAGTCCGCCGAAGTACTTGAGTTCGACGACCTGCGCCTTGCGCGCATCGAACGTCGCCAGCCGCTCCAGTGCCTCGTCGAGCGCGATCAGGTGGGCAGCGCGCTGCTCGGCCCGGCTCACGACATCCTCGAGGGGCACGCGTTGCGCCCCGGCGCCCCGCCTGGCGGTACGGCGTTGCCGCGCCCGCTCGACGAGGATGCGACGCATCGCCTGCGCGGCAATCGCGAAGAAGTGAACGCGGTTCTCGGGCCTGACGCGCGTGTAGTCGACGAGCCGCAGGTACGCCTCGTGCACGAGCGCCGTCGTGTGGAGCGAGTGGCCTGGCCTCTCGCCGCGCATGTAGCGGCGAGCCAGGCGCCGGAACTCGGGGTAGAGCAGCGGAACGAGGCGGTCGAGCGCGCTGCGGTCACCGTTGCCCCACTCGAGGAGCAGGCTGGTGATGTCCCCGGGGCCTGGGTCCGCCATGGGCATGGGCGTCACGCGAATCTCTTCGGGAAGCGGCGCGAGTATAGCACCGGGGCGGTCACGGTAATGCCTGATGCCTGATGCCTCATGCCTGATGCGTAGGCATTCGGGTCAGGGCCGACCGTCCTCGACCGAGGGTGATGGGAATTCTCCTCATCCAACGCCAACACGGTGAGAAGCGACACTGCGGCGGCGACCTCTCGCCGCCCTGCAGTGCCTCGTCGAGTGTTCACCATGGAGGAACGGCGATGGACAAGCGCACAGTCTTCACGCTCGCACTTGCAATGACCGGGCTCATCACACTGCGGCCCGATGGCCTGCAGGCAGCCACCCAGGAAGAGGGCGGCCCCGTGGTCGCGGCAGGCCTGAACAATCCCAGGGGTCTCGCATTCGGCCCTGATGGCGCCCTGTATGTCGCCGAGGCCGGCAGCGGCGGTGATGGACCATGCGCCGAGGGAGCCGAGGGCCTGCGCTGCCTGGGCACGAGCGGCGCGATTGCCCGGATCGACCTGCGGCGCGGTGCTCTGAGGCGCGTCGCGACAGGGCTGCCCTCGGCGGCGCTCGCCGACGGCAGCTTCGCCACGGGCCCCCACGGCATCGCGTTCAACGGGCGTGGTGGCGCCGACGTCACCATCGGTTATGGCGGTGATCCCGCCAATCGCACCGTCGATTTCGGTCCCGAGGGCGAGCAGTTCGCGCGCCTCGTGGCCGTGAGCCCGAGTGGACACTGGACCCTGGCAGAGGACCTCGGCAACTACGAGGCCGGAGCGAACCCGACGGGTGACGAGGTGGATTCCAACCCGTACGGGCTCGTGGCCCTGCCGGGACGCCTGGTGATCGCCGACGCCGGTGCCAACGCGCTGAACGAGGTAGCGGCAAACGGCACCGTGACGACCCTGGCGACGTTTCCTGACGGGGTTGCCGAAGCGCCGGAGTTCCTGGGGTTGCCACCCGGAACGCTGCTCCCGATGGACACCGTGCCCACATCGGTTGCGCAGGGGCCGGATGGTTCGTTCTACGTCGGCCAACTCACCGGCTTTCCGTTCCCGGCTGGCCGCGCGAACATTTACCGGGTTCCGGCGCACGGCGGGCCGGCGGAGGTCTTCGCCGAGGGATTCACCGCCATCATCGGGCTGGCGTTCGCGCCCGACGGCTCACTTCTCGTCGTCGAGATCGCACGGAACGGGTTGGTGGCCGCGTTCCTGGAGAACGACTGGACCGGTGCGCTCATCCGCATCGCCCCTGACGGCGCGCGCAGCGAACTCGCGGCTGGCGCCCTCACTGCTCCAGGTGGCGTCGCCGTCGATCGTGACGGCGCGATCTACGTCACGAACAAGAGCATCTTCAGCGGAGCTGGCGAGGTCGTCCGCGTGGAGCCCTGACCACCGCCCCGACGCCCACGCGATCGCCGCTCGCGTAGGATGGATCAAGGGGGCAACAGTGGACGAGCAGACACGAGGCTTCGTCGCGGCCGTGTTGTGGGATCTCCGTGCGCGGTGCGAGGCACAACTGCGGTGGTTGGCCGAATCGCAGCGATCGCTCGCGCACGAAGACGACGATGCGGTGGGATTGCCGTCGCTGCGTGACCTCGAAGTCCGGGCCAGCCTGGAGCGTGTGCGCCAGGCTGCGCTCGACATCGCCGCAGAGGCCGCGGCGTCCATCGATCGGCTGACCGCATCCCCGTGATCGTCGGCGGCACCGTCGACAAGAAGCAGCGGCGCCGCGGCGGCGGCGGGACGGCTCCGCCACTATCGGCTCGAGCTCTCGCTCGCGGCCAGGGGCATGGCACTCGAAGTCGCCGGCACCGCACGCGGCAATTCGAGCACGAACGTCGCGCCCTGTCCCATGCCAGCGCTGGCAGCCCGGAGCGTCCCGCCGTGCAACTCCGCGAGGTGCCGCGCTATCGAGAGCCCCAGCCCCAGGCCATGTGATTGCCGCGTGGACGAAGGGTCTTCCTGGCGGAAGCGCTCGAATACGTGTGGCAGGAACGTCGCGGAGATACCGCAGCCGCTGTCGGCCACCACGAGGCGCACCGCGGCGTCGGAGGTCTGCACGCCCACCACGACATGGCCGCCTCCTGGGGTGAACTTCACCGCGTTGTGTACGAGGTTGAAGAGCACCTGCTGGAGCCGCCCGCCATCGCCATTGACCAGCCCGCCGGAATGGGAGGCCTCCAGCGCGAGGCGCACCGTCTTGGCGTCTGCGGTCGGGCGCAAGGTCTGGACCGTGGATTCGGCCAGCACGGCCAGGTCCACGGGCTCGAGTTCCAATTGCACGTTGCCGGTCATCAGCCGGTTCATGTCGAGGAGATCCTCGATCAGTTTGGCCTGTGCGTGCGCGTTGCGATCGATGATCTCGAGGCGATTCTGGACGCCGTCAGGGAGGGAGGAGTCTTCCTGGATGATCGCGAGCCAGCCGAGCATCGCGTTCATGGGCGTCCGCAGTTCGTGGCTCAGCGTCGCCAGGAACTCGTCCTTCAGGCGGACCTGACGCTCGGCTTCGTCGCGCGCCTCACGCGCCTGCAGCAGCAGTTCCTCGCGCTCCCGCTCGGCCTCCCGCTCCCGTGTCACGTTGCGGGTCACGCCAACCATGCGGTCGCCCTGGCCGGACTCCTGCGGCACGATGCGGCCACGTTCGGTCAGCCAGGCCACGGACCCGTCGGTCCGCACCACGCGATAGTCGCAATCGTAGACGCCGGCCTGCAGCGCGTCGCGCAGGCAGGCGCTGACGCGTTCGCGATCGTCGACATGGAGCACGCGGGTGGTGCGCCGCTCCGGCCCGAACGCTCCGGCGGGGAACCCGAAGAGTTCCTCGGGATCCGATGCCCAGGTCATTTCTCCGCTCGCGAGCTGCCATTCCCACGCGGTCATCTGCGCCACGTCCAGCGCCATGCGCAGGCGCGCCTCGTTCTCCTGGACGCCCTGGTGCGCTCGCGACAGCGCCAACGTCCGCTCCTGCACCCGGCTCTCCAGTTCCTGGTTGACGCGTTCGAGTGCCGCCTGCACACTCTGGCGTTCGACGACCTCCCGCTGCAACGCGTCGTTCAGGTCGGCAAGCGCCCGCGTCTTCCGGAACAACTCGATGAAGACCCCGACCTTCGAGCGGAGGATGTCGGGATTGACCGGCTTGCTCAGGTAATCGACGGCCCCGACACCATAGCCGCGCAGGATGTCGCTGTCGTCGGCGGTGTGCGCGGTGAGGAACAGGATCGGGATGTGCTCCGATCGCTTGCGTTGCTTGATCAGTTGCGCCAGCTCGATGCCGGTCATCCCGGGCATGCGGATGTCGAGCACGATCGCCGCGAACTCGTGACGCAGCAGGCTGAGGAGCGCCTCGTCGGCCGACTGCGCGCGCACGAGGACGCACTCGGCAGGCGCAAGCATCGCCTCGAGGGCATCCAGGTTGCGGGGCTGATCGTCCACGATCAGCACCTTCGGGCGCTCGGCAATCACCATGCTCGAGCTCAACGATACAGCCAGACCCGCAACAGCGACAGCAACTGGTCGGTGTTGACCGGCTTGGCGATGTAGTCGGACGCGCCGGCTTCCAGGCACTTCTCGCGGTCGCCCTTCATCGCCTTGGCGGTCAGCGCCAGGATGGGCAGCGTCCGCAGGTCGGGGTTCTTCCTGATCTCCCGCATGGTCTCGTAGCCGTCCATGTCCGGCATCATGATGTCCATCAGCACCACGCTGAGGCCCGGCGTCTCCTCGATCAACGCGACCGCGTGCCGCCCGTTGGTGGCGCTGACCACCTCCATGTCGTGGTTCTCGAGCACCGTCGTCAGCGCGAAGATGTTGCGCGCGTCGTCGTCCACGACGAGCACCTTGCGGCCACGCAACACGTCGTTGGATCCGTGCAGCCTGTCGAGCATCTGCCGTTTGACGTCCGGCAGTTCGGCGACGACACGGTGGAGGAACAGCGCTGTCTCGTCGAAGAGCCGTTCCGGCGACTGCACGTCCTTGAGCACGATGCTCTTGGCCACCATGCGCAGCCGCTCCTCTTCGTCGCCGGTCAACTCGCGCCCCGTGAAGACGACAATCGGCAGGTCGCGCAGGGACGGCGTCTCCTGGATCCGCGTCAGCAACTCGAAGCCGCTCATGTCGGGCAGACGCAGGTCCATGACGCAGCAGTCGAAGGTCGTCGCCTTCAGCAGCGTGAGGGCCTCGGCGCCGGTGCCGACGCCGACGACCTCGATGTCGTCGTGCGACAGCAACTCGAGCACGCCCTGCCGCTCGATGTCGTTGTCCTCGACGACCAGCAACCGCTTGGTGTGCGGTGTCACGTAGGTGCGGATGCGGTCCAGCGCGTCCTCGAGGTCCTCCGTGGTTGCCGGCTTGACGAGGTACGAGAAGGCCCCGTGCGACAGCCCGTGCTGCCGCTCCTCCTCGACCGACAGCATCTGCACGGGGATGTGCCGCGTCGCCGGATCCAGTTTCAGGTTGTTGAGGACGGTCCACCCGAGCATGTCGGGCAGGAAGACGTCGAGGGTGATGGCGGTGGGCAGGTACTGGCGTGCCAGCGTCAGCGCGGCCTGGCCGCGGGTGGCGACGAGCGCCTTGAAGCCCTTGTCGCGTGCGAGCCCGAGGAGCACTCGCGCGTAGTGCGCGTCGTCATCGACGATCAGCAGGATGTTGTCCCCCTCGCCGATGGTGTCGCGGTCGTCGGCAATGGCGTCCTCGGCGTTGGCGATGGCGAGGACAGGCAACGAGCTGACCGAAATCGGCAGGTGCGCCGGGGCGCTGGGCGTCATCGTCGCACGTGCAGGGCCGGTGTACGAGAGCGGCAGGTACAAGGTGAAGGTGCTGCCCTGCCCTGGCGTGCTCGTCAGCCGGATCTCGCCGCCGAGCAGCATCGCGAGTTCGCGGCTGATCGCCAGGCCGAGGCCGGTGCCGCCGTACTTGCGGCTGGTGCCGGCGTCGGCCTGCTGGAACGCCTCGAAGATCAACTTCTGCTTTTCCGGCGCGATGCCGATGCCGGTGTCGGTGACCTGGATTGCCACGGCGCTGCCGGAGAACCGCAGGATCGGATGGTCCAGCGACCAGCCAGTGATCACCGGGGTCACGCGCATCGAGACCTGTCCGACGGCCGTGAACTTGAAGGCGTTCGAGAGCAGGTTCTTGAGAATCTGCTGCAGCCGCTTGGGGTCGCTGGTGAACGTCGGCGGCAGGCTGCCGTCGATCTCGACGTTGAAGCCCAGCCCCTTGGACTCGGCCATGTGGTGGAAGGTGCGCTGCACGCTGTCGCGCAACGAGCCAAAGGTGATTTCCTCGGCCTCCACCGTGACCGTGCCGGACTCGATCTTGGACAGGTCGAGGATGTCGTTGATCAGCGTCAGCAGGTCGGTGCCAGCCGAGTGGATGTTGCGCGCGAAGTCCACCTGCCGGGTGGTCAGGTTGCCGACGGCGTTCTCGGCCAGTTGCTGGCCGAGGATCAGGATCGAGTTCAGCGGCGTGCGCAACTCGTGCGACATGTTCGCGAGGAACTCGGACTTGTACTTCGAGGTCAGGGCCAGTTCGGTCGCCTGCTCCTCGAGCGCGCGGCGGGCCTGTTCGACCTCCTTGTTCTTGCGTTCGACCTCGACGTTCTGCTCGGCCAGCTGCTTGGCCTTCGATGCCAGCTCCTCGTTGGTCTGCTGCAACTCGGTCTGCCGCGTCTGCAGCTCCATCGTCAGCTGCTGCGACTGCTGCAGCAGGTTCTCGGTCCGCATCGTCGCCTCGATGGTGTTGAGCACGACGCCGATCGACTGGGTGAGCTGCTCGAGGAAGGTGAGGTGCGTGGCGGTGAACGGCTGCAGCGAGGAGAGCTCGACGACCGCCTTGGTCTCGCCTTCGAAGAGCACCGGGAGCACCACGATGTTCTTCGGGCGGGCGCTGCCGAGGCTCGAGTGGACGCGACCGTACGTGCGCGGCACCTGCGTCAGCAGGATCCGCTGCTTGTCGAGCGCGCACTGTCCGACCAGGCCCTGCCCGACCGCGATCCGCGTCGCCTGGCCCTCGCCGATCGCGTAGCCGGCCAGCAGCGACAGCACCGGCGTGGCATCGGTTTCGCCGAGCATCTGGTACACGGCGCCCTGCTGCGCCTTCACCAGTTGCGCGAGTTCCGAGAGCAGCAACTGACCGACGGTGACGAGATCGCGCTGCCCCTGCAGCATGCGCGTGAAGCGCGCCAGGTTGGTCTTCAGCCAGTCCTGCTCCTGATTGCGGTCGGTCGTCCCGCGCAGGTTGTCGATCATCGTGTTGATGTTGTCCTTCAGCTCGGCGACCTCTCCGCGCGCCTCGACCTGGATCGACCGCGTCAGATCGCCCTTGGTCACGGCCGTGGCCACTTCCGCGATGGCGCGGACCTGGTTGGTGAGGTTGGCGGCGAGGAGGTTCACGTTGCCCGTCAGGTCCTTCCACGTGCCGGCCGCGCCGGGGACGTTCGCCTGCCCACCGAGACGGCCTTCCACGCCGACCTCGCGCGCGACGTTGGTGACCTGCTCGGCAAAGGTGGCCAGCGTGTCGGTCATGCTGTTGATCGTCTCGGCCAGCGCCGCGACCTCGCCCTTGGCTTCCACCGTGAGCTTCTGGCGCAGGTTGCCGTTGGCGACCGCCGTGACCACCTTGACGATGCCGCGCACCTGGTCGGTGAGGTTGGCGGCCATGACGTTGACCGAGTCGGTGAGGTCCTTCCACGTGCCGGCCACGCCAGGCACCTCGGCCTGGCCACCGAGCTTGCCTTCGGTGCCGACCTCGCGGGCGACACGCGTCACTTCCGCCGCAAACGAGTTGAGCTGATCGACCATCGTGTTGATGGTGTTCTTCAGCTCGAGGATCTCGCCCTTCACGTCGACGGTGATCTTGCGCGACAGGTCGCCGCGGGCGACGGCAGTGGTCACCTCGGCGATGTTGCGGACCTGCGCCGTCAGGTTCGCACCCATCACGTTGACCGAGTCGGTGAGGTCCTTCCAGGTGCCGGCAACACCGGGCACCACGGCCTGCACGCCGAGGCGGCCCTCGGTGCCGACCTCGCGCGCTACGCGCGTGACCTCGGACGCGAACGAACGCAACTGCTCGACCATCGCGTTGATCGCTTCCTTGAGCTGGAGAATCTCGCCGCGGACGTCGACGGTGATCTTGCGCGACAGGTCGCCGTTGGCCACCGCGATGGTCACGTCGGCGATGTTGCGGACCTGCCCGGTCAGGTTCGACGCCATCGAGTTGACGTTGTCGGTGAGGTCCTTCCACGTGCCGGCCACGCCGGGCACCTGTGCCTGGCCTCCGAGCTTGCCCTCGGTGCCGACCTCGCGGGCGACGCGACTCACCTCGGACGCGAACGCGTTCAGTTGGTCGACCATCGTGTTGATGGTGTCCTTCAGCTGCAGGATCTCGCCCTTGACGTCCACCGTGATCTTGCGCGACAGGTCACCCCGCGCGATCGACGTCGCGACGTCGGCGATGTTGCGGACCTGGCCGGTCAGGTTCGACGCCATCGAATTGACGTTGTCGGTCAGGTCCTTCCAGGTGCCCGCGACACCTGGCACCTCGGCCTGCCCACCGAGCTTGCCCTCGGTGCCGACCTCGCGCGCGACGCGGGTGACCTCCGCGGCAAACGAGCGCAACTGCTCGACCATCGTGTTGATGGTGTCCTTGAGCTGCAGGATTTCACCGCGGACGTCGACGGTGATCTTCTTGGACAGGTCGCCGTTGGCCACCGCGATGGTCACGTCGGCGATGTTGCGCACCTGCGCCGTCAGGTTGCCGGCCATCTGGTTGACGTTGTCGGTGAGGTCCTTCCACGTGCCGGCGACCCCGGTGACCACCGCCTGTCCTCCGAGCTTGCCGTCGGTGCCCACCTCGCGGGCGACGCGGCTCACTTCGGAGGCGAACGCATTGAGCTGGTCGACCATCGTGTTGATGGTGTTCTTCAGCTCGAGAATCTCGCCCTTCACGTCCACCGTGATCTTGCGCGACAGGTCACCGCGGGCGACCGCGGTCGCCACCTCCGCGATGTTGCGGACCTGCCCCGTCAGGTTGAACGCCATGAAGTTGACGTTGTCGGTGAGGTCCTTCCAGGTGCCGGCCACGCCGGTGACGATGGCCTGGCCACCGAGCTTGCCTTCGGTGCCGACCTCGCGGGCGACGCGGGTCACTTCCGAGGCGAAGGCGTTGAGCTGATCGACCATCGTGTTGATGGTGTTCTTCAGCTCGAGGATCTCCCCCTGCACGTCGACGGTGATCTTGCGCGAGAGGTCGCCATTGGCGATGGCGGTGGCGACGTCGGCGATGTTGCGGACCTGGCCGGTCAGGTTCGACGCCATCGAGTTGACGTTGTCGGTGAGGTCCTTCCACGTGCCGGCCACGCCGGGCACTTCGGCCTGGCCGCCGAGCTTGCCTTCCGTGCCGACCTCGCGCGCGACGCGGCTGACCTCCGACGCGAACGCGTTCAACTGATCGACCATCGTGTTGATGGTGTCCTTCAGCTGCAGGATCTCGCCCTTGACGTCGACGGTGATCTTGCGCGACAGGTCGCCGCGCGCGATGGCCGTGGCGACGTCGGCGATGTTGCGCACCTGGCCGGTCAGGTTCGACGCCATCGAGTTGACGTTGTCGGTCAGGTCCTTCCAGGTGCCCGCGACGCCGGGCACCGCCGCCTGTCCACCGAGCTTGCCCTCGGTGCCCACCTCACGGGCGACGCGGCTCACTTCCGAGGCGAACGCGTTGAGCTGGTCCACCATGATGTTCATGGTGTTCTTCAACTCGAGGATCTCGCCCTTGACGTCCACCGTGATCTTGCGCGACAGGTCGCCGCGCGCGATGGCCGTCGCCACGTCCGCGATGTTGCGGACCTGGCCGGTGAGGTTGGACGCCATCGAGTTGACCGAGTCGGTCAGGTTCTTCCACGTGCCCGCCACGCCGGGCACCACGGCCTGGCCACCGAGCTTGCCTTCGGTGCCGACCTCGCGGGCCACGCGCGTGACTTCGGATGCGAAGCCATTGAGCTGATCGACCATCGTGTTGATGGTGTCCTTCAACTCGAGGATCTCCCCCTTCACATCCACCGTGATCTTGCGCGACAGGTCACCGCGGGCGACCGCGGTCGTGACCTCGGCGATGTTGCGCACCTGCGCGGTGAGGTTCGCACCCATCGCGTTGACCGAATCGGTGAGGTCCTTCCACGTCCCCGCGACATCCGGTACTTCGGCACGGCCACCGAGCTTGCCTTCGGTGCCGACTTCACGCGCAACGCGACTGACTTCGGAGGCAAACGCGTTGAGTTGATCGACCATCGTGTTGATGGTGTCCTTCAGCTCGAGGATCTCGCCCTTCACGTCGACGGTGATCTTGCGCGACAGGTCGCCGCGGGCGACGGCGGTGGTCACGCCGGCGATGTTGCGGACCTGCGCCGTCAGGTTGGACGCCATCGCGTTGACCGAGTCGGTGAGGTCTTTCCAGGTGCCGGCCACGCCCGGCACCACTGCCTGGCCACCGAGTTTCCCTTCGGTGCCGACCTCGCGCGCGACGCGGGTCACTTCGGCCGCGAAGCCGCGCAGCTGGTCGACCATCGTGTTGATGGCTTCCTTCAGTTGCAGGATCTCGCCGCGGACGTCGACGGTGATCTTCTTGGACAGGTCGCCGTTGGCGACGGCAATGGTCACGTCGGCGATGTTGCGCACCTGCGCCGTCAGGTTGCCCGCCATCTGGTTGACCGACTCGGTGAGTTCCTTCCAGACGCCCGAGACGCCCTTCACCTGCGCCTGGCCACCGAGCTTGCCTTCGGTGCCGACCTCGCGCGCCACGCGCGTCACCTCGGAGGTGAACACCGAGAGCTGGTCGATCATCTTGTTGACCAGCTTGGCCGACCGCAGGAACTCGCCCTCGAGCGGACGCCCATCGACTTCGAGTGCCATCGCCTGGCCCAGGTCGCCCTTGGCCACGGCGCCGACCGCGCGCGTCACTTCCGTCGTCGGCCACACGAGGTCGTCGATCAACATGTTGATCGACGACACCTCGTCGGCCCACCCGCCCATCACGCCGGGCACGGCCATGCGCTGTTTGAGCTTGCCTTCCTTGCCGACCATGCGCGACACGCGCGCCGTCTCGCGGGCACGCCGCTCGGTCACGGCCGCGATCTCGTTGAACACGTCGGCGACCTTGCCGTTGAGGCCGACGATGTCGTTGGGCAGGCGCACAGCGAAGTCACCGTCGCGGAGCGAGACCAGAGCGGCCAGCAGTTGTCGCGTGAACGCGTCGCTGCCGCCGCGGCCGCCCGGTGGTGGCGCTTCGTCTCCGGCAAGGGGCAACACGGCTCCGCCGATGACGGCAGACTCGGACTCGACGACAGGAGAGACAGCAATGCGAGTGGTGTCCATGACGCTCCGAAGCAACTGCCGGAAGCTCGTCAGTTCTTGGACTGCGAGCCGACAAAAGCGCAGTTGTAGCACGACGGATGCCGTTGGGCAGGCAGGGCCCGCTCTCCGAGCGCGGCCAGCAGGCGGGTCGATCGCACAAGACCGCGTCAGCCGTCCCGGCCAAGGCAGGACGGCCTGCGATTCGCCATCTTTGGTAAGGAGTAATTCAGGCAGGCGGTCGCGACCGCTCACCGGGATCCGAGGCGAGTCCAGACATCATCCTGCAGGCTCCAGAAGTCACCGAGCTGCTGGTCGTTGTACCCACCGAAGTAGAGAAGCCGGGCCCTGGCGCGGTCGTCGACGAGCGTCGCGCCTCCCCTCCCGGCCGGTACTGTCCGCGTTGGCAGGCTCTCGGTCCACTCCGTCCCGCTCCACGTCCATTGATCGGCGAGGTAGGGGCCATGCGTGCCGCCCTGTCCGCCCCGCAGCAGCACGCGCTGACGACGGGAGTCCCATGCGAGGGCATAGGTCTGGCGCACGGCGGGGCCGTGGGCGCCAACGTGATTCCACGCAGTGCCGTTCCACTCCCATACGCCCGCGTCCGGCCCGCCGAAGAGCACCGGGACGACCAGGACACCACGGCGATCGTCGAAGGCCGCCTGCGAGAATCCCGTCCGCCGTGGCCCATTGGCGTCGATGAGCCGCCATTGCTCGTGCTGCCAGGCCCACAGGCGCCCCGCGCGCATCTGGTCGCCGCCAATGGCGGGCCCGTCGAGCAAGAGGAGGTGCCGGCGTCGCGTGTCGAAGACGAGCGACGCGTTTCGGCTGCGCTGGCCGCTGCACGGACCGGTACTGATCTCCCTCCACGTGGTTCCGTCGTACTCCCACGTGTCGCACAGGGACGACGGCGGTGGCGACGTCATCCCGCCGTACAGCACCACCCGCTTGCGATCGGGATCGAACGCGAGTGTGTGTCCGGCACGGGCCGGGGGGCTGGCTCGGGCGTCGATGGCCTGGCGCCATACTCGGCCATCCCACTCCCACGTGCCCGCGAGCCAACCGCCGGGCTCACGGCCGCCGAACAGGGCCAGCCGCCCTCGAGCCTCGTCCCAGGCGAGGGCCTCGCCGTGCAGCGGTGATGGGAGCGCCGAGGTCGGGCGCACGTCGGGGCATGCCGCCGGCACCAGCGCCATGACGGTGAGGAGGCCCGCGGCGGCGGCAGGGATGATCTGCATCGCGCGATCGGCATGGTGCAGCCAGCGCGCGGATCCCCGGGCGGGAATGTGACGAGCCGGGCCGAACATTCCGCGCATCCTCAACGTCCTCCACTACACACACGACAACATCCCGTTTGTGGCCCGGCGATGGGCCGCGAGGTACGACCGTGAGAGTGCTGCGCCTGCTGAAGTGGACCCTGCTGGTCCTGCCGCTCGTGCTGGTGGCGATCTTCGCGATTGCCTGGTGGCGGTCCGACAACGACTGCGCGGCCCGCGCCAGTTCCACGCAGAAGGTGCCGATGCGTGCGCTCGTGTACTGCGACTACGGAACGCCCGACGTGCTGACGATCGCGCAGGTCGAGAAGCCGGTGCCGCAGGAGACCCAGGTCCTGGTGCGCGTCAGGGCCGCCTCGGTGAATCCCGTGGACTGGCACATGATCCGCGGCACCCCGTACGTGATGCGGATCGACAGCGGCCTGCGCAAACCGGCGGTTACGCGAACGGGCGTGGACTTTGCCGGGGTCGTCGAGGCTGTGGGCCGGCAGGTCAGCCGGTTCAAGGTCGGCGACGAGGTGTTCGGTGGCCGGACCGGGGCCCTGGCCGAGTACGTCGTCGTCTCGGCGGACCGCGCCATCGTTCACAAACCGGCCCTCATCACGTTCGATCAGGCGGCCGCCGTCGGCGTCGCCGGACTCACCGCGCTGCAGGGGATCCGCGATCGCGGGGAGGTCCGGAAGGGGGAGCGCGTCCTGATCAACGGCGCATCCGGCGGCGTCGGCACGTTCGCGGTGCAGATCGCGAAACACATCGGCGCGGAGGTCACCGGCGTCTGCAGCACGCGCAACGTCGACCTCGTTCGTTCGCTTGGTGCCGATCACGTGATCGACTACACGAAGGACGACTTCACGACGCGCACCGCCGCATACGACATGCTCCTGGACAATGTGGGCAACCGTCCGCTCTCCGCGTGCCGGCGAGTGCTCACGCCCAACGGTCGCTACGTGCTCGTCGGCGGCGGGGGGCCCAACGACCACCGCATTGTCGGCCCGCTCGGCCGAGTGGCCTCCATCTACCTGATGAAGCCGTTCGTCCGGCAAGAGATGAGCATGTTCATCGCCGATCTGAATCGCCGCGATCTCGAATGGTTCGCCGACGCGATGGGGACCGGGGTCGTGTCTGCGGTCATCGACAGGCGCTACCCCTTCGCGCAGGCCGCCGAGGCGATGCGCTATCTCGAGTCAGGCCGTGCCCGCGGCAAGGTGATCGTGACAATGGACTAGGCCGTCCTGTCACCTTCGAGCCGCGTGACCTGTCACCTTTTCGCTGTGTCGATGCTCTGAGGGAGTGCCGTCGTAGCCGTCGGACTCCAACGAATTTCGTAGGCGCGGGACTTGTCCGGCGCGCTGCCCGCGGGACAAGTCCCGCGGCTACACCTCCACGGATTCGCGCCGGCCGGTGGCGCGTGCGGCGCAACCCCGTGACGCGCAACTCCGTATGTACGGAAATGCGCCACATCCACACTCGCAGCCTGCCCGTGAACTCACTCATCGCACGGAGTAACCGAGCCGCACTCGCGATCGGCGCCCTGGCCATGCTGATCCTCTCGGACGCGCCACGCGCCCAATCCACGATCAAGCCCTACGCGCTGGAGTCCGCCGCAGGCCTCCGACTGCACAACGTGACGGCCGAGCCCGCCACGCTGGACGGCAAGCGTGGTCTTCGAGTGAGGTTCGACGAGGCGGTGCGCCGGCGCATGGAGGCGATGACGCCGCAGGAGCGCGAGGCGGCCCTCAAGTCCGGGGAGGTGAGCGAGCAGCTCCCCATCATCGACGGGCTCGAGTTCGGCAACGGGGTGATCGAGGCCGAGATCGCCGGCACGCCCAGGACCGACGTCTTCAAGGACGCCCGCGGTTTCGTCGGGATCGCGTTCCGTGTGCAGGAGGACCTGCGCAGCTACGATGCGTTCTACCTGCGTCCGACCAACGGCCGCGCGGACGATCAGCTACGTCGCAATCACTCCGTCCAGTACATCTCGCACCCCGACTGGCCCTGGCCACGGCTGCGGAAGGAGACGCCCGAAAAGTACGAGTCCTACGTGGATCTGGTCCCCGGGGTGTGGACCAGGGTCCGCATCGAGGTGCGCGCCGCGCAGGCCCGGCTCTTCGTACACGGGCAGGCGCAGCCGACGCTGATCGTCAATGACGTCAAGAGCGGGCCGAACGCCCGTGGTGGCGTCGCCCTCTGGATCGACGTCAGCACCGACGCGCATTTCCGCAACCTGACCGTGACGCCCGAGTAGACAACGCTTGATAGCAGTCGAGGCGTGCGTCGACCTGAAGGTCGACGCCTACGACGCGCTTCAACCCGTAGTCGCCGACCTTCCGGTCGGCTGTCATCCTCGTTCGGCGCCCGGCGTCCAGGACGGGGGGATGGAACCGTTCAGGATGTGCGCGAAGGGCACGAAGCCGGCCTGCTGCAGGGTCCTGCGCGATGCCACGTTCTCCGGGCTGCAGCGCGCGCACGGGACGCCCCCGAGCGCGTACGCGACGCGCTTCAGCTCCTGGACCAGGTAGCCGCCAAGACCTCGGCGCCGGAACGGCTCGGCCACCTCCATGTAGATGTCACCGTAGGGCACGTTGTAGTGGAACAGGATGCCGCCTGTCGCCACGGTCTCGCCGTCCAACTGGAGCTGCCACTCGGTTCCGCCCTGCCGCGCGGCGATGGCCGCCTGCACGTCGGTGTCTGGTGTCACCTGCAACAGCCGTGCGCCGTTGGCCTCGAGCGCGGTCGTGACGCCATCCTGGAAGACGATCTTCTCGCTCCAGACATCACGCGCGTACGTGTGCAGCATGGCCGCGAGCAGCGCGTCGTTCGACTGGATCTCCATCAGCCGCGCGCCGCTGACCTCCAGGAGGCACTCGAACAACAGGAAGGCGTGATTCCGGTAGGCGGGCAGCACGTGGAACTCGAAGATCGTCGGCTTGCCGGTCCACGGCCCGCCGATGGCCACGGTCCCGAATCCGGCGTCCACCTCGTCGAGGCGCAGCGCATAGGCGCTCGTCCACCCCGCACGTCGATGAATCGAGTCGTGCACGATCTGGCAGTGCATTTCCTCCCGGTAACGCACCCGCAACGGCAGGATGGCTGCAGGTGTCGTGGCGATCGCGGCCGCTCGCATGGGCGCCACTCTACCCGATGCCGCCACGCGAGGCCGGCAGGGAGCGGTCCGGCAGGATCATCTCCAGCAGCGCCGAACTGATTGACTTTCCGTGCGCATCCAGCGCAAGTGTCCGCGTGACGCTGTTGCCGGGCGGACGTGCCATCACGAAGTTCATCGCTCCCAGGGACGGGAGCAGGTAGCGCGCGACGTCTCCGTGAATCAGGTCACGCAGGTGCGCCTTCACGGCGTCTGCAGTCACGACCTCCATCAGGTACTCGAAGTCGCGCGGGTCGTAGGCGATGACCGAGCAGTTCACGAGCGTGCCCTTGTCCCCTGAACGGGAATGCGCCAAGTCGCGGAGCGTCATGTCACGCCTCCCGCACGTCCACCTGGCAGCGAACCTGGTCGCGTGGAAGGAGCATCGACGTCACCGCCAGGATCTGCCGCACGAGGCGGGTCGCTCCGGCGCCGCCGGCAGGACCGTTCGTGTAGAGCGCCTCCACTTCGTTTCCGATCCACGCCGCGGCCGACGCGGACTGGGCTCGACCCGCCACGCGAACCCTGACCTCGTACGGCTCGCCTCGTGAGGCACCCAGTTTCCCATGAAGCGCATCGACGCCAATCAGATCGCACCGCAGTTCCTCGATCGCGTGCCCGTACTCCGAAATCCGCGCGGCCACGATCTCCAGCGCCAGTTGTGCCCGCCGCCGCGCCCCGCCGCCCGCGTACGAGATCTGACCCTCACCGACGAATCCGTCGCGATAGCCGAGCGTCACCTTCAGGCATTCCGGCCTGGTGCGGCCTCGACCGCCCTGCACGCGCACGCGGTCCCTGCCTACCTCGGTCAACGTGACGGCAGTGAAGTCGGCGACGACATCGGGTGTGTAGTACGCGGCCGGGTCGTGGATCTCGTACAGCAACTGCTCCTTGCACGTGGCCAGCGAGACGCACCCGCCGGACCCGGGCACTTTCGTGATCACCGTCGCGCCGTCTTCGCCAACCTCCGCAATCGGAAACCCGAGGTGCGCCAGATCGACGACGTCCTTCTTCCCGGGCTCCGCGAAGTAGCCGCCCGTGACCTGGCCCGCGCATTCGAGCAGATGTCCCGTGACGGTGCCGGCTCCCAGCCGCTCCCAGTCGTCCAGGCGCCAGCCGAACTCGTGCACCTGCGGAGCGAGGAACAGGGAGGGATCGGCGGCTCGCCCGGTGATCACGACATCCGCATCCTGGGCAAGCGCCTCGACGATGGGCTCGACGCCGATGTAGGCGTTGGCAGACACGAGGCGGTCCGCGAGCGAGTGGACAGACTCGCCTGTTTCCAGGACGGCATCTTGGTCCTGCCGCACCTGCGCCAGCACGTCGTCACCCGTGACGGCAGCGACGTGAAGACCCGCGAGCCCGGCGTCCCTGGCAAGCGCGCGCACCGCGTCAGCGGCTCCCGCAGGATTGGCCGCACCCATGTTCGTGATGACGCGGACGCCGTTGGCGCGGCAAATGGGCAACACGGCGCGCATGCGGTCCAGCAGCAGCGGATCGAAGCCGGCGCGCTCGTCGCGTGCGCGCGCCTGCTGGGACAATGCGATCGTGCGCTCCGCGAGGCACTCGAACACGAGATAGTCGAGCTGTCCATGCGCGGCCAGCTGGACGGCCGGCTCGATCCGGTCGCCGGAGTAGCCGGCACCCGCGCCGAGCCGCAGCGTGCGTCCTTTCACAGCGGAAACACTCCCAGCACGACACAGGCGGCCGTCATCACGATCGTCGTCGCGAGCAGAAACGGGATCGAGAAGCGCTGGTGGTCGGCGAGATCAACGCCCGTGAGGCCGACGAGGAGGAACGTCGACGGCGTCAGGGGACTGACCGGAAATCCCGTCGTCATCTGGCCGAGCAACGCCGCCTGGCCCACCTGTACGCCCGGGATGCCAAAAGCCGCGGCAGCCTGGGCGACAACCGGCAAGACCCCGAAGTAGAACGAATCCGGATCGAACAAGAGGCTGAGCGGCATCGACAGCAGCCCGAGCAGCACGGGGATGTGGCTCCCTCCCCCTGCCGGCACGGCCCGCACCGCCGCCACCGCCATCGCGTCGAGCATGCCCGATCCCTTCATTACTCCGATGAAGGCGCCGGCTCCCATCAGGACGGTGGCCATCATCAAGGCACTCCTGGCGTGCGCGTCGACGCGGATACGTTGCATCGCCGTGTCCGGGTAGTTCAGCAGCAGGGCCAGTACCGTGCCGACCATGAACGCCACCGCGGGTGGAACCCATTCCGCGACCATCGCCACGAGCAGCATCACGGTGATCAGCACGTTCCACCAGAACCGCGAGGGCCGGCGCAAGACCAGTTCGTCTTCCGTGAGGCGCGACTCGCCGATCGTGGATCGGGCACGACCGGGAACGGTCGCATCCTCGATGGACGCAGGCATCGCGGCGAGGCGACGCGTTTCACGACGACCCAGCCACAGTGCCGTCGCGAAGACGAACGAGAGACCGACGGCCATCACCGGCAACAGCGGCCTGAACAGGTCGGTCACCGGCACGTGCAGGGACGCCGCGGCTCGCAGCAGCGGACCGCCCCACGGCACGATGTTCATCACCCCGGCGGCCATCGCGACAACACAGGCGAGCACGCGCTTGTCCATCCGCAACCGCTCGTACACCGGGACGAGCGGCGGGATGGTGACGAGGAAGGTCACCGCGCCAGCGCCATCGAGATGCACTGCCGCGGCGAGCACGGCCGAACCGGCGACGATGCGGGTGGGGTTGGTGCCGATCGCTCGCAGCACGCCGTTCACGACGGGATCGAGCAGGCCCGCGTCCGTCATGAGGCCGAAGAACAGGATCGCGAAGACGAACGTCGCGACGACCGGCGCCGTCTGCTGCAGGCCGGACGTCACGTACTGCCCGACCGAGGCCCCATGGCCGGACACGATGGCGGCAAGGATCGGCACGCCGACGAGGCCGACGACAGGGGTCACCCGCCTGCTGGCGAGGAGCACGAGCAGGATGAGGACCGTAACGAAACCGATGGTCGCCAGCATGTCAGTCGCCGGACTTCTCCGCTGGCCCCTGCCTGAGGAACAGCACCATGGGAAGCATCGCGATGACCGCGGGCACGGCGGCGACGGTGCACCAGATCGCGAGCCAGAGCTTCCATCCGTCGAGCTCGCTCTTGAGATCAGCCCGCTCCGGCCGGACGGGATCGTAGACGACC
The DNA here is from genome assembly GCF_001618865.1 of Luteitalea pratensis. Lineage (GTDB taxonomy): Bacteria > Acidobacteriota > Vicinamibacteria > Vicinamibacterales > Vicinamibacteraceae > Luteitalea > Luteitalea pratensis. The sequence goes on from NZ_CP015136.1 coordinate 6,300,280, forward strand.
TCGACGACGTCGCCGACGCTCCAGGGCGCGGGATAGCGGTTCACGCTGCCCGTCATCTTGCGCGGAAGTCCCGTGCGGGTCGTGAACGCGACCGTGGGGGACACGGCACTCCCGCGACCGTTCCTCGCCGAGGAGTTGCCCGGCATGTAGTCGAGTTCGACCACGCGGCCCTCCACGACCTCGCCTTCACGCATGAGGGTGCCGTTGGACCACTGTGAGCGGGCCCCGTAGCCCAGGGGGATCAGTGCGACCAGGAGGAATGGGATGGTGATGCAGCCGAAAGCATTCGGCTGGACCCGTGTGACCGTACCGCCGGCCGGTGTTGCCATGGGCGCCTGACCTCAGGGGACGTGCTCTCTCGCGAACGCCGTGTCCGATCCGCCGAATGGCACGCATGGTATCGCGGACGGCCGCGGTAGACTGCAGCCCATGCGCATCAACCTTCTCGCTCTTGCGCTTGTCGCGTTCCTGCTGCAGCCGGCCTCGCCGACCGAGATCCGCCTGATCGTCAAGGGTGACGACATGGGCGCAGCGCACGGCATCAACGTCGGCACGATCAAGGCGTACACGGACGGCATCCTGAGCACGACCAATGTGATCGTCCCCGGGCCGTGGTTCCTCGAGGCCGCGAAACTGCTGCGCGAGAATCCGGGACTCGACGTCGGCGTGCACCTGGCACTCACGAGCGAGTGGGACAACGTGAAGTGGCGACCACTGACGTACGCGCCGTCGATCGTCGACGCGGACGGCTACTTCTTTCCGGCGGTCGTGCCGCGGCCAGGCTATCCGCCGAAGACGAGCATCAAGGACGCGCCGTGGAAGATTGACGAGATCGAACGCGAGTTGCGGGCGCAGCTCGATGCCGCGAAGAGGCACCTGCCGCAGGCGACGTACACGTGGTACCACATGGGATTCACCATGCTGGACCCGGCGGTGCGTGACCTGGCCACGAAGCTGACGAAGGAGTACGGGCTGGTCCAGGCGACCGACGTCGGCTTCAAGCCGCTCGGACGCATCTACGAGGGCACCGACAGCGGCGCCATCAAGGCAGACAAGCTGGCGGCCAGGCTCGAGACACTCGAACCGGGTCTGTGGCTGCTGATCGACCACGGATCCACGAACGACCCGGAGATGCAGGCGATCGGACATCGCGGCTACGAGAACGTCGCCGCCGATCGCAGTGCGAACGTCGAGATGTGGACCAGTCCCAAGGTGCGCGAGGTCATCACGCGCCGCCACATCAAGCTCACCAACTACCGGGAACTCACGAAGAAGTAGCCCATGTCCAGACACGCGACGTCCCTGCTGGTCCTCGTGCTCGGAGCTGGCGGCAGTGTGCTGTTCAGCCAACAGGTGACAAGTGGAGTCGCTGCCCTGCAGAATCCGGTGCCCGCGACGCCCGCGTCCATCGCCGCTGGCAAGCGGGCCTACGACCTCAACTGCGCGGGCTGCCACGGCAACAAGGCGCAGGGTTCGGAAAAGGCTGGCGTCGTGATTTCCATCATCCAGGAGCAGGGCGGAAAGCAGCCGCCCGATCTGACCGACGCGGCCTGGGACCACGGCTCGAGTGACAGCGAGATCTTCGGCGTGATCAAGCGGGGCGTGCCGCCGACGATGATGGCGGGATTCGACGGGCGGATCCCGGACGCGGAGATCTGGAGCCTGGTGAATTACCTGCGGGCGCTCGCGAAGGGCGACGTCACGGTCGCGCCGACCACCGAGACCGCCGCGGCAGTCCGGCCGACGCTGGAACTCGCCGAGTACGTGCAGATGCCGATCACCGCCGATCCCACGGGCGACAACACCCGCGCCCAACTCGCCAGGGTGAACTTCATGCGCGAGGAGCCGGGCGGCCGGCGCTTCTTCGTCAACGACCTCAACGGCCCGCTCTACATCCTCGACAAGGCCAGCAAGCAGTTCACGACGTACCTGGACTTCAACGGCCTCGAGGGCCGGCCGGGGCTGTACCCGCGCTTCACGTTCCAGCGCAATTTCGCCATGGGCCTGATCAACGTGGTCTTCGATCCGGACTACGCGCGCAACGGCGTCTTCTACACGATTCACACCGAAGACCCGACGACGGTCGCAGCTGCGGAACCGAAGGCCGGCGCCGTCGCCGGTCTCGATCTCTCCGCATATCGAACGACGCCCGCCATCTCGACGCCTTCGCAGCCGGACGGCCGCTTCGATCGCGAAGCCGTGATCGTCGAATGGACCGATCGCGACGTCACCAACACGACCTTCGAGGGCACGGCGCGCGAACTGCTGCGGCTGCAGCTGTCCTCACCCATCCACCCGCTCGGGGAATTGACGTTCAATCCCGTCGCAAAGCGCGGCGACCCGGAGTGGCGCGTCATGTATGTCGGCGTCGGCGACGCCGGCACGGGCGAGCGCCCCGACCTGCGCCGGCTGAACCCGCAGCGGCTCGACAACTTCAACGGCAAGATCCTTCGCATCGTGCCGGACCTGCGCGAGCACACGGCATCGAGCACGGTGAGCGAGAACGGCCGCTACCGCATCCCCAACGACAATCCCTTTGCGTCGATGGAAGGCGCGCGCAAGGAGATCTGGGCGTTGGGCCTGCGCAATCCCCATCGGCTGGTCTGGGACGTCGATTCAGCCCGCCCGCGGGCGCCGCGACTGCTGGCGTTCAACATCGGCCTCACCGCGTGGGAGACGGTCGTGGTCATCAAGAAGGGCGCCAACTACGGCTACCCGCTGCGCGAAGGCCCGCAAGCGATGACGCCGCAAGGGATGACGGCGGCCCCGGCAGACGACACGATTCCGGTGCAGATCACCGATACCGTCACACGTGGCCGGATGACGCCGACATATCCGGTGATCGCGTATCCACACTCCGCCACCGGCGGCGACGCGATCGCAGGTGGGATCGTCTATCACGGCGGCAGGATCCCCGCATTGAAGGGAAGGCTGCTGCTGGGCGACATCACGACCGGGCATCTCTGGTATGCGGAGATGAAGGACGTCTTGAGTGCCGACGATGGCAATCCGACCACGCTGGCTCCGCTGCACGAACTGGACGCGAACCTCCGCCGCATCGTCGAGGAGACGTTCCGCGCGCGGGGGGGCCGTGGCGATGTGCTGCCCGGCGCAGCCGCCGTGTCTGGGCGCGGACGGGTGGACGTCCGCGTCGCGGAAGACAGCGCCGGCGAGCTCTACCTCCTCACGAAGAGTGACGGCATGGTCCGGCAGGTCATGGGCATGAGGTAGGCCCCTCCGCAAAATGGCGGGCCGTGCAATGCCGGAATGCCGCGAATGCCGGGAGTGTCGAACAAAGACCACGCAACGCTGAAGAACTGGTGGCGTCGGGGCTGTCCCAGCCCGACGGCGCGCGAAACGCGATGTGTAGGCGTCGACCTTGGTCGACGGTCAGGGATGCGTCGAGCAAGCTCGACGCCTACACGTGGGGTCCTCGACGTTCAGCGTTCGGCGTTCGGGGCCGACGGACCGCGTGCGTCGATCAGCAGGCGATCCGCCTCGTCATAGCCCGTCGGGACGACGACGCGAGACGCAATCGCTCCGGCGTCGAGCAGCGCCGCGATCGACGTGGGCTGCCGGCGCTCGCGCCAGTAGGAGATCGTGCAGGCCCGGACGGCGAGCTGTAGCGGGGTGAAACCGGCGCCGTCGGTGGCATGGACGGGGGCGGCTTGCCCGAGCAGGTATCGCACCGCGTCGTGTTGCGCGCGCCACGCGGCGACGTGCAGCGCGGTGGTCGCCGGAGAAATGCCGAAGTAGCCGTCGCCCTCGGCCCAGATCGCGCCGATCGGCACGCCGATGGCCAGCAGGCACCGAAGTGCCGCCACGTTGCCGTTACCCGCTGCCAGCGCGAGCCATTCGCCGCCGCTGACACGGCAGGCGGGCGACACGTCCGGATTCGCGGCCAGCAGCGCTCGCGCGGCCGCCTCGTCGCCTCGCGCACATGCCACGAGAAAGCCGGGCACGCCATCGGCTGGTATCGGCGCGCCGGCGTACTCAAACAACGCCAGCAGATCGGCACGGCTCCGCCACGCCGCGACGGCCAGGGCATCGACGTCGTCGCGTCCGTGCGCGGCACGCGGTTGCATCCGTCGAGTGGGATCGGCGCCGTGCGCGAGCAGCGCCTCGACGATCGTGGCCGCGTTGTCGCGACGCACGGCCTGCTGAAGAGGGGTGAGGCCCCACACCGTCTGGCCGTTCGGATCGGCGCCGTGTGCGAGCAGGTACCTCACGCCCGGCTCATCGTGCCAGTCGTGCTTGCGGAGCAACATGGTGGCAAGACTGGCGCCGTTGAGACGTCCCGATTCGACGAGCGCCGCGATCACGTCGGGGTCCCACCCCTCGGGCGCGTGGTAGGTCACCTCGCCGTCGTTGGGGTCGGCGCCGCGTTCGAGCAGCAGGCGTGTCAGCGCCGCATCGTGCGCGACGCCCGCGGCACCGTAGAGCACACTCTCGAACTCCGGGTTCGGCGAATGCGCCTTCTCGTAGAAGCCCGTGCTGGCCGACGCGCCGGCGTCGAGCAACCGGGTCGCCGCGCGGACGAACGCGCCGGACCTGGCACGATCGATACGCAGGTAGCGCGAGAAGCACAAGTACGTGAGCGGGTCCCAGCCTCGAGGCCCGCCGCGCACGGCGGCGGACGCAGGATCAGCCGCCAGGCATGCGGCGACGGCGCTGTCGTCACCGAAGACGGCGGCGGCATGGATCGTCGCGTTGACGACGTCGGGATGCGCCTGCCGGATCTTCTCAGCCTCCTCGAGGCCACCCGCCATGTGCGACACCTCGAGCGATACGGATCCGGCTTCGATGAAGGCGTCGACGACAGAGGCTGGTGGCATCGGCGGTCAGAGCGGGCGCAGCTCCAGTATGAACGTGGTCGGAAACGGCCCGACGCTCCGGAGCCTGCCGTCAAAGCCCTCGGCGCGTCGCAGGTGCGGCATCCGGAGCAATGCGGCGGCCATCTCGGTCACGAGCGCCACGGCCGTCTGCCGCCCGAGGCAGTGGTGCACGCCGGCGCCGAAGTGCAGGTAGTGCTCGTCCGGGCGATCGAGGCGGAAGGCCCTGGGACTGTCGACGGCGCTGGGGTCCATCATCGCCGTGCCCAGGCCGACGAAGACCGTGGTGTCGGCGGGGATGATCCTCGTCTTGCGCCTCCCCTCGCCAAGGGTGTGCGCGCGGACGCTGCGACGGATCACGACTGGAGTGGGCGTGTGGAAGCGCAGGGTCTCGAACACGAATGACTGGAGCCGCGCCATGTCGTGCTCACGGGCCGCGGCTGTCGTCGCCTCGAGCAACTCCGCATCGTCCAGCCAGCGGTCGATGACGCGACACACGGCGGCGTTCACGTTGTCGATCACGCCGGCGACGCACCACAGCAGGTTGTCCCGAATCCACGTGTCGGCAGACTGGGCATCGCCTCCCTCCTGCCGTTCCAGCATGCGGCCCAGCACGTGATCGCATATGACACCGCCCGCGCGATCGGCGCGAGTGTCGGCGATGAGTTCGTCGAGGTAGGCGCGAAATTCCAGGCTGGCGCGCATCGCGCGGCGTGACAACAGCGGCACGCCGAGCAGGTTGACGAAAGCGTCGGTGAAGATGGCGCGGGCCCACCGCGCCAGCGACGCGGGATCCGGCCCGGGCACGCCGAAGTAATCGCCGATGACCAGCGACGGCACGAGGCGCCCGAAGCCGCCCACGAGATCGAGGCGCCCGCCGGCGGCCGCGGCCGTCAACGTCTCGGTGGCGTGGACGGCGGCGCGTTCTCGGACGCGACCCTCGTCCTCCCGACGGAACGCCGAACCGAGGCGTTCCAGCTGCCGGCGGTACTCGGGCCCGTCGTCCATGCCGAGCAGGAACGAGGGACCGCGATTGATGCGCGTCATCGCCTCGCCGTACGGCGCAACGCTGAACACGTCGCTGCGGCTCAGGACCTCCAGCACATCGTCGTAGCTGGTGATGAACGCCAGCCCTGGAAGTGCGAACTCCGGATCGTGTGTCCGCAGATCCTCGAGGACGGCGTCGGCACGCAACGTCAGCCATTCCCGAAGGACCGCGACTCCCGACTCCGCGGGGGTGCCGGAGTTGCGACTTGCCCGGTACTCGTCGAGGAAGGTGACGGCGCCTGTCATGGGACCCGACACCATGAACGACGATGGGCGGTCGAGCGGACAACGGGTGCTGGCCCTCCCCCGGCCGGGATGTCACCTGTGAGATGCTCTGCGGACGCGACGCGACAACTCGCCATCGCGTGCGGAGGAGATGGAGCGATGGACCGACGTGCGTTCCTCGGCAGCCTCGTGGCTCCCGCCCTGATGCCCGCCCTTGCCCGCCAGAGTCCGGCCCCAGCGAACGAGTGGGGCACGGCCGTCTTCGACCTCCATTTTCATTTGCGCCCGCAGCCGGCGAGCGTGCTGGCCCACCTGGACGGTGCGGGCATCACCGGCGCCAACCTGCTCACTCGCGGCGACGCCCGCGAGCGAGTCGAAGCGCTGCAGGCGACGGCGCCTGGCCGCTTCACGTGGTTCGCCAGCGACGACATCTCGGACCCGGCCGCGCAACAGCGACTCACCATGGCCGTGAAAGCGGGGGCCCGCGGCTTCGGCGAGCTGAAGTTCCATGTGACCGCCGACGGCCCGGAGTTGCAGCGCATGTACGCGCTCGCAGGCGAACTGGGCGTGCCGATCCTCGTGCACTTCCAGGAAGTGGATCATTTCCCCGGCGAGGGCACCTGGGCCACCGGATACGCGCGCACGTTCGACAAGGTGCTGGCGGCGCATCCGAAGACGACCTTCATCGGTCACGCCGACGCGTTCTGGGCCAACATCAGCGCCGACTACCGCGACCAGGCGGCCTATCCGACCGGCCCGATCGTCCCTGGCGGGGTCACCGACCGATGGCTGGCTGACCACCCCAACCTGTTTGCCGACATATCAGCCAACTCCGGCAACAATGCGCTCTCGCGTGACCCGGCCTTCACTGCGGCGTTCCTCGAACGCCACCAGGACAAGCTGATGTTCGGCAGTGACTGCGGCTGCAGTGACGGACACGGCGGTGGCGTCAGCCAGAACAACAATCCCGCCGCAACGCGCATGGCTGGAAAATGCGTGGCGAGGGAGACGCTCGGCCTGCTCAAACGGACGACGACGCCAGCGATCTTCAGCAAGATCACCTGGGGCAACGTCCATGCATTGCTGAAGGTGCCCGCCTGAACCCAGCGTACGGGTGTAGCGCCTCGCCCCAGCCGGGCGCCACGCAGACTGACGACCGCGGTCGAGCTCGTACCTGATAGGCCCTGTCCGGCATGTTGACGGCATGTGAACAAAGTGTGAAAACGGACCCGCCGGCACTCGTTAACAGGAATTTCATCGTCACAAGAGGACGATTCCTGCCGCCGGCAGGACATGCCAGCCCCCCGGCAGGCGTACTCCAAGTCATCCGGCAGCGATCGAGCAGCCGGCACGGACCCATTCATGACCACTACGAGCGACGCGCAACCTGACCTCACGCATCCCGAGCCGACCCCGCGTCGGCGTTTCCGCCCATGGCAATGGCTCATCGGCCTCTTGCTGGTCGCCGGCGGTGCGGGCCTGGTCTGGTACTACGACTTCGGCACGCCGGCGGCGCGGCCCGGCCAGTTCGGCGGCGGTGGGGGCGGCGGTCGAGGCCCCGGTGGGCCAGGAGGAGGAGGCCCGGGAGGGCGCCGGCCGGACGAGAAGCCACCGGTCCGGGTAGTCACGGCCGAGACGCGGAATATCGGCGTGGCGCTGAAGGCGCTCGGCACGGTGACGCCGATCAATACGGTCACGGTGCGCCCTCGCCTGGACGGCGAGCTCGTGAAAGCCCACTTCACCGAGGGACAGCGCGTGCGCGAAGGCCAGTTGCTGGCAGAGATCGACGCGCGACCGTACGAGGTCGCGCTGGCGCAGGCGCAGGGCAACAAGGCCGAGAACGACGCCCGGCTGAACAATGCCCGCGCTGACTTTGCCACCTACCAGTCGCTCTTCGAGCGTCAGCTGATTCCCAAGCAGCAGCTCACCGCGCAGGAGGCGCTGGTCAAGCAGGTGGAGGGCACCGTCCAGTCCAACGACGCCCAGGTGAACAACGCGAAGCTGCAGCTGTCCTACACGAAGATCGTCGCCCCGATTTCGGGCCGGCTCGGGTTGCGGCAGGTGGACGTCGGCAACCTCGTACGCTCCGGCGACGCCAACGGCATCGTGGTGATCACCCAGATGCAGCCGATCTCGGTGCTGTTCACCGTGCCCGAGACCGATCTGCCGGCGGTGCTCGACGCGATGGGCCGCGGTCAACGGCTGGCCGTGCAGGCCTGGGATCGCGCCGAGACGACCCAGCTCGCGACGGGCACGTTGCAGACGGTCGACAACCAGATCGACACGACGACCGGCACCATCCGCCTGCGTGCGGTCTTCGTCAACGCCGACGACAAGCTGTTCCCCAACCAGTTCGTCAACATCGTGCTCAGCCTGTCGACGCTGCGGGACGCGACCGTCGTGCCATCGGCGACAATCCAGCGCGCCTCGTTCGGTACCTTCGTGTACGGGGTCAACGACGAGAACAAGGCCACGGTGCGTCGCGTGACGCTCGGCCCGGCCGAGGGTGAGCGCGTCGCCGTCACCGAAGGGCTCAAGCCGGGCGATCGCGTCGTGCTGGAGGGCGTCGACCAGCTGCGCGAAGGCGTCACCGTGGAAGTGGTTGCCGCGGCGACCGACCGTGATGCGCCCGTGGCGCCGCGCCGTCCGCGCGGCCAGCGTGGCGCGCCGCCAGGACAGGCGACGACCGGCGCCAAGGCGGAGCCAAAGTCGGAGACAAAGCGATGAACATCTCGCGCCCATTCATCCAGCGACCGGTGGCAACCGCGCTCCTGATGGGGGCGTTGCTGCTGTCGGGCATGCTCGCGTACCGGCTCCTGCCGGTCTCGGCGTTGCCGCAGGTCGACTACCCGACCATCCGCGTGCTGACCTTCTACCCGGGCGCCAGCCCGGAGGTGATGACGAGCGCCGTGACGGCGCCGCTCGAGCGGCAGTTCGGACAAATCCCCGGGCTCGATCAGATGTCGTCGACCAGTTCGGGGGGCGCGTCAGTGCTGACGCTGCGCTTCTCGCTGGACAAGAAAATCGAGGTGGCCGAACAAGAAGTGCAGGCGGCCATCAACGCCGCCGGCAACCTGCTGCCCAACGATCTGCCGCAGCCGCCGGTCTACAACAAGGTCAATCCGGCCGACACGCCGGTCCTCACCCTGTCTGTCACCTCGCCCACGATGCCGCTGCCCGCAGTCTACGACCTGGTGGACACGCGCATTGCGCAGAAGCTCTCGCAGTTGCCCGGTGTCGGGCTTGTGAGCATCGCCGGCGGCCAGCGGCCCGCCGTTCGCATCCAGGCCAACCCGCAGGCCCTGGCTGCCCACAACCTGAACCTGCAGAGCTTGCGGGCCGTGATTGCCGCGGCCAACGTCAATCAGCCGAAGGGCAACTTCGACGGCCCCGAGCGCTCGTTCATGCTCGACGCCAACGACCAGTTGCGGTCGGTGCAGGCGTACAAGGACCTGATCATCGCCTACCAGGACGGTGCGCCGCTGCGCTTGTCGGACGTGGCGCAAGTGGTCGACGGCGCCGAGAACACGCGCCTCTCGGCATGGGCCGACGATGCACCGGCCGTGCTGGTGAACATCCAGCGGCAGCCTGGCGCCAACGTCATCGACGTGGTGGATCGGATCCGCGCCGTGCTGCCTCAACTCACCGCCAGCCTGCCCGAAACGGTGTCGGTTGCGGTGCTGAGCGACCGTACCGATACGATCCGCGCCTCGGTGCGCGACGTGCAGCACGAGTTGGTGTTCGCCGTGGCGCTCGTCGTGATGGTCACCTTCGTCTTCCTGCGCAACGTGCCCGCCACCATCATCCCCAGCGTCGTGGTGCCGCTGTCGCTGATCGGCACGTTCGGCGTCATGTACCTGGCCGGCTACTCCATCAACAACCTGACGCTGATGGCCCTGACCATCGCCACCGGCTTCGTCGTCGACGATGCCATCGTCATGGTGGAGAACATCGCCCGCTACCTCGAGGAAGGGGCTACGCCGATGCACGCCGCGCTCGAAGGGGCCCGGCAGATCGGCTTCACGCTGGTGTCGCTCACGGTGTCGCTGATCGCCGTGCTGATTCCGCTGCTGTTCATGGCCGACGTCGTCGGCCGCCTGTTCCGCGAGTTCGCGATCACGCTGGCGGTCTCGATCCTCATCTCGCTGGTGGTCTCGCTGACGCTGACCCCGATGATGTGCGCGCGCCTGCTCAAGGCGGAACACGACGAGTCGCACGGGCGGCTCTACCGCGCGACCGGATACATCCTCGACAAGACGATCGAGCTCTACGGAAGGGCGCTGAACGTCGCGCTGCGCTACGAAGCGGTGACGCTCCTCATCGCGCTGGCGACGATGGCGCTGACGGCCTGGCTCTACATCGTCATCCCGAAGGGCTTCTTTCCGGTGCAGGACACCGGGGCCATCCAGGTGATCACCGAGGCGCCGCAGACCGTGTCGTTCTCGGCGATGGCCGACCTGCAGCGAGACGCGGCGCGCGCCATCCTGAAGGAGCCTGACATCCACGGCCTGTCGTCGTTCATCGGCGTCGATGGCTCCAACGCGACGCTGAACAGCGGCCGCATGCTGATCACGCTGACGTCGCACGAGATGCGTCACCGCAGCGCCACCGAGATCATCGCGTCGCTGCGCGACCGCGTGGCCAAGGTGCCGGGCATCATCCTGTACTTCCAGCCCGTGCAGGACCTGACCATCGAGGACCGGGTCAGCCGCACGCAGTTCCAGTTCACGCTCGAGGACCCGGACGCGAACCGTCTCGCCGAATGGGTGCCGAAGCTGCTGGCGCGGCTGCAGAAGTCGCCCTTTCTCGCGGACGTGGCCAGCGACCTGCAGGACCGCGGCCTGCAAGCCTTCGTGGACATCGACCGCGATGCCGCCAGCCGCCTCGGCATCCGCGTCGCCGCCATCGACGATGCGCTCTACGACGCGTTCGGCCAGCGGCTGATTTCGACGATCTACACGCAGGCCAACCAGTATCGCGTCGTGCTCGAGATCGATCCGCGCTTCCAGGTCGGCCCCGAAGCGCTCGGGCAGGTGTTCGTCATGACGGGCGACAGCCGCCAGGTGCCGCTGTCCAGCCTGGCGACCATCAAGGAGCGCAATACCCAGTTGGTCATCAGCCATGCTGGCCAGTTCCCTGCCGTGACGATGTCGTTCAACCTGGCGCCCGGAGCGTCACTGGGCAGTGCCGTGGCGGCAATCGAGGAGGCGCAGGCCGAGATCCGCATGCCGGCCAGCGTCCAGACGACGTTCCAGGGAGCCGCGGCGGCGTTTCGCGCGTCGCTCGACAGCACACTGCTGCTGGTGCTCGCGGCCATCGTGACGATGTACGTCGTGCTCGGCGTGCTCTACGAGAGCTACATCCACCCGATCACCATCCTCTCGACGTTGCCGTCGGCCGGCGTGGGCGCGCTGCTCGCACTGCTGATGACCGACCGTGACCTCAGCTTGATCGCCATCATCGGCATCATCCTGCTGATCGGCATCGTCAAGAAGAACGCGATCATGATGATCGACTTCGCGCTCGATGCCGAACGCAACGACGGGCTCAGCCCGCGCGACGCGATCTACCAGGCGGCGCTCCTGCGCTTCCGGCCGATCCTGATGACAACGCTGGCGGCGCTGTTCGGCGCGCTGCCGCTGATGCTTTCGACGGGTTCCGGCGCCGAGATGCGTCAACCGCTCGGTGTGGTCATGGTGGGTGGCCTGCTCGTCAGCCAGGTACTCACGCTCTTCACGACGCCGGCGATCTACCTCTTCTTCGACCGGATCGCGCGTGCCTGGCGGACGTCCCGCCAGTCCGTGGCCGTGGAGGAGCCGGCATGAGCCTGTCCTCGCCATTCATCGAGCGTCCGGTCGCTACGACGCTGCTCAGCCTGTCGGTGGTGATGGTCGGCGTGCTTGGCTACATGCTGCTGCCCGTGTCGCCGCTGCCGCAGGTGGACTTCCCCGCGATCTCGGTGTCGGCGTCGCTGCCCGGCGCCAGTCCCGAGACGATGGCCTCGAGCATTGCAACTCCGCTCGAGCGGGCACTCGGCACGATCGCCGGCGTCAACCAGATCGATTCGCAGAGCTCGCAGGGCTCGACGCGGATCTTCATCCAGTTCGATCTGGGCAAGAACATCGACACCGCCGCCCGCGAGGTGCAGGCGGCGATCAATGCGTCGCGCTCACTTTTGCCGAGCTCGCTGCCAGGGATGCCGCAGTACCGCAAGATCAACCCCTCGCAGGCGCCGATCATGCTGCTGGCACTGACCTCGAAGACCGCGACCTCAAGCGAACTGTACGACCTCGCGTCGACGGTGCTCGCGCAGAAGGTCGCGCAGGTGATTGGGGTCGGCGACGTCACGGTGGGCGGTGGCTCGCTGCCTGCCGTTCGCGTCGAGTTGCAGCCGCAGGCGCTCACCCAGTACGGCATCTCGCTCGACCAGGTGCGCCAGTCGATCAGCGGTGCGAATCTCCTGCGGCCGAAGGGGATCATCGAGGACGGCGAGCGGCACTGGCAGATCCAGGCCAGCGACCAGCTGACGAAAGCCGCCGACTACCGACCGCTCGTGATTGCCTATCGCGGCGACGCGCCGGTGCGACTGCAGGACGTCGCCAACGTCTACGACGGCATCGAGGACCGCTACAACGCCGGCTACTTCAATAACGAGAATGCCGTGCTGCTCGTGGTCAGCCGGCAGCCCCAGGCCAACATCATCGCCACCGTCGACGGCGTGATGGAGCAGCTGCCCGCCCTGCGCGCGTTCCTGCCGGCCGGCGTGTCGCTCGACGTCGCCAGCGACCGATCGCCCACCATCCGCGCCACGCTGCAGGAGGCACAGCGGACCCTGCTCATCGCCGTGGCCCTCGTCGTCTTCGTCGTGCTGCTGTTCCTGGCGAATTTCCGCGCCGCGATGATCCCGGTCACCGCCGTGCCGGTGGCGCTGGTCGGCAGCTGCGCCGTGATGTACCTGTGGGGCTTCTCGCTCAACAACCTGTCGCTGATGGCGCTGATCGTGGCCACAGGCCTGGTCGTCGACGACGCCATCGTGGTGCTCGAGAACATCTCGCGGCATGTCGAGGAAGGCATGGCGCCGATGGCCGCGGCGCTGCAGGGCGCCAGGGAAGTGGGGTTCACCCTCCTCTCGATGAACCTGTCGCTGGTGGCGGTGTTCGTGTCGATCCTCTTCATGGGCGGTATCGTCGAGCGGCTGTTCCGCGAGTTCTCGATCACGCTGGTGGCGGCGATCCTGATCTCGCTGGTCGTGTCGCTGACGCTCACGCCGATGCTGTGCGCGCGCTGGCTGTCTGCACGCCGGCTGCGCCCGGGGCGCCTGCAGCGGATCAGCGATGCCGTGTTCGGCCGCCTGCGGCGCGGCTATGGCCGTTCGCTCGACTGGGCGTTACACCACGCGCCGATCATCCTGATGCTGTTCATCGGCGTGGCCGCGCTCAACGTCCACCTGTACATGAAGGCGCCCAAGAGCTTCCTGCCGGACCAGGACACAGGTCAGCTGGGCGGCTTCATCCGTGGCGACGACGGCATGTCGTTCCAGATCATGCAGCCGAAGATCGATGCGTTCCGCAAGGCGGTGCTGAAGGATCCGGCGGTCGAAAGCGTGGCCGGGTTCATCGGTGGCGGGCGCGGCATCAACAACGCCCAGATCTTCGTGCGCCTCAAGCCGCTGAAGGAGCGCATGGTCTCGGCGCAGGTGGTGGCCGACCGCATTCGCCGCAATCTTCCGCCGGTTGCCGGCGCGCGGATGTTCCTGAACGTGGACCAGGACATCCGCTTCGGCGGCGGCTTCGGTCGTGGTACCTACTCGTACACGCTGCGCGCCGACGACCTCGGCCTCTTGCGCGTCTGGGGCCAGCGGATCCGCTCGGCATTGTCCCAGTTGCCGGAGGTCACCGGCATCGAGGACGAACTGATCTCCAGCCAGCAGATCACCCTGGACGTGGATCGCGAGGCAGCCCGTCAGCTCGGCATCGAGATGAACACGGTGACCCAGGCGCTCAACAACGCGTTCGGCCAGCGGCAGGTGTCGACGATCTACAACGCGATGAACCAGTACCGCGTCGTGATGGAGGTCGCACCGCGTTTCGCCCAGGGACCCGAAGCCCTCGACGAGGTCTATGTGGTGACCGCGGCCGGCCGCGTCCCCTTGTCGTCGTTCAGCCACTACACACGCAGCACGGCCAACGATCGTGTCAGCCGCAACGATCAGTTCGCGTCGACGAGCATCGGCTTCGAGCTGGCGCCCAACGTCAGCCTGAGCCAGGCCGAGACGGCCATCAACCGCGCCGTCTCGCTGCTTACCATGCCCTCGTCGGTGCAGGGCCGGCTGCAGGGCAACGCCAGCCTGTTCCAGCGCATGCAGGGTAACCAGCCGGTCGCCATCCTCGGCACGCTGCTGGTCGTCTACATCGTGCTCGGCGTGCTCTACGAGAGCTACGTCCACCCGCTCACCATTCTGTCGACGCTGCCGTCGGCGGGTGTGGGCGCGCTGATCGCGCTCCTGCTGCTCAAGACCGACTTCAGCCTCGTCGCGCTGCTGGGGGTGTTCCTGCTGATTGGCGTCGTGATGAAAAACGCGATCCTGATGATCGACGTCGCGCTGCAGATCGAGCGGGAACGAAACGCCACGCCAATCGCGGCGATCCGGGAAGCGTGCCTGCTGCGGCTGCGGCCGATCCTCATGACGACCATGGCGGCGCTGCTCGGGGCCCTGCCGCTGATGCTGGGCGAGGGCGAAGGCGCGGAACTGCGGCGTCCGCTCGGCATCGCGATCGTCGGGGGCCTGGCCATGAGCCAGATACTGACGCTGTACACGACGCCGGTCGTCTACTTGTATCTCGAGGAGATCCGCACCAAGTTCTCACGGCGGCGGGCCGCGAGGCGTCATGCCCCGCCGCGCCCGTCGGAGGACACGGCGCAGGTGACGTCGATGCCTGCGCACGGCCAGTAAGGCTCAGCCATCACGAGCGCAGGACCCCAGGATCTCTGGATCCAAGGACATCAGGACCTCAGGAGCTCAGGGCTGAGGGCTCAGGCAGTACCTGCTTGAGACCTGAGACGTGAGACCTGAGACTTGAGACGTCATGCGTTGTCGGGCAGCGCGATCTTCACGCGGATGATGAACTGATGGAACTCGTGCATGAAGTTGCGGAGGAAGTCGGCCGTCTCCTTCACCGTGACCGTGCCGGTGTCGTCGATCAGGTCGGGCGTGAACTGGATGTAGGCTTCGACCGCGTTCATCTGCGGTGAGTTGCAGAACGCGAGGATGCTGCGCAGGTGCTGCTGCGCCACGGCCGTCCCGATCTTGCCGGGTGAGGTCCCGATGATCGCCGATGCCTTCCGAGTGAAGGCATTGGAGCCATAGGGACGGCTGGCCCAGTCGATCGCGTTCTTGAGCGCGCCAGGGATCGAGCGGTTGTACTCCGGCGTGACGAACAGGACGGCGTCCGATTCGTTGATCGCCTGCTTGAATGCGCGTGCCACCGCCGGGAAGTCCGCGTCGAGGTCGTAGCTGTAGAACGGCAGGTCGCTGAACGGGATCTCCGTCATCGCGAGTTCGGGTGGCGCGAGCTTGACGAGCGCCCCGGCGAGGCGACGATTCAACGAGGCTTTCGCGAGACTCCCGACGAGGTAGCCGACCTTGTACGTCCTGCCCTGTGGTGTCGATGCCATGGGTCAGTGTGCTCGCCCGGCAACGTGATGTCCACGTCAGCCTAGCGCGGCTCGAAGCGATACTCGTGTTGGGCGTCCCTGAGGATGAGGCTGGGTGTCTGCCCCTTGACGACGACGAATTCAAAGCCGATGAGGCCCGGCTCGGTCGTGAGGAAGGACACCGAGCCGTCGGGGTTGGTGCGTGACCCGACCTCGCTCTTCCATTCACCGAAATCGAAGATCGTGGCGGCGCCGTTGCGGCTGACGGCGATCTCGCCGAGCGCGGCATTCGAGTAGCGCGCCGCAAGCGTGCCCGCAAGCGCAGGCTCGGCCGGCACCGTCAGCAGCTTGCGCTCGGCAGCGAGTTGCTCTGCGTACGTCTTCGCACCTGCCGCGAGCTGGGCATCCGCCTCGGGACGTCCATCGAACAACACTTCGAGCAGCTTCCGGCGGAAGCCGCCGCGAATCAACCACCCCGGGTCTCCATTGGTCAGGATCACCGCGCCGACGTTGTGATCGGGGAGCCAGATCATGTCGCTGTGGAAGCCAATCATGTCGCCGCCGTGATGGACGACCGACACGCCGTACGTGGTATCGACCGACAGCCCCATCCCGTAGGTCGAGTCCTTGCCGGTGGGCACCTGCGGCACGCGGCGCTCGAGCAGCGGCGCCTTGGCGACGTAGCGGACGCCACCCGGCAAGTTCCCCTGTGCCAGCTCCATCTGCACGTACTTGAGCATGTCGGTGACATTGCTCCACGCGGCCCCGGCCGGACGCACCGGGATGATGGAGTAGTTGATCGCCATCGCCGCGACGGCCGGATGGCCGTCGACGTCCGAGGCGTGCGCGGCGGCATGGTTGCCGGCGAGCGCGCGCGCATAGTCGAAGGTAGTCGACGTCATGCCGAGCGGGGTCAGGACCTGCTCCTGCATCGCGCGGTCGTACGCCGTCCCGAGGTCGAGATCGGGAAACAGCACGTGTCCGCCGATGAAGCCGGCGGCGCCGGCGAGCGGGTTTGAATACTGGAACATCTCGCCGAACTTGCTGGTCGGCTGCATCGAGCCGAGCGCGGCGACCGCGCGCTCCGGTGTGAGGTCCTTGAACTCGAACAGCCACTCGAAGTCCTGGCGGGGCAGGCCCGTGCAGGCGCAGATCAGGTGCTTGACCAGCACCTGGCGAGTGGTCGCCTCGTCGCCGAGCCTGAACGACGGCAGCAAGGTCGTGACGGGCGTGTCCCACGTGATCTTGTGCTGATCGACGAGCCTTGCGAGCAGCAACGTCGTCAGCGCCTTCGTGTTGGAGGCAATCATGTAGAGGCTGTCGGCGTCGACTGGTGTGGACGTGCCGAGCTCGCGGACGCCGAAGCCACCCGCAAACACGGTCTTGCCGTCCTGGACGAGGCCGACCGAGACGCCGGGCACACCCGTCGCCTTGCGGCCCGCCTCGACGAACGCGCCGAGGGCGGCAATTCGGGCCGCGTCGAGGGGATGTGCTTTCTTGCCGGCAAACGTCTCGCGCGTGTAGCCCTTCGGCAGCAGTCGATCGAAAACGAGGCTGACCTGCGCGCCACGCTTCTCGCCGACGTCCTGGGCCATGTCGTAGATGACCACCGTCCACTGCCCGTCGGCGTACAGGGCGAAAGCGGCGACGTCGCGGCGTTCGTTCGGCGACGTCTGGTAGGACATCTGCCGCCTTCGGGACCAGCCGTCCCGGTCGGGTAAGTCGTTGGTGACCTTGAGCGGCCAGCGTGTCTGCGGCGGATAGGCGGCCCAGGCAGCCGTCACGGCGGCCTCGGCATCGGCGCCCTGCACGTCGATCAACGCGAGGCGCGATCCCCCTTCGGGAGCCTCCAGGATCGTGGCAGGACCACGCACGACGATGCTCCAGCCAGACGGCGCGATGAAGCCATTGCCCGCGGTCGTGGTCCTCGGCGTGTCGGCGGTCAGGCGCTCGGCACCGGCGGTCGCGGCCTGGCCATGGCCGGCTGCCGCAGGGTTCCACCCGCCGGCCGTGACGAGGGCCGAGGCGACCAGTGAAGCCGAGACGAACAGGCCCGCGGTGAACGGCGGCATGGTGCCTCCTGTAGTGGATGGGTCCGTTGCGCGGATCAAACGACAGAACCGCCCACGCGTCAACCCGCGCTCACCACTCGGGATGTCGCCAGCGAAGGTAGTGCCCGTTCCCCGAACCCGCCGCCCGGCGGAGCCGGACATCGGCGGGTCTTCAACGCGGCCCGGTGGAGGGCCGGGCTCCACCTTCGCCAAGGCTACGGTGGACAAGTCGGAGAGTCGGCCCTACCACGTCAGCGGCAGTTGATCACGGCCGACAGCCAGGATTGTCAGCACCGGCGAGGGCGACAAACGTGATGCTCGCCGGTGACAGCGACAGCGTGCCGGCCGGCGAAGCAGCGCCGCGGAGCGCCGGCACGGTCCCGTCCTTGCCGGCAGCCAGCGCTGCGCCGTTCAGTTGCACCGCGTGCGACAGCAGTCCGGTAGACGATGCGAGCGTGTAGCGCTCGCCCTTCACCGGCATCGTCAATTCGAGCGTGGCTGTTCGCTCGGTGTTGACAACAACGAGCGCAACGCCGCCGGGCGTTCCCGCCAGGCAGTGCGCGAAGAGGTCCACACCCGCCGGCGAGGGACCTGCGTCGAGCACCCGTGTGCCCATCAGCCGCTTCCAGAGCACCGCCGCCCAATAGCTCGGTCGCGGTTCGAGGGTGTCCTCGTCGATCAGCGCGTAGTCGCTGGCCGACAACGTGTTGTGCATCACCACCTGGACACCGAGCCTGGCGACCCGCCCGAGCTGTTCGACATAACGGAACGTGTCGGTGAACGTCGAGGCCCAGGGATTGCCGCCGCAGCCGGTCTCGCCCGTCTCGGTGAGCCAGATCGGCTTGCCGGGCTCGAAGCGATCGCGCAACGCGATGTAATGGCGTGCGTCGCGCTCGGTGCGGGCGAGCCAGTCTGGCGACAGCGCTGCTTCGGCGGTGTGCGCCTGCTGCGCGGTGACGCCCGCGCCGGCGCATCGCTGCGAGACGCTGTTGTACGAGTGGTAGGAGAAGACATCCACGCCGGGACCGGTGGCCGCGAGCATCGCCTCGCTCTTGATCCCGGGGTAGTTGGCGAGCAGACCGCCCTCGCCCACCGAGCCGGGGCCGAGGACCCGCAGGGCTGGCGCCGCCTTCCTGATGAACGGCAGGAACACGCCGAAGTCGCGCGCGTAGGCCGCGGCGTCGTAGCCCTTCGGGGCGCCGCCGATCACCGCCACGTTCGGCTCGTTGAAGAACTCCGCCGCCGTGATGCGTCCGCCGACCGTGTCGGTGTACGCAAGCAGTTTTCGCAGTTGGTCGGGTGTCCACGCACCGGACGCGTCGCGCGTGCCGACGCTGATCGCGACCGACGTGACGAGGGCCGCGTCGGTCGCCTTCGCGAACTCGACGACACCGCGCCACTGCGCACGGGTGAGCACACCGCCGAAGCCCTCGGGCGGAGTCGCCGGCGGCGGCGTGTCTGCGTCGTGGAAGTACGTCGAGTTGGCCCACGTCCCACTCACCCGCATGTACGCTGGTCCGAGCGCTGTCGCCAGCCGTCGAAGTCGCTCGTTACCGAGGTCGAGCGGAGTGCGCATACGGAACGCATTCGCGTCCAGACCGGCGACCAGGGGTGTGGCGCCGCCGCCGGCCGTCGTCGACGGATCGGCCTTGTAGGGCGCCGAGAAGCGGCCGCCCGTGACCTCGACCATCTCGACGTTGTACGAGACGAAGCGCGGATCGACGTCGGCGACGCGGCGGAACAACCCCGGCTGGATCGGCCCTGACTGGGCATGTAGCGCCGCCAGCACCGCGATGGTGTACATCGCGACCACGGCTGGAAGAACGAATCGCTTCATGGTGCCTCTCCTGGTACTGACGTGTAGCCGTCGAGCTTGCTCGACGGAAATCGCATGGCGGCCTACTGCCGAGTGGCCGTGAACGTGCCGGTGGCCATGTTCTCCACGTCCACCGTGCCCTTCACCACGCCGTCATCGCCAATCGTGCCGGTCCAGGTGTTGGTGTAGGTGCCCGCCTCCGCCTGGACCTCGAACCGGATCGTGATCGCGCGTTCCTTGACGGTACCGCTGACGGGCGCGGGCTTGGCGCGGCCGTGGAAGTCGATCGTGCCGGCGACCA
Organism: Luteitalea pratensis; assembly: GCF_001618865.1. GTDB lineage: Bacteria > Acidobacteriota > Vicinamibacteria > Vicinamibacterales > Vicinamibacteraceae > Luteitalea > Luteitalea pratensis. Next base: position 6,320,206 of record NZ_CP015136.1, read on the forward strand.
CCTCTCCGTCCTGTTTCAGGACGAGCGTCGCGTCGAGGTCGTTGTTGGCGATCTCGCCGGTGACCTTGTACGTGCCCGACACGTCGGGCGCAGCGAACGGCGCCGCGGTGAAGGCGACGGTGAGGACAGTGGTGGCGAACAGGCGGGCAAAAGAAGGCATGCGATTTCTCCTCGAAAACACAGAAAGTTGTAAGTGCTTACTTTTTACCATACGTCGGTCCTGCCGGTTCACGAGCGCCGTTACTGGCCCGCGCGCAGGCCGTTCAGCAGGGCGACCGCCTGCACGCCGATTTCCCGCTCGGTGAGCCCGAGCGGATTCACCCCGAGCACGTTCCACAACCCGAAGTGGCTCGCCATGCTGACCAGCATGTGCACCACGAGTTCGGGACGCACCCCCGCGAAAGCGCCCTCGGCCTGTCGCCGCGACACATACTCGCGCAGGAAGCCCGTGACCGGCGCGGTGTACTTGACCTGCCACACGCGGGCGAGTTCCTGGTGCTCGAGCGCGGCGAAGAGCATCAGGCGGTGGTAGGTGGGATGCGCCCGATACGAGGCCAGCACCGCCGTCACCACCGCCCGGAACAGCGCCTCATCGTCACGCGTCTCGGCGATCTCGCGCAGCTGCCTCAGCCACTCCTCCACCTCGGCCAATGGCACCTGGTGCTCGAGCACGGCGAGGTACAGGCTCTCCTTCGTGGGGAACAGGCGGAACAGGACCGTCTCGCTGGCGCCGACGGCCGCGGCGATCTCCCGCGTGGTGGTGCCGGCAAAGCCGTGCTCCCCGAACAGTTCCGCTGCCGCGTGCAGGATCTGCGCACGCCGGGCCCCGCTCGGCACGTGCCTGCGGACGAGCGCACCGGGACGGCTCGCAGCTGAGGAACGGGGGGAGCGGGCGGCTCGAGGCATGGTCGGACGGAATGGTAGCATCTGCTACCAACTAGTCAATCTCACGTCGCGTGGTAGCGTCGAGCAAGCTCGACGCCTACGCTTGGCCGGACGCTCGCCCCTGCCGATGTGCGCCTGCGGCCGCGCCGGGGTCTCCGGACGCGGCATATATGGCCGGGCTCGGAGAGCCGGCCCTGCCCCTGATGCCGGCCCTGCCCCCGATTCCGGGCCTACCGCCGACGACGGCGTGTCACGGCCGGGGCTGTTGCTCGAACAGCATGACGTTGCCGGTCGACGCCCCCGAGCAGACGATGTCCAGGCGCCCATCACCAGTGAGGTCTGCGACCTTGCAGTCGGCGCCTGCCACGTGCCCCTGGTCGAGCACGGTCGGCGTCCACCGCGTGCCCGTCGCATCGTCGGCGCGGTAGATCGTGACGCGGAAGTCCTTGCCGCGGAAGCCACCGATGATTTCGTCGCGCCCGTCGCCATCGAGGTCAGCCACCGCAAGTGCGTGGCCATTGCTCATGCCCCGCTCGATGACGAGGCTATCCCACCCGGACGGCCGATCCAGATACACGACGACGTTGGTTCCATGGAACGGTTCGATCGTCGCCAGGAAACGCCGCTGGCCGAGCGCCCCGACCTTGACCTCGCTGCTGCCACACAGCGGACAGGGCTCGACGTTGCCGGAGGTGATCGGCACGTGTGTCCACTCGCCGTCCTTCGGCACCAGCCGCTGCAGGCCATCGAAACTCGCCGTAAGCATTTGCCATCGGCCCGGTGCCCACTCCACGGGATGGATGCTGTGCACGATGCCGGTGAGCGTCGACGAAATCTGCTGCCGCACCCAGGTGCCGGGACGGTAGGCGTAGATGGGCGTCCGGCCCTCGTACTTCGGCGCGACCACGCCGGTGCCGGCAAACGGCGCGACGATCAACGACGGCGCCTTGCCGGGCTCGACACGCATCCAGCGCACGCGATGCGCCGTGGGCACGGCGTCGATGGGCCGCGACGTCCACGCCTGCGTCGGATCCTCACCATGTGTCAGCAGGAGCACCTGCCCGACGCTGCGCGCCGGATCGGTCTCGAACCGGTGCGCCAACGCGATCTCGGGAATGCCGTCGCCGTCCAGATCGTACGTGTCCAGGTTGATGACGCGCGGCACCGCCGTCACCAGCACGTGACGTGCCCAGGTGGGGTTCTCGTACCACGCCAGGTCCTGGGCGCGCTCGTCCACGACGATGACGTCGAGGCGCTTGTCGCGATTCAGATCGGCGAGCACCAACTGATAACCCATCCCCAGGCCGGAGACGATCGACGTGGCCCTGAAGACGGGCAGTGCCGAGGCCGGAGGGGCCTGGGCCCCTGACACCAGCAGCAGCATCAGCACGAATGGAAGCATGCGCCGCCAGTCTACCCGTTGCGCCGGTGGCGGCGCTGCGACAGGATCGGCGGCATGAGCGCTTCGTCCTCGTCCCGTTCCCACCGCGTGAACCGACGGCGCTTCCTGCAGGCCGCCGCGATCGCCAGCACCACACCGATGGCTGCAGGGTCCACGAGAGCGCGCGCAGCCGACACGACGCAACAAGCCACAGCCGCGGCACGTGCCGTCGCGCCCAGCGGGTCCGACGTCGGATCGCTCTTCCCCTTCATCCAGAAACAGGCGGTGCAGGGGCCGTTTCCAATGTCGTTCACGAACCCGCAGTTCCGGTCACTCGAGGACTGGACGGCCACGGCCCGCGCCACGGTACTGGATCTGCTCCACTACGCGCCGCCCCCCTGCGATCCCCGCGCGGAGACCTTCGAGCGCGTCGACTGCGGCGATTACATCCGCGAAAAGGTGTTCTTCAACACGACCCCGGACCTGCGCGTTCCCGCCTACGTCCTGGCGCCAAAGCGTGCCACGGCTGCGAGGCCGGCCCCGGCGATCGTGGCCCTGCACGATCACGGCGGCTTCTACTTGTGGGGCAAGGAAAAGCTCGTGTCTGTCGACGGCGAGCACCCGGTCTTCACCGAGTTCCGCCAGCGCTACTACGGCGGTCGCAGCATTGCCATCGACCTGGCGCGGCGCGGCTACGTGGTGGTCGTGATCGACATGTTCTACTGGGGCGATCGACGCATGCTGCTCGACGACGACCCGGCCGACTGGCGGGATCGACCGTCGACGATGGCGCCCGAACGCGTCCAGGCCTTCAATACGCGGGCCAGCCAGAACGAACAACTCGTCGGCCGCACCCTGTACACGGCCGGCATCACCTGGCCCGGCGTGATGTTCTGGGACGACATCCGTACCGTCGACTATCTGTTGACCCGTCCGGACGTGGACTCGAAGCGAATCGGTTGCGTCGGGCTCTCGGTCGGCGCCGTCCGGTCCGCGCATCTCGCGGCGCTGGACGATCGCATCAAGGCTGGCGTCGTCGTGTGCTGGATGACATCGTTCCCGGGACAGTTGAAGAAGCACATCCGGAACACCATCGGACACACGAAGGTGGTGCCCGGCCTGCATCGACACCTGGACTACCCCGATGTGGCGTCGCTCGCGATGCCGAGACCGGTGCTGTTCATGAGCGGGAGCCAGGACGGGCTGTTCGACCTCGATGCCGTCAAGGCGAGCTTCGCGACCTTGAACGCGTGTTATGCGAAGGCCGGCATGCCCGACCGGTGCCGGACGCGCATGTACGACAGCCCGCACCAGTTCAACGCCGAGATGCAGGCCGAGGCGTGGGCCTGGCTCGAGCGCTTCGTCTGAGTCGGGCAGCCTGCAGCCTGCAGCCTACGGGCTACGAGTCGGCGGCGGCAGCAGCGCTCAGCGCCGATGCATTCCGAAGGCCGACTGCCGAATGACGAAGGCCGTCTCGGTTCACCGATCCGTCTTCTGCTCGACGAGCTTGCCGAAACGCTGGTGAATGGCCAGGGCCGGGTCGAGCGGCACCTGCACGGGCACGACATCGTCCGGAATGCTGATGACCGGCGTCGGACGAATCGTCCGTCCCGTGAACTCGGGCAGCCAAAGGCGCTGCGCCTCCAGCATCTCGGTGGCCATCTCGCGGATCTCCCGGAGCGTGCACACCGCGGCCGTCAACGGATCGAGCGCGAGCGCGTGGACGATGTGCTCGGGATCGCCGGTCAGCGCGGCTTCTGCCGTCAGTTGCTGCACGTTGATGTTGGTCATGCAGGCGGCGGCACATTGCGGCGGCAGTGCTCCGATGCGCGTCGGGTGGATCCCGGTGGCGTCGGCGAAGGCCGGAACCTCGACGCAGCTGTCGCGCGGCAGGTTGTCGATGTAGCCATCGTTGTAGACATTGCCCATGAAACGGAAGGGGCGGCCGGTCGCGACGGCCTCCATGATCCACGAGCAGTACTCGACGCTGCGCCGGGCGCACGCGGTCTCCTCGAACTCCAACGGATCGACCTCGGCGTACTTCTCCGCCATGGCCTTGCCCCAGGTGTAGTAGGCCCCGCTCTCACCACCGAACGCCGGTTCGTCGCAGTAGAGGGCGAGCGCCGCCCGGTTCTTGCGGAACCAGGGCACGTACTCGCTCAGATGCCCGGTCGACTCGGTCATGAAGTAGCCGAACTGGCGGAAGACCTCGCCGCGCACCTTCTCGTTCTTGTAGTACTCGGGCCGCTCGAATCTCTCGCGCAGTTCCGGGTACAGGTCGCGGCCCTCGTGTTCGAGCCGCAGGAACCAGTCCATGTGGTTGATGCCGCCGCACGTGTAAGTGATCGCATTCTTGTCTGCGATGCCACAGTAGCCGGCAATCAGGTCCAGCGTGGTCTGCACGCCGTGGCACAGGCCGACGAACGGCATGCGCGTCAGGCGGCCGAGCGCGAGACAGTTGGCTGCCATCGGGTTCGCGTACTGCAGCATGATCGCTCCGGGCCGCGCGACCTCTTCCATGTCACGGGCAATCCCGGCCAGCACGGGGATATGACGCAGCCCGCGGAACACGCCGCCGGGGCCGAGCGTGTCCCCGATGCACTGATCGACGCCGTACGCCAGCGGCACCTCGTAGTCCACGGCATACGCATCGAAGCCGCCGACCTGGATCATCACGACGACGAAGTCTGCGTCGCGGATCGCCTCGCGCCGATCGGTCGTCGCCCACACGGAGGCGGCCAAACCGTTGTCGCGAATCATCCGCGAGACGAAGCTCTCCATGCGGCGCAGCTTCGTCTCGGTCGGCGACATCAGCGCGAACTCGCTGTCACGAAGCGCCGGGGTCGCCAGGATGTCAGCGATCAGGGTCTTGCAGAACACGACCGATCCGGCGCCGATCATCGCGATCTTGTGTCGTCCCATCACATGTCTCCCGGGCTGCGTCGTCGCCCAACCTGTTCCGCTGGCGTCAGCCGAGGCTCAAGCATTCCCTGAGACCTGAGACCTGAGACCTGAGACCTGAGACCTGAGACCTGAGACGAAGATCACGTCGCCGCCTTGATGCCCATCACCTCTTGGACTTTGGCCGTGTCGAGGTACTGCTGGAAGCTCACGATCCGGCCGTCGCGCACCCCCCAGATGTGACAGGCCTGCGCGTCCATGCCCTTGCCCGTGGCCTTGGAGGTTCCCGAATACCTGAGTTCCACGACCACCGTGTCACCGGCGTCGTGGTAGGTCTTCGGCTGGACCTTGAAACCATCCCAGTCGTTGCCGATTCTCATGAACAGATTGTTGAGGATGGCGTCGGGCCCGACCCACGGCTCCCCGCTCGGCCTGTACGGATTGCCCTCGGCCTGGCGCCACTCGATCGCCGGATCCATGGCCCCGAGCACCGTGCTCATGTCGCCACGCCCGAAGGCCTCGTACACGCCCTTCACGAATTCCACATTGCCCATGTGAACCTCCAGGTACCTCGTGACTCGATCACGGCCTACTGCGACTTGCCTCTTGCCGTGATGGGAATCACCCGCTCGACGCGATCCTTGCGGATGCCGTACATCACGTCGTAGAGGTTCACCACCGGATCGCAATGCGGCACGATCATCTCGACACGGTCACCCATGGCGTACGCGCGCGACGGATCCGACTTGAACGTGATCACGCCGAATTCATCCGAGCCGGCGTTGTAGTCGGCGCCCGGCTCACCGATGACGCCGGCGTGCGGCACGTTCAGCGTCAGCGCCTTGGAGCCGGCATCGATCGTGAGCTTGCCCGGGAACCGGTTGTTGAGCACCGTGCCGACGACCGTCAGCGACGACGCGAAGTCGTCGTACACCGGCTGGCCATCCTCGCGGCCGATCGCGAGGTACTGCATGTCCATGAATACGTAACTGCCGACCTGCACGTCGGTGAACCCGGGCACGAGGTGCTGGATGTTGTAGGTACCGGTGCCGCCGCCGCTGAAGATCTCGGTGTTCAGCCCGGCCTTCTTCATGGCGGCACACGTGCCCGCGTTGGCCTCGATGTTGGCCAGCGCGCGCTCCTTGCGCGCCGCGAACCCCGTGATGTGCTGGGCGCCGCCGTCGTAGGACAGCAGGCCGCGCAGCTTCAGCCCGGGCAACGTGTCCACGAGCTTCGCGAGTCGCAACGCGCCCTCGCCAGCGGGAATGCCGCTCCGCGTTCCCACCGCGACGTCGACGACCACGTCGGCGACCACGCCCGCCTCCTGCGCCGCGGCCGAGAGGTCGCGGGCGTTGCGCTCGTCGTCTACCGCCTGGACGAATCCGGGCGCCCGCTTGCGGAGCTGCATGGCGCGCCGGATCTTCGACGGCGAGAGGTTGGCCGTGGTCATGCAGATGCGATCGATGCCATGCGGCATCAAGGCCTCGGCCTCGCCGAGCTTGGCGCAGCAGACGCCGATCGCGCCTGCGGCGAGCTGGAGCTTCGCGATGTCGGCGCTGCGATGCGTCTTGGCGTGCGGCCGAGTCGCCAGCCCGAAGCGCCGCATCGCCGCCTGCATCGTCTTGATGTTGGCCTCGAGTCGATCGAGGTCGACGCACAGTGCCGGGGTGTCGAGGTCCCACTTGGACGTGCCGACTTCGGACAGGCTGCCGGCCAGGCGGCCGGCAACCTCGTGGGTCGTGTAGCCCTTCACCGTGCGAGGCACCCAGACATCGGCCGCAAGGGCCGTCGACGATGCGAGGAAGACACGACGGGTGGCAGAAGGAGTTGTCGCCATGCGCACACTCTAAGCCTACTTGCCCGGCGTTTGGCCACCGTGCCTTTGCCGCCCCTGCGGTAGAGTCCACGCCATGAAGACTGCTCCCGCCCTCTTCGCTGTTCTCGTGGCCGCGCTGGCGACAGGACTGGCCCAGGAGCGCGTGGGTTGGCAACCGCTCGACAGCGGCGTGACCGTGCGCCTGCGCGGCGTCAGTACGGTGTCGCGTCAGGTCGCCTGGGCCAGCGGTGAGCACGGCACGGTGCTGCGGACCTCCGATGGCGGCACGACATGGCAGCCGCGTCCGGTGCCTGGAGCCGATGCGCTGGACTTCCGCGACATCGACGCCAGCAGCGACCGCGTCGCGTCCGTGCTCAGCATTGGTCCCGGCGATGCGTCTCGGATCTACAGGACCACGGACGGCGGTGCGCACTGGACGCTGCAGTTCACCAACCATGATCCCAAGGTGTTCCTCGATGCGATGGCGTTCGCCGACGCCACGCACGGGGTCGCGGTCAGCGATTCGGTGGATGGCCAGTTCGTCGTCCTCATGACCGCGGATGGCGGCGCCCACTGGGCGCGTGTCCCGGCCGAGCGCCTGCCGCCGGCCTTGGCCGTGGAGGGCGCGTTCGCGGCCAGCGGCACGAACGTCGCGGTGCGCGGCACGCACATCTGGATCGGCACGACGGCCTCGCGGGTACTGCACTCGGCCGACGCCGGACGCACATGGACGGTGACCTCCACCCCGGTGGCTTCGGGCAAGGCGACCGGCATCTTCTCCATCGCGTTCAGGGACGCACGGCACGGCGTGGTCGTCGGCGGGAACTACACGAAGGAGGCCGACGCGATCGCCAACGTCGCGACGACCGAGGATGGCGGGGCGACCTGGGCGGGAAGCGGCACGGACGAACGCCGAACGCTTGCCGCGCCGAAGCCAGCAGGCGAAGGCGGGCAGAACGCCGAACGCAGAGCGACAGACGGCGGCGCGTCATTGTCCGGGTACCGTTCCGTGGTGGCGTGGATGCGCGGGCTCGGACCGGCGGGATGGCTGGCGGTCGGCCCGTCTGGTGCTGACGTGTCCATCGACGACGGGCGGACATGGTCGCCCGCGGGCGGTGACGGCTACGACGCGTTGAGCGTCAGCCCCGACGGCCAGGCCGGCTTCGCGACCGGCGCGCGCGGACGAATTGCGCGTGTGACGGTACGGTAGACCCGCGTTCGGAGAACGGGCCCTACCGTACCATTCGGCCAGGCGCCTCCGCGAACCCAACGTCGCCAGGTCCTACCAATCGCCATACACTGGCGCCGTGAAGACACACCGCATTGCCCTGTACCCGGGGGATGGCATCGGCACCGAGGTCGTCGCGGCCACCGTCCCGGTCCTCGACGCCGTGGCGAGCATCACCGGCCGTTTCGATCTGTCGTACGAATCGTTCGACTGGGGCATGGCCCACTACGACCGGCACGGGCGCGTCGCCCCGGAGGACTTCCTCGACGTCCTGCGCGGTTTCGACGCCATCTTCCTCGGCGCCGTCGGCTGGCCGGCCAGGCTGCCGGACCACATCACGCTGACGCCGCTCATCCGCTTGCGGCAGGCGTTCGATCTCTATGCGTGCGTCCGACCGGCACGCACGTTCCCTGGCGTCGTCGGGCCGCTTCGTCGCAGTGATCCGATCGACGTCGTCGTCGTCCGCGAGAACTCCGAGGGCGAGTACATCGACAACGGCGGCCTGTTCGCGACCGGCACGGCGCAGGAGGTGGCGGTGCAGACGGCCTTGCACACGCGCCGGGGCGTCGAGCGTATCCTGCGCTTCTCGTTCGCGCTCGCCCGCACGCGACGCCACACGCTGACGATGATCACGAAGTCGAATGCGCAGCGCTACTCGTACGTGTTGTGGGATCGGGTGCTCGCTGAACTTGCGCCGGAGTTCCCCGACGTCAGGACCGACAAGTTGCACATCGACGCGGCGACGCTCGAACTCGTGCGGCGGCCGCACACGTTCGACGTGATTGTCGGATCGAACCTGTTCGGCGACATCCTCAGCGACCTGACCGGGGGCATCACCGGCAGCCTGGGCCTGAATCCGTCGGCGAACCTCAACCCCGAGCGCACGACGCCGTCGCTGTTCGAACCGGTGCACGGCTCTGCCCCGGACATCGCCGGTAAGGGCGTGGCCAACCCGACCGGCGCCATGCTGAGCGGAGCGATGATGCTCGAGTGGCTCGGGGAGGCAGACGCCGCGACCCTGGTCCGTGACGCCGTCGAGCAGACGCTCGCGGCCGGAGTGGCGACGCCAGACATCGGCGGCCTCACCACCACGGCGCAATTCACCGACGCGGTCCTCGGCCGTCTCAGGCAGGGATGATCTGGCGGGCCGGCGTCCCGATCGCCGTTGGCCTTGGCATCGCCCTGCTCCCGGTGCCGGCGGGGCTCGACCAGTCGGCCTGGTACTACGTCGCGATCTTCGCCGCGGTGATCCTGGGGCTCATCACCGAGCCGTTGTCGCCCTCGGCCATCGGCTTCATCGGCGTGACGATCGCCGCGGCGGCGGGACTGCCGTTTTCGGCCGCCCAGCGCGCCGCCCCCGGCTTCCGGATGCCGGCCGAAGCGGTGCGATGGGCGCTCTCCGGATTTTCCAACGGCACCATCTGGCTGATCTTCGCCGCGTTCGTGTTCGCGATGGGTTACGAGAGGACCGGGCTCGGCCGGCGCGTTGCGCTGTTGATGGTGAAGTGGCTCGGCCATCGGACGCTCGGCCTCGGGTACGCGGTGGCGCTGTCGGATTTGCTGCTCGCGCCGTTCACGCCATCCAACACGGCGCGCAGCGCCGGCATGATCTACCCAGTGATCCGCAACATCCCCGAGTTGTACGGGGTCAGCAGCGACGAACCTCCGAGGCCGTTTGGCACTGCGGTGATGTGGACCGCGTTTGCCACCACGTGCGTCACCAGTTCGATGTTCGTGACGGCACTCGCGCCCAACCTGCTCCTGCTGGACCTCGCGCGGACGACCACAGGCGTCGTCATCACGTGGACGGACTGGTTGGTCGGATTCCTGCCCATCGGCGCGGTGCTGCTGCTCGTCGTCCCGTGGCTCACCTTCCGGTTGCATCCGCCAGATGCGCCGATGAGCGCCGAGGTGCCGCGCTGGGCCGGCAGTGCGCTGGTGGCCATGGGACCGGTGAGCCGCCGTGAGCTCGGCATGGCGACGCTGGCACTGCTCTCGCTCGCGCTGTGGATCTTCGCCGGTGCGGTGCTCGACCCCACGCTCGTGGCGATGATCGCCGTGTCGCTGATGCTCGTGACCGGCATCACCTCGTGGGAGGACGTGCTCCACAACGCCGCGGCCTGGAACGTGCTCGCGTGGTTCGCGACGCTCGTGGCTCTCGCCGATGGCCTGAACCGCGTCGGTGTCGTCGCCTGGCTCGGGCATGGCGCGGCCACGCTGCTGGCCGGCTTCCCGCCGCTCGTCGTCATGACGCTGCTGGTGACGCTGTTCTTCCTGATGCATTACGCCTTCGCCGGCATCACCGCGCACACCGCCGCTGTGGCGCCGGTCTTCATGGCGGCGGGTGCCGCGATCGACGGGCTGCCCATCCGCACCTTCGTGATGCTGCTCGGCTTCTCGCTGGGCATCATGGGGGTGCTCACGCCGTACGCGACCGGTCCGGCTCCCCTCTATTACGGCTGTGGATTCATCGGCCGCCGCGAGTTCTGGCGGCTCGGGCTCCTCTTCGGGCTGCTGTTCCTTGCCGCGCTCCTCGGCATCGGTGTCCCGTGGCTGCAGGCCGTCAACCGCAGCTGACCGTCACATCGGGAGGTCGTACCGTCCCTCGCCGGAGGAGGCTGGGAAGCTGATCGGCCGTATTCTGTGTCGTCCCGGGGGGTCGGCGTGCAGTCGAGCGGCGTCCCCCTGCATCCTGAGGTGAATCAATGAGACGTTTCATTCTCGCAGCGCCGACGGCGGCGTTGCTCGTCGCGTGTTCCGGCCCCTCGCCGGCTCCTCCCGCCGCGGCTCCCCCCGCAAAGGCGGCGCTGGGGGTCTTCGGCGTCGAGACCGCGAACATGGACACGACGGTCAAGCCAGGCGACGACTTCTTCAAGTACGCCAACGGCAAGTGGCTGGCGACCTTCAAGATGCCGGCCGACAAGGCGCGCTTCGGGGCGTTCGACGCCCTGGGCGACAAGTCCGAGGCCGACGTGAAGACCGTCGTCGAGTCGCTGGCTGCCGAGAAGCCTGCCGCAGGCACGACCGCCGCCAAGGTCGGCGACATGTACTCCAGCTGGATGGACGAGGCCGCGATTGAAGCGCGCGGCATTGCCCCGTTGCAGCCGTACCTGGACAAGATCAACGGCGTCAGCGATACGGCCGGCGTGCTCGCCCTGATGGGCACCACCGACTTCGCGTCGCCGTTCGGGCTCGGTGTCGAGGCCGACCCACAGGACCCCACCAAGTACGCGATCTGGGCCGGCCAGGATGGCCTGGGCATGCCGGACCGTGACTATTACCTCGGCAAGGACGCGTCCTTCGAGAAGTACCGCGCCGCGTACAAGACCTACGTCACGAAGATCTTCGAGTTGCTTGGCGACGCAGCCCCGGCTGCCTCCGCCGACACCGTGATGGCCCTCGAGACGAAGATCGCCCAGGGACACTGGCCACAGGCGAACCTCCGCGATGTGGCCAAGGCGATCAAGCCGATGCCGTTCGCCGAGTTCAAGGCCTTCGCGCCGACGGTGCCCTGGGACACCTTCCTCACCGGCCTGGGCATGCCGGCGGCCCCGGAGAAGATCGTCGCCTACGGTGACACCGCGGTCCGCGCCGGCGCCGCGCTGGTCGGTAAAGAGCCGGTCGCGGCGTGGAAGAAGTACCTGGCCTTCCACATCGCCTCCGACAACGCGGCGCACCTGCCCAAGGCGTTCGACGATGCGAGTTTCGAGTTCTTCGGCAAGACGCTGCAGGGCGTGCAGGCCAAGCGTGAGCGCTGGAAGCGGGGTGTCTCGCTGCTCGACGACCAGATCGGCGAGGGCGTCGGCGAGGTCTACGTCACGAAGTTCTTCCCGCCCGAGAACAAGGCGCGGATGGACGCGCTCGTGGTCAACCTGCGCAAGGCGCTCGAGGGACGCCTGAAGACGCTGGCCTGGATGGACGAGGCGACTCGTGCGGAAGCCCTGAAGAAGCTCGCGACATTCGAGCCGCGGGTGGGGTATCCGTCCAAGTGGCGTGACTACTCGAAGATGACCATCGAGAAGGGCAAGCACTTCGAGAACGTGATCAATGCCCGCAACTTCGAGTGGAAGCGCCAGGTGGCGCGGATCGGCAAGACGGTCGATCGCGAGGAATGGGGCATGAACCCGCAGACCGTCAACGCCGGCTACAACCCGCTGATGAACCAGATCACGTTCCCGGCCGCGATCCTGCAGCCGCCCTTCTTCGACGTCAGCGCCGATGCGGCAGTGAACTACGGCGCGATCGGCGGCGTCATCGGCCACGAGATCGGCCACGGCTTCGACGACCAGGGCCGGGCGTTCGACGAGGCCGGCCGCACCCGCAACTGGTGGACGCCGGACACGGACACGAAGTTCAAGGCCGCGACGCAGCAGCTCGGCACCCAGTATTCGAAGTACTGCCCCGTGCCCAACGGCTGCATCAACGGCCAGCTGACGATGGGCGAGAACATCGGCGACCTCGGCGGTCTGACGATGGCCTACACGGCGTACAAGCTGTCGCTGAACGGCAAGGAGGCGCCGGTGATCGGCGGCTTCACCGGCGACCAGCGCTTCTTCCTCGCCTGGGCGCAGGTATGGCGCGCCACGGCTCGCGAGGACGACACGCGCCAGCGGCTGGTCATCGATCCGCACTCGATGCCGGAGTTCCGCACCAACGGCGTCGTCCGCAACATGGACGCGTGGTACGCGGCATTCGACGTCAAACCGGAAGACAAGCTGTACCTGCCGCCGGATCAGCGCGTCAAGATCTGGTAAGCGAGACGGGGAGGGTGGCGAGTCGCCCCCTCCCCGTCATCTCGCTGGCCTGCGGCCTGCAGCCTGCAGCCTGCAGCCTGCAGCCTACGGCCTACGGCTTACGGATTACGCCAATCGAGGCGTGTGTGTCAGAACGCAACGCCGACGTTGATGATCCGGAACGTCGGCACGAGTGGCATCACGTCGCTGTCACCCGTGCCGATCAATCGCTTCAGTCCGAAGCCGGTGCTCAGATAGAGGCGATCCTGGTTACCGGGCAACCAGCTCCAGTTGATGTCGAACCCGACGCCGAAATGCGGGCCGCCGTCGACGTTGGTCATTCCCACCTTCACCCCGAGCGCCAGACCGTCGAACGGACGCCCTGCCGGGTAGTACCGGTAGAACATGTCGGCGTTGACGTATTCGTCATCGTCCACGGTGAAGAACGAGCCGCCGATGCCGGCGGTCGTCGACCGGGACACCTGCCGCTCGAACTCGACGTTGAAGAAGTCGATGAGCAGGCCGAACGGGTTGGCCGAGATCACCTGCTGTCGTGTCGGCGGTGGCGGGGCCCCGACCGGCGGGGCCCCCTGTCGTGCGCACAGTGGCGCTGCCGTGCTGATGACCAGGCCTGCGACCAGCACGATGATGCGTCTCAGGGAAGTCATGGCGCCTCCAGGAATCGGAGAGGGAACGGGATCGCGCAGTCGCTACTGCCCCAGCGCCTCAGCCGCGCGCTTGGCGATGAAGCCGTGCATTGCGGTGGTCGGGTGGATGCCGTCCCAGAACAGGTACTCGTCGGGCGTGACGCACGCGAAGGGCGCAGTCCCTGGCGTGATGCACGCCGCCGTCACGTTGGTCAGGTCGAAGGTCTCGGGGGAGAGGACGACCTCGTTGAGCAGCGCGAAGGCATCGAGCCTGGCGATGTGGATCTCGGGAGCTGGCGTCCATTGCGCGACGATGCCATCCAGACCGCCGTTGAAGGCCATCGTCAGGCCCGTGACGAGCTGCGCGGTGCCAGGCATGACGCTGTTCAGGTATCGGATGGCCGGAGTGAGCGCGGGGTTGGGTGCGCGCCAGATCAGGAACTGCCTCGCACCCGCTCCATACAGGCGCCCGACATTGACAGCGATCGCCTGCAGTGCCTCCTTGATCACGAGCGTGTGACCATTGGGGTACGCGACCAGGGCATCGCGGATGTCGTTGCCGCCCATCTCGATCACGTACAGCGCGTTGGGCGACGCGATGCCGCCGGACGCCTCCAGGAATGCGTCCACCTGCGCCGTCAGGTTGAAGTTCTTGCCATCGTCGCGGGCGCGAGCCGCCGCCACCGCGTAGTTGGTGGCCACCGGCCCTTCGGCCCGGAATGCGGGCCTGACGCTTCCGGCGTGCCCGAGCGAGCCTGCCAGCTGCTCGACCCACGTGCGGCCGTTGGTGAAGTGGTGGCCGCCCCTCGCGTACGGCGCGCTCGGCACCAGCAGCGGATCCAGCTGGTAGTCCGGCGCCGTGCTCGCCTCGCCCCACAACACGAAGGCGTTGCCGGTGTCGGAGAGGCTGGTGCCGAACACCACCACGCCGTCGTACGCGCCCTGGGCCTGAACGACAGGCGTCGCCAGCGCGAAGGCGATACAGCCGATGACTGCGCCCCGAAGGATGCAGGCCTGAGTGGTGTCGATGCTGATCATGACGATGCTCCCCGGCTCGAGTGGCCGAACTGCGTCGGACGCGACCGGATTGGCCGGCGTCGCTGGCAGCGTTCAGGAGGTAGTTCAGGAAAACCGGCCGGAGGTTACAGGCTGGGTCCGGTGGACGCCTTGTGGCTGGCGTCAAGCAGGCGGCGTTCGAGCGATATGAGGCCTTGGCGGTCGGCCATGGCGAGGGAGGCCTGATCGCGGCTCGGCGAGAAGATGGCGTGCATGCCGAAGTCGAGGAGATCGGCCGCCTCGTCGCCCGTGCGGACAATCACGTTCCCGCCAGCAATCGAGCCGTGGGCCAGGCCGAGCGCATGTGCCGCGCGGAGGACGTCAGCGAGCGCTGACAGCAGCCCCTGTGCGCACATGGGGTCGAGTGCGCCAGACGAGACGGCATCCAGAATGGGGACGCCCTGCCTGAACTCGCTCAGCACCGCCGGGCACCCGGTCTCGTCCAGCCACGACGCCAGCACGCGTGGGATGCGCGGGTGGCCCCAGTCGTCCAGGCGCGCCTGCAGGCCGGTGAGGCGTGTGAGAAAGTCTTCTGGCGCGGGCGTTCGCCAGGTCTTGAGCCGCAACATGTGGCCCTCCGGCGAGGACTCGTCGCGCACGAGCCACACCGACGACGTTGCAGACGAGCCGAGCGGCAGCTGAATCGTGAGGATGCTCGCCTCGCCCCCGGCCGGAATCGCGAGGGCGTGTTCGAGCAGGCACGCCGGACAGTGACCACGATGCGCCACCGCATCGGGATGCCTGGCGCAACGCGCGCGCGCAGGATCGGTCACGAGGCCACCGCGCGCATCAACTCACGCATCTCGTCCTCGGTGTCCTCCGGCGAGAGGACCGTATCGGCCACCTGTTGCCTGAGGACGACCCCGAACCGCTGACGCAGGCGGTGCACCGCAACCTTCACCGCGCCCTCGCTGATCTGCAGCTGCTGCGCGGCGGCACGATATGGCGGCAGTTCGCCACTGTCGGTCAGGTACGGCATGAGCACCGACGCCGTGCGACCCTTGCCGGCAGCCTCGTACTCCGTCCGAACACTCGCCAACGCGCGATCGAGACACAGGCTGGCCCACTTCCTGTCGAATACCCGATCGGGCGTGTCGTCGGTGCCGGCGCCGCTCGCGTAGGTCCGCTCCGCCTCGTCGAAGTCCAGCGCAAAGCGTAACCGGTTGCCGCCGCGCCTGGCCGCGATGGCACGCTCGTGCTCGTTGATGACGTAGCGCTTGAGCGCGGTCAGCAGGAATCCACGAAATCGGCCGCGGGCCTGATCAG
This sequence comes from Luteitalea pratensis, assembly GCF_001618865.1. GTDB lineage: Bacteria > Acidobacteriota > Vicinamibacteria > Vicinamibacterales > Vicinamibacteraceae > Luteitalea > Luteitalea pratensis. Next base: position 6,336,119 of record NZ_CP015136.1, read on the forward strand.
CGGCACGGATGACGTCACCTTCGAGCAACCTCGTGAAGAAGCCCTGTGTGAGATCCTCGGCCTCTTCCCGATCGTGTCCGCGCCGCCTGAGATAGCTGTAGAGCGGGGGCCAGTACACTTCGCACAACTGCTCGAGGGCGACGCGTGCCGGCACCTCGGCCGAATCGGCGGCGGCGTTCACCATCGTCCAGCGCGTCGTCGCGAACTTGCCCCGGCCGCGCGCACCCGTCACGCCAGCATTTCCTCACATTTTGCCAGGAAGGCCATCGGGTCCGGTGGCCGGCGCGTACGATCGGAAGACAGCGCGGCATCGAAGAACGTCGCGGCGGCGGGTGGAAGTATCGAAACGGCGTCTCCAGTCGTCACGTCGCCGATCGTGCTGGCCAGCCCGTTCCCGACGACGACAGTGCGGCGGAAGGGATGGCGAGTCGTGAGCATCTCGTGCGCTATCACGGCGAGCGCCCACAGGTCCCACGACGGACTGACGACGTCACCCGCCAACTGTTCGGGCGCCATGTAGTCGAGCGTGCCGATCATGAGACCTGCGCTGGTCAGCTTCGTGTCGTCGCCGGGCGCAGCCGGCCAGTCGGCGGCGAAGGCTCGCGCCAATCCGAAATCGAGCACCTTCGTGATGAACCCGTGCTCCTGCTGCTGCAGGAAAACGTTTTCCGGCTTGAGGTCGCGATGAACCAGGCCGCGTCGGTGTGCAGCGTCGAGCGCGGCGCACAGACCGCGGAGTACGAGGAGGGTTTCCTGCGGCGCCAGCGGCGCGCCCGCTGCGAGACGTTGGCGCAACGTCTCGCCTTCGAGCAGTTCCATGACCAGGAAAGGCTGCCGTTCGTGATCGACGCCGAAGTCGTAGACCCGCACCACGTGAGCGTGGGCGAAACCGGCCGCGGCCCGCGCCTCCCGCCGGAACCGCGCCTCGACGCGCCCTGGAGCGCCGCGCCCGAACGCCGTGCTGGCCAGGTCCTCCCGGATCACCTTCACGGCGACTTTTCGATCGAGGACGTCGTCGGTGGCCTCGTACACGGTGCCCATGCCGCCCCGGCCGCGCCGCCGCTCGAGCCGGTACCGACCGTTCAGCATCCGTGACCCGGGTCTGACCGAGAGGCGATCCCCATCGTGGGTGCACAGCGTGGCCCCCTCGTCGAAGCAACGCCCGCAGCTGTCGCACTCGGCCAGGCGCCGCGCGTCACCGTGAGATCGCGCGAGCAGCAGCCCGAGCCGCTGCGCGATCGTGGACAGCAGTTCGAGATCGTCGGTGTTGTAGGGTTCTTCCGAACGGCGCGGCCCCAGCACCACCAACGCAATCGGCAGCTCTCGCCCGTCGTCACCGAACACGGGCACGAGCAGTTCGACGCCGCGTTCGAGCAGCAGTGTCCGTTCCTCGAGAGGCAGTTGGTGACGGACCCACGCCGTGTCGCCGAGCGAGATCGCCAGCGGCTTGCGCAAGACCGACAGCACGCCAATCACCGCGAGCGACGCTGGCAGAGCCAGTCGGCGGGGCGCCGAATCGGTCGCGGCCGTGAATAGACCTTCACCTGGCGCATGCCGGAGGACGTCGACGAACACCGGATGCAGCGCTTCGTCGATCTGCTGGACGACCACGGGGGCAACCGACTCGAAGGCCGAGGCGCGGTCGATCTGGGTCACCACGCTCTGGAGCAGGCGCTCGGCGTCGTAGCGTTCGCGGAAGAAGTGGCGGTCGAGCGCCGCGAGCCAGTGCTCGCGGCGCCGGCGGATCACCGCGAGGGCGAGCACGGCGAGGGCATACCACCACCAGCGGGCCTGCACCATCTCGGAGAGTGGCTGGTTGCGGTGCAGCACGGCCTCGATGACCAGCAGTGCGCCAACAAGCGGGATCAAGGCATCGAGCAGCCGTCGCGCGAGTGCATAGCGGACGCCCTGCCTGACGATGAGGGGCAGATCGAAGAGCCGGTGCCGCAGGATCGCGTAGGCAAAGGCGGCCGGGCCGGCGAGCCACCCGAGCGCCAGCACGGTAAGCAGCGGGTTGCCGAAGATGGGGCCCTCGTCGAGCTTGTAGATGGCGAGGAACGCGACGCCGGCGGTGACGCCGGTCCCCAGACCGCCCAGCAGCACGCCGGTCCGGCGCCGATCGGTGAGGTTCTCGAGCCGACGGTGTTGGGCGATCAGCAGGCCGATGGCGGCCAGCGCGTAGAAGCACCACGTGGCGAAGACCCAGGGAATCGCGTCGGGCAGGCCGGTGGCGGCCCCGAGTGGCTGGTTCAGGTGGCGCCCCACGAAGACGAACCAGCCGACCGCCGCCACGCCGGGGAGCAGGGACACAGCAAGGTTGGTGGGCGAGAGCGCACGACGCGGGAACACCGCGAAGAACGCGAACAGCAACGGGCCGGTCGCGAAGCTCGTGGCAAACGGCACCCAGAGCAGCGCCTCGAGGGGCTGCGGCAGTTCCTGCCAGAAGAAGAACATGCGGCCGGGCAACGCCACCGACAGCGTCCCGAACGAGGCGAGCAGCCAGGCGCCGAGCAGCGCCGATGGCTGCGACGAACGACGATAGGCCACCAGGAGGGCCAGGCCGAGAACAATGACCTCGGCGCCTCGAAATGCAATCAGTCCTGGCCGCACAGGTTCGGACCACCACTCGCCGAGCCCGGCCGAGAGCGGCAGCCGGAGCTTCAACGGGTGGCCGTCGCGCTCGATGTCGAGTTCGAGGGGACGCGACGGATCCAGTTGGACACGCATGCGCTGCCAGTCGACGCGCCCCTCCAGCACCTGACCGTTGGCACGACGCAGGCGGTCGTGCGGACGCAATCCCCCACGGGCCGCCAACGTCGCGGGCTGCACCTGCTCCACCGTGACTTGGCGCCCGTCAAAGTGCGGCACGAAGCCAAAGGGCACGACTGGGAGGGCGTCGCAGGTGATCAGCAGCGCAAGGTACGCGACGTGTGCAAAGGCCGCGACGGCAAGGCTCCAGCCAACGACGGGCGGAGTACGTCCGTCCGAAGGCACAGGAGGTTCTCGCCGAATGGAACCGACGGTGTGGATTGTCAGGTCGGCTAACTCTACTACGGCCGGGCCACAAGGGCAGGCAGCCTGCAGCCTACGGCCTTCGGCCTACGACTTACGGCCTAACCTTGCGGCTTCGCGGTAGGGCCCGCTCTCCGAGCGCGGCCCGTGGGTGGCCGTGGTTCAAGGGACCAGCGACAAGGAGAGAAGTCACAAGGGCGTCAAGGGACAAGGGACGAGGCCGGCAAGACAACCAAGGCACAAGCTGACGCCGCGCCCCGCCTGATTCCCTTGCCACTGCTTCCTTGTTCCTCGTCCCTTGAAGTCCTTCTGACTTGTTCGTTGTCCCTTGTCCCTTGACACGGTAGGGCCCGCTCTCCGAGCGCGGCCCGTCGGTGGCCGTGGTTCAAGGGACCAGCGACAAGGAGAGAAGTCACAAGGGCGTCAAGGGACAAGGGACGAGGCCGGCAAGACAACCAAGGCACAAGCTGACGCCGCGCCCCGCCTGATTCCCTTGCCCACTGCATCCTTGTTCCTCGTCCCTTGAAGTCCTTCTGACTTGTTCGTTGTCCCTTGTCCCTTGACACGGTAGGGCCCGCTCTCCGAGCGCGGCCCGTGGGTGGCCGTGGTTCAAGGGACCAGCGACAAGGAGAGAAGTCACAAGGGTGTCAAGGGACAAGGGACGAGGCCGGCAAGACAACCAAGGCACAAGCTGACGCCGCGCCCCGCCTGATTCCCTTGCCCACTGCATCCTTGTTCCTCGTCCCTTGAAGTCCTTCTGACTTGTTCGTTGTCCCTTGTCCCTTGACACGGTAGGGCCCGCTCTCCGAGCGCGGCCTGTCCATTGCGGCTCACGGCTTGCGGTGCCCGCTGCCCGGTGCCCGGATGCGGTACCCGGATTACGGCGGCGTCCGGCCATTGCGATATACATGCGGGGCATGGACCATCGCCTGCTCGGACGCACTGGCGTCCATGTGTCGCCGCTCTGCCTCGGCGCGATGAACCTCGGCGGCCCGACGCCTGAAGCCGAGGGCATTCGCCTCGTGCATGCGGCGATGGATGCCGGCATCAACCTGATCGACACCGCGGACGTCTATCACGACGGCGCGAGCGAGACTGTTGTCGGCAAAGCGCTCGCCGACCGGCGCGAGAAGGTGGTCCTGGCCACGAAGGTGCACGGACGCACCGGACCGGGACCGAACGACCTTGGCAACTCGCGGTTGCACATCATGCGCGCGTGCGAAGCCTCACTGCGACGCCTCGGCACCGATTACATCGACCTCTACCAGGTACACCGGCCGAGCCCGCAAATCCCGATCGACGAGACGCTCGGGGCACTGACCGATCTCGTGCGCGCCGGTAAGGTCCGCTACGTGGGCTGCTCGACGCATCCGGCGTGGATGGTGATGGAGGCGCTCGCAGCGAGCGATCGGCATGGCCTGGCGCGCTACGTGAGCGAACAACCCCCCTACAACCTCCTCGATCGCCGCATCGAAAACGAACTGGTACCGCTCGCGCTGCGCTACGGACTCGCACTGATCCCGTGGGCGCCGCTGGCGCAAGGCGTCCTCGCAGGCCGTTACCAGGCGGATGGCGCCCTGCCGGGTGACTCCAGGGCCGCGCGGCAGCCGGGCAGCATCTACGCCGAGCGCGTCACCGTGCGTGGCATCGAGGCGGGGGCGCGATTCGCGACACTGGCGGCCGCGCACGGCCGCACGCCGGGTCAGCTCGCGCTGCTCTGGTGCAAGGATCAGCCCGGCGTCACCGCGCCGATCGTCGGACCCCGCACGCGCGAACAACTCGACGACGTGCTGCCGGTACTGGAGATGTCACTGAGCGGCGAGGAACGCGCAGCGTGCGACACCATCAACGGCCCCGGCGGGGTGCTTGTGAACTTCCACAACACCGCGCCCTGGATGAAGACGCCGATCGTGTAGGCTCGGCGCGTTCCGAACCCTGGCCGAGGTAGCGCGGAAGCGTCGACTTGAAGGTCGAGGCCTACGTCCTCCATATGAGCCGTCGACCTTCAGGTCGACGGAGGCGACGCGGTGGAGAATGCGGAAGGGAACGCCGCGCAGTCCCAGCGCGGCGTTCCATCCATGACAGAAAGGCTGCGTATGAACCGGCGAACATTCCTGAGTGCCGCGGCCGCCGTGGCCGCGGCAGGACAGGCGAACGCGAGCGGATTCGAGCCGCAGGCGCCGGCGGCGACAGCACCGCCGGCCAAACGCACCATCCTCGCCATGGGCGCACACTACGACGACAGCCCGTTCGGCATCCCGGGAACGCTCCTGCAGGCGGTGGCGCAGGGACACCGCGTCGTCGTCCTTGCGATGATCGGCGACTACTCGAACTGGAAACCGGTGCGCGGACGCGGCCCCGACATCGTCGAAGGTACGAAACGCATCAACGCAGAGTACGGCATGGAGTCGCGGTTCCTGCCGTGGGCGTCCGGCATGCTGCAATCGACTGACGCCCACAGGCGCGCGGTCGCCGAGGTCGTGGCGGAGGTGAAACCGGACACCGCTTTCGTGTTGTGGTCCAGGGACCAGCATCCGGATCATGTCGTCGCGTCGGAGTTGAGCACGCTCGCGCTGCACCTGGGCGACCGCGTCCTCTCCGACCCGTTTGCGCCCTACATCACGCCGCGTCGCACCTACCTGTACGACAACGGCCCGCGCCACACGATCGGCTTCGTGCCGGACACGTTCGTCGATGTGACGCGCGAGTGGCCTCGTGCCATCGAATGGCTCGGCAAGTTGATGGCCCTGACGCGTAACGAGACCTACGCTGCGGGTACGCTCGACGGCGCACAGCGGCTCAAGGAGAGCCTCGCGCGCTACCGCGGCGCCACGTGCGGTGTCGCGTACGCCGAGGCGTTGACGGCGGTCAACGCCTACCCGCAAACCCTCTTCTGAGAGTGCGGGACACTCGCGTAAGCAGACACAATCGCGTCAGAGACTCCCGTGCTCCTGCGCTCCGTGCTCCTGGGTTCCTGATCCAACGGCCGAGTTGCCACCCCATCCGTGCCTACAGCACTCGTGAGTAAGTCACTGGTTGCATGTGACGACCGACGTTCGGATCGCAATCGACCCACCGTTTAGATCACCAGACCGCAGGCAGACGCGATCTCACGCTTCCGACCACGACGAACCACGCTCGAGCGCTGCGTGCGCCATGGCGCCCCGGAGCGAGATGGCGGCCGCGTGCCCGCACCAGAGGGAGTGTCAATGGCAATCAACAAGAAGTTGCTGTCGATCATCGGGAAGAAGTTCCCTTCCATCTACGACGTCAATCCTCCGCACGGCCCGTTTGGTCGCGTGTCCTGGGTTGCGCTGAATCCGCAGCCGCTTCCGCCAATGGGAATCGGCGCGGCGATGGCCACCGACTTGCTGCACCACGCGTGGGTGGGTGAACGGACGGGCCTCGACCCCGCCGGCGCGCTGCGTTTCCTCGAAGACCTGTGTCCGCCATACCCGCGGCGACCGAAGCTTCCGCCGGTGTGGCCGCCGGTGCCCGATCCCGACCCGGGACCTGACTGGTACGCCGAGTATTACCTCGGCTTCGCGGCCCGCCTCGCCGCGGTCCCGGGCGACCAGATGGCCGGGCGCATGCGGGAGTTCTTCGACAAGGCCCTCGATCAGTCGATCGCATCGTTGGAGAAGGCAGTGGGCTGAGCGTGCAGTACAGTGACGTGCATGTCACGTTCGATCACGATGGCCGTCGCGGGCGCTGCCTTGCTGGGCACGCTCGCGGCGCCGGCCTCGGCACAGCCCAGCGCGGCGTCGTACACGCAGCCCTATCAACGCAAGGCGTTCGAGATCTATCGGACCATCGTCGGCATGCGCACGGCTGAAGGCCAGGCCATGGTCCCGGCGATGGCAGATTACCTCGCCGGGCAGTTCCGAGCTGGGGGCTTCCCAGCCACCGACGTGCATGTCCTGCCATTCACCGTGCCGTCAGGCGAGAAGACGGCCGGGCTCGTGGTGCGCTACCGCGGTGACGGCTCCTCCGGCAAGAAGCCCATCCTGCTGCTGGCCCATATGGATGTCGTCGACGCACGGCGCGAGGACTGGACGCGCGACCCGTTTGTCCTGCAGGAAGAGCGCGGCTATTTCTTCGGCCGCGGCAGCGCCGACGACAAGTTCGGCGTCTCCTCGCTCACGGCCACGTTCCTGCGCCTGAAGGCGGAGGGCTTCGTCCCGAGTCGTGATCTCGTGATCGCCCTCTCCGGTGACGAGGAGACGGGCATGCTCTCGGTACGCGACCTCGTGACGACACACCGCGCGCTGACCGATGCCGAGTTCGCACTGAATGACGATGGCGGCGGTGGCAAGCTGGACGAGACCGGAACGCCTGTCGCGTACTTCGTCCAGAGCGCCGAGAAGACGTATGCCACCTTCGAACTGACGGTCACCAACCCTGGCGGACACAGCTCCACGCCGCGCACCGACAGCGCGATTTTCGATCTTGCCAACGTCCTCAAGCGCCTCGAAGCGTATCGCTTCCCCGTCGCGGTCAACGACACGACGCGCGCGTACCTGCGCGAGATGGAACGTCTCACACCAGGCCCCGAGGGCGAAGCCATGGGCCGGCTGGCAGCCGATCCCGCCGATCAGGCCGCCGCGGACGAACTCTGGCGTCGTCCCGAGGCCGTCGGGATCACGCGCACCACGTGCGTACCGACCATGCTGCGCGCCGGGCATGCCGAGAACGCATTGCCGCAATCGGCGACCGTGACCGTGAACTGCCGGATCTTCCCCGGGGAAGCCGTCGACGCCGTCAAGGCGACGCTGGAGCGCGTGGCGAACCTGAGGGGCCTCACCATCACCCAGGTAGGCGAGGGGTTGCCGAGTCCGGCGTCGCCCCTGCGCGAGGACGTCATCGCGGCAGTCGCCGCGGCGGTGCACGCGCGCTATCCCGGTGTCCCTGTCATCCCCTACATGGCCCCCTACGCCACCGACGGCCGCGAGGTGCGGTCCGCCGGCATCCCCACCTACGGCGTGATGGGGCTGTTCATGAAGGACAGCGACCAGTTCTCGCACGGCCGCGATGAGCGCGTGCCCGTGGAGCAGTTGTTCGGTGCCCTCGAACACTGGAAGGTGCTTCTTACCAACCTCGCTGGACGAAGTGGCGTCAGCGCGGCACGGTGACGTGACCGCCAGGCGGGAATTGCAGGCACGCGCCGCGACGCGTCAACGGCAGGGCGTCGCCAACGCGTTGGTCCCGGCGGCCCAGGCCCGCACGCCATCGCCCGAGTACATGGCGCGCTCGACGACGATGCCACCCGCCTCTTGACCCGGCTCGGGCATCGACTCGATCCGCGCACCGAAGCGGCGTCGGGTGACGCCACTGAAGGTTCCGGGAAAGTCCACGGGGGGATAGACGTTGAAGCGACTGGTCGGCGCCACATCGAAGGTGCCACTCACCGGCCGCTGGCCATTCTCGAAGAAGAGCGTGGCGCGTATCCGGCGCGGCTGATCGGACGTGTTCGCCACGAGGATGTACGTGTCGACGCCAGGCCCCGCCTCGCCCTCGGCCAGGCACCAGCTCGGATCGGTCTGCGTCGCCCCCGGAGACGCGTGAGCCTCGCCCCACGTGGTCGAGGTCGGACCTGGCCACCACATCGACCGCTCGGCGACGATGGGGACGCCGTTGGTCGACGTGACCACGGCCGAGACCGCCGTGTCCCGAAGGCGTGGGTCCTCCTGATCGACCCAGATCGTGAACCGTGACCGGGGCGCGATGACGTACGCCTTGGCGAACGAGCTGCCGTCGGGGAGCAGGAAACGCGACGACACGTTCGCGGAGCGGTCGTCCGGGTTCGCGAGCAGGATGAACATGTCGAAGTAGTCGCCGGTCGCCCCTTCGGCGAAGAACCAGTCGCTCTCCGGCGCCGCAATCCCGGCACTCTCGTGCCCCGCTTCGAACGCCCTTCCCGCGCCAGTCAGGTACATGGCCCGCTCGACGATGATCGGGACGTTCGAGCGCAGGACCGCCGACACGTCCGTGTCGCCAAGGCCGGGCAGCGTGTCGACCCACAGTGTGAAGCGGCTCCTGGGGTCGACGTGGTATGTGGACTGGGTCGGCCCGAGCGGCGGTGGACGCAGGAACTCCACGCTCACGTCGGCCGCTTGGTCGCCCGGGTTCTCGATCAGATAGAACAGGTCGAAGCCGGAGTGTGTCGCCCCCTCCGCCAGATACCACGTCGTGCCCGGAGCGACAACGGCGCGATCGGCATGGCTGCCGTACGCGTTGACGCCCGGGGGCCACCGCATCGTTCGATCGACGACGATCGGCGCGTCGGACTCGATCGTGGTCGCAAACTCCGCCGATTGCATCCCGGGCAGCAGCCCGGGCGTGATCGTCCGACGGGACTCCGGTCCGACGACCACCGTCTCCTTGCGAACGGTACGGTCCGCCGCCTGGTACGACAGCAGCACGTGGGCCGGCTCGCTCGCCGTGTTCAGGAGCGCGATCGACGTCTCGAAGAACTTGTTGGAGGCGCCTTCGGCGAGGTACCGGGTGAACACGCCCCGTGGATGCGTGCCGGCGACATACTCCTGCGCGTTCGTGATGCCATCGGTGTCGCTGTCGAGCGCCGCGTCAGAGGGACTGGACGGGTCGAGCCCGTTCGCCTGCTCCCAGCCGTCGGGCAAGCCGTCACCATCGGTGTCGGTCGTGGCGCCGGACGGGATGCGGATGTCGAACCGCAGCCGAGACATCACGTGGGGCGGGCTCAGGCCGAAGAACCCGCGCGCGAAGTACACGTAGCCGTGCTGCCCGGTGGTCTCCTGTGTGGGCTGATCGGGGCTGACAAACGAGGGATAGGCGAACCAGGTCTTGCCTGGCACCTGCACGTGGATGGGGAGATCCCGCCAGACGAGCCTGGGACGATCCCAGTGAATGCCATCCGGCGATGTGGCGACGTAGACACCGTGAAACGTCATGAACGTCATCAGGTATCGCTGGCGTGCACGTTCCAGCTGATGGAGGGCAAACCCGCATATACCGTCTCGCCCATTTGGTCGGGCGGGCCCACGATCGGCGTCGGCGATCCGCCGAGCCCGGCCTCCGCGAACCCGCCGTAGGCGTACTTCTGCCAGGAGCCCGGCTCCCCGTCCGATTCGATCGGCGCGCGGGCGAGGAATACCGAATCGGGTCCCGATTCAGGAAGACTGCGCCGCCATTCGCCGAAGAGCATGTAGAGCCAACGCCCGTCGCGGCTCTTGAAGACGGTGGGATTGCCGACGCCACTCGCGTCGAAGTTGCAGTGGGTCGGCTTCGGCTCGGATCCGGACAGGACCTGGCCGCGCTTCTGCCACGTGAGACCGCCATCGGTCGAGCGCGCGAGACCGATGCCGGCGATGAACGGCAGGAAGTAGCCACACGGCTGGATCTCCGAGTGGTAGAACATCAGCAGGTCGCGCCCGTTCGCGGCGGCGACGACCGAGCCAACCCCGGCGTAGTTGGCGTCGAAGCCGCTTCCGGAGGGTCCGATGAGGGGCACGGCCTTGCCATTCTTCAAGGGCCACGGCACCTGGTTCTCCAGCGTCGAGCCTCGCGTCATGAACGTGCCGACACCGCCGACGAACCACATGCGCAGCCGCCGTCGAACGTGCGGTAGGACATGCCCTCGTCGGGCGTGTGCGTGAGGCCCCAGGGGTTGCCGTTGGGAATCATCGTCTGTTCGGGCCCCGACACGGTGAACTCGAAGTCGGGGGACTCGACATCGACTCGCTCGATCCCGCTCGCGCTGTACGCTGCCCCCGATAGAGCGCCGATGTCGTAGCTGGTCACCACACGACCGAGCGCATCGAGGACCGCCAACCCCGTTACTCGCATCGTGTAGCTGGCCGTGACCGACGTATTGGCCGGCAAGTTCCTGAAGAGGCGCGCGGCATGCCCGAACCCGATCATGACGTTGAACGGCACGCCAGCAGTGAATGGAATGCCGCCCAGCGTCCGAGTGACCGCCACCGAGTGCTGGGTGGTGTCGAGCGGCGTGTCCTGGATGACGGCCTTGCCGTCCGGACCATACAGCTGCACGCCGACACTGGCGGTGAACGGCAAGACGACACCGGACCAGTCCGTCGTGCCCTCGATCGTCACCCTCGGCACGAGTTGATACGATCCCGGCGTCAGGCCGCGAACGACGACGATGTCGCGAAACGTGGCATAGCCGTTCGCGCTCTCGGCGCTCCCCGCCATCGACCCGGGCGCCGTGTCGGTCATGGTCGACTGCGTGGTGAGCAGCCCGATCGTCGCGCTGCTGGATCCGCAGGCACGCGCTGTCGGCGTCGAGAGCATGCAGCCAGTCACCGACGCCAGTGGTCGCGATAGTGCCTCGACGTAGTCGGACGGACCAGCCGCCGCGACCGATCCGTCGAGGTAATAGTTGATATTGGCCGAATACGCGACTGGCGCTGGTCCCGCCGACACGGGCGATGGCAGCGCCACAACCCACAGCATCACGGCCGCCCTCGTCATTCGAGCGAGGGCAACATAAGGGGCAAGGGCAATCTGGCGCATGCCGATCCGCCCTGAAGGGTGCGCGGATGATACTCCGACAGCCCGACTGTACTATCTGCGGTATGTCACCGCATAGAGTCACCCGTCGGGACTTCAACGCAACCTTCGTCGGTTCGATTGCCGGATTATCGACGGCCCGTCCGGCATTCGCGCAAGACACCGCCGCGCGCGTCGATGCGACACGGCTACAGACGACGTTGATGGACCTGCGGCGATTCGGGGGCACGCCTGCGGGCGGCACGCATCGCCTCGGCTACAGCACCGAGGACAAGCAGGCCCGGCTCGTCGTCGCCGGCTGGATGCAGGAGGCCGGCCTCGTTCCCGCCACAGACCTCGCCGGCAACCTGATCGGCCGCCGTGCCGGCAGCACCTCGGGCCTGCCACCCATCGTGTTCGGCTCGCACATCGACTCGGTGCCGGACGGAGGCAGCTACGACGGCAACGTCGGCACGATGGCGGCGATCGAGGTCGCACGCACGCTGCAGGATCGCCGTGTGACCTTGCGACACCCGATCGAGGTCGCCGTGTGGGCCAACGAGGAGGGCGGCCTGTTCGGCAGTCGTGCGGTCAGCGGCCAGTTCGAAGAAACCGAACTCGCTCACGTCACGTCGAGCGGCAAGACCGTGCGCGATGGCATCAGCTTCGTTGGCGGCGATCCGGCGCGGCTCGGCGAGGCACGTCGTGACCGCGGTAGCGTCGCCGCGTACCTCGAACTCCACATCGAACAGGGCGGCATCCTCGAGGCAGAGCGCGTGCCGATTGGCATCGTCGAGGGCATCGTCGGCATCCGGCAATGGGACGTGACGGTGACGGGACTTGCCAATCACGCCGGGACGACACCGATGGACAAGCGCCAGGATGCGCTGCTCGCGGCGGCCCGTTTCGTGGACATGGTCAATCGAGTCGTCAGGGCGACGCCGGGACGCCAGGTCGGCACGGTTGGCAGAATGCAGGTCAGCCCGGGTGCGCGCAACGTAGTCCCTGGCAGCGTGGTCTGTTCACTGGAGTTGCGCGACCTGGATGCGGCCGCCATCCTGCGGTTCTACGACGCCATCCGAGGAGAAGCCGACCGAATCGGCGATGCGACCGGGACGACGTTCGCGTACAGGGAACTTCACGTCAATGCGCCCGCGCCGAGCGACCCGCACATGCGCAGCATCATCGCCGATGCAGCCCGTGCATTGGGGCTCGAAACGAAGGTGATGCCGAGCGGCGCCGGCCACGACGCGCAGGCGATCGCGCAACTCGGGCCGATGGGGATGATTTTCATCCCGAGCGTCGGCGGCATCAGCCATTCGCCCAAGGAGTTCTCGCACCCCACCGACATCGCCAACGGCGCGAACGTGCTGCTGGGCGCCGTGATGTCGGCCGACGCGATCTGACGCCCTACCGTGCCTTCATGAACGCCTCGACCTCCGCGATCGTGCGTGGGACCGCCGCGGAGAGGCTCGTGAGCCCGGTGTCGGTCAACAGGAACGAGTCCTCGATACGGATGCCGATCTGCGCGTACCTCTGGACGGCGGGGAGCACCGCCGCCGTGAAGGCGCGGTTTTCGGGCGTGTCGGGCAGTTCGTCGAGCGCCTGCGGACGAATGTAGAGGCCCGGCTCGACAACGAACGTCATGCCGGAAGCGAGCGGACGCTGGTAGTCGCCGACGTCGTGGACGTCGATGCCGATCCAGTGGCAGATGCCGTGGGTGTACCACGTCCGGAACTGCTCGCCTGTCGCATCGGTAATCAGGCCGAGCTTCAGCAAGCCGGCCTTGACGACTTCTTCGGCGGCCTTCTCGACGTCGGCCGTCTTGTTGCCGACACGCGCGGCGCGCATGCCGGCCTCCTGCGCCTCGAACACGAGGCGGTAGATGTCCTTCTGCGCCTCGGTGTAGGCACCGCTCACGGGATAGCTGCGGGTGATGTCGATGGTGTAGCCGTCGTAGCTGCCCGCCGCATCCACGAGCAGGATCTCGCCGGCCTGCATCTGCCGGCTGGATGCGCCGTAGTGGAGGATCGTCGCGTTCGGCCCGCTACCGACGATGGACGGGTAGCCGGGGTTCATGGCGCCGTTGGCGAGATAGACCTGCTCGATGGCGGCTTCGACTTCGTACTCGTACCTGCCGGGGCGTGCCGCGGTCATGCCGGCCTTGTGCGCGCTGCTCGAGATGACACCGCTCCTGGTCAGCACCGACTGCTCGTACGGCGTCTTGACCAGCCTGAGGTCGGCGATGATCGGAGACGCATCGACGAACGTGACGTTCAGGAAGCGGTCACGCGCCCTGGCCGCGAACTCGTACGGCGCCGTCAGCGGCGCCGACGGCGCGGGGCGCGGTCCGAACGGCAACGAGAGCGTCGCCTTGTTGGCGGCCACGGCCTCGAAGAACACGTCGAACTCCGTCGAGACCTCGTTGCGCCTGAGCCCGAACACATGCCGGTTGAAGAGCGCGGTCACGAACGGCTCGAACTGGTTGCCGAAATGGACGGTCTTCACCCCGCTCTGGGCGGCGACTTCGGCCCTCGTGAGGATGTGACCTTCGCGGTGCTCGCGCGCCGGGTTGGGCTCGCGGACGAACAGCACTTCGCGGACGGTCCTTGCGCCCGGGATCAGGACGAGGATCGTGTCCGGCTGGGCGACTCCGGTGAGATACAGCAGGTCGCTGTCCGGGCGGTATTCGTAGTCGACGTCGCGGGAATAGACCCTGGTCGGGGCGCTCCACACGATCGCGATCGTGTCTGTGCCCAGCTTCTCCATCAGGCGCGCGCGTCGAGCTGCCAGGTCGTCCTGCAGTGGCCCCGCCCACACCAGGGACGCTCTCGCCAGGACTGTCAGTACCGCCATCGCCACCACACGCGCCGTTTGCCGAACCATCGATGATGCTCCACACGGAAAAAGGCCTGCGGCTCATGGCCTGCAGCCTGCTGCCTACGGCCTACAGTTTCCCGATTGCCACACGGGCCGACCGTCGACCCAAAGGTCGACGGCTGGGTCAAGAAAACGCCGAACGTCGAACGATGAACGCTGAAGGGCAAGGCCCATGGTCGCGGCGTCAGCCACGACGCGTCAGTTGACGAGCCGCCTGCATGGCTCGGCGACGTGCCTCGAGGATCTGGCCGGTTTCGCGCGCCAGGCGCGGGCTCGCCTCAAACAACGTGCGGACCGTCTCGGGCGACATCCACAGGACCGCACAATCGAGGCTCGCGACGGCACGCATCTCGGCCGGCTGCACGCCGTACATGCCGGCTTCGCCGAAGTACTCACCGGCCGCGACGGCACCGATCGGACTGTAGACGCCGTCCGCGCCGACTTCGAGCGATACCGCGCCGGAAATGAGCAGGTAGACGCCGCTCAGCTCGCTGCCCTCGCTGAAGATCACCTCGTCCCGGCCGAACGTCAGCGCGCGCACTTGCCCTTCGTCGTCAGACAGCGTCGACACCTTCGAGAGGCGCCGCAGTTGCTCCACAGGTGGCACCACCGGCGGCACGAAGGGCCCCTCGGCGTCGTAGTTGATCTGTCGCACGACCGGGTACGGCATCGTCAGGCCGCGGCGTTTGGCGACGTACCAGATCCGCGTGACGACGTCGTTGCGTACGGGCCAACGGTCGTCCTCGGTGGTGCGGTAGATCAGCTTGTAGCTGATGGCCGAAGGCGTGTATGCGAAGGTCGCGGCGATCGGGGCCGGATCCTGCATCACACCGGGCGTGCCCTGCGCCACTTCGAGCAAGCTGTCGCGGACCAGGTTGGGCGGATCGTCGTAACTGAAGGCGACCTCGATCTCCTCCATCCGGACCGGCCGCGGACGCGAGTAGTTGTTGATGATCTCCTTGTTCAATGTCGAATTCGGGACGATCTGCACGACGCCGCGCGCCGACTTGATGTGCGCCGACCGCCAGTTGATCTCCTTGACGACACCGGACGCGCCGGCGACCTCGACGTTGTCGCCGACCTCGAACGGTCGCTCCATCAGCAGCATCAGGCCCGAGAACAGGTTGCCGAGTGGTTCCTGCAGCGCGAGGCCGACGACGATCGACGTGACGCCGAGTGCTGCAAGCGCGCCGCTCAGTTCCCGGCCCCACACGAATGAGAAGACCAGCGCACCGGCTGTGGCGACAAGCAACAGGCGCACGAGATCGCGCAGCAGTTTCGGCACCCGCGACTGCCAGCTGCCCTGGGACGCCTGCTCGAAGACGACCGTGTTGATCGCGCCCAGTACCGCGAGGACGACGCAGACCCAGAACAACGTCAGTGCAAGGCGGACCCACAGGTGCTCACCTGGCAGGTCCAGCACGTTGCGGAGGAAGAGCACGAAGACGAGCGCAGACAGGACCCATGTCCGCACGAACCGCACCGACGTCGCGATGGGGCGGCCGCGGCGCACGAGATCGAACGCCAGCTCGTTGAGCGCGAGCAGCGCCGCCGGGAACGCCAGCACCAGCGCCAGGGCCCACATCCACCGCGCGCCGAGATCGGCGAGGAGTTGGTTCATGCGGCGTCCCCGGCCACCGGATACAGCTCGATCGCGCCAAGGCCGCGGATGTCGACCATTCGGGGCGCATCGAACGGGACAGACTCCCGCACGCGATCGTAGACGGCGCGTGTCACGACGATGGTGCCGACACCCTGCCGCTCGATGTCACGCGCCAGCCGCACGGTGTCGCCCCAGAGGTCGTAGATGAACTTCCGCCGGCCGACAAGACCCGCGACAATCGGTCCGGTGTTGATGCCGGCCTCGAGCGTCAGCGCGGTCCCACGCTCGGCGTTGAAACGGCGCACGATACGTGCGGCTTCGCGCGCGAACTCGACGACCCTGGCGGTGTGATCCGGGCGATCGACCGAGAGGCCCGACGCCGCCAGGTAGGAGGAACCGATCGTCCGGACCTTCTCGACGCCATGCTGTTCGGCCGCTTCGTCGAACGCCGCGACGATGTCGCTGAGGAGCGTCATCGACTGATCCTCGCCAAAGTCGCGGGAGAGCGAGTCGAAACCGCTGAGTCGGGCGTAGGCTACCGTCACGTCGGCAAACGATTTCGGCGCATCGGACCCGCCACGGACCTGCGCCGCACCGGATGCTGGCAGCAGGCTCAGGAGGAGGCGTTCGTTGGTCTGCACCTGGGCGTCGAGCGCAATGCGGCTCGCACCCAGGTTGTGGACCATCTCGTTGAAGGCCTCGCCCAGCGCACGGAACTCGTCATGGGCATTGACCTGCACGCGCGTCTCGAGGTTGCCTGCACTGACCTCGCGTGCCGCCCGCACCAGTTCGGCGATGGGGCGGGTGATGATCGACGCAAGGGCGAGCGCAAGCAACGACGCCAACAGTGACAGCGCCACTCCCACCGCCAGGATCCGGCGTCCCAGTGCATGCAGGGGCGCCATGGCCTCGCTGCGATCGATCTTGGTGAGCAGGGCCCAGCGCAATGAGTCGAGATCGACGGGCCCGTAGGCGGTGAACACGTCCTTGCCGCGGTAGTCCTCGGTCTCGATGAAGCCGCTGGCGCCGTTGAAAGCGGCACGAGCGCCATCGTGGGCGATCGGCACCGTCAGGATCGTGGTACCGAGCCTGCGTACCTCGTCGATCGTGCGGGCGGTCAACCTGGAATGACCGAGCGTCTCGAGAAAGTTCGCCCTGTCCTCTACCAGGAACCGGGAATCGACACGCATGGTCATGTCGGGACCAACGAGGTACGCCTGCCCGGTCTTGCCGAGCCCCTCGGCCTCCCAACCCCCGTTGTTGGAGAGCGCCTGCGCGATCGGCTCGATCGGGAAGCGCAGGATCATGATCGCCACCAGATCCGGGCCGACGAACACGGGGCTGGCAATGAAGGCCCTGGGCTGGCCGAGCGCCGGCCGGAACGACTCGAAGTCGGTGAACTTGTAGTCGTCCTCGTCCTGCGAGCGCCGCAGCGCCCGCGCGAGTGTGGCCACGCCGCTGCCCGAATACGGTCCCGAGTCCAACGTTGTGCCGAAGATGGTCGACTGGTCGTAGCTGAAGATCACCTCGAGCGACTCCGGATCGACGAGGACGACGTTGTCGAGGCCCAGCCGATCGAGCGACGGCCCGAGCACGTTTCGCGCCCTGACGAGGGCTGCGGCAAACGCACTCTTGTCCGTGGACGACTCGAGCCGGCGCCGCTGTCCGTACGGGTGGCCGCCGTTCACCATGTAGTGGTAGTGGAGGTACCAACCGGTGTCGGTCGTCGGCAGGAAGGCGTCCTTCGCGGGCGCCAACCTGGTGCGAGCCGCCAGCGCCGGTTCGAACTCGCGGGTGTAGAAGGCCCGAACGGCATCCCGCATCTCGGGCGTGACCTGCTCGCGCGACAGCTGACGATACGCGGCCGTCAGGTCCGGGACGACCTGGCTGAGCCCGTCGCTACCCGACAGCGCCAGCACCTCGTTCTTCGTCGAGGTGAGGATGCTGCGGACAATGCCGGCCTTCGAGCGCTGAAGCCCGACGAGCTGTCGCTCGATCGAGGTCAGCAGGCTGGCTCGCGCGGTCGTGTACGCCGTGTACGACACCATCGCGATCCCCAGCAGCGTGAGCAGGGTGAAGGCGAGCAGCAGCTTGGATTGGACACTCAGGGAGCGAAGAGCCATGGGGTTGGGTTGGATTGAGATCAGAAGCGCGACGATCGCGTCCAGGTGTCGGCACGCGCCCAGGCCTTCTCCAGGTCGGCGTCGATGGCGGCATCCTTTCGGCCCTGCCCTTCGAGGGCCTGACGAAGTCCGAGGAGCGACCAGCCATTGCGGGGATGCTGCTCGAGGTCCTCGCGATACACGCGTTCGGCGTCCGCGAAGCGCCCTGCCTCGATGAGGGCGGCGCCGAGCCAGTGGCGCGCCGGGAAGGGCAGCGGTTCCGGCTCGTCGTACTCCAGCGCGTCGTCTTGCGCGACGGCGGACTCGAATCTCGCGATCGCCGCGTCGAGCTGTTTCTCGTCGCGCAGGATCTCGCCGTCGAGCAGGTCGGCGGCGAGGCCGAGCAGGCGGTTCGCCGGATGGTCGCGGAACTCCGCCTTGGGCGTCTCGGCGCCCTTGCGGACGCGCGCGAGATAGACCTTGGCCATGTCCGCCTGGCCTGTGCGGAGATAGGCGTAACCCTGGGCGAAGTCCCACAAACCGGCAGGGATCGGACGGTTGGGCCGAGGCTTCACCTCGAGCACTTCTTCGAAGCGGCCGAACCGGATCAGCGTCAGCACCTGGTACATCGTGTCCTTGGCGCGCCTGGCGTAATCGCGGCCCGCGGTCGTGGCGATCGCGCCCTGCCCGTCCATCGAGGCCGCGTACAGCAGCATGTGCAGGTTGTGCTCCGGGTAGATGGCGAAGCCCTCGCCGACGTCGGCCTTCATGTCGGAGTGGACGGCATCGAGGTTGGAGCGCACCGAGTCGCCCCAGCGTCCGACCTCGTTCCACGTGTGCGACGGCATGTGGTTGATGTGGCTCGCGCCGGGGATGGACTTACCGAGGTATTCGGCACAGGCCTCCGCCTTGTCGGGCCGTACGGTCGACTCGGTGGCGTGCACGTAGAGGTGGCAGGCGCCCGGATGCTTCGGGTCGCGCGCCAGGATGCCTTCGAGGACACCATGGAGGCGCTGGATGTTCGGGGCGTTGACGTCGCGGCGACCCTTGCGTGGCTCGAGCAGGAACAGGGCCTCGGCATACAACGTGCGCGCGTCCATATCGTCGGGATACTTCTCCGACAGGCGTCGCGTGGACTCGGCGTATGCCTCGTCCTGCACGCGGCGCTTCTCGGGATCGAAGTCCTTCACGTAGCGGACCGCCAGCGCGTCGATATAGTCGCGTTCGACCGGGCTCGCCTTCGCCTTCAGCGAGAGCGCGGTGCGCGATGACGCGTACGCAAACGGTGCGTCTTCGGCGTCCATCTTCCCGTTCAAGTACGAGCCCCAGGCCCACGCCTCTCCCCAATGGCAGATGGCGCAGGCCGGATCGGCTGACCACGCGGCGCGGAACGACCGGATCGCATCCGCCTTCGCGAAGGCGAACATCATCTGTATGCCCTGGGTGAAGAATGCCTGTGCCTCGGCGTTGTTCGAAGAAATGGCACGCGTGTACGGACCGAGAGCCTTCGGCATCAGCGCGATCGGCTTCTTGATCATCTCGGGGAGTTCGCCGGGCCTGGCCGGCGACGCCGGTGCCGACGCCGATGGGGGCGGCACCTGGGCGTGCCCGGCATGCGACGCTGCGGTCGCCTGCTCCTGCGCCGCGGTACCCGTCGACATCGTCACGACCACACAGAGAGGGAACCAGACGCTCGCCCTCAGGCGTGTCGCCTCGTGAATCCAGTCGAGCATGCGACGTAGCTTACCCCCTGAGCGCACAGCCCTGACCAACGCGGAACGCCGAACGCCGAACGCAGGCCGCACCGGGCTGTGCCAGCCACGCCTGGAATGTTGCCGCCCGCCGGTGGCGCTCGAGACCGGTTGCCAGAAACCGCTCGCGCTCACGCCGCCGGCGTCACTGCACCGTCGATCCGTCGAGGAAATGCTCGAAGAAGGCCACGATCTGCGCGTTGGACTCCGGCGTCGGATCGTGTGTGGGCCGGCTCGACATGCCGACCCGATCGCGGAAGCCGAGGAACCGGTTGACCGCCACGGCGTGGTTCAGCGCCACCCAGCGTTCCAGGGGATCCTCGGCCCCGCCGCTCACGAAGAAGGGGCGTGGCGCGATCAACGCGTGCAGGTCGTGCAGATCCATGCCCCGCTCACGCATCACCTTGTAGGCGCCGGTGCGCGGATTGTCGGCGGTCGGCAGGCCGCCGACCTGACGTCGCACCTTCGGATCGAATCCGAGGTACCAGGGCTCCCAGTAGTTCACGTTCGGGCGTGTCTCGTCGAAGACGATGCCCGGATCGCTGGTCGCCACGGCGGCGAACCGATCCCAGAACGCGCCGGCAAACAGCGCCCACTTGCCGCCGTAACTGTGGCCGACCACACCGATGCGCAGCGGATCGACGTACGGCAGCGCCGCCAACGCCGTCGAGGCGTTGGCCGCGACGTAGGCGTAGTACGACAGCGGCTGTGACGTGACGCTGCCGAGATCGGGGCTGCGGGCGTCGCCGGCCGGCGTGCCGATGGAGAGGGTGACGAAGCCCGCGCGCGTCAGCAACCGCGCGAAATCACGATTGGGACGCTCGCCGAGGCCGACGCTGGTCTCTGGCTCGTAGAACGGGACGAGCACCGCCGCTTTTCGTAATGTGGCGTCGGCTGGCGCGAGCAGCCAGCCCTCGATGCGCTGCCCGGGGGCGACCTGAAGGCGCACCCGGCGCTGCAGGTAGGTCTCGCGGCGGGTTTCCGAGAGCACCTCCATCGGCACCTTGTCGAGTAGCGGTGGCCATGCGCCCATCAGCCCGTGCCATTCGGCCAGAATCTCCGCGCGACGACGCGGCCAGTCGGTCGCGCTGCGGAGAGGTGACCCGTCGGCAAAAATCAGCGGTGACCGGAAGCTCCCGAGCTGGCCTTCGAAGCCGGCCGGGGTCCTGAACAGCGGCGCCAGTTGCAGCCATGCCGATTGCTCGCGAGCGAATGGCGAAGCCAGCAGCAGGGCCACCGCTGCCGCCACGGCGACGCTCGGACGAGCGACCCGTTTCACGGCGTCGGCGGCGTCCATTGGCCCTTGGCGCGCTGGTCGGCCACTTCGTTGGCGCTGACGCCCTGTGCGTGATTGGCGAAGTTCTGGCGGAGGAACGTCAGCAACTGCGCGATCTGCTCGTCGCTCAGGAAGCCGTTGGCAGGCATCACGCCGTTGTACGACTTGCCCTCGACCTCGATCTCGCCCTGCAGCCCGAACAGCACCACCGAGATCAACCGCTGTTTGTTGCCGGACACCCAGCGGGAGCTGGCGACCGGAGGAAACCGTGCGCCGTCGCCCTTGCCGTCGCCCTGGTGACAGGCAATGCAGTAGGTCTGATACAGCTTGCCGCCAGCAGCGAGCGTTTCGCCTCCGAGGATGTCCTTCTGCTCATCGGGTTGGTGGATGTGGGCCTGCTGCGTCTTGCGGGCCGCCATGGCGGAGAGCTGCGCCGCACTGAACGAGTCGCGCCGGCCGCGATAGTTCACCTTCCAGATCCGGCCCCTGACGCTGTCGCTGATGTAGAGCGAGCCGTCGGGTCCCTGCGCCAGGCCCATCGGCCGGCCGATGGCGTCGCCGGTATTCGGAATCGGGTCGATCCCGGCGAATCCGTCGGCAAACACTTCCCAGTCACCGGTGGGGCGGCCGTCACGCATCGGCACGAAGGCCACGATGTAGCCGGCCTGGGAGTACGGCATGCGGATCGTCGAGCCATGGAACGCGATGAACGCGCCGTGACGATACCGTTCCGGGAACTGCGTGCCGTCGTAGAACAGCAGGTCATTGGGCGCGAAATGCCCGGGGAAGCCGACGAGCGGCGGCGTCAGCCTGGCGCCATCGCCCGTCTTCTTGCCATCGCCGCCATACTCCGGGTTGAGCAGCTTCTTGCCCTGCATCCAGTCGAAGTAGTAGTACGGCCAGCCGCCGTCGAAGCCCTCGGTGACCCGGAAGAACTCCTCGGACGGCAGGACCGCGCTCTGCCACCGGGAGAAATACTGCGACCACGACCGGTACAGGTCATCGCGACCGTGCTGCACCGCGTACAAGTCGTGCACTTCCTGGTTCCAGGTCATCGCCACGAGACTGCGGATCCCGGTGGCGTAGCGACGGCCATCCTTCTCGGTCTGTCCCAGCTTGCGGGCGTCGAACTGCCAGACGCCACCGTGCCACTCCAACTGGCCGCACGGGTCGGCGCCGGGGGCGCCGGGCTGGCGGTTCTTGTCCTGGCACGCGTCGCCGGGGGCGCCGAACGGCACATACAGGTGGCCCTGCTCGTCGAAGGCGATCGGCTTGGCGATGTGCTCGTACGAGCGGCCGCTTTCCTTGTAGCCGTGCTTCAGCACCAGTTCGACCGGCGTCGTCGGGACGAGTTGGCCGGGCACCAGTTTCTGCCGGTAGACTTCGCCGGCGGTCGTGAAATAGATGTGGCCCTCGAAGAGCCGCATCCCGGTGCCGTAATCGCCGATGTCGTCGTAGGCGCCGAAGTACTCGACCTGATCGGCACGGCCGTCCCCGCCGGTATCCTGGAGCGCGACCACCCCCTTGAACTCCGCCGGGGTCTGGCCGCGTACCGGTCCGCGGAGCTTCACGTACACGATGCCGTCGCTGGTCACGGCCAGGTGCCGCGCCCGGCCGACGCCGTCGTGAAAGATGGTCGCCTCGAAGCCCTGGGGCAGCGCGAGCCGGCCGGTGGTCGACGCGGCAGGCGGCTGCGTCGAAGGACGGCAACCCGCCAGGGCGGAGAAAAGGAGGATGCAGGTCAGGCGTCGCATGCGGTCCAGGGTGTCCATGAGCGCAAGCCTCGCAAACCCGCGAGGGTGCGTGGGCGTGACTTGTACACAAAGTGTGCTGAACTGTCGAGGAGCGACCCCACGGCCGGGGCTGCCGCCTCGATGATCCCACGCGCCCCGGAGGCGCGCGAGCAATCGACCAGAGCAGGACGAACCAGATGAGCATGCGCAACCCACTCATGTCGGCAGGTGTCACGACGGTAGGAATGCTGCTGACCGCGACGCTGATGGCGACCCACGCGAATCAACAGCCAGCGCCACGGCCAGCGACGACCGCTGCCTCGCAGCCGACGCCCGCCGCTACGGCGGCGTCTACGGACATCCGCGTCGATCGGCTCGTCGATCGCGTGTGGGTCGCCGAGTCCTCCACGACCGTACCCGCTGGCGCGATGTACGTGTTCCTCTCGGACAACGTGCTCGTCATGTCGGCTACCGGCAAGCCGCCCTCGCTTGGCTCATGGGCGGAGGACGTGGCCGGCCTGGTGATCACCGAGAAGGGCACGACGGCCAAGGTGGACGTGCTCGAACTGACCGCGCAACGCCTGCGCATCCGCATTCACGGCAAGACAACGGCCGAAATCACGTTCGCCCCGGCCATCCGCCCGCCGGAGCCACCGCCCGCTGCTGCGGTGAGCGGCACGCCGGGCCCAGGGACCGCGGCAGCGGGACCGGCCGCTCCCATCGTCCCGATCGGGATGGCGTTCCGATGCGGTGCCGACGCCCTGCGGGTCGCCTTCGAGAACGACAAGGCCTACATCACGTGGCCCGACGGCACGACGGCGACGTTGTCGGAAACCAGATCGCCCGAGACCAGTGCGTCGCGTCGGATGTACAGCGACGGACAGCTGCGGGTCGTCGAGGACACGAGCGAGTCCTTCACACGCGTGTTGTTTGCGCGCCCCGGGTTCCGTCCCCGCGCGTGCACGCCGGCGAGGTGAGGGCACCTCCCGTCAACTGACGCCTCGGCGGCGCCCGCCGTTGGCGCGTCGGCGCTCGATCATCGCGCGGGCGAGGGCGGCCTCCAGGGTGGCAGGCTTCATCGGCTTGGGAATGAAGTCGTCCATGCCGGCCGCCAGGCACGCTTCGCGGTCGCCGACGATCGCGTTGGCGGTCACGGCGATGACCCACGGTCGCTCCGCCGGGTTGGGTTGCGCGGCCACGATTCGGCGGGCCACTTCGAGTCCGTCGATCTCGGGCATCTGGATGTCCAGCAGCACGACGTCGTAGTCGCGTTCCGCCAGCGCCTCGAGCGCCTCCCGCCCGTCGAACGCCTCGTCGACCTCCCAACCCAGTCGTCGCAGCATCAACAACGCCACCTTGCGATTGACAGGGTTGTCCTCGGCCAGCAGCGCGTGCCCGCGGGCGTACGCGGGCGTGACTTGCGGCGGCCGCGGACCAGCGCCGCTGACGCCGACGTCCCCGTCCGCCGAGGGCAGGCGTACGACGAACCGGAATGTGGACCCGATGCCCAGGGTGCTGGTGACCTCGATCGCGCCGTCCATCAACTCGACGAGGCGACGACTGATGGCCAGCCCAAGCCCCGTGCCGCCGAACCGGCGCGCCGTCGAGGCGTCAACCTGCGTGAACGGCTGGAACAGGCGCGGCAGCGCGTCGGCCGGGATGCCGATACCGGTGTCGCGGACCTCGAACACGAGGACGTCGGGGTCGTCGGGCATCGCCAGGTCGACGCCGACCACGACGTGGCCCGCCTCGGTGAACTTCACGGCATTGCCGGCGAGGTTCATCAGCACCTGCCGCAGTCGATTGGCATCGCCGATGGCTTCGGCCGGAACAGCGGCGGCGATTTCCGCGCGCACCGCGACCCGCTTCCCGGTCGCGCGCGGGGCGATGATCGCGATCGTGCCCTGCACCAGGGTCCGCACGTCGAACGGCATCGGCGCGAGTTCCAGTTTTCCTGACTCGATCTTCGAGAAATCGAGGATGTCGTCGATGATCGCGAGCAGCACATCGCCACTCGTGCGGATCGTCTCCGCGCAGTCACGTTGCTCCGGCGCCAGCGGCGATTCGAGCAACAGGCTGGTCATGCCAATTACGCCATTCATCGGGGTCCGGATCTCGTGACTCATCATCGCGAGGAACTGGCTCTTGGCCAGGCTCGCCTGGGTGGCCTCTTCGGCCAGCGCGCGTGCCTGCGCGGCCGCCTGCGCGAGTTCGTCATTGGTCCTGACCAGCCGTGCCGTCATCGTCTCGGCGATCGTTTCGGCGCGGGAGCGGGCGTTGCTCGTCGAGAAGCTCAGGAGTCGAGCCCAGGAGACCGGCGCAGAGCACGACCGGTGCGAGGATGTTGGCGTCACGCAGGCCGAGCGAGGGTCGCGCCCTGAACTCGAAGTGCCAGCGCTCCCCTTCGACGTCGAGGACCGTGCGTCGCGTCAGCGCTCCCTGTGCCGACGTGAGCCCGGTGTCGAACAGCGGCTTGTCGGCGGCCGCATGGCCCTCCTCGTGGATGGCAAAGGCGATGTCGAGGCCACCGGCGTCCACCAGGCCGCTGGTGAGTTCGTCGACGCGGATGGAGGCGTAGACCCAGCCGGTGAGCGCGGCGGTTCGGTCCTGTTGTGTGTCGAGCTGGCGCCCGGGCGCGTACCGTGGCAGGAAGAGGAGGAACCCCGGCACGTCACCCTCCCCTTCGATGACCTGGATGCGTCGCGACAACGCGGCCTGCCCGGTGACCATCGCGCGTTCGGCGGCCCGGCGACGGGTGACCCCGGAGCCGACATCCAGTCCGAGGGCGCCGCGATTGCGCTGCACCGGCTCGATCCGGGTCACCACATAGGCCAACGGGTTGTGGCCCGCGCGCTCGACCCGGAAGGAGGGGAGCCCCTCCCGACGAATCCGCGCCTCGAGCGCCTCGATGCCCGACCGCGGGATCCGCTCCACGCGCCCGAGGCCGACCACCCCTTCGTTCAGGAAGGGCTCCACCGACCGGACATACTGCTCCCAGTCCTCCGGCGTCGCGTTCGGACTGGCAGTCAGGAGGGCCCTGGCGCCGTAGACCGCCTGCTTGGCCGAGGCCAGTCGCCCCCGCATCGTGGTGAGGACGCGGTCGGTCCGTTGCTGGAAAAGGCCTGCCTCGGCGCGATCGACCTGCCGGGCCACGACCCGCCATGCCGCCGCGGTCAGGAGCAGGCACACGAGCAGCGCCGTGGCGGCCGACTGCCAGCGCCCCAACCGCTGGTGGCGAACGGGGGGATGGACGGGACCCACGGGGGTGGGCGCGCGCTCCAATCCCCAACCCGACGTCACGTCCTGCTTATCGGACATCAGTGCCGGATCCGACAGCACGGCCGCGGCTGCCGCTAGCACTTGGTAGTACTCTGCCGCTAGCACTTGGTAGTACTGGCGAAGCAGGCCCGCCTGCCGCAGCATGGAGCCCATGCATGCGTGGCGTCTTGCCCCAGCGCCGGCTGTGGGCCGACCGATCGCACGCCCACCCATTGCTCGGTTCGCGCAGGTTTCAACGAAAAGGAGTTCCGATGCGTCGCTCCGGTCTCAACGCCGTAGCTGTGCCGCTCGCGTGCCTGCTCACGGCTCAGATTCTCGTGGGCTGCGCGGCCACGCCAAGCCGGCGGCCCCTGAAAACGACCCCGGTCACCAGCGGCGAGGGCACGACGGAGGCCATCAGGAAACAGCTGGAAGGCACCTGGTCACTGACGAGCTTCAGCGTCTTCGACGCCGCCGGCAAGCCGACCGCGGTCGAAGCGTCCGGGCGCCTTGCCTACGACGCCTATGGCAACCTCGACCTGTCGGGCAAGATCAACGACCCGGCCGCTGCCGGTGGCAGCGCCGCGGCGCTCAACTTCAAGGGCAGGGCGGTCGTCGACGTGGGCGGTAGCCGGATCGTGCTCGCCGATGTGTCGGGCAACGTGGATCCGTCGGCGCTGCCGACGAACATGGGCATCGACAAGGTCCGGTATTACAGCTTCGAGGGCGACACGCTGTCACTCGAGACCCGCGACGGCACTCGGGTCCTCGCGCGGACCGTCTGGAAGCGAGTGCGCTAGGTCCAGGGATCAGGTCAACGAGCCCTGAACGGGCTCGCATCGTCGCGTATGTTCCGACGCGCAGCGGTCGTCACCAGAGGCCATGGTGGCGGATCAGCAGTCTTCACGCCCATCAATCATGTCCATTGCTTACCGCCGCGCCCTGGCCGCGGCCGCACTTGCGGCCGGGCTTCTCACCGTCGATGATCCGGGCGCGCTCGCCCAGGAGGCTGGCGCGTCCGTCCCGGTTCTGTCACCGACCGCCTCGTCAGACGTTGACGGGACGAACACCGCGACGCGGGCGAGTCGCCGAAAGGTCGGCCTCGCGCTCGGTGGTGGCAGTGCCCGTGGCTTTGCCCACATCGGGGTGCTGCGCTGGTTCGAGGAACATCGAATTCCGATCGACTACATCAGCGGCACGAGCATGGGCGGCCTGATCGCCGGGGCCTACGCAAGCGGCATGAGCCCGCAGGATATCCAGGCCTTGATGAACGCGGTCGACTGGGATCTCATGTTCATCGCGGACTCGCCCTACAAGTACAAGACCTTTCGCCGCAAGCAGGACAAGCGGACCTACCCGTCGCAGCTGGAACTCGGCCTCAAGGGCGGCATCACCCTGCCAGGGGGCCTCAATCCCGGCCAGCAGATCGCGCTCCTTCTGGATCGCATCGCGCTCTCCTACGCGGACATGGCGTCGTTTGACGACCTGCCGACGCCGTTCCGCTGCGTGGCGACCGACTTGAGGAATGCCGAGGCCGTGGTTCTCGGCCGCGGCTCGCTGGCGCAAGCCATGCGCGCGACGATGGCCATCCCGGGTGTGTTCACGCCGGTGAACTATGAGAACTGGCTGCTGGTCGACGGCGGCGCCCTCAACAACATTCCCGCCGACGTGACCAAGAAGATGGGGGCGGACACGGTGATCGCCGTCAACGTCGCCGCGGATGCGGCCACCGAGGCGCAGGCCGGGGCTTCGCTGGTCGCGCTCCTCGGTCGCACGATCGACACGATGATGACCACGAGCATCCGCCAGTCGCTCAAGGCTGCCGACATCATTGTCGACCCCGACCTGGTCGGCCTCACCTCGATGGACTGGCGCCGCAGCAGCGACCTCGCCGAGCGTGGCTACGCGGCCGCCGAAGCGCTGAAGGACAAGCTGCTGCCGCTCGCCGTCGACGAGGCGACGTTCGACGCGTTCCAGGCCGCACGTCAGGCTCGTCGTCGCAACGTGACCACGGGCGTGCCGGAATTCCTCACAGTGACTGGCGTCGACGCGCGAGAAGAGGCGTTCATCAAGGCCACGCTGGCACCGGTCCTCGGAATACCACTCGACGATGGGGCCATCGTCGATCGCATCCTCACGGTGACGGGCTCGGACCGCTACGAATACCTGACCTATCGGCCGATCGAGAAGGACGGCAAGGTCGGCCTCGAAATCAGGGCGCGGCCGAAGCCCTACGGCCCGCCGTTCCTCCTGGTCAGCCCCGAACTCACGAACGTCAGTTCGAGCAGCTTCTCGGTGAATCTCGGCGGCCGCGTGGTGGCCTACGACTGGGTGGGGATCGGGTCCGAGGTGCGCATGGATGGCGTCGTCGGCACCCGCCGCGCCCTCGGGTTCGAGGTCTGGCGGCCGCTGGGCAAGACGCCGATCTTCGTGGCGCCGCGTGCCTACTACCAGCAGGCACCACGCAACGGCTACGTGGAAGAGCGACTCGTCGCCGAGTACCGATTCACGCGGGCCGGCGGGGGACTCGATCTGGGCATCGCGGCCGGCCGCCATGCGGAGGTGCGCCTCGGCGTGGACATCGCCGATGTCAAGGGCCGGATCCGCATCGGGTCGCCGCTGCTCCCCGAGATCGACGGCACGGAGAAGTTCAGCTCGCTGTCGTTCGTCTGGGACAACCAGACGAGCCCCGTCGTGCCGAGCAAGGGCCACTACATCAAGAACCGCCTGCGCTACTACTTCGGGGCACCCGAGCAGACCGGTGGCACCATCCCGATCGACAGCCCGCAGGAGTTCTGGCAGGGCGAGGTCACTGGCTCCTGGTTCACGCGCGTCAGGCGCGAGGACCGCTTCTTCGTGAACTACGGCATCGGCTCGTCGTTCGGCGATGAGCCGCTGATCAACGACTTCTCGCTCGGTGGACCGCTCCGCCTCAGCGCCTTCAACGCCGACGAACTGCGCTCAAGCAATTACATACTCGGCGGTATCGGCTACCTGAAGAAGGTGGGACGCCTGGCCGACGTGCTCGGCGGCAACATCTACCTGGGCGGCTGGTTCGAGTCTGGCAGCGCCCACACCGACTGGGACGCCATGACGTACCGCAGCAGCGTCTCGTTCTCGGGCGTCATGGAGACGCTCCTCGGTCCGGTCTACATGGGGACGGCGTTCGACTTCGACGGCCGCTTCCGGTACTACATCGGCATCGGTCCACTCTTCCGGTAGCCTCGCCATGCATCCCCTCTGGCACGCTGAGGTTTCACGTGAAGGAGGACCCGTGCAGGTGATGCATGGCATCCTTCCGGGGGCCCGGTTGCTGCTCCTGGTCGAGCCCTGATGTCGTTCTCCACACGCATCCTGCTGTGGCTCGCCACAGGCATCGTCACCGGCCTGGTCCTGGGCGACCTCGTGGCGCCCCTGTCCGTCGTGGCGACGGGCTTCGTGAAGCTCCTGCAGATGACGGTGCTGCCCTACGTCGTCATCTCGATCATCGCCAGTCTCGGGAGCCTGTCGGTGGCCGAGGCGCGCCGGCTGGGCGTCCGTGCAGGAATGGTGCTGGTCGCACTGTGGAGCATCGGCGTGGCGTTCGCCCTGCTGATGCCGGTCGTCTTCCCGACGCTGGTGCAAGGCACGTTCTTCAGTACGTCGATGCTGGAGCGGCCGCCGGATTTCGACTTCGTCGATCTCTACATTCCGTCCAATCCGTTCAACTCGCTCGCGAACAACATCGTTCCCGCGGTGGTCCTGTTCTCCATCGTGCTCGGAGTGGCGCTGATCTCGGTGCCACGCAAGGACGTGCTGCTCGATGTGCTGTCGGTGGCTCGGGACATGGTCGGACGATCGACGAAGTTCATCGTGCGGCTCACCCCGTACGGCATGTTCGCGGTGGCCGCGGTCGCGGCCGGTACGCTGCAGATCGAACAGCTGGCCCGGATCCAGGTGTACCTGGTCGCCTATGTCGCGGTGGCGGTCCTGCTGGCCGCCTGGGTGCTGCCCGGGCTGGTCGCGGCCCTGACGCCCGTCGGTTACATCGACCTCGTGCGATCGACGCGCGACGCGATGCTGACGGCGTTCGTGGCCGGCGACCTGTTCATCGTCCTGCCCTCGCTGACCGACTCGTGCAAGGACTTGCTCGAACGGAACCTGCCGGCGCGCCAGGGTGAACACGCCGCTACCCTCCCCGACGTCATCGTGCCCGCGTCGTTCAACTTCCCCCACACGGGCAAGCTGCTGTCGCTCAGCTTCGTGCTGTTTGCCGGCTGGTTCGCCAACGTGCCGATTCCGTTCACGTCGTATCCCGCGTTCGCCATTACCGGCTGGCTGACCTTCTTTGGCAGCCTCAGCGCGGCCGTGCCGTTCCTGCTCGACGTGTTTCGCATTCCCGCCGACACGTTCCAGCTGTTCCTGGCGACCGGCGTCATCAACCAGCGCTTCGGCTCGCTGCTCGCAGCCGTCCACACCGTCGTCGTGGGCCTGCTCGGCAGCGCCGCCATCGCCGGCGCCGTCCGCTTCGACGTGGCGCGGATCACGCGCTACCTCGTGATCACGGGCTGCCTCGTGGTCGGACTCCTGGGCTCGCTGCGGCTGCTCTTCGAGACGGCCCTGCGCCCGACATTCGACGGCGCTGCGGTGGTGAGCGCGCTCAAGCCGGTGCTGCCGAGGGCGCCGCTCACCGACGGCGCGGGTGTCGCGGCTCGCCCGCTCGACAGCAATGTGCTGGCGTCGATCAAGGCCACCGGAATGATCCGCGTGTGCTACCTGGAGGGACGCCCGCCGTACGCCTTCGTCAACAGCAATCGCGAACTGGTCGGGCTCGACATCGAGATGGCGCACCAGCTCGCCATCGACCTGCAAGTTCGCCTGCAGCTGGTGCCGACGTCAATCGACGACTTCACGAACGCGCTCGCGCAGGGACGCTGCGATATCGGCACCGGCGGCATTGTCGCGACGCCGGGCCGGGCGTCGGTGGTCGCATTCTCGACGCCGTACATGCAGGAGAGCCTCGCGTTCGTCGTCCCGGATCACCTTCGCGGCGATTACGACACATGGGACAAGGTCCGGGCGCGCAAGTCGGTGCGCATCGGCTTCCCTGACGTGCCCTACTTCCGCCGCCAACTCGAGCAGCGGCTGCCCGAAGCGACGCTCGTGCCCGTGCCGATGATGAACGCGATCTTCACCGACAGGGGCTGGGCCTTCGAGGCGCTGGTGCTCTCGGCCGAACGCGGGGCGTTCCTGTCGCTGCTGTATCCCGGCTACTCGGTTGTCGTACCCACGCCAGGCGTGATCACCGTGCCAGTGGCCTACGCGCTGCCGCAGCATGACGACGCCTGGAAATCGTTCGTGGACACCTGGCTGGCACTGCACGAGCGCGACGGCGCGATCACGACGCTCGTCGACCACTGGGTGTTCGGCAAGTCGCTCGCGCCAGCGACACGCCGATGGTCAGTCGTCCGCGACGTCCTGCACTGGGTGGACTAGCAGGAGGCGCCAGGCCCGCGGTACTACTTCCGTTCCGTGAGACGCTTCATGGCCACGAGCGCGCCCTGGAGGCCGTCGAGGGCGCCGCCGCGCGCCTTGCTCTTCACGATGCCACCAAGAAGCCCGCCGAAACCGTCCGAGCGTGCGACGTTGAGCACCACGAGATAGTGGGCTCGGCCCGGGCGCTCGGCATCATCGATGAGCATGCGCACTTCCAGCGCCGTGTGGAAGTAGTGGCTGGCGTAAAGCTGCTTGGTCGTGATGGCGTACTGCATGCCAGAGGCCGGCCGCCTCGGATGGATGACGACGTGGTTCAGCCTCAGCACCGGCTTCAGGCCGAACTCCGCGAGTGACCAGTAGAAGAAGTCCTGGACGCCAGCCGGGCGGGCTCGCGGGTACTGCAGCAGGTAGGTCGACACTTCCGGAATCGTCGTCAGGCCGGGCGACTGGCGCACCATGTGTTCGAACTCGCCAGAGATCGAGATGGGACTGCCCGCATCCTCGTAGACGGCCAGCCCCGCGTTTCCGCCGGAGCGATACCGCTCGAGGTACTCGACGGCCATCCGCCGCATGAGCCGATGGGCCTGGGCCGCGGCAGATGCGGCGTCCCAGTCGATCGAGGCGGCGGCCTGCAACGCGTGCTGCCCCAGTTTCACGTCACACCGCC
Organism: Luteitalea pratensis; assembly: GCF_001618865.1. Lineage (GTDB taxonomy): Bacteria > Acidobacteriota > Vicinamibacteria > Vicinamibacterales > Vicinamibacteraceae > Luteitalea > Luteitalea pratensis. Next base: position 6,368,363 of record NZ_CP015136.1, read on the forward strand.
CGGGCCGACACGTGCGCAGCGACGCGATGTCCTCGTCGGGGAGCCGGAACGCCGCCATGTCGGCCTCCACCGGCGGTGACGAGAACTTCTTCGTGGCAAGGAAGCCGCCGCCATGTTCCAGCCGCTCGATGTCGCGGACGACCGCCACGAGGCGGCTCGCTGGCGCGTTGATCCGGACGGCGCCACCGATCGCGATCTCGCTCGTCACCTCCGTCTCGAGCGACACCGCCACCGGCTCGCCGCGGCGGACCGCGTCGACCTGTGCATCGGTCAGTGACAGCTGACGCGTCAGCAGCTCACGAAGCGGTTCGGCTCCGCCCGGGAGCCCCGCGCTCGCCCCCAGCAGCGCCGTGGCGACCGCGAGGAGCGAGACGACGCCCGGAACATGCATGTCAGGACTCGGATTCCGAGAGCAGCTGCTTGCGCGCTTCTGCCAGGACGGCCAGCTGCGCCTCGGCAATCCGGCGCGGCTTGAGGCCCAGGCCCTCGATGGCCTCGGTCAGGATGGCCGAGACCAGCGCCCGCGACACCCACTTGTTGTCGGAGGGAATCACCCACCATGGCGCCCAGTCGGTGCTGGTGTGCGTGAGCGTGTCCTCGAAGGCCTCCTGGTACTCGTCCCAGACGGCGCGCTCGTGCAGGTCGCCCATCTCGAACTTCCAGTGCTTGTCCGGGTTGTCGAGGCGATCCATGAATCGCTTCTTCTGTTCCCTCTTGGAGATGTTCAGGAAGAACTTCAGCACCAGCGTGCCGTTGCGCGACAGGTGCTTTTCGAAGGCGTTGATGTCCTCGTACCGGTCGTTCCAGAAGTTCTTGTCGCGCGGTCCGGGCGGCAGACGCTGGCGTTCGAGCACCTCCGGATGGACTCGCACGATGAGCGTCTCCTCGTAGTAGGAGCGGTTGAAGATGCCGATGCGGCCGCGCTCGGGCAGCGCGCGCCAGAAGCGCCAGAGGAAGTCGTGATCGAGTTCCTCTGCGGAGGGCCGTTTGAAGCTGAACACCTGGCAACCCTGGGGGTTCAGCCCCGACATCACGTGCTTGACCATGCCGTCCTTGCCAGCGGCGTCGATCGCCTGGAGCACCACGAGGACGGAGTAGATGTCGTTGGAGGCGAGTTGCTCCTGCGCTTCGGCCAGTTTCACGAGGTTCTGTTCGACGAACGAGCGGGCCTTCTCCTTGAGTTCGTCGCTCTTGAGCCGCTGCAGGTCGCGGTCACCAGCCCAGGCGGTGTCGTGCTTCTTCAGTCGCAGCCGGGAACCCGGCTCCACGCGAAACAGGCGCGTGATTTCCTTCATGGTCAGCATGCACGGGTTCTCCGGCGCAGATGTTAGCGCAGCCCGGTCGGCAACGCGCAGGCCTGCGACGTTGGTGTGACGAGGATCAGGCGGTCGGCGTGGGCGCGTCGAGCACTTCGCGGACGCGTGCGGCCAGCGCTGTCGGGCTGAACGGCTTGGTGATCAACGCGACCTCGGCGGGCAGCAGTCCCTGCTCGGCGACGACGTCGCTGCTGTAGCCCGACATGAAAAGGACGCGCAGCGTCGGGTCGAACGCGCGCAGGTGCTTCGCGAGCTCCTGCCCGTTGACCCCGGGCATCACCACGTCGGTGAGCAGCAGGTCGACGCGCGCATCGCCCTCCTCCATCGCGCGCAGCGCGCGCTCCGGCGTGCTGGCGTGCAGCACCGTGTAGCCGTACGACTCGAGCGTGCGTCGGATCAACTCGAGCACGGCCGGTTCGTCTTCCACGAGCAGGACGCGTTCTGTCCCCTCGAGGGCCGTCACGGCGCTGCTCTGCGGACCTGGCACCGGACGCGAAGTCGAGCGAGGCAGGAGCACCAGGACCGTCGTGCCGTCGCTGCTGGTGTGCTCCACTTCCACGTGCCCACCGGCCTGCTCGACGGCGCCCAGCACGCTGCTCAAGCCGAGGCCGGTCCCCTCACCTGCCGGCTTGGTGGTGAAGAACGGCTCGAAGATGCGCGACACGTGTGCGGGTTCGATACCGGCGCCGGTGTCGCTGACGCGCAGGGCCACGTAGTCGCCCGCCGCAAGGCCGCCGTGCGCGGCGGCCTCGGCTGCGGGCAACGACACGTTCGCGAGCGACACGTCGATCGCGCCAGGCGCACGGATGGCGTCGCGCGCGTTGGCCGCCAGGTTGGTCACCATCTGGTCGAACTGCATCGGATCGATCCGAACCGGCCAGATCTCGGGGCCGAGCGCGAACCCGAGCCGAATCTCGTCGCCGGCCATGCGCTGCAGCAGCCGGGCAAGGGCGGCAATGGCCTGCGCGGGATCGAGCACCAGCGGATGGACGACGTCGCGCCTTGCGTAGGTGAGCAGTTGGCGCGTGATCGCACCGCCCCGGGTCGCGGCGTCGAGCACCGCTTCGACGTCGCTGCGGAGCGGATCGTGCGACGCCAGCTGCTGCAGCACGAGATGGGCGTGTCCGATCACCAACGTCAGCAGGTTGTTGAAATCGTGCGCGACGCCGCCGGCCAGCCGGCCGACCGTTTCGATGCGCTCCGATTGCCGGCGTTGCGAATCCACCGCCTGCGTGGTCAGTTCCGCGTTCTTCTGATCGGTGACGTCCTCGGACATCCGGAGGAAGTGCGTCACTGCTCCGGCCTCGTCGAAGACCGGGGCCATCACCGCGCGCTCCCAGAAGACCGTGCCGTCCTTCCGACGCTGCTCGAAGTCGCCGCGCCATTGCTTGCCGGCCAGCAGCGCGGCGCGAATTTCGAAGCCAAGGCCCGCGGCGGCATTCCTCGTCCGGAGGATGGCGTGTGTCTGGCCGCGCACCATGTCGCGGCTGAACCCGGTGACTTGCTCGAACCGGCGGTTCACGAAGGTGATGCGCCCGCGGGTGTCGGTGAGGCTGACGATCGCGGGCAGCTGTTCAAGCCCGACGGTCAGCGAGCGGAGGGCCCGCACCTCGTCGGAGAGTTCGAGGTTGCGGTGTTCCAGCCTGTTGATGAGCGACTCGTCGTACAGGCGCCAGGACTCGGTCTCGCCGGGCGCTGGCTCGGCACCGGCAGGGTCGAATGCCTCATCCGGCTGTCGCAGCGCCTCGGTGATGCCGCGGATGACCTCCTCGGCGGCCATCGACTTGACCAGGAAGCGGGTGGCGCCGAGGCGGCGCGCGTGGGCCACGTCCTTGGCGCTGGCGTAGGTCCCCGTGTAGAACACGAACGGCGTCCGCGCGAGCGCCGGGTCGATGCGGGACGCGCGACACAACGCAAAGCCGTCCATCTGCGGCATGAGGATGTCGGAGATGACGAGATCGGGCCTCTGCTGTCGGGCTTGCGCCAGCGCGTCGAGGCCGTTGGTGGCCTCGCTGACGTCGTGGCCGTGCGCCTGCAGGAGGGTGCGCAGCCGGGTCCGACTCTCGAGTTCATCGTCAACAATCAGGACACGCGTCATCTTGGAAGGCGAAGACATCGCCGCACGCATTCTGACGCAATTGCCGAGCAAAGCAAGGTGCTTCGAACGGACCGCCAAAACACCACCTAAGTTAGTGACTGATTGGAACTTGTTCATTTTCGTAAGTCCTGCAACTGCGACCGGGATTTGGCGCGGAGACAAATGACTAATGTCGCCGCGATGAGGGTCATTTTCGCCCTCGCCATCCTCGTCAACGGCAGGGGTCGAAGCGAGTGCGAGGCGCGCTCACGACGAGCTCCAGACGGCGATTAGCTCAACCATTGCAAACGAGAGTACGCGCGTCCGGGTGACCGACGCCGCGACGGGGATGCCGGTGCCAGGCACGCTCGTGCGCTGCGGCGACAGGGCGCCCGTGATTACGGATTCGTCGGGGATTGCCACCCTACCGGCGTGTCTTTCGAGCCTCGACGTCACCCGCGACGGCTATGGCGGCGAGCGGCTCCTGCCGCCCTTCGCGGATCCGGTGCTGGTGAGGCTCGCGCCGGAGCGGCGATCGTCGGAGAGCGTGACCGTCGTGGGACCGGCCGCCGGCCAGCCGGAGGCGGGCGTGCCGGCGCAGATCGCCATCACCCGCGACGAACTGGCGATGCTGCGCAGTGTCACGTTCGACGACCCGGTCCGGACGCTCCAGCAGTTGCCGGGTGTGGCCACGAGCGACGAGTTGCGGGCCGAACTCTCCGTCCGTGGCAGTCCCTTCCGGCAGGTCGGCCTGGTGCTCGACGAGGTGAAGAGCCGCCTCCTCGTGCACACCGTGCGCGGCGTCGAACAGACCGGATCGGTCGCACTGCTGAACGCCGACCTGATCGAGGCCGCGACGCTCACGCCGGGCGCCGGCCCGCAACGGTTCGGCAACACCGTCGGCGCCGAACTCGGCATCCGCACTCGCGCCGGACAGCAGGACGGCTTCCACGGCCGCGCCATGGCCAGCGCCGTCGCCGCTACCGGGTACGTGGAGGGCCCGATCGGATCGGATCGCGTGACGTTCATCGCCGGCCTCCGACGCAGCTATGTGTCGTGGATCGTCCGGCGCATCGATCCCGACGTGAGCGGCACGTTCGAGTTCACCGACGGACAGGCCAAGCTGGACGCGCGACTCGGCTCGCGCCAGAGCCTCAGCGCCGGCCTGCTGGCCGGATCGTCTGCCTATGACGAACGGGGCCGGCGAACCAGCCCGAATGCGCTCGATCTCGGCAAGAACGAGACCGCGATGGGCACGCTGGCGTGGCAGGCGCAGGTCGGCTCGCAGTGGATCGTGCGACAACGCGTCGCCGCGATCTCCAGCCGCTATCGCAACGAGAATCCCGACACGCTGCCGCTGGACAACGGCACCGAGCACGAGTGGCTGTCGCGATCGATCGTCGAGTGGGCACCGGCGCCATCGGTGTCGATGGACGCCGCCGCACAGGTGCAGGCGTTCACCAGTCGCGGTGCGTCAGTGGTGTATCACCCGAACACGCGCCTGCCGCTGTCGGACGTGTCACACCATGGCACGCAGACACTGGCCGGTGGGCATGTGCACGCGCGCTGGTCACCTCACCGCGGCGTCACGCTCGCGGGTGGCGTGCGCGGCGATCGCCTCCTCGATCTCGAGACCTTCGTCGGTGGCTGGGCGCAGGCGCAGGTGGCGCTGTCGAGCGATGTCGCGCTGACTGCCGCCGTCGGGCGACACGGCCAGTCACCCGACGTACTGCAGCGCTTCGGACCGGCGGGCACGGCCGACCTCGCCTTCGAGACGGCCATGCTCTTCGACGCAGGACTGGCCTGGCGGCGTGGGCCGTGGGGACTGGCGATCAACGTGTACGACAGACACGAGGACGACGGACTCGACACACCCGATCGCCAGTTCCGGCTCACATCGCAAGGCACCCTCGCCGGTGGCAATCCGCGCGCGCCGTGGGAGAACGCGTGGACGGGTCGGGGGCGCGGCGCCGAACTCCTCCTCCGGCGGCAGTCGGGGGCCGGGACGCGGGGTGTGCGCTGGTCGGGATGGATCGGCTACGGGTACGGCGCCACGACCTACGAGAGCGACCTCGATCCAGAGTTCGCCGGCGCATTCGATCAGCGTCATCTCGTGACGGTCTCCACGACCGCGCAACTGGGCGAGCGCTGGGACGCAGCCGCCACCCTACGCGTCGCGACCAACTGGCCGTACGAAGGCTGGTTCGAGGATCGCGGCGAGGGACGGATCGCCCTCTCGTCCGAGCGCAACGCCCTGCGCCTGCCCGACTACGGGCGGCTCGATCTGCGCGTCCGCTACCGCGTGCCACTGCCGCATGGCCGGCTGCTCCTGTTTGCCGAGGCATTGAATGCCACCGACAGGGCCAACTACCGCCAGGTCACCGCCACCATCAACCTGCGCACGTTTGCCGTCAGCCGGCTCTCCGAGAAGCAACTCCCGATCGTCCCCGCTGTCGGCTTTGCCTACGAGTTCTGAAACGGGCTGCGGCCTACGGCAAGAACCTCGCAATGCCGGAATGCCGCGATGCCGGGAATGTCGAAGGCCGATCGCACCCTTGCGACGTTCACACGATGGGCCGCGGACTCTCCTACTGCGGGACGTAGGCGTCGAGCTTGCTCGACGCTATCTTCCCGACTCCCGATCCGCGATCCCCGATCGCGGCAGTGGCCCGGCTATGCACGCAGCGTTCGGCGTTCGACGTTCTGCGTTCGTCCGGTGGGGTTCGCGGTTCCGATCCCCGTCCTCGATCCGCGACCCTTGATCCGCTTCCATCGCACCCGAAACCCGGAACCCGGTTCCCGGTTCCCGATTCCCGATTCCCGCACTCTGATCCGCGTCCGCTGCACCCGATACCCGGAACCCGGTACCCGTTCCGTATACTTGTGAGGCCATGAGTGCCGCATCGTCCTCGCCCAAGAAGATCGTCCTCGCCTACTCCGGCGGGCTCGACACGTCCGTCATCCTGCCCTGGCTGAAGTCGCGCTATCCCGGGGTCAAGCTCTACGCGTTCGCGGCCGAGCTCGGCCAGGGGGACGAACTCGAGGCCATCGAGGACAAGGCCAGGAAGAGCGGCGCCGATGGCGTGCTGGTGAAGGACCTGCGCAAGGAGTTCGCCGAGGAGTACTGCTTCCCGATGCTCCGGGCGCATGCGACCTACGAACAGGACTACCTGCTCGGCACCAGCATCGCGCGGCCGCTCATCGCCAAGCACCAGGTCCTGTACGCGCAGAAGATCGGCGCCGACGCCGTCGGTCACGGCGCCACGGGGAAGGGCAACGACCAGGTGCGCTTCGAGCTCACCTATCAGGCTCTGAACCCGGCGCTGCAGATCATCTCGCCGTGGAAGGACCCGCAGTTCCTGGCCGACGGGCTCACGGACCGCGAGACCGCGATCGACTACGCGCGCAAGCACGGCATTCCGATTCTGCAGACCAAGAAGAAGATCTACTCGCAGGACCGCAACCTGTGGCACATCAGCCACGAAGGGGCCGAGATCGAGGATCCCGCCTCCGAACCCAACGAACGCGTCTACGCGATCAGCGTGCCGCCCTCCAAGGCGCCCAACCGCGCCGAATACGTGACCATCGACTTCGAAGCCGGTGTGCCCGTCGCCGTGAACAAGAAGAAGTTCCACGGCCGCGGCCACGGCCTGATCGCCCTCCTCAACGAGATCGGCGGGCGCCACGCCGTCGGCCAGGTCACGCTCGTCGAGAACCGTCTCGTCGGCATGAAGAGCCGCGGCGTGTACGAGACGCCCGGCGGCACCATCCTGTACGAGGCGCACAAGGCCCTCGAGCAGATTTGCCTCGAGCGCGAGCTCTATCACGAGAAGCAGCGCATCGCCTTGAAGTACGGCGAGCTGGTCTACTACGGCCAGTGGTTCCACCCGCTGCGCGAGGCGTTGCAGTCGTTCATCGACCACGCCAACAAGGTGGTGACCGGCCAGGTGAAGGTGAAGTTGTACAAGGGCCGCGCCACCGCCGTCAGCGCCACGTCGCCGCAGTCGCTGTACGACACGAACCTGGCGAGCTTCGCGATGGCCAACTTCGACGTCACCGCGGCGCGCGGCTTCATCGATCTCTTCGGCCTGCCGATGAAGGTGCGGGGACTGCGCCAGCAGTCGTGAGGCGTCATTTCCTTCGATAGTTAAAGGTCATCTGGTCCTGGCCGATGTGTGTCGGAGGGCGCCGGTGTGGCGTCCTTCGACGACCGATGCCAGATGCTCCCTCACCATCGGCCAGTCCCACGAGCGCCGCCCTGCTCGCGGCGGCCCTCGGCCTGTGTGCCCTCGGGCTGGTGGCGATCCTCGCCAGGCTCGCCGGCATGCCGCCTGGCCCGTTCAACGTCAGGGTCCATCCCCTCGCCGTCAGCCTGATGACGCCGGCCGTGGCGTCGATTCTCGTCGGGTGGCAGGGGCGCGCCTGGCTGGCGACGCGACTGGCCACGGTCGCCCTCGCCGGCACCGCCATCGTCTGCCTCCTGCAGGTCGTGTTCGACGTCCTGCCGTCACTCGGCCCTCATCTCGATGCCCTCCGCCTGGTCATGCCGGCGCGGCAGGCCATGCTGAGCATCGCGGTGACCGCACTGATGGGCCTGCCGCTGCCCGTAGGCTTCGCCCGCCTCGCATCGCGGACCCGGGTCGTGCAGGTGTGGGGCAGCCTGTTGCTCGCCCTGTTGGCCACGACGAGCCTCGTGACCTGGGCATCGCCCGGAGCCGCCGACAGCTGGCTCCAGTACCTCCTGATGTCACCGCAGTTGTCGGCGTGCTGCCTCATGGTCGCCGGCGCCGTCTTGTCGGACTGCATCGTCCACGGCGAGGCCTCCTGGCAGGGATGGCTGCCGGTCGCCCTGACGATCTTCGTGAGCGCCTGCGCGGTGATCTTCTCGCAGGCCCTGCATTCACAGGAACACGCGAGCGTGCGACGCCAGGCCGCGGCCGAAGCCTTCCGGTTGCGCAAGGCGCTGCTGCAGCAGGTGGCGGCGATGGACACCGGGCTCGCGCGCGTTCGCGCACGGTACGAGTCCGGTGCCGTGGACACGCAGCGCGCATGGGAAGCAGACGCCTGGGAACACCTGCGCGGCTCCGAAGGCGTCGTGACATCGCTCGCCGTTGCCAACCCGACGGGCTGGCCGCGATGGGTCGTGCCGGCGTCTCTGCAGGACCACCTGCGGAGCACCGAGGCGCTCGGCGCGCGCGAGCGGCGTGCGGCGATTGCGCGCGCCGTGGCCACGCACGCGCCGGTGGCGTACTCGCTGTCGCACGCCCTGCCGGCCGGGCCCGGCGGTTACTCGTCGGTGCTCGGCCTGCGCGGCCCGGACGGTCGCGTCACGGGTGTGCTCACCGCGTCGTACAGCCTCGCCGCGCTGCTGCCCCGTATCACGCAGGTCTCACCCTACGCCGTACGCGTGACATCGCAGGATGATGTGCCGGTGCACAGTCACCAGGCCGCGGCGCCGGTGAGTTGGTCCGGGCAGTCGTTCACCGAGACGACGACGATCACCGTGCCAGGTGGAGCCCGGCTCCAGATGCACGTCACGCCGACGACCGTGCTGCTGCACGATCAACTCAGTGGACTTCCCCGCCTGGTGCTCGTCCTCGGCCTGCTCCTGGCCGGTGTCGCCGGCGTCGCCACGCGCGTCTACGCCGTCAGCCGCCAGCACGCTGATGCGCTGACCACGAGCAACGCCTCACTGCAGGCCTCGTTGCGCGCCCTCGCGATGGTTCGCGATCAGCTGATGGCATCAGAAGTCCAGTTCCGCGGGCTGTTCCTCACCTCGCCGCTCGGCCTGATGCTGTCGCGTGGAGCGAGCCAGATCGAACACGTCAATCCGGCACTGCTGTCGATGCTCGGGTATACCTCGGACGACATCGCGATGACGGCGCCGAGCGACCTGCTCACCGATCCGACGCTCGTGGATCGGCAGACCGACGAACTGCAGCAGCGCGGCTCCTACGGCCCGTACCGGACACGCCTGCGGATGCGGCAAGGTGGTGAACTGCCGGTGCTGCTGACCGGTACGCTGATGCGTGACACGCAGGGCGTACCGATGGTCTGGTCCTTCGTGCAGGACAACACCGTCGAGACCGTCGCCGAGGCCGACCGTGCCCGCTATCTCGCCGAACTCGAGAAGCAGGCCGTCGAACTCGCCCAGGCGCGCGACACGGCCCTGGCCGCGACTGCCGCCAAGAGCGGCTTCCTCGCGACGATGAGCCACGAGATCCGCACGCCGATGAACGGCATCATCGGCATGACCGGCCTGCTACTCGACACGCCCCTCAGCAACGAACAGCGCGAGTTCGGCGACGCGGTGCGGGCCTCGGCCGAGCACCTGTTGACGATCATCAACGACATCCTCGACTTCTCGAAGATCGAGGCCGGCAAGCTCGCGCTCGAGACGGTGGACTTCGACGTCCGCGCGATCCTCGAGGACGCGCTCGACCTCGTCGCGGAGCCCGCCCGCAAGAAGGGCCTCGAACTCGGTGGTTTTGCCGCGCCCGATGTGCCGCAGATGGTCAAAGGCGATCCGGGCCGGATCCGCCAGGTGCTCCTCAACCTCCTCAGCAACGCCGTGAAGTTCACCGCCCTCGGGTCGGTCAGCGTACGCGTGACGGTCGACGAGGCCATCGGCTCGAGGTCCACGATCCGCTTCGAGGTCGTCGATACCGGCGTCGGCATCCCGACGCACGTGCAGCAGCGCCTGTTCCAGCCCTTCACGCAGGCCGACGCGTCCACGACACGCAAGTACGGCGGCACCGGCCTCGGCCTGGCCATCAGCCGCCAGCTTGCCGAGGCGATGGACGGCGAGGTCGGCGTCCGCAGCGTGCCAGGCCAGGGCAGCACGTTCTGGTTCACCATTCGCGCCGAGCGCGTCTTGCCCGGCAACGACGGCGTCATCACTGCCCAGCTGCGCGGACGACGGGCGTTGTGCGTCGACGACCACGAGATCAGCCTGCACGTCTACCGCAGCCTGCTGACCAACTGGGGCGTCGACGTGACGTGTGTGTCGACACCGCAGGCGGCCATGGCCACGCTCGACCAGGCCGATGCGGCCGGCCGGCCGATCGACTTCGCGATTCTCGACCAGCAGATGCCCGGTATCGATGGCTTCACGCTCGGCGGCCTGATGCGCGGGCGGCCGACCACGGCGGCGCTGCCACTGCTGCTGACCTCGTCGGTCGTCGTGCCCGGTGGGCTCGACGAGGCGACCGCGCGCGGCTTCGCGGGGCTGCTGACCAAGCCGGTGAAGAAGCGCTACCTGCTGCAGGCCCTGACGCAGGCCTTGACACTACAGACCGCACCCGGCAGCGCGATTGGCGTCAGCACGCTCGGCGTGGCCAGTGCATCGCCCCACGCGGCGCCGGTGCGGCGCATGCGCATCCTGCTGGCCGAGGACAACCCGGTCAACCAGCGTGTGGCCGTGCGGATGCTGGACAAGCTCGGACATCGCGTCGACGCGGTGGGCAACGGCCTCGAGGCGGTCGAGGCGCTCGGCCGATTGCCGTACGACATCGTGCTGATGGACTGCCAGATGCCCGAGTGTGACGGCTACCAGGCCACGGACCTGATCCGCCAGCGCGAAGAGCACGGCTCGCGCCGCACGATCATCGTCGCGTTGACCGCCAATGCCATGGAAGGCGACCGCCAGCGCTGCCTCGACGCGGGGATGGACGACTACCTGCCCAAGCCGTTGCGCTTCGACGACCTGCGGGCCGTGCTCGAACGCCAGGCGGCGCTGCCCACCATCGTGGACGCGCCCGCCCAGCCCGTCACGAGCCGCGAGCGAAGGGTGCACTGACTCAGGAGCTCAGGAACTCAGGAACTCGGGAACTCAGGGCTTACGGCTTACGGCTTACCGTTAGAGGCTCTTGCGATTCGCGATTCAGCCGTGCGCGATCGTCGTGACGGCGGCCAGCAGGCGGTCGATTTCGCCTGGCGTCGTGTAACACGCGCAGCCGATGCGGACGAGGCCGTCCTGGCCATGCCCGAGACGCTCGACGAGCGTCTGTGCGTAGAAGTCCCCGGACGACACGAACAACCCGCTGGTGACGAGCTGCTCTGCCACCTCGTGGCTCAGGTGTCCCTCGAGCGCAAACGAGACGGTCGGCGTGCGTGGCTGCCCCGGGGGGCGGCCGTAGCAGGTCACGCCATCGATGGCGACCAGTCCGTCCCACAGCTGCCGCGTCAGCGCCATCGCGTCAGCATGCAGTTGCGCGTAACTCGCGACCAGCCCGTCCCGCAACGCGCCAGACGCCGGCGGGACCGGTCCGGCCACCGAGGCAAGGAAGCGCACTGCGGCGGCAGCGCCAACAATGCCCTCGTGGCTCTGCGTGCCGGTCTCGAGCGAGTCGGGCGGCAGCGCCGGTGCGGGCCGGAGCTTCGGCAGGTCCAGCGACGCCACGAGGTCCGGCCGGGCGCAGAGGATGCCCTGGTGCGGCCCGTAGAACTTGTAGGACGAGCAGGCAAGCATGTCGCAGCCGAGGGCCGGCACGTCGACCAGTTCGTGCGGCGCGTAGTGCACCGCGTCGATGAAGACCAGCGCCCCGGCTGCCCTCGCGAGGCGCGCCGCTTCGGCGACATCCGAGATCGTGCCGATCGCATTGGATGCCGCACCGATCGCAAGCAACCGCGTCCGGCCGTTCAGCGTCGAGGCCAGCGCCTCGATGTCCAGCGACACACCATCGGCGGCCAGCGGCACCGTGCGGATCGTGATCCCCGCGTCGGCGGCGGCGTGGCGCCACGGATCGACGTTGCCGTGGTGATCGAGTTCGGTGACCACGATCTCGTCGCCCTCGCCCCACTGGCGCGCCAGTGCCCGCGCCAGGTGGAACGTGATCGTCGTCATGTTCTGGCCGAAGCTCACCCACTCCGGGCCCGGCGCGTTGAAGAACGCCGCGTACACCTGCCTGGCGTCCCGCAACAACGCATCGGTCTCCTGGCTGCTCGGGTAGGCCCAATGCGTGTTCGCGTTGTGGTGGAGCAGGTAGTCGCTGATGGCGTCGACCACCGACTGCGGCACCTGGGTGCCGCCGGGGCCGTCGAAGTAGGCCACCGGGTGGCCGGCGTGGACGCGACGAAGGGCGGGGAACCCGGAGCGGACTGATTCCATGTTGCTACAGGCTACAGGCTGCAGCGCTTCGTTGGTAGGGACGCCTCTCCGAGGCGTCCATGTCCGCACCGTCATGCGGCGATGGACCGCTCGGAGAGCGGTCCCTACCCTCGTGTCCGTTCATGCCTTCTTCGAAATCCGCATCCCGTAGAACGAGCGGTGCACGAAGTACATCGAGACCAGCAGGAACACGACCGTCATGGCCATCGTGATGGGCGTGTGCGCGTAGTCGTCGCCCTTCATGCTCACCGCGAGTTCCACCGCCAGCAGGCCGAACAGCGTCGTGAACTTGATCACCGGGTTCATGGCGACCGACGACGTGTCCTTGAACGGATCGCCAACGGTGTCGCCGACGACGGTGGCGTCGTGCAGCGGTGTGCCCTTGGCCTTGAGCTCGGTCTCGACGATCTTCTTGGCGTTGTCCCACGCGCCGCCGGCGTTGGCCATGAAGATCGCCTGGTACAGACCGAAGAGCGCGATCGACACGAGGTAGCCGATGAAGAAGAACGGCTCGTAGAAGGCAAACGCCAGGGTGCCGAAGAACACGCCGAGGAAGATGTTGAACATCCCCATCTGCGCGTACTTGGTGCAGATGGCCACGACCTTGCGGCTGTCCTCGACCGATGCCTTCTCGGCACCGCTATCCAGGTTGATGTTGGCCTTGATGAACTCGACGGCGCGATACGCGCCCGTCGTCACGGCCTGCATCGAGGCGCCGGTGAACCAGTAGATGATCGAGCCGCCGGTGATGAGGCCGAGCAGGAACGGCGGGTGCAGGATCGACAACCGCGCCACCAGTTCCGGCCGCAGGCCCTCGGTCAGCACCATCACGATCGAGAAGATCATCGTCGCGGCGCCGACCACGGCAGTGCCGATCAGCACCGGCTTCGCGGTGGCCTTGAAGGTGTTGCCGGCGCCGTCGTTCTCCTCGAGGAACTGCTTGGCACGCTCGAAGTCCGGCGTGAATCCGAAGTCCTTCTTGATCTCGGCGCCGATGCCGGGCACGGTCTCGATGGTCGAGAGTTCGAAGACCGACTGGGCGTTGTCGGTCACCGGACCGTACGAGTCGACGGCGATGGTCACCGGCCCCATGCCGAGGAAGCCGAAGGCCACCAGGCCGAAGGCGAACACCGACGGCGCGACCATCAGTGCCTCGAGCCCGTGTGCGCTGATGAACGAGCCGACGCCCATCAGGAACACGATCGTCAGGCCCAGCCAGTAGGCCGAGAAGTTCCCGGCGACCAGGCCGGACAGGATGTTCAGGGAAGCGCCGCCCTCTTCGGAGCTGCTCACGACTTCGCGGACATGGCTCGAGTCCACCGACGTGAACACCTTCACCAGTTCCGGAATGATCGCGCCCGCGAGCGTGCCGCACGTGATGATGCTGGCCAGCTTCCACCACAGGCTGGCGTCGCCGCCGATCGTCGGGATCAGCAGGTACGACGTGATGTAGGTCAGCACCACCGACACGCCCGAGGTGATCATCACGAGGCTCGTCAGCGGGTGCTCGAAGTTCATTTTCGGGGCGTTGCCGTAGCGCGCCTTCGCCATCGCCTCGTTGATGAAGTACGACAGCCCGCTGGCGATCACCATGATGATGCGCATCATGAAGATCCACACCAGCAGCTGCACCTGCACCAGCGGCTCGCGGACGGCCAGCATGATGAAGGTGATGAGCGCCACGCCAGTCACGCCGTAGGTCTCGAAGCCGTCCGCGCTCGGGCCGACCGAGTCGCCGGCGTTGTCGCCCACGCAGTCGGCGATCACGCCGGGATTGCGCGCGTCGTCTTCCTTGATCTTGAAGACGATCTTCATCAGGTCCGAGCCGATGTCGGCGATCTTGGTGAAGATGCCGCCGGCGATGCGCAGAGCCGCCGCGCCGAGCGATTCGCCGATGGCAAAGCCGATGAAGCAGGGACCGGCGTAGTCGTGCGGCACGAACAGCAGGATGACCAGCATCAGCAGCAGTTCGACCGAGATGAGCGCCATGCCGATGCTCATCCCGGCCTTCAGCGGAATGGCGTAGCACGGGTACGGCTTGCCCTCGAGCGCCGCGAACGCGGTGCGCGAATTGGCAAACGTGTTGACGCGGATGCCGAACCACGCGACGCCGTACGATCCGCCCATGCCGACGAGCGAGAACAGCAGGATCATCGCGACCTTCGCCGGCGGGAAGCCGTACACGTCGGCGCCGGTGATCGGATCGATGGTGTGCGCGAGCCGCCCGAAGTACAGCAGCACGATCGCGCCGATGAACAGCCAGAGGATCATCAGGAAGCGGCCCTGCTGTTGCAGGTACGCCTGGCAGGTCTCGTAAATCAGTTCCGAGACCTCGCGCATCGACCGATGGACGGGCATGCCCTTCAACTGCTGGTAAATCGTCAGGCCGAACAGCAGCCCGAGCCCGCTCACCAGCAGGCCGACGAGCAGCAGTGTGTGGCCGCCCACACCCAGGAACTGGGCCGAGTTCAGGTCGGGAAGAATCAGGTTGGCTTCGCCGCCGGGGCGATGCTCCTGGGCCAGGGCCGGGACGGCGGCCAGCAGGCCACCCGCGAGGGTCAGTGCAGTCGTGACCAGTCTACGTACTACAGGCATCGGATTGAGTCTCGTAAGCTGGCGGCTGGATGTCGGGCACCCGTTGCCCACGGGGATCGTGTGCCCCGTCCATCGGCGCGTCGAACGGGCCTGCGCAAGGTTCCGCCATAAAACCGGGCGCGATTGTGTCATAAGCGCCGCGCACCCGCCTAGACGTTCGCGGTGTCCACTGGCGCCTTCCGAGGCCCGGTCGGTGTTGCCACCTATAATGCCGAGGTCCTTCACTACGGAGCGTCCGGATGATCTGGTGGTACTGGGTGGTGCTCGGCCTGCTGCTCCTGGGGCTGGAGCTCGCGACCCCTGGCGGGTTCTTCCTCCTCTTCTTCGGCGTCGGGGCGCTCCTGGTTGGCGGCCTGGTGACGATTGGAGCTGGCGGCCCGGCGTGGGTGCAGTGGCTGCTGTTCACCGTGCTCTCGGTGGCGGCCCTCGTGTTCTTTCGGACGCCTCTGCTGCGTTTGATGCAAGCAAGGACTCCCCGATCGGGCGACATCGACTCCCTTCGCGGCGAGGTCGCGGTCGCCATGGACGGCATCCCGGCCGGCGGCCTGGGCCGCGCCCAGTTGCGCGGAACGGTCTGGACGGCTCGTAATCTCGGGACGGCCCCGATCACGCCAGGCGAGCGGTGCCTGGTGACCTCGGTGGACGGCCTGACCATCTCAATCCGCCGCGAAGGAGCGCTCTGACTGTGGAAGGCCTGATTGTCCTCGTCATCTTTGCGATTCTCGTCCTGGTCATCGTGGCCAAGACGGCGATCGTCGTCCCCCAGCAGAGCGCCTATGTAGTCGAGCGCCTCGGGCGCTATGCCGGCACGCTCGATGCCGGCTTCCACATTCTGGTCCCGTTCATCGATGTCGTCCGCTACAAGCACTCGCTGAAGGAGAACGCGATCGACATCCCGGCCCAGGTGTGCATCACCCGCGACAACGTGCAGGTCGGCGTCGACGGCGTGCTCTATCTCAAGGTGATGAATCCGGAACGCGCCTCCTACGGCATCCAGGACTATCACTTCGCAATCTCGCAGCTGGCGCAGACGACGCTGCGCAGTGAAGTCGGCAAGATCGACCTCGACAAGACCTTCGAGGAACGCACCAACATCAACACGCAGGTGGTGAGCGAGGTCGACAAGGCCACCGACCCGTGGGGCGTGAAGGTGCTCCGCTACGAGATCAAGAACATCACGCCGCCCTCCGACGTGCTCGCCGCGATGGAGAAGCAGATGCGGGCCGAGCGCGAGAAGCGCGCGGTGATTCTGACCTCCGAAGGCCAGCGCGATGCCGCCGTCAACACCGCCGAGGGCGCCAAGCAGGAAGTGATCAAGGCGTCGGAAGCGCGGCGGCAGCAGCAGATCAACGAGGCCGAGGGTCAGGCGTCGGCGATCATGGCCGTCGCCCGCGCCACCGCCGAAGGCATCCGCGAAGTGGCGTCGGCGATGCAGATGCCGGGTGGCACCGAGGCCGTGCAGTTGCGGGTCGCCGAGCAGTACATCACCCAGTTCGGCCACCTGGCCAAGACCAACAACACGATGATCATCCCGGCCACGACCAGCGACATCGGCGGCATGATCGCGACCGCGATGCAGGTGGTCAAGAAGACGTCGTGACGAACGTCGACCGCTTGATGCTTGATGCTTGATGCTTGACGCTTGACGCCGAAGGGCGCCGCTTTGCCAGGGTTCGCTCTCTTGCGTGGTCAAGAAGACGTCGTAGGGAATCGGGTACCGGGTACCGGGTACCGGGTACCGGGAGTCGGGGATCAGGCGGGAAGGTGTAGCGGCCGGACTTCTCCGGCCGGTGCCGTCAGTGACCGTCGGACAAGTCCGACGGCTACGCCCGGGCGAGCTCTTGCCAATCAAGCGGCCTTCCCGGATTAGACGTGCGCCTTGCAGTAAATGAGATAGCGCGGGCCGACGAGGCGAGCGGCAATGTTCGGCATGCCGGCATTCGCGGCATTCCGGCATTTGTGCTCGTCGCGCCTACGGCGCGACGAGGACCCTGTTCCGCCCTGATTTTTTCGCGGCGTAGAGTGTCAGGTCGGCGGCCTCGATCCACGCATGCCGCTCGAGGCCCTCGCGGTACGGGGCGATGCCGGCACTGAAGGTGACGCGGAAGTGCTGGTGCTCGCCGGCGGTGTGGTCGAGCGCCGCGAATTCGTTCAACAGGCGCGTGATCAGGCGCTGCGCGTCGTCGATCGGCAGGTGATCGAGGAGGACACCGAACTCCTCGCCGCCGTAGCGGCCGATGATGTCGGTGCGGCGCAGGTGCTGCCGCAGGGAGGCCGCCAGCGTCGCCAGGACACGGTCTCCCGCCTGGTGCCCGTACGTATCGTTGACGCGCTTGAAGTGATCGACGTCGAGCAGCACCAGCGACGCCGATCCGGGCGTCGAGCGGGCCCGCCGGTCGATCACCTGCTGTACCTGCTCCATAAACGAGGCGTGCGTGAGTAGCCGGGTCAGGCCATCACGGTGAAGCAGGCTCTTGAGAAACCGCGCGCGCTCGAGGCGGGCGCCGACTGCAGAGGCCAGCAAGGCCGGGTGCACCGGCTTGGTCAGGTGCTCGTCGCCGCCTGCCTTCGCGGCCCTGATGCGCGATTCCATCTCGGCCTCGGAGGTGAGGAAGATGATCGGCAGGGCCGCGTGCTGCTCCTGCTGCCGGACCAACCGCGCCAGGTCGTAGCCCGATACCTCCGGCAGGTTCACGTCCATCAACAACAGTTCGGGGTGGAACGTCGCCATGTGCTCGGTGAAGGTGCGCGGCGCCGAGCAGACGTCCACCTGGTACCCGGCCGATTCGAGCACCGTCCGCGCGAACGCAGCGTGGAACTCGTCGTCTTCCACCACGAGGATGCGCGGGATCTCGGCCTGCGATCGCTCCAGCATCTGCAGCAGTTTCCTGTGCGCGGCCTCGATCTCGGCAGGCTTGGTGTAGCAGGCGTCGGCGCCGGCGTGGATGGCTTCGGCAAGGTCGAGGAAGTCACCGGCGGCGCTCAGCATCAGGATGGCAGCGTGATCGCCGTCCGGTTTCTGCCGTGCGTACTCGACGATGCCGTAGCCGGAGCCGTCGGGAAGACGCACGTCGACAAGCAATCCGTCGGGCAGGCGCGTGTCGATGAGCGCCTTCGCCTCGGCGCAGGTCCCGGCCTCACGGACCGGAATGCCCTCGTGCTGGAGCACCGAGGCGAGCAGGCGCCGGGTCTCCTGGTTCTCGTCGACGAGCAGGACGTCGAGCGCACTGCGCGAACTCTCCCCCGCCGAGCCACCGGTCGCCGCCGTCGCCGACTCCGGCTCGGTGAGCACGGTCGTGGCAATGCCTTCGTCGAACAGCGCCGTCAGCCGGTGACGGATATCGCGCCAGCGGCCCACGTCGTCGCTCGATGGCTGGTGGTGGCCCTTGATCAATTCGTCGCAGCGACGTTCGGCCTCGCGGGCAAGGGTGCTGATGTGGGGCCGCTGGTAGGTGGCGCCGGCGCCGGCGAGCTTGTGGAAGTGGCGCTTCAGGTCGGCCAGCGTCGCTGCCGTGCCGCGATCGAGGCGCTCAAGCGTCTCGTCGATGTCGACGAGACGGTCGGGGCCGCCCCTCAGGAACTCCGCCTGAAGCTGGCGAAACTCTTCGTCCCAGGTGCTCATCTCGGCGTCAAACCGCGGTCATCGTACCACCCGGCCAGAGCTGTCCAGCGTTGTCCATCAGGCACCAGGCATGAGGCATGACGCATCAGTCTCACTGCGCTGGACACGTGGCCGAGAGGGCCTTCACGCGAGACACGCTGAACGACGCCGGGGTCGTCGTCGCCGGCGTGTCCTGTTCGTAGCTGCCGCGCACCTCGACGATTCGTCCAACGTGATCGCGCAGCTGCTCGACGTCGCCGCCAAGCCGCACGTCGGTCGTCACCGTCGCATCGTCGCCTTCGACCGGATGCAGGCGGAAGACGTGCGCGGAGTCGACGCGTTGCAGGCAGCCCTTCAATGTCAGGGTGCCCGCTTGCGGCTCGCCGGACTTGCGGGACTCGCCGTCACCGCTGCCGTGCTTGGTCCGATCGCCCAGATCGGGCTCGGGCGCCCGCAACGGCGGCGGCGGTTCGCCAGACGCGGGGCGATCCGGCGGCCGCACCGGCTGGGTGGCGGGCGAGGGCTGCTGTGCCCCGAGGGATGTCGCAAGCGCCAGGGCGCCCAGGGTGGTGAGCAGCGTCTTGGTCATGGGCGAAGAGAGCGCATGAACAAGGCCAACCGGACCGGCGCTGGGTGACCAGGCTAACACGTTGAGATCAAATGACTTGAACCCTTGACTGGACCCATCTCATGGGGACCGGCGGCTGTTGCCGAACTGGACATGGCGAGGAAAGACTGCAGGGGCGCCACGGATTGACGAGCCTCCCCCGCAGTGGTAGCGTGGCGTGTTCGGCGGGCGCCACGCGAAAGTGGCGGAACTGGCAGACGCGCCGGACTTAGGATCCGGTGGCCGGAAGGTCATGGGGGTTCGAGTCCCCCCTTTCGCATTCCAGACATCGCTCGCTGTCGCAGGCTTTGTCCAGGCAAAGGCACACGCCGCATCCGCGAAGGCTGTCTCGCCGAAGCGCTCGCCCAATGGCGGACGTATCCGCCCCCCGAAACCGCTGAGTCCGGGGCCCAGGCCCGACGGCCGGCGTTTGTCCGATTCCGAGTCCCCAATCCCGAGTCCCGAAGACGATGAAGGTCGAACTCACCGACGTCAGCGAAACCAAGAAGACCTTGACGGTGGAAGTGCCGCCCGAGGTGGTCGACACCGAAATCACCCGCGTCACGCAGGGCTATGCCCGCCAGGCCCGCATCCCGGGTTTCCGGCCAGGCAAGGCGCCGGCGCACGTGGTCCGCAAGCGGTTTCGCGAGCAGATCATGCATGACGTCGCGCACGATCTCGTCCCGCGCCTCGTCGGCGACGCGCTTCGCGACAAGAACGTGCAGCCGGTGGACACCCCGAAGGTGCGCGACCTGCAGCTCGAGGAAGGCAAGCCGCTGACGTTCACGGCGGCCATCGAGACCGCGCCGCACGTGGAGCCGGGCGATCTGACCACCTTGACGGTCCAGCGTCCAGCGATGCCGGTTTCCGAGGACGACGTCGACAAGGCGCTGTCCCGGCTGCGCGACCGTCTGGCCAAGATGGAACCGGTCGAGGACCGCGGAGCCGAACAGGGCGACACGGTGGTCATGCACCTGTCGCGACGTCGGTTGACCGGCCCGCAGGGGGTCGACATCGAGCCGGAGGCCCCGGAGAAGCACGACGGCGTGTCTGCCGAGATTGGCGCCGCGGCCAATCCCCCGGGATTCGACGAGGGCCTGCTGGGGGTGACACCCGGCACACAGAAGACCTTCGAGGTCGTCTTCCCGTCTGACTTCGAGGTGGCGGAGATGGCGGGGGCTCGCGTGGAGTACGACGTCAACGTCACCGCCCTGCGCCGCCGGATCCTGCCGGCCCTCGACGACGAGTTCGCGAAGGACCTGGGCGAATTCGGGACCCTGGCCGATCTGCGGGGGCGCGTCCGCGAGGATCTGGAGCAGGATGCAGAACGGGAGCGGACGCGGCGGATGCGGCAGCAGCTGCTCGAGCAGCTGGCCGGCCGCATGACCGGCGAGGTCCCCGAGGGCATGGTGGCGCGGGAAGTGGACCGCCGCGTCGAGGAATTTGCCCGACGGCTGATGGACCAGGGCATGGATCCGCGGCAGGCGGCCATCAACTGGGACGAATTCCGCACCCAGCAGCAGGAACCGGCGGTGGCGACCGTGAAGAGCGTGCTGGTGCTCGACGCGATCGCGGCGCAGGAGCAGCTCGAGGTATCGGAAGACGACCTGGATGCCGATATTTCTGGTTATGCCACCCGCGCTGGCCGTTCGCTGGCTGAAGTGAAGGCGCAACTGGCGCAGCAGGACCAGCTGGAGAGCATCCGGACGGGGCTGCTGCGGGAGAAGGCGGTTTCGCACGCCATGTCGCGTGCTACGATCGCGGGTGCGTGAGTCACGCGCCCGCCTCGCCCCCCTCCACTGGACGACGACTCGACTGCCCGGCAAGCCGGGTGCGGGCAACCTGCCTGCGGCCCCCGGGACGCAGGCCACGAGGCCGAATTCACCCATGATTGATCCGCGCATGCAGCTGGTCCCGATGGTGGTCGAGCAGACCAACCGGGGGGAGCGCGCGTACGACATCTTTTCGCGCCTGCTGAAGGACAGCATCATCTTCATCGGCACACCGATCGACGACGCCGTCGCGAGCCTGGTGATTGCCCAGTTGCTGTTCCTCGAGGCCGAGGACCCGGAGCGGGACATCCTGCTCTACATCAACAGCCCGGGCGGCTCGATTACCGCCGGCCTGGCGATTTACGACACGATGCAGTACATCCGCCCCGATGTGTCGACCTACTGCCTGGGGCAGTGTGCGTCGTTCGGCGCAGTGCTGCTGGCCGGGGGCGCCAAGGGCAAGCGGTACGCATTGCCCAACTCGCGGATCCTGATTCACCAGCCGTGGGTTCAGGGCGGCGTCGGCGGCCAGGCCACCGACATCGACATCCATGCGAAGGAAATCCTGCGGATGCGGCACCGCCTCAACGAGATCCTCGCGGATCACTCGGGGCAGCCGATCGAGCGCCTCCAGGCCGATACCGAGCGCGACTACATCATGTCGGCCGAGCAGGCGCGCGAGTACGGTATCATCGACGATGTCCTCCGCAAGCGCAGCTGACCACCGCGCGAAGGCCGCGATGCCGCGGCCCGCGACACGCCGGTGAGGCAGACGGGTTCGATCCCATGGTGAAGAAGAACGGCGAGAACGAAGTGCTGCGGTGCTCGTTCTGCAACAAGGACCAGAACGACGTCCGCAAGCTGATTGCCGGCCCGACCGTCTTCATCTGCGACGAGTGTGTCGAGGTCTGCAACGACATCATCGCGGACGACAACCGCTTCGAGGCCAAGGGCACGCGCTCGTCGCTGCCGACGCCGCAGGAAATCAAGAAGTTCCTGGACGAGTACGTGATCGGCCAGGAGCAGACCAAGAAGCGCCTGGCAGTGGCGGTCTACAACCACTACAAGCGGATCGAGATCAGCAAGCAGTCGAAGGGCCGCAACGAGGTCGAACTGCAGAAGTCCAACATCCTGCTGATCGGCCCCACCGGCACGGGCAAGACGCTGCTCGCGCAGACGCTCGCCCGGCTGCTGTCGGTGCCGTTCACGATCGTCGATGCAACGACGCTTACCGAGGCCGGCTACGTCGGCGAGGACGTCGAGAACATCATCCTCAAGCTGCTCCAGGCCGCCGGTGGCGACATCGAGAAGGCCCAGCAGGGGATCATCTACATCGACGAAGTCGACAAGATCTGCCGCAAGGACGAGAATCCCTCGATCACCCGCGACGTGAGCGGCGAGGGCGTCCAGCAGGCGCTGTTGAAGATCCTCGAGGGCACGGTCGCCAACGTGCCGCCCCAGGGCGGCCGCAAGCACCCCCACCAGGAGTTCTTCCAGGTCGACACGACCAACATCCTGTTCATCTGCGGGGGCGCGTTTGTCGGCCTCGAGAAGGTGATCGAGCGGCGTGTCGGCAAGAAGACGCTCGGCTTCCGTGCCGACGTCACGCAGTTCCAGTCCAAGGACGTCGGCTCGACGCTCGAGAAGATCGAGCCGCAGGACCTGATCAAGTACGGGCTGATCCCCGAGTTCGTGGGACGGCTGCCGGTGGTGGCGACGCTGCACGAGCTCGATCGCCCGGCGCTGGTGCAGATCCTGACCACGCCGCGCAACGCGATTACCAAGCAATACGTGAAGCTGCTCGAGTACGAGAACGTCAAACTGCGGTTCACCGACGACGCCCTGGAGGCGATCGCCGAGCTGGCGCTGAATCGCAAGATTGGCGCCCGCGGCCTGCGGATGATCATCGAGGAACTGATGCTCGACGTGATGTACACCGTGCCGGGACAGAAGAAGATCCGCGAGTGCGTGATCACCCGGGAAGTGGTCGAGTCGAAGGAAAAGCCGATTACGGTGATGGAAAAGGCGGGCTAGGCGTCCGTCTCCTCCCGGACAGCGTCTCAAGAAGAGAGGGCGTGTCCGGGCGCCCGCGACTGCCGAAAGCCGGCAGGCGCCTCGAATCCACGGCGAAGGACCTCCCCGAACGGCGGAGGACCGGGCCTGCGCCGCCTTGACAAGTCACCGCCTCATTCCCGACAACTGATTCATGGAAGTCTTCGAAACCCTCCCGATCGTCCCGCTGCGCGATGTCGTCGTGTTTCCACACATGATGATGCCGTTCGTGATCGGGCGTCCCTCGTCCATCCGGGCGCTGGAGCATGCCCTCGGCAAGGACAAGCGCATCTTCCTGGCGGCCCAGCACGACGCCGCCACCGACGATCCCCAGCCGGCCGACATCTACACGATGGGCTGCGTGGCCAACATCGTCCAGAGCCTGAAGCTGCCCGACGGCAACATCAAGGTGCTGGTCGAGGGCGTGGACCGCGGTCGCGCCGTCGAGTGGAAGGAAGACAAGGGCTTCTTCCGCGTCGTCGTCAAGGTCATCGCCAGGCAGCGGGAGACCGCCGGCGAGGTCGAGGCGACCATGACCCGCGTCGTGTCGCTGTTCGAGCAGTACGTGAAGCTCTCGAACAACCTGCACTACGACGCCATGATCGCCGCCGTGCGGGTGGACGACCCGGCACGGCTGGCCGACACGATTGCCGCCCACATGCTGGTGGGCATCGAGGAGAAGCAGAACCTCCTCGAGATCGTGTCGCCGCTCGAGCGCCTGAACCGCATCGCATCGGTGCTCGAAGTCGAGGTCGACAAGCTCCAGGTGGACCGCCGGATCCAGTCTCGCGTGAAGAAACAGATGGAGAAGGCCCAGAAGGAGTACTACCTCAACGAGAAGATGAAGGCGATCCAGAAGGAACTGGGCCGCAAGGAAGACAAGGGCAACGAGATCGAGGACCTCAAGAAGAAGATTGAGGACGGTCGGATGCCCAAGGACGTCGAGGAGAAGGCGATGCAGGAACTGCGTCGCCTCGAGGCGATGCCGCCGATGTCGGCCGAGGCCACCGTCTCGCGCAACTACCTCGACTGGCTGATCGCGGTACCGTGGCAGAAGAAGTCGAAGGAGAGCCGGGACCTCAAGCGGGCCGAGGAGATCCTGCACCAGGACCACCACGGCCTCGAGAAGATCAAGGACCGCATCCTCGAGTTCCTCGCGGTGCGTACGCTGGTCAAGAAGCCGAAGAGCACCATCCTGACGTTCGCGGGGCCTCCGGGCGTCGGCAAGACGTCGCTCGCCAAGTCGATCGCCAAGGCGACCAACCGCAAGTTCGTCCGCCTGTCGCTCGGCGGCGTGCGTGACGAGGCCGAGATCCGCGGCCACCGCCGCACCTACATCGGCGCGTTCCCCGGCCAGGTCATCCAGATGATGAAGAAGGCCGGCACGATGAACCCGGTCTTCCTGCTCGACGAAGTCGACAAGATGTCGATGGACTTCCGTGGCGATCCGTCGGCGGCGTTGCTCGAAGTGCTCGATCCCGAGCAGAACAACGCGTTCCTGGATCACTACCTGGACGTCGAGTACGACCTGTCAAACGTGATGTTCATCTGCACGGCCAACGTGCTGCACACGATCCCGCAGGCGCTGCGCGACCGCATGGAAGTGCTGCAGCTGGCTGGCTACACCGAGCAGGAAAAGGTGGAGATCGCGCGGCGGTTCCTGGCCCCCAAGGCGGTCGAGAACGCCGGGCTCACCGACAAGAACATCACCTTCACCGAGGACGCGCTGCGCACGATCATCCAGCGCTACACGCGTGAGGCGGGTGTCCGCAACCTCGAGCGCGAGATATCGTCGGTGTGCCGCAAGGTCGCGCGGCGCGTCGTCGTCGACGGCGCGCAGTACTACGAGGAGGTCACGTCCGAGCGCGTGACGCAGCACCTCGGCGTGCCCCGCTTCCGCGCCACGATGACCGAGGAGGTCAGCGAGATCGGCCTGGCGACGGGCCTGGCCTGGACGGAAGTCGGCGGCGAGATCCTCGTCACCGAGGCAACGCTGATGCCAGGCAAGGGCAAGCTCACGCTCACCGGCAAGCTCGGTGACGTGATGCAGGAGTCGGCGCAGGCGGCGATGAGCTTCGTGCGATCGCGCGTCGATGCGTACGGCCTGCCGACCGATTTCTACAAGACGATGGACGTGCACGTGCACGTGCCCGAGGGCGCAATCCCGAAGGACGGCCCGTCGGCGGGCATCACGATGGCCACGGCGATGATCTCGGCGCTGGCGAAGCTCCCGGTACGTCGCGACGTGGCGATGACCGGAGAGATCACCCTGCGTGGCAAGATTCTGCCGATCGGCGGCGTGAAGGAGAAGGTGCTGGCCGCCCACCGGGCAGGGGTCAAGACGATCATCCTGCCCAAGGACAACGAGAAGGACCTGGCCGACATCCCGAAGAACGTGCTCGACATGCTCGACGTCTACATGGTCGAGGCAATGGACGAAGTGTTGAAGATCGCGCTCGAGGGCCCGTTGCCGCCGGCCATTCCGGCATCGACGGAGGCTGCCGTCGAGCCCGCAGTCAGTGACGACGCCATCACGCATTGATCGGAGGACGCGCGGCGCGATCCCCAGTGGTCGCGCCGCGACGCCGGCGTCCGTGCCCCACGGACGACAGGCCGGTCGTTCCCCCTCCCGTCACACGCCCGTGGTCGTCTCACCTTGAAAGCTCTCCCCGTCCGGTTCGTCCGCAGCGCCATGAGCGCCACGGACCTGCCGCGCGAGCCCGTGCCGCAGTTGGCCCTCGTGGGTCGCTCGAACGCGGGCAAGTCGACGCTGATCAACGCGATCACCGGGTCCCGCGTGGCCCGGACGAGCGCGGCGGCCGGCAAGACGCGGGAGTTGAACGTGTATGCGGTGGAGTATGGACACCGCGACCTGAAGCGCCTGTTCCTGGTCGACCTGCCGGGATACGGGTACGCGAGGGGCGGGGATGTCTCGGCCAACGAATTCGCCGGGCTCACCACCATGTACTTCGGCCGGCCTGCGCCGGGCACCGGGATTCCCGGCGACGACGCAGGATACGGCCCGACGGGCGCGCTGCTCATTGTCGACGCGCGTCATCCGGGGCTGGCCCAGGACCTCAACGCCTGGGCATGGCTCTCCACGCAGGACCTGGCGATCGGTGTCATCGTCGCCAAGATTGACAAGTTGTCGCGCACCGAACGAGTGCGCAATGTGCACGCATGGGAAACATCGCTGAACGCCCCGGTAACGCCAGTGTCGGCGCTCACCGGCGAAGGACTGGAAAACCTGTGGACCACAATCGTCCGCCTGCTGACGCACCCGTAGAGGCACCCCCGCCTATGGACGCCCCCACCCAGGCCCCCCCGCCTCAGGCTTCGCAGCCTGCCCCGCCCGCCCACGCCGGACCACGGCCCCAGCAGCAGCACCGCCAGTCACAGGGGCGCCAGCAGGAAGGTCGCCAGCACGGCAGGCAAGGTGGCGGCCGCGAGGGCCGCGAGAACCGTCGCAACGAGAACCGACACTCGCAGCCGCACCCGCCGGGGCATCGGCCCGCGCCCGAGGAGGACATCGAGGTGATCGAGGCCCGCATGGGCAAGTCCGACGCCGAGGTGGTGAACCTCTCCGCGCTCAAGGAAATGAGCGTGCAAGAGCTCACGCAGGTGGCCAAGGACCTCGACATCCCCGGCGCGACCGGGCTGCGCAAGCAGGATCTGATCTTCGAGATCCTCCGCGGCCGGGCCGAGAAGAGCGGGATGCTCTTCTCCGAGGGCGTGCTCGAGGTGCTGCCGGACGGCTTCGGCTTCCTGCGCGCGCCGGACTACAACTACCTGGCTGGCCCCGACGACGTGTACGTGTCGCCGTCTCAAATCCGCAAGTTCGACCTGCACACGGGCGACACGGTCAGCGGACAGATCCGCCCGCCGAAGGAAGGCGAACGCTACTTCGCGCTGATCAAGGTCGAGGCCGTCAACTTCGAGCCGCCCGAGCGTACGCGCGAGAAGATCTTCTTCGAGAACCTGACGCCGCTCTACCCGCAGGAGCGCATCACGCTCGAGACCAACGGCGACAACCTGTCGGCCCGCGTCCTCGACCTGATGACGCCGATCGGCAAGGGCCAGCGCGGCCTGATCGTCGCGCCGCCGCGCACCGGCAAGACGATGCTGCTGCAGAACATCGCCAACAGCGTCACCGCGAACCACCCCGAGGTGTACCTCATCGTGTTGCTCATCGACGAGCGCCCGGAAGAGGTCACAGACATGCAGCGTTCGGTCCGTGGCGAGGTGATCTCGTCGACGTTCGACGAGCCGGCACAGCGCCACGTGCAGGTCGCCGAGATGGTCATCGAGAAGGCCAAGCGCCTGGTCGAGCACAAGAAGGACGTGGTCATCCTGCTCGACTCGATCACGCGTCTCGCGCGCGCCTACAACACCGTGGTGCCGCCGTCGGGCAAGGTGCTCACGGGCGGCGTCGACTCCAACGCGCTGCAGCGCCCGAAGCGCTTCTTCGGCGCCGCGCGCAACATCGAGGAAGGCGGATCGCTGACGATCATCGCGACCGCGCTCATCGATACCGGGTCACGCATGGACGAAGTGATCTTCGAGGAGTTCAAGGGCACGGGCAACATGGAAATCCACCTCGATCGCAAGCTGACCGATCGTCGTGTCTTCCCCGCCATCGACATCACCAAGAGCGGCACGCGCAAGGAGGAACTCCTCATCCCGAAGGAGGACCTCAACCGCATCTGGGTGCTCCGCAAGGTCATCACTCCCCTCTCGGCCACCGAGGCGATGGAACTCCTGCTCGGCAAGATGGGCAAGACCAAGTCGAACAGCGAATTCCTGGGCGCAATGTCAGGCGGCAAATAATGCCTCATGCCTCATGCCTCATGCCTCATGCCTCATGCCTCGATGCGTGAGGTAGGAGGCTTGGGGTAAGCAGGCATCAGGCATCGGGCATCAGGCATGACAAGGGCCGCTCGGAGACATCCGGACGGCCCTTTGATTTTCGGCGACGTTAGGCCCTTCTTCGCTGGAGAGGGCCTTCAGGCTGACACCGTCACTCTGCTGCAACGCCGCCTGGCGATGCGCGACGGCTCCGCCGGCGACTGTAGCCGCCGACCTTGAGGTCGGCGGTCGCCCGCATCCGGACGACGCGTCCCGATCCGCGATCCCCGATCCCCGATGCCGCATGTGATCTAGGATCCCCTCATGCAAACGCGGCGCTTCGGGCGACTCGGCTGGCAGGTTTCGGAAGTCGGCTACGGCATGTGGGGCATGGGCGGCTGGAGCGGCAGCGATGACGCGCAGTCACTCGCCTCGCTCGACCAGGCTGTCGCGGCCGGCGTCAACTTCTACGACACGGCGTGGGCGTACGGCGACGGTCACAGCGAACAACTGCTGGCGCAGACGCTGCGTGCGCACGACGGCCGCAAGCTGTACGTGGCGACGAAGGTGCCGCCGAAGAACCGCAAGTGGCCCGGCACCGCAGAGACGCCGGTCTCCGACGTCTTCCCGTACGAGTACATCGTCGAGATGACCGAGAAGAGCCTGCAGAATCTCGGCGTGGAACGGCTCGACCTGCAGCAGCTGCACGTGTGGGACGACACGTGGGCCGCTGACGAGGGCTGGCAGCGCGCGGCGGAGGACCTCAAGGCACAGGGCAAGATCGAGGGCTTCGGCATCAGCGTCAACCGCTGGCAGCCGGCCAATGTGCTCCAGGCGCTCGAGAGCGGCAAGGTGGATGCGGTGCAGGTCGTCTACAACGTGTTCGACCAGAACCCGGAGGACGAACTCTTCCCCGCCGCACGCCGCCTCGACGTCGCGATCATCGCGCGCGTGCCGTTTGACGAAGGCAGCCTCACGGGCAAGATGACCCGCGACATGACCTTCCCCAAGAACGACTGGCGCAGCCTGTACTTCACGCCCGACAGCCTGCGCGAGACGCTCGACCGGGTCGACGCCCTGCAGCAGGACGTGCCGGCCGGGATGACCCTGGCCGAACTCGCGCTGCGGTTCATCCTCGAGCATCCCGTGGTCTCGACGGCGATCCCGGGCATGCGCAAGGCATCGCACGTGGCGGAGAACACGTCGGTCTCCGACGGGCGACGCCTGGGAGAGGGCCTGATGGCCGAACTGCGCAACCACCGGTGGGACCGGACGCACGTCATTCCGTAAGAAACCGGGTACCGGGTACCGGGTACCGGGTACCGGGTACCGGGTACCGGGCACCGGGTACCGGGCTCCGGGTACCGGGCTCCGGGCATCGGGCATCGGGCACGGGTATTGGGCATCGGGTATTGGGCTCCGGGCACTGTAAGGGGCTTGAAGGTAGCCGGCTGACAACGTCAGTTCGAAGGCCGAAGGCCGACGGCCCAGGAAGGCCGCTCGGTCAAACCGATGGCCGAGGCACGAGGGCCGTACAAACTAACAACGGCCAAGGTGTTGTCCGGGAGGATCCAACACCTTGGCCGTCTTTCGCGGACGAACGCGCGGGGGCACGTTGCGTCCCGATCCGGCGACGAGTTCAGCGCGTGTAATAGGCGCGGACGCGACGCGAGAGCCCCAGCAACCCCAGGCCGACGAGCACCAACGCGCCGGGCTCCGGGATCGACGGCGCCGCCTCGGACACGTCGGCGGGCAGTTCCTCGTGGAAGTCCTGCGTCATGCCGGCGGGCAGTTCCTCGAAGAACAGCGAGGTGCGTAACCGAAGGTTGACCTGCTCGTCCTCGGGACCCTGGGCGTCGGGAGGCGTCATCGGGTCTTCGAAGAACGTCACCGGCGCCACGGGACGACGCACGTTGGCGAAGTCACCTCCATAGGCGGAAAAAGCCGCAAAGTCGAGCGGCGTCCATTCGAACGACTCGAACGGCGCCGACGATGCCGAGTACAACGGCCCGTACGGCGAATACGACCCGATGACGACCGTGTCCGCCCGAAGGGGCATTCCGGCGAAAACGGTCAGGGTCAACGCGAAGAATGCGTGTCGAAACATGAAGGCTCCGGGGTGCCCGGCGACAGAACCGTCGGTCGACGCACAGGAATGTGATCGTCGGACCGGTGTCCTGCGTCACCAATTCACGGATTTCCGTGCAATAGCCTACGACGGGCACGTCCTGTCCTCATCAATAAGCAAGTTTCAGGCCCGGCCGCGGTGTTGGGCCCGATGAGGCAGGTGTGGTAATCTTTGGGTTTGGCCGCTGACCAAGGAGCCATTCAATGAAGCCAGCAATCCATCCCGAGTACCACGAGGTCGAGGCCCGGTGCGCCTGTGGCGCCACCTGGAAGGCACACTCGACGAAGAAGGAACTGCACCTTGAGATCTGCAGCAACTGCCACCCGTTCTTCACGGGCCGTCAGAAGCTGGTGGACACCGAGGGCCGTGTGCAGCGTTTCACCCGCAAGTTCGGTGCGACGACGGTGGCAGCCCGCAAGGCTGCGGCCGACAAGTCGAAGAAGGGCGCGTCCGCCTAAGCGCGGCGCGTCGCTGTCCGCATCGCGGCCCGTGCACCCGCCTTCGCCAAGGCTTTCGGCGGGCACGCACACTGCGAAGGCGCGACAGCCTCCTCCTGGTAGGGCCGGCTCTACGACCCGGCCGCATACGCCGGTCGTCAGTCAGTCCACAGCGCCGGCCGCACGGCGCCGCGCGCGAGTTTCCGCTCGAGCCTGGCCAGGCGACGGCTGAACTGCTCCCGCTCTCCCCGCCCGATCGCCTGCTCCGCTCCCGCGACGGCATGTCGTCGCGCCTCTTCCAGTTGTCCAACGCGGTGTTCGTGATGGATAGCCAGCGCTTCCCGTGCCTCGCGGAGCAGTTGCGGTCGCCCACCGAGTTGGAGGACCAGCCGCCAGGCCGCCGCCGCTTCCTCGAACCGTCGTTGCCGCCGCAGCAAGCGCGCCAGTGAGCGCGCCGCCGCTCGCCTGAGATCGCGCGTCTGCCAGTGATCCTCGGCAGCCGACCTGTAGCACTTCAACGCCGGCTCGACCCAGCCGCCGCGGTCGTAGATCACCCCGAGGCCGAACGCCGTGGACCCGCCCGGCGGGACTTCCCGACCTTCGCAGACCAGCCGCTGTGCGTGTGCCGTCAGCGCCGCAAGCGATAACAGGTCGAGCCTGTTGTGCAACAGGACCGGTTCGAGCAATGCGGCATTGCCACCGCGCACGAACTGGAAGTAACGGGCAGGGATCTCGAACCCACCGACATCCCCGACGCGGCCGACGCCGAGCACCGACTCCTCGAGGTGCGTCAGCCTGCACGACCGATCGCCTTCCTCCGACATGCGCCACAGCCGCCGCGCCGCGTGCAGCATGTCGAGGTGCGGCAGCGAGCACACCACCTGCGGCACGCGCTGCATCTCGCCACGCACTTCCATCACCGGCACGTCGAATGTCCGGCCGTTGTACGTCACCAAAACCGCATCGTCGCCGAGATAGGCATTGAGCGCGTGCAGGAGGGCGCGCTCGGCGGCAAAGGACGGCAACAGGAACTGCGTGGTGCGGAACCCGTCCGCTGTCCACTCGCCCACGCCGGCAAGGAAGGCCACCATGCCGGCGCCGCCGCTCAGGCCGGTCGTTTCGAGGTCGAAGTACACCAACCGCGTCGGCCCCAGGGGCAGCGCATCGGGAGCCGCGGCGCCGCGCAGGCAACGTCCGGCGAGCAGGTCGAGCGTGTCGTCGAGACGGACGGCGCCGCATTCGTGAACGCGCACCCGCCCATGACTGCGATCGCCCTCGAACAGGTGGTCGACGACAACGCATGGTCCGTGCGCGGTGGTCTCCATGCGTGCCCCCGCGAGCCCGACACCAGGCCCGTCCGGCCGCGCAATCCGTGGATCGATGGGCAGCCCATCGTCGTCCACCGGCTCGTAGCTCAACTCGCGGCGGAACGACTTGCTGACCTCGCCTGGGGTCGCGTTACCGGCGTCAGTCGCCGGACCGGACCCGCGGGCGATCTCGCGCAGACGGGACAGCGACGACGAGGCCACGGCTAGAAGGGCACCTCGTCACCCGGTGCGGCGGAGGCGGCCTGCAGGCGCGACAGCAGATCGAGGGCCACGTGCTTGGCTCGTGGCCCGATGTCGCCGACCGGACCCACGCACGAGGGACAGCCGATCGCGCATGGACAACTCGCGATCAGCTGCTGCGTCTGCGCCAGCAGCGGCGTGTGCATGCCGAACAGGGGGGCGCTGAAGCCGATGCCGCCGGGGTAGTTGTCGTAGAGGTATACGTGCGCGTCTGCGTCGCCGGTCGCGGGCGCGGTCGGACGGCCGCCCACGGAGGCCTCGCCAGTGCCGGTGTCGATCGAGACGCCGAGGTCGCGCCGGTCGCACATCAACAGCAACTGCGCGATCGAGAGCATCGCGTGCGCAAGGCCACTCACGCCGTCACGCCGGTCGTCGGGCGCATACGGCACGTCGAGCAGTACGGCGCGCGGCACGGTGAGCCAGTACGCCGTCGTGTGCATCTGCTGTTCGGGCAGATCGAGGTCACCCGAGCCGACGTTCTCGTTGGTGTAGAAGCGAATTTTCTTGAAGCCGACGACGCGCGACACGACATGGACGTCGCCGTGCGATCGCGCAGAGCGATTGGGCTGCGGCACGAAGGGCCCGGAGTCGTCCTGGGCAGGTAGGGCCCGTTCTCCGAACGCGGCCATCTGCGTAACGTCGACATCGGCGTCGGCCCGGCTGGGCAAACCGGCCCTGTCCGCGTTGTTAACGGCCGGGCTCTGAGAGCCGGCCCTACCATCGTCGTCCGCGGCCCTGCCATCGTCGGTAAGTTCGCGGTTCACGGTTCCCGGTACCCGGTACCCGTCACCGATCTCGCCGAGGCTCGTCTCGGCCACGTCCAGCACGTTCACCTTGGTGTACGTGATTGCATCCGTGTAGTAGTCGCACTCGACGCTGCGCACGTACGCCTTGCGTCCCTCGATGTCGAGCCGCTCGACCTGGAACAGCGCCCCTTCGAGGATGTAGATGGCCTTCTCGTGCAGCGTCGAGAGCGCGCTCGTGTAGTCGGTCTCGCCGATCACGCGCGAGCCCTCGGTGACATCGACGATCACGTAGTTGTCAGACGTGACGGCGCGCAAACTGACCGCATCGGCCGGATAGGACTCGTGCGTCCAGTTCCACTGGCCATCGGCCGCGTGGACGAACCCTTCCTCACCGAGCACCTGCAGCACCTCGTCGGTGCTCACGGGTGTCCTGCCGAAGCGCTCGCCCTCCTGGAACGGCAGTTCGAAGGCCGCGCACTTCACGTGATTCAGCAACACGTGCAGGTTCTCGGGATTGATCAGCGCGTGCTCGGGCGACGCATCGAAGAAGTACGTCGGGTGGCGGACGATGAACTGATCGAGGGGAGCGCTCGAGGCGACGAGCACCGCCGCCGATCGGCCGGAGCGGCGGCCCGCACGTCCCGCCCGCTGCCACGTGGAGGCAATCGTGCCCGGGTAGCCCGCCATCACGCAGACGTCGAGCGCGCCGATGTCGATGCCCAGTTCGAGTGCGTTGGTCGAGACCACGGCGCGCACGTCGCCTTCACGCAGCCCACGCTCGATCTCGCGCCGCCGCAACGGCAGGTACCCGCCGCGATAGCCGCGCACCGCCTCGGTCGCCCCCGGCGGCCCGGGAAAGGCGTCCTTCAGGTATGTCGTCAGGATCTCGGTCGCGAGCCGGCTCTGCGCGAACACGATCAGCTGCAGGTTCCGGCGCAGGAACTCGAGGGCGACGCGCCGCGCTTCCGAGAGGTACGAACGGCGGATCCCCAGCGCCTGGTTGACGACCGGCGGGTTCAACAGCACGAAGAACTTCTCGCCCCTCGGGGCACCACTCTCGACGACGTGTTCGAACGGCTGCTCGGTGAGTCGCTCGGCCAGCGCCTTCGGATTGGCGATCGTGGCCGACGTGCAGATGAACGTCGGATTCGACCCGTAGTGCCGGCAAATGCGCTGCAACCGCCGCAGGACGTTGGCCAGGTGGCTGCCGAACACGCCGCGGTACGCATGCAGTTCGTCGATGACGACGTAGCGGAGGTTCTCGAACAGGCGTGCCCACCGCGGATGGTGCGGCAGGACGCCGGCATGCAGCATGTCGGGGTTGCTGAGCACGACGTTGGCGCGCGCCCTGATCGCGCGTCGTGCGTCGGCCGGCGTGTCGCCGTCGTAGGTGAACACGCCGATTTCGCGTTGCGCGGCCGCGCCGACGATCTGGGCCAGTCCCTGCAATTCCGCCAACTGGTCCTGGGCGAGGGCCTTGGTCGGGAACAGGTACAGGGCGCGCGCACCCGGCTCCCGCAGCACGGTGCTGAGGACGGCGCCGTTGTAGCACAGCGTCTTGCCAGATGCTGTCGGCGTGACGACGACAACGTGCCGGCCCGCCAGGGCATGGCCGATCGCCTCGGCCTGGTGCGTGTAGGGCTGGTCGATGCCGCGCGTAGCGAGCGCGTCGATCAGGCGGGCGTCGACATCGGGAGGCCAGGGCGCGTATCGCGCCGCCTGGGCGGGGATGTGACGGACCGCGGTGACGACCTTGTCGCCGCTGACCTGTATGTGAGTGCCTGGCGAGAGGTCGGGCCCTGGCAGCGCCGAGACCGCTCGGGCGTCAGGCGCGAGGTGCCCGAGCGCGTCCTGCAGCGCCTGATCCTTGTTCCCGGAGAGGCGCGCCAGCGTGCCGGACATGTGCCTCGATGCTACGCCGGTGCCGGAGGGCGATCAAGAGACGAAACTGCGGACGACGCGTGCCGGGATCGGGAATCGGGAGTCGGGAGTCGGGCATCGGGCATCGGGATGCGGCGGATGAGAGCTATCAAAAGTAAAGATCGTAAAACGTTGTTAAGAATGTAAGGAATGACGTGCTAGTATCCTTGCCGCTTCGCCCATCCGACCGTGCCCTCTCGTCGTATAACCCTGCTGTGGTTCGGGCTGTTCTGTGCCTTGGCCGTGGCATTCTCGTGGCCGCTGCCCCTGCATCTCTCGACGCACCTCACTGGGGCGCCGTCGGGTGACACAGGCGTGTACGTGTGGAACCTCTGGGTTTTCCGGCACGAGGTGCTTCAGCACCATGTGCCGCTCCATACAGGGACCGTCCTGTCGCTGGCGCCACGGGTCGACCTCACGCTTCACAACTACACGTTGTTCATGGACGCGCTCGCGTTCCCGCTGATCGGGCCGCTCGGCCTGTTGCGCACCTTCAACCTCGTGTACCTCGCGATGATGGCGCTCACCGCGTGGTGCACCGCGCGCCTCGCGCACCGGCTGTGCGGACGCAACTGGGAATCCTGGCTCGCGGGCGTGGCCTTCGCCTTCTCGCCCGTGCTGATGGCCCGAAGCACCGCCCATTTCTCGCTCGTGGCGGCGGCTCCCTTGCCGGTGATGCTGCTGATCATGGTGAACGGCGAGGGCAAGGGCCGCGCGCGTGATGCCATGGCCCTCGGGGCGACGCTCGCATGGGCGGCCTTCTGCGATATCTACTACGCCGTTTACGGCGCCCTGCTCATTTCCGCCTGGGTATTCGCCAGTGCAATCGCGTTGTCGCGCCGAGAAGCGCCTGTGCGGTCGGCCTTCGTGCGCCGCCTCACACGCGGCCTGGTGATCATCGCCGCGACGTTCGTGGCCATCGTGGCCGTGCAGGGCGGCCTGATCCAGTTCGCCGGCCTGCGGATCAGCATGCGATCCCTGTATACGCCGATGCTGGTGCTGACGGTGCTGGTGATCGCGCACCTGATGGTCGTCTGGCCGCCAACCGTCCAATGGCGCTATCGCTTCAGGCCTTCACACCCGAGGCTCGCGATGGTCATGGCGCTGACGGCAGCCGTCCTGTTGTCGCCAGTGCTCGTCGCGTATGGCGGACGCCTCGCTGCCGGACAGATGACCGGGCCGGACATCTACTGGCGGAGCAGCCCGCCTGGCGTGGACCTGCTGGCGTTCGTCATGCCCAATCCCAACTCGCCGTGGTTTGGCAGCGCGTGGAAAGCCTGGATCGAATCGCAACGCGTGGACGGGTTCGCCGAACTGACGGCGGCCCTGCCGCTGGTAGTCCTCGCGGTGATCGCGGTGGCATGGTACTGGGCGGGATGGCGGCCGCAACGCCGGCGCTGGCTGTGGATGCCGGTCACGTTTGCCGCGATCGCCCTTGGCCCATTCGTGCACGTGGCGGGCATCAATACCTACATCCCGGGACCGTGGGCGCTGCTCCGCTACGTGCCCATCGTCGGACTTGCCCGCTCGCCGTCGCGGTTCGTCGTCCTCGTCTCGCTCGGTGTCGCCCTGCTGTTCGCCATGGCCCTGGTCGCGATCGGCGAACGCTGGCCGCATCGGCGGCGGATCGTGCTCGCAGCCGTGACGGCGCTCCTGCTCCTCGAACTGTCGCCGGTCCCAAGGCAGCTCTACGCGGGCACCATTCCCGCGCCATTCCATCGCATCGCCGAGGATCCGCGTTCCGACGTGCGCGTGCTGCAGCTGCCCATCGGCGTGCGGGATGGCACGTCCTCGCTCGGCAACTTCAACCCTCTGACTCAGTATCAGCAGACCGTTCACGGCAAGCGGCTGGTCGGCGGCTACCTGTCCCGGGTCACGCTCGCACAGAAGCGGTCCTTGCTGCGGTATCCCGTCCTCGACGCGCTCGTGACACTGAGCGCACAGGGTGCCTCGGTGCCGCTCGCGGACGCTCAACGCCGGCGCGCGTACGCATCGCGGGATCGGTTCCTGCTCAACACGCGCGTCGCCTACGTCGTCACCGACGATCAGGACACCTCGCCCGAACTGCGAGCGTTCGCCGAGGACCTGCTGCGGCTCGAGAAGGTGATGACGTCGGACGGTTACACCTTGTACATGCCACACGCCGACCGGGCGGCGGTCGAGCAGGCGTTCATGTCGGCGCCGCTCCGCTAGTGCGGCGCGTCGGTCGATTGGCCGCGCGCCACCCGCGCCGCGAATCCCGACAGGCCGATCACGCCGACGAGGTTCGGGAAGATCTGCAGCGCGTTCATCAGGTCGCCCCAGGCCCACACCACTTCCACTCGTCCAATCGCGCCAAGCGGAATCAGCAGGCAGTAGATCCACCGGTACCAGTGCGCCACCGGCCGGCCGAGGAGGTACTCGAAGAACTGCTCGCCGTAGAACGCCCAGCCGATCAGCGTCGTGTAGCCGAACAGGAATGCGCACAGGGCGACGATGTAGCCGCCCACTCCCGGCATCGCTGCATTGAAGGCCGACGCCACGGCCGCCGAACTCGTGAGTCCCGACTGCCACGCGCCGGTGAGGAGGATCGTCATCGCGCTGATGGTCGAGGTGACGAACGAGACGATCGCCACCTCCATCACCGCTTGCAGCCCCTGCTGCTCCGGGTGCCGGCTGCGCGCGGTGCCATAGGCCACCGACGCCGTGCCGTAGCCCGCTTCGTTGGCGTACATGCCACGGGCCAGTCCATACCGCATGGCCACGACCATGCCGAGTGCGCCACCGGCCGTCGCCCGCAACGAGAAGGCCTCGCGGAAGACGAGTGAGAGGACGGACGGGATGTTGCCCGCAAACGCGATGATGACGACGAGGCCGCCACCGAGGTACAGCGCGACCTTCAGCGGCGCGAGCTTCTCGGCGGCCCTACCGATCTTGCCGATGCCGCCGACGATCACCAACCAGACCAGGACGGCGATCGCGATGCCCGACAGCCACGTCGGCAGACCGAGCTGGCTGTGGAGGACGACGGCAATCGAGTTGGGCTGCGTGAACGGCGTGGTGGTGATGGCCGCCACGCCGGCGACGAGCGCGTACGTGGACGCAAGCCACGGCTGCTTCAGGCCATCGCGTAGCGCATACATCGGTCCCGACCGGATGGTCGCGCCGCTCGCCTCGCGCCATGTCACACCCAGCACGGCCTCGGTGAACTTGATCGTCGTGGCGACGAAGCCGTACGCCCAGATCCAGAACAGCGCCCCAGGCCCACCGGAGACGATGGCCGTGGCCACACCCGCGATGTTGCCGGTGCCGATCGTGCCCGACAGCGCGGTCATGAAGGCCTGGAACGGCGTCAGCACGCCGGCCGTGCCGCTCTCGGCGCCCGACAACATCGCGCGGAACGCGGCACCGATCCGCCGCACCTGCACGAATCGATAGCGGATGGTCAGGAACAGGCCGGTGCCGAACAGCAGCAACAGCAACCACGGAACGAACAGCGCATCGGCGGCACGCTGCACGAGATCGGCAAGAGTCGTCATCAAGAGCTACAGCCTAGCCGATGCCGCTGGCAGATGCGCCGGGGCGGTCCTGTCCGAGTGCTGAATGAAAGGGGCACAACCCCTCGTACGTCGGGCCCGCCTTGCGCAGCGGGTCGGCGTGCGTCGACCTGAAGGTCGACGCCTACGTGTCCTGTGTCGGTGCCCGTCGAGCAAGCTCGACGGCTACACGCCGGACTCTCCGAACCCGATCCGGGTTTTTTGATTCCCGGTGCCCGATTCCGTTTCCCGGTTCCCGATCCGCTATCCGCGAACCCCGAGTCCCGAGTCCCGAGTCCCGAGTCCCGAGTCTCGAGTCTCTAAATATTGCTTCGGCTCTGGCAGCCGTCCACGGTAATGCACGCACCGCTGATCCAGCTCGCCCGCGACGAGGCCAGAAACGCCACGACGTCACCGACCTCGTCGGCGCGACCGAATCGCCCGAACGGCAACTCGCGCGCGAGAAACTTCGCGATGCCGTCGGGATCGGCCTGCTGCCGCTGGTGCCAGGATCCTCCCTCGAACAGGATGGACCCGGGTGCGATCGAGTTGACGCGTATCCCGGACGGCGCCAGTTGTTGCGCGAGTGCCTTGCCCAGGCTGATCTCGGCGGCCTTGACGGCGTTGTAGGTCATACGGCCGCCCGACTCGCGGCCCCAGATCGAGGCGATCAGCAGGATCACACCACCGCCGGCCCGCTGCATGTGCGGCACCACCAGGCGCGAGGCTCGAATCGCCGGGAACAGTGTCTGATCGAACGCCTGCTGCCACACATCGTCGGGCGTATCCATGAGGCCGCCGCCCTTGCCCAGCCCGACGTTGTTGACGAGCACGTCCACGCCGCCCAAGCGCGAGACCGTCTCGTCGACGAGCCGCTTCAGGTCGCCTTCGCTGGAGACGTCGGCCGTCACCGCGAGCACATCGTTGGGCCGCCCGCCGCGTGCGCCGAGTGCCTGCGCCGCCTGCGCGAGTGTGGCGGGTGTCCTGCCGCAGATCGCCACCCGGGCGCCCTCGGCCACGAGCGCATGCGCGGCCGCCAGGCCGAGCCCCTTGCTGCCACCGGTGACGATGGCGACCTTCCCTGCCAGTCCGAGGTCCATGTCAGCGCGGTCCGCCGTCGGTGAGATCGTTGAGGCGCCAGTCGTAGCTCGAGTAGCTGACCGCGAAGGTGTTGCGGCGGAGGCCGCGACCCTCGCTCGGGAGCACGTGAGGCAGCACCATCTGCAGGACGGCGAGCTCGATCGGGCTGCGCTTGGCGAAGGTGTCCGGATCACCCTTCCACACCCGGGTGAACTCGGCCTCGCGCCATCCAAAGACTGGCGAGATCTCGATGCGATCCGCGTCGGGATCGTAGCGGAAGCACTCGTTGCGCTGGACGCATTCGGCCGCGACCACCGACAGTTGCTGTTCGAGGCGCCCTGCCGTGAAGGCTTCGCTGCGCAGACGCCCGCCGCCGAGCGAGCCGCGTCCGAGCGCGAAGTACATGCGCGGATCGTCGAACGTGGGCAGCACCTGCTTCTCGATGGCTTCGAGCGAAATCAAGCGGCCGCCGATGCGATGGGTTCGCGTGAACGCCCCGGCGACGTGCTGGATGCTGTTCGAGGGGTATTGCGACGACGTGCCCTTGATGGGGTACGCGTTGATCACGGTGCGCAGCACGATCGCGTTGTAGGCATTGAGCCAGAACGCGGCCTGCTCGGGTTTCGACCAGCGCTCGAACGATGCCGCCGGCACGTCGAGGTTGCTGGCGTACGCATCGAGCCGCCCGCGCTCGCTGCGCAGCGCGCGGTAGTACACGAGGCCTTCGCGCACGTAAGTGTCGAGGACGAGGTCGAGGGCAGCGTGCATGCCGACGTCCGTAGGCGTCGCCGACTGTTGGGCGGACAACTCTTCGGCATGCGGCCAGAGCAGGATTCCGCCGGCCAGGACGAGGGCGGCGGGGCGAAACACACGGTGGAACATGGCGCGGGTCACTGTATCACTCGTCAGGGAATGCGAACGGATTGGAAGAGATCGGATCAGGAAACGGGTACCGGGTACCGGGTACCGGGTATCGGGTATCGGGTATCGGGTATCGGGTATCGGGTATCGGGTATCGGGTATCGGGTATCGGGTATCGGGTATCGGGTACCGGGAAGGATCGTCCATGTCCCACACCTGCGTTTACGAGGCGAGACCGTGCAACCAGTGAGCGAGTGCAGACGAGAAGGCGTCGGGCTGTTCGACGTTCGACAGGTGTCCCGCGTGTTGCACCTGGATCAGCGTGGCCCCCTCGATGCCATCGGCGATCACGCGCGACAGTGCGGGCGGCGTGAGCGTGTCTTCCTCGCCGACGATGACGAGCGCCGGGCAGTCGATGTTCGGCAGCGTGGCACGGCTGTCGGGACGGGTGCGCAGCGCTTCCAGCGCGTCGATGACGGCGTCGGCTTCGGTTTCAAGCGCCCAGCGGCGCACCTCGACCGAGAGGTGCGGATTGGCCATGTGGGTGGTGGCGCCAAGCAGTCCGGGCAGCATGGCGTTGAGGACGGCGCCGGTGCCCTCGCGGGCCGCGACATCCTGCATGGCCACGCGGCGCGCCCGTGCATCCTCGGCATCCGCCTCGGCGCGGGTGTCGGCAAACACCAGCCCACGGATCACGGTCGGTCGACGACGCCAGCACTCGAACGCGATGTAACCGCCCATCGACAGCCCCACCAGCACCGCGGGACCAGCACCTAACGCCTGCACCAGGGCGATCACGTCTTCGGCATGGTCGCGCACGTGGCGGGCCGGGTTCGCGACACGCGGTGATTTTCCGAAGCCGCGCAAATCGGGAGCGACGCCGCGCCAGCCGGGCGGCAGTGCCTCGAGTTGCGGCGTCCACATGCGCGCGTTGAGCGGAAACGCGTGCAGGAAAACGATGGGCGTGCCCTCGCCCTGCTCCGTGATCGAAAGCGTCGTCGGGCCGAGGCTCAGATCGCGCGTGACCATGGCGTCATTATCTTCCCTGTATCATGCTCGGCGTGAGCCGGCACGCTTGGGCTTTCTGCCTCGTGGCCTGGCTCGGAGTGGCGCTCTGGCAGGCCAATCCGGTTCGCGTCGGCGATGGCCACGAACACGTGGCGGTCGCGCTCGCGCTGGCGCGGGGGCACGGTCCCGCCTTTGCGCCCGACCAGATTCCGTCCCTCGAAGCCGAACTCCGGGCCCTCGGTCCGACGTTCGCCAACGCGACGCTTGCCCATCCCGACCTGGTCGGTCGCGACGGGCGGCAGGATCTTCCCCATTTCTGGCTGTATCCGCTGCTGGCCGCGCCTGGCGTCAAGGTCGCGCTCCTGCTGGGCGTTTCGCCGCTGTGGGGCTTCGTCGGTTTGCACGCGGTGCTGCTCGGAGCCCTCTGCGCCCTCGTGCTCGCACGGCCGGCCCCGATCTGGACGTCGTTGCTGCTGTTGAGCCCACTCGTCTGGTGGATCGACAAGCCATCGCCCGACATGTTGCTCGTGAGCTGCCTGGCCGGAGCGATGCTGCTGTGGACGACGCGTCCGACGGTGTCGCTGATCCTGCTGGGCGTGGGGGCCAGCCAGAACCCTGGCCTCGTGCTGGTCGCCGCGCTGTTCGCGGCGTGGGGCTCGATCGAACGGCCCGCGCGCCTGATGTGCCGCCGCTGGCAGACCGGCGTGTTCGGCGCCGCCCTGCTCATCGCGCTGCCTCCCGCCTACTATCTCTGGCGCCTTGGCATTCCCTCGCCACTGACTGCAGCGACGATCACACGTTGGCCGGGTCTCTTCGACGCGCTCTTCCCGTTCAGTGATGTCTCGGTAGGCCTGGTGGTCAGGTATCCGCCGTTCGTCGTGGCGGTGGTCGTTGCAGCCGCGTGGCTGGCGTGGCGAGAGCTCTCGAGGCTGCGCGAGCCATTCATCGCCACGACTGGGCTGGCCGCGCTGGCGCTGCTGTGGGTCGTGGGGCAGCCTGTCAGCCAGAATCACGGCGGCAGCCCGGACCTCAGCAGATATGCGCTCTGGTTGATGCCGCTCGCACTGCCGTTGCTGCAGCAGGCCGGCACGAGCACGAGCCGCGTGATGCAGCACGTCGGCCTCGCGCTCGCGGCGCTGTCGGCGGCCTGGACGCTGGTGGCGTTCCCGCCGTCGCGGCCCGAAGGCCACCTGCAGTCGACGCCGTTCGCGCATTGGCTGTGGACCCGCCATCCGATGTGGAACGACCCGCGCCCCGAGGTCTTCGCCGAGCGCGAGTCACACGCCGAGCCGGCCGTGGTCCCCACGGCGACGCCGGGGTGCCAGAAGGTGCTGCTGTACGAAGGCCAGTGGCCGGTGCACTGCCTGCCCCAGGACACCCCACCGGACGAGTGCTTCGATACGCAACGCTTCTGTTACGCGAACCGCACCGCCACGGGCGCGGGCTACCTGTTCATGGTGGAACCGCTGCGGCCAGGCGTTCCGGTCGTGCAGGCCGAGAAGACCTGGACGCGGGCCACGCCAGCCGTGGCGACGATGCGACAGTTGGTGCGGGGACTGGCGATTGGCGAACCCGAGGATGCGATGGTGTCGCTGAGAGGCCTGTGGAATGTCGCATGGCTCCAGCAATGGAACGGCCAGCGACGAGCCGTGTTCTACGTGCGCAACACCCGCCCCGACGCGCGCATCGGGGTCCGCGTCAGGCACCGGGTGCTGGCGCGCGTGATCGACCTCAACCGGGCGGTGGAGATCGCGACCTACCCGATCGAGCCGGACACGCGGCACCCGGCATCGATTCCGCTCCCGGACGCCGCAGCCGATCTCGCCATCACGTTCGAACCACGGTGAGCCTATCGGAATGCCGGGAATGCCGAGAATGCCGGAAATGTCGAGTTCCGTGACTCGGCAAGGCCAATCCCGAATCCCAATCCCGATGCGTCGGCCTGAAGGTCGACGCCTACAGGACAGGCTTAAGCGGCGCCTTACTGCGAACTGGCCGCCGGGTAGTTCGCACCCGCGGCGATCCATCGGCGCAGGGTGTCGATCTGCTTCTCGGTGAGCGGGTCCTTGTCGAGCGGCATCTGGTCGTCGCCGTCGAGACCGAGCACGCGCCGCATCATCAGGCTGTTCTCCGGGTCGCCCGGCTTCACGAGCGGGCCGCTCTTGCCGCCCTTCTGCAGCCCCTCGATCGAATCCATCCGCAGTCGGGCCTTGACCTTCTCGGGGCCATGGCACTCGACACAGGTGTGCTTGAGGATGGGCATGACGTCACGGGTGAAGTCCACGGCATCGGTGGCCTGTGTGGCCGTCGCCGTAGGAGCCGCGGATTCGGGCACCGCCGGAGCCTCGTGGCTGGCGACTGCGGCCGCCGTGTGGCGCGGCGCCCTGGCCGCGCGGCCAGTCGACGGCGAGGCCGGCGTCGCAGGGACAGCCGGCGTGGCAACTGGCGCTGAGGCTGGCGCCGGCGCAGAGGCGGACGGCCTGGCAGGCACCGCCAGCGGCGCGTCGGGGGCCGTCGCTGGAACGGCAGCCGCCCGCTGGTTCCAGGGAAGCACACCCGTCAGGTAGTCATCTCCGTACACGAGTCCGGCCCCAAGGTGCCCAGTCGCGCTCACGACGGCCCCTGTGGCCAGCACGAGGACGACGTACACCACCACGGTGCGGACCTGGCGCGCGCGCCGCGCCATCTGCCCCGTTGCCAACGCCGACACCGCCGCGATCATCGAAATCCAGCCCATCACCTGATGCCTTTCCAGCGCCACCGCCGCCTCGCCGGTCACCGATTGGTTCGCGGCATTCAAGGTGCCCAGGCACACCGCGACCAAGGCACCCGCTACTCCAAATGCCAGACAGTATGTCCCAGCTTCGGACGGCACCGGCTTGCGTCGGACGATGTGCAGCAACTCGACGAGCGCGGTGACGCTCAGCAGCGCGATCGGGAAATGCACCACCAGTGGGTGAAGACGGCCAAGCAGAATCCAGCCCCACCACGGTCGGGCACGCGTTGACCGAGGCGCTTCGACCCTTGCCTGGTGCGGCGCCGACGCGCGCAGGACGGGCTGCTCGAGGGCGGGCGATTGACGAGTGCGTGCCATCTGGATCAGCTGTAAAGGCTGGGTCGCCTGTAGAGGACGGCTTTCGGCGGGGATGGCGGCGGCCAGGGCGGCCACTACGAGCAAACAGATCAGGCTGATACGAGCACCGGGTGCGCGAACGGTCATGGGTCCTCGAAGTCCACGGCGGCGGGCAGCGTACCGAGTCTTGTGGTGGTGTTGAGACGAACAAGCCTAACAGGTGGACGGGCAGACTGTGCTGCCGG
This sequence comes from Luteitalea pratensis, assembly GCF_001618865.1. GTDB lineage: Bacteria > Acidobacteriota > Vicinamibacteria > Vicinamibacterales > Vicinamibacteraceae > Luteitalea > Luteitalea pratensis. The sequence goes on from NZ_CP015136.1 coordinate 6,412,918, forward strand.
CGCCTTGGTCTGGCGCCGGAGGGGGCGCTGGTTGATACGATCGGGCTCGTGCTCACAATCGCCCGGTCCGCCTGGCTGGTGCTCGTCTACAACCTCGGCGTCATCGCCTGGGGCGCCTACGTGCGCGCCACAGGCTCGGGAGCTGGCTGCGGCGCCCATTGGCCCCTCTGTGACGGGCGGATCATCCCGCGCAGCCTCGGTGTCGCCACCCTGATCGAGTACTCGCACCGGATCACCAGCGGTCTCGCCCTGCTGTCGGTGCTCGCGCTGCTGTGGTGGGTGCGCAAGTCCACGCCCCAGGGTCATCCGGCCCGCCTCGGCGCGCTGATGACCGTGGTGTTCATGCTCACCGAGGCGGCCGTCGGCGCCGGTCTGGTGCTGTTCGAACTGGTCGCCGACAACGCGAGCATGGCCCGTGCCCTCTTCATGGCCGTGCACCTGACCAACACGTTCGTCCTCATCGCGTGGCTGGCGTTGACGGCATGGTGGCTCTCGGGTGGCGAGGCGATGACACCCGCCGCGACGCCGGGCCGCACGGCTGCCCTGTTCGGCTTGCTCGGGGCCGTGATCGTTGTCGGCGTGAGCGGCGCCATTGCGGCCCTGGGCGACACGCTGTTCCCGTCGAAGACACTTGCCGAGGCGCTTGCTGCAGATCTCTCGCCGACATCGCACATGCTCCTGCGACTGCGGATGCTGCATCCCGCGCTCGCGATCGGCACGGCCGGCTTGCTCGCGGTCGCCGCCCCCCTGATGGCACGTCGCGACGGCACGCCGCTGGCCGCGCAACTGGCGCGCGGCGTGGCCGCGCTCGCGATGACTCAACTGCTGGCTGGCCTGATCAATGTGCTGTTGCTGGCGCCAGTGTGGATACAGTTGCTACATCTGCTGCTCGCAGACACGCTGTGGATCACGCTCGTGCTGCTTGGCGCGGTGCTGCTGCGGCGCTCGGCGCGGCGGGTACCGGCGCGCGAGGTCGCCGTCGCGCATCGCGTCTGACCTAGTTCGCCGTTACTCGGGTGCTCCCTTCTTTTGCAACTGCACGTTGGTCAGCATGACCGGCTGGTCGCCGAGATTCTCGAGCACGATCGAGCCCTGGGGCATGTCCAGCGTGATGTTCGAGTACGCCGACGCGAGGCCTCGGCCCTGCCCCGTCTTGTCGATCTGCAATTGCAGCACCGTGAACGGATAGTCAGTGGACCGGGGACGATCGGCAGCTTCGAAGAAGGGCATCCCGTGATCGCTGGCGATGATGACGTGGCGGTCGCCATTCGCGCCGCGCAACTCCGCGGCGTAGCGAAGGTCGAACCCCTGGTCGCCTGGCGCCGCGAGACGACCAATCGACGGCGCCTGCTGGAGCGCTTCCTGGAGCGCGGCGGGGCCGCGCTCCGCGAACGCGTCCATGAACCGGTTCTTCTCCACCGTCGTCGAGAAGCGGTTGATCACGACCTCCACCGGGCCGAGTTCGCCCGACGGGCCGGTCGCGGTGGCGGTGAAGCGCACCATCTGGATGGCGGCGGGTCGAGCCATCGTCAACGCGAGTCCTGCGATACAGGCGACCAATGCGCCCGTGATGCGGCGCTGTTTACTGCGAGCGATGAACATGAAGCCTCCCGTACTCCGCGAATCCAAAGCAACAGCTTACGTCAGCTCCCTGCCTTGAACGTGTCGCAAGACTTGATGTCGCCGGTCTCCAGGCCCCGCCGCAGCCACTCGCCGCGCTGCGCCGCGGATCCGTGCGTGAAACTCTCCGGACGTACACGGCCGGACGACTGCCGCTGCAACGCATCGTCGCCGATCGCGGACGCCGCGCGCAGGCCTTCTTCGGCATCTCCAGGTTCGAGGATGTCCCGCTGCGCGGTCGAGTGGCCCCAGACGCCCGCGAAGCAATCGGCCTGCAGTTCCATGAGCACGGACAGCTGGTTGGCCTGGCGCGGCGATTGTTGCTGGAGGGCGCGGACCTGGCGCTCGATACCCAGCAGATTCTGGACGTGGTGACCGACTTCGTGCGCGATCACGTACGCCTGGGCGAAGTCGCCTGGAGCGCCAAAGCGGCGATCGAGTTGATCGAAGAACTCGAGATCGAGGTAGACCTTGCGATCACCCGGACAGTAGAACGGCCCCATCGCGCTTTCGCCCATGCCGCATGCCGAGGGCGTTGCGCCGCGGAACAGCACCAACCTGGGTTCCTGGTATCTCCCTCCAAGCAGGTTCGCCCACGTCAGCTCGAGGTCGCGGAGCATGAACCGGAGCTCCTTGACCTTGGCTTCCTCCTGCGGTGTCGTCTCCAACGGCGGCGCCTGGCCGGTTGTCTGAGGCGCCTCCGCCTGCTGTTGCAGGACCGGCGATACCAGGTCGCGGCCGAAGATCAGGCTGAGCACGAAGAGGATGACGACGCCCCCAAGGCCGATCGTGGAACGGCCTCCCATACCCGCGCCACGCCGATCCTCGACGTTCTGACTTTGCTCACCACCAGGGTTCCAGCGCAAGGTCCGACTCCTTCTCTCGATGAGGTACCCGTCCCATGGCGCTACGGGTCGTACGGGCCATCCCGGGCTCCAGCATACGCGCAGCCCGTGTGTATCGAACGGCTCAGCGATCCAGCGGGTCGGCAATGGAATGAGGCACTGCGAAGGCCGTGCCGTGTCGCATCCCGTCCGGGAATGCCACGTCGGCGACCGGCGTGAACGTGCGGAAATCGCGCGTGTCCATCGCGCCGTACCGCTTGCGCGTGTACTCGTCGTAGTAGATCCGCCAGACGTCGCCGAGTCGCAGCACCGTGGGTCCCTCGACCCAGTCGGGCGTGAACGCGGGCGAGGCGCTACCGAAGGGACCGGCCATGTGCGCCGCCGTCGCGACCCTGAGGTGCTTGCGCGGCTCGGGATACCGCGTCACGTCCTTCATGACCAGGACCGCGCGATCGCCGTCCTGCACCACGACCCCATCGATGACGCTGAAGCCGCCGTCGTAGAAGAGGCGGGCCGGCGACCACGTCGTGAAGTCCTTCGTAGTAATCGCGTACAGGCGATGGTTGAGCCGACCACCCTGGCGCTCGTCGCCGCCCTGGGCCGTTTCCGGAAAGCGGCCGTGGATCGTCGAGGACCACACGACGAGGTACTCCGCCGCGCCCGAGTCGTAATGGATCTCCGGTGCCCACACGTTCTGGACACCCGGCGTACCGTCCAGCACGGGCACGAAAGACTGCGGGCTCCACGCGCGGAGATCGGTCGAGTGCGCGACTCCGAAGCCCTGGTCCCACCAGCCCGTCGTCCAGACCATGTGGAACTGCCCGTCCGGTCCTCGCACCACGCTCGGATCGCGCATCAGCTTCGTGCCCACCGTGGCGCAAGGAGCGCACGGCCGTCGGCGACCCGTCTCCATCGAGCCCCATCCTCGCTGCGCGCCAGGTGCAGGCCGTCCTCTCCGTTCCCGGTGAAGTAGCTGAAGAGAAACACGTCGGGTTGCTGCGCCTGCCCGCTGGTCATCGCCGTTGCGACGATCAGGACGAGCAGGAGGAAAACGGAAGCGGAGACGCGAGACCGCTGCACGAGTGACGTCATGACGCGCGGGACTCCCTTGCCGCGCGGGCCGCGCGGCGAACCGACTGGACACGATCCTTGCGCAGGTGTTGGCGGCCCCATTGCTCGATGGCGCCGACGACGGGTTGGAGGGCTGCGCCGGCGGCGGTCAGCGAATAGAGCGTGCGGGGCGGTGTGGATGTTTCGACGCGCCGAGCGAGCAGGTCGAGACGCACGAGCGTGTCGAGCCGCTGCGCCAGCGTCGACGGATTGCAGCCGCCGATCGCCCGCGCCAGTTCGTTGAAGCCCATCGGGCCTTCCATCAGCACATGCACGATCTGCATCGTCCACTTGCCCTGCAGCACGGCAATGGCATCGAGCACGGGGCAGAAGGGATCGGTGTGCGCAACAGTGCGGGAACGGGCCACGCCACCAGCCTAGCAGATGGAAGCGCCATATTCCATAGCTACTTGCTTTTTAATAGCGACTGCGCGATACTCTTGTTGCGGCCACGGCCCGCGACGCGGGCGCGCCTGACGCGGGCGCGCGGGCCCGCTCCTCTCCATCGAGGAGTCGCCGCCAGGACAAGACCATGCAGAGCATCACCGGCTTGCACCACGTGACGGCCATCGCGGGACCGGCGCAAGAGAACCTCGACTTCTACGCGGGCATCCTCGGGATGCGCCTCGTGAAGAAGAGCGTCAACCAGGATGATCCTGGTACCTATCACCTGTTCTATGCCGACGCCGCCGGCCATCCCGGCACGGACCTGACGTTCTTTCCCTGGTCGCACATGGCCCCGTCGCGGCAAGGCCACGGCCTGGCCACCGAGGTGCAGTTAACCGTCCCGGCAGGGTCGCTCGACTACTGGGGCGAGCGGCTCGTGAAGTACGCCGTCAAGGTGGGGGCTATCGAGGCGCGATTCGGCGACCGCGTCCTTCCCCTGACCGACCCGCACGGCTTGCAGGTCGCGCTCGTCGAAGCCGCCGACACGACGACGCGGGGGTTCGAGCCCTGGGCACACAGCCCGGTGCCGGTCGAGCGCCAGGTGCGCGGCCTGCATGGCGCCCGCGCGTGGGAACGGGACCGGGCCGCGACGGCGTGGTTCCTGACCAGCGTACTCGGCTTCTCCGAATTCGCCAGCGAACAGGGCTGGACACGGTACGTGCTGGGTGACGGTGGTCCCGGCCGCGTGCTCGACCTCAAGGAGACGCCCGAGGAGCATCGTGGTGCATGGGGCACCGGCAGCATCCATCACCTCGCATGGCGCGTGAACGACGACGCGCACGAACTCGCGGTGCGCAGCACCATCGAGGCGACGGGCCTGCGGCCGACACCGGTCATCGACCGCTTCTGGTTCAAGTCGGTGTACTTCAAGGAGCCGGGCGGCGTGCTCTTTGAACTCGCGACCGACGGCCCCGGCTTCGCGGTTGACGAGGATCCGGCGCACCTCGGCGAGACCCTCGTGCTGCCGCCGTGGCTCGAGGCCCAGCGCGCCGGGATCGAGCGCGCCGTCCCGACCCTGGCCTATCCGCCGGTGCTCGCCTGATCCGGATCGGTCAGATGGCGCCCATGCTCCGGAGCCACTCGAAGTACGGCTCCGGAAGCACCTTCCATGCGCCGTCGACCTTGCGCAGCCGGAACGGCACCTCGATGCTGCCGAGCAGGCCGACATACGCGACTTCTTCCGAAACCGCCCCGGCGACGATGCGGGTGCCGACAGGCATCCGCACGACTTCCGCGTCGCGGGCCCTGGCCACCGGCATCTCCACGCACAACAGCGCGACATGGCCACGGTCGGCCCCCGCCATCGAATTGTTGCGGGTCAGTTCCTCGACCGCCGACGGCAAGTAGGTCACGCCTTCAATTCGTCGGTGTCGCGATTCATGATGTGGAACATGAAGCGCTTGACGATCATCGGCGGCGTCGCGTCCTGGAGATTCGCGTCCTGCTGGAGGCGCTCGGCGACCCAGTACCGTGGATCGACCCTCCAGCCGGCTGTCGATCGGACCTCCACCACGGGCACGAGGCTGCCACCGAGCTGCGTCCGATAGACGATGCGCGTGCCCACCGGCGGCGCCTTGCCGTCGTCGACGGGCTCGCCCTCGAACAGGGGCGGGAGTCGCGTCGACAATTTCACGCGCGCCAGCTGTTCGTCGATGCGCGCCCGCTCGTCACCTGACGGCGGTGACGGCCGCAGGATCGCCTGTACGCCGTCGACGGGCAGCGTCACGTTGGCAAACGCAGCGGCATTGCCGAGCAGCAATGAAGACAGCGCCTCGTAGGCTACGGCTTTCGGATCGTCAGAGGCGGCTGCCGTAAGTGGCTCGCCCGACACGAGCACCGCCAACGCAGCGACTGTCGCGATGTCACGCATCCGCTCCACACAACTCGGCCAGGATCTCGGCCGCCTCGACGCACTGCGCACAGGTCACCTCCAGATGAGTGACAACGCGCAGCGTGCGCGGCCCGAACGCAATCAGCCAGACACCGCGCTCGCGCGCACGGGCCACGACCGTCGCCGCATCCGGACCACCCGGCTCGAGGTGGAACACCACGATGTTGGTCTGGACGGTCGCGATGTCCAGGCGGACTCGCGGTGACTGCGCCACGCGCTCGGCGATCAGCCGGGCGTTCGCGTGATCGTCGGCCAGCCGATCATAGTGGGAGGTGATGGCGTAGCTGCCGGCCGCGGCGAGCAGGCCCACCTGGCGCATCGCCCCGCCGAACATGCGTCGCACTCGCACGGCACGCGCGATCAACTCACGCGGACCCGCCAGCAGCGACCCGGCCGGCGCGCCGAGCCCCTTGGACAGCGCCGCCCACACGACGTCGAATGGCTGTGCGAGCGCGGCGGGCGTGGTGCGCAGCGCCACGGCAGCGTTCCAGAGCCGCGCGCCATCGAGCAGCGTCGCGACGCCGTGCTCCCGTGCGGCGGCGCAAATGGCCGTGGTCCGGTCCGGCGTCAGGACGATGCCGCCGGCGCGATTGTGGGTGTTCTCGACCGAGACGAGCGTTGTGGGCGGGTACAGCATGTGTCCACGCGGCTTGCGGGCGGCCAGGAACTGCTCGGCGGAAAACGATCCAGCCTCGCCAATCTCCGTGAACTGGATCCCGGAGTTCGCCGCGCCAGCACCCGCCTCGTGCCAGACCAGGTGACTCTCCCGGCTCACGATCACGTCGTCGCCCGGCTGCGTGAGGAGACGAAGCGCGACCTGGTTGGCCATGGTGCCCGTGGGCAACCAGAGCGCCGCCTCCTTGCCGAGCAGTGCCGCGCCCTGATCCTGCAGCGCGTTGACCGACGGATCCTCGCCAAATTGATCGTCGCCGACCGGCGCAGCCGCAATCACCGCTCGCATCTCCGGCGTCGGCCGCGTCACGGTGTCGGAGCGGAGATCGATCAAGGACGGAGGAGAGAGGACGGAGGAGAGAGGACGGAGGAGGGAGGTAGGACGGAGGAGAGAAGTGAGAAGAGGGCGGAAGGGAAAGAGGGAGAAGGACAGCACGGAGGACGCCGCAGTGACGTGCCTCGATCCTCTGTCCTCCGTACCTACCTCGGTTTTCCGTCCTCCGTCCTCGGTCCTCAGTCGTGTTTCACGCTCGCGAGGTGCTTGCGGAGGAGGTCGCCGCCGAAGTCGTGCTCGGGGTCGCGCCACATGCTGTGGATGTGGTTGGCGTCGTTCTGGCTGTTGTCGTATTCGATCAGCACGCTCGGCCCGTGGATCCGGTAGTAGTGCTTCTTGCCGACCTCGAGGCTGCCGGCCCAGGCGAAGTACAGCTTGTCGAAACCGGCCTTCTCGATGCGGGCAAGCTGCGCCGAGCGCTGCGGCGCGGGGAAGCGCGAGGCATAGACCTCGAGCAACTTGCGCAGCTGCGCCTTCTGTGGCGCGGTCATCGCGCCGGCGGCGACGCCATCGAACTGCGCGATTTCCGCCTTCGGCTTGTTGGTAGTGACGATGTCGTTGGTCGTTTCGGGCGCGATCACGACCTTCGTCTTCTGCTCGGCACTGAACAGCGCCATCAGCGCGCGCGCCTCGTCCTCTTCGTCCTTGAGGATCCGCAACCCCATGCTCGGCCCAGACAGGACCTTGGCCGGGTTGGAGCCGAAGAAGAGTGGCGCGACGATGTCGCCGTCCTTGCCGAGGTGCGTCGCGTTCACCGAGAGGTGGTGACCCTCGAAGCGCCAGGCCCAGTAGCCGGCACTCGACGGCGCGCCGAACACCGCGGTGTAGTAGAGGCCCGGCTGGCGACGCATGTAGTTGGCGACGCCCTGGCCCTTCTCGATCTCACGGAGGATGTCTTCGTGCGCGATGATCGAGCGGGCCGTTGCGAAGCCGCTCTCGCTGAGCCCCGATCGGAGCAGCGACAACGCCTGCGCCTTCTGCGGATCGGTGAGCTCCTCGAGCGGCACGCCGGCGCGGACGATCGGGATGTAGTTCAACGTCGTGCGGGCCTCGTGATCGAGGGGCAGCACGCCCTTGTCCTTCGCCGGTCCCGACAACGCGGCGACAAGGGCCTCTGCCGCGACGGTGCTGTTGGTGACCGCAGGACTGGCTTTGCCGGACGTGGCGGGTTGTGCCGTGGAGGGCCGCGAAGTGGCAGCCGCAGCTGCCGCTCCGATGAGCAGGGCGGTAACGAGCAGGGCGCGCATGGGAGTGCGCGCATATTACTCCGGGAACCGGGCACCGGGTACCGGGTACCGGGTGACGCATCGGACATCAGGCCTGACCAATGACCAATGACCAATGACAAACGGCCGGACCGCTTGCGCGATCCGGCCGCTGGTACTGCAGCGCAAGAGCCTAGCGGCCCTGGCGGACGACGTTCTCGGCCGCCGGTCCCTTGGCGCCCTGGACGATGTCGAACTCCACCCGCTCACCCTCGACAAGAGTCTTGAAACCCGTGCCAGCGATGGCGCTGTGGTGCACGAAGCAATCCTTCTGGCCGCCCTCGGGGGTGATGAAGCCGAAGCCCTTGCTCTCGTTGAACCACTTGACGGTACCGGTTGTACGCATGTCGAACTCCTCGTTCGGTAATCGGAGCACCGCCATGCCACACGGACCGACCGACTACTGATTTTCTGTCGTGCATACTCCCCCACGACGGGGGCAACCGCTGCGCTCGGACGGTTGCGGGCACTCAATGCAAAAGGCCTGGCGAACTTCCCAGGCCTTCTACAAACCTTGGACTGTCACGCCCTGCTGGACGTGTCGCGCAGGGCAACTATACACGTCCGGGGAAGTGTGGCGCAAGTGCCAAATTCAGCTCGTCAGTGGCGTGCGATTCCCCGGAAATCCACCATCAGGCAACGGTCCTGGACGACCTGGATCCCCGCCTGGGCCAAGCGCTCGGCGACCGCGTCGTTGCGAATCCCCGATTGGAACCACACCGCCCGCGGCGCCCGCGCGATGATGTCGTCGACGTGCGCCGGGATGTCCTCCGAGCGCCGGAACACGTCCACGAGGTCGAGCTGGCCGGGCACGTCGGCCAGGCGCCGATAGACCGGCTCGCCCAGAATCTCGGTGTCCTCGTGGCCGTGAACCACGACCGGCACGATGGTCAGCCCCATGTCCTGCAACGCCTGCGGGACGTAGAACGCCGCCTTGTGCGATTGCGACGCCGGGCGCATGCCGAGCACGGCGACGCGGCTGACACCCTGCAGCAGCGCCCGGACCTCGGCAGGAGTGGTGAGCAGGTGGCGACGCCAGTCGTCGGACATGCCTCACGGTACGTCAGACCTGCGGGCGCGACCTACTCGGCCGCACGTGAGCGAAGGAGCAGCCCCGCCCTGCTGCCGGCGCCACCGGCCCGGCCCGAGTCCGGGCAGCGCATTGGCTGAAGTCCGGCGGCAAGACCGGCGCTCGGTGATCAGAACGTATCGGCGGCCACGTATGCGTCGATCAGCTTCTGCTCGCCTTCCCTGCCCGGGAAGGCATTGCCGTGCTCCATGCCGAAGATGAAGTCGCGGTTGTCGGCCTGCATCTTCTCGTGGGCGTGCTTGAAGATGTTGCGGTAGTTGACCTCGCCGGTGCCGGGCTCCTTGCGGCCAGGGTTGTCGCCGATCTGGAAGTACCCGATCTCCGACCACGCGTAGTCGATGTGAGGGATCATGTGCCCCTCGTTGCGCTGCATGTGGTACATGTCGAACAGGATCTTGCACGCCGGCGAGTTCACCGCGCGGCAGATCATGTACGTCTGGTCCGAGGTCCGCAGGAACTGATCCGGATTGTCGCTGAGCGGCTCGAGGACCATCACGAGGTTGGCCTTCTCGAGCACGTCGACACCGGCGCGCAGCGTGTCGATGACGTTGCCGTGCTGCAGGCCGATCGGCAGCTTGCGCTCGAAGGCTCCCGGCACCACGGTCATCCACTTGGCGTTGCATCGCCTGGCGACTTCGACAGCCGCCTCGCACGCCTTGCGGAACTGCGCCGGGTTCTCGGGCTTGCCCGTCGTGAACCGGTCGCTGTTGTTGCCGCCGGTCTGGATGACGAAGACTCCCATCTGGATGCCGAGCCTGGTCATTGCCTCACCGAGCTGCGCCTGCAGCTCCGGCGTGCGCCCCATCATCCCGTTGTCCTCGAGCGCGGTGAAGCCCTGGTCGGCCATGAACTTCAGCTGATCGAACAGGTCCTTGCCCGCGGAGTTCTCGAACATGCCGAAGTGCGGGGCGTACTTCAGCTTGAACTTGCGAGCCGAAGTCGCTGCCGGAGGCCTCGGGGCAGGTGCCGTGGCCCCCTGGCCGTGGACTGTCCCAGGCAGACCAAGGGCCGCCGTCATCGCGGTCGTGTGTAGAAAAGCGCGTCGATCCATCAGCAATCGCTTTCGTGAATGGCCCCGTACCCGGCACGTTGCGCCCCGTACCCGTTACCCGTTACCCGGCACCCGTTACCCGTTACCCGGTTGCATGACTGAATGCCGCGGATTGTACGTCAAGCCTTGCTGGGCCGCGTCATCTCCACCGGGACGATCCACTGCTCGTACTGCTCCGCCGTGACGTCGCCAGACGCGAGGGCCGCCTCGCGCAACGTGAGCCCCTTCTTCTGGGCATGCTTGGCGATGGCCGCGGCCTTGTCGTAACCGATGTGGCGATTCAACGCCGTGACCAGCATCAGGTTGCGCCCGAGGTTTTTCGCGATCTGCTCGCGATTGGGCTCGATGCCCCTGGCACAGCCCTCTTCGAACGCCAGGCACGCGTCGGCAATGAGCGCGATGCTCTCCAGCACGTTGTGCACCATCACCGGCTTGAACACATTGAGCTGGAAGTTGCCCTGCGTGCCGGCAAACGCCACCGCGGCATCGTTGCCGAACACCTGCACGCACACCATCGTCATCGCCTCGGACTGCGTCGGGTTGACCTTGCCGGGCATGATCGACGACCCGGGCTCGTTCTCCGGGATGAACAGCTCGCCGATGCCGCAGCGCGGACCGCTCGCCAGCCAGCGCACGTCGTTGGCCATCTTCATCAGCCCACCCGAGAGCGTCCGCAGCGCCGCCGACGTCTGCACGAGGGCATCGTGAGCCGAGAGCGCGAAGAACTTGTTGGTGGCCGAGCGGAATGGGTAGCCGGTCGCTTCCGAGATGTAGTGGGCGGTGCGATCGCCGAACTTCGGGTGGGCATTCAGGCCGGTACCGACCGCCGTGCCGCCGATGGCGAGGTCGTAGAGCCCGGGCAACGACTGCCGCACCGACTCGAGCCCGAACTCGATCTGCGCCACCCACGCGCCGATTTCCTGGCCGAGCGTGATCGGGGTCGCATCCTGCAGGTGCGTCCGGCCGGTCTTCACGAGATCGGCGAAAGCCGTGGACTTGGCCGCCAGCGTGTCGCGCAACCTCCCCACCGCCGGCAACAGCCGCTGCTGCAACTGCTCCACGACGGCGATGTGCATGGCCGTCGGGAACGTGTCGTTGGACGACTGCCCGCGGTTGACGTGATCGTTCGGGTGGACGCTCCGATCGACACCGACCGTACCGCCGCTCAGCGCCACGGCGCGGTTTGCGATCACCTCGTTGGCGTTCATGTTCGACTGCGTGCCCGAGCCCGTCTGGAACACGACGAGCGGGAACTGCGAGTCGAGATCGCCGGCAATCACCTCATCGGCAGCGCGCACGATCTGATCGGCCACCGCCCCTGGCAGTTCGCCGAGCTCGACATTGGCCTGCGCCGCCGCCTTCTTGAGGATGCCGAGGGCGCGGATGATCGGCCGGCCCCACTGAAAGCGGTCCACGCCAATCGGGAAATTCTGGATGGACCGCTGTGTTTGCGCGGCCCAGTACACGTCTGCGGGCACCTCGATGGGGCCCATCGAATCCTTCTCGGTTCTGGTCTTGGTCATGGCGTCGAGCGGCACTCCCTGCCGTCTCTCAAGGATATGGCAGGTGCGACATCCGGACTCGTCAGGCGCGCGGGGCGCGGGGCGCAGATGCGCGCGCCTTACCGCGCTCGCTGAGCGCCCGGGACGGATCGCGTCGCAGTGTCGAGATGTACTCCACACGCCTGAACCGGAGCGCGGACCAGTCCTCGTCGATGGCGACCTGCCTGACCGGCTCGAAGCCGGCCGCGCCGAGCGATGCCCAGCCGGTATCGCGATTGAACTCGCAGATATAACGCTTCGACGTGCCCTTGGGATAGGCGAGCCACAGGAGGGCGTCACCGTCGAGGCGGGGCGCCACATCGCGCGCCACCTTTTCCACGGCGGCCAGCGTCGTCGCGAAAACGACAGCAAACGCCACTGTTCCTCCGGCCGGAAGCTTGCGCAGGACGCGCACGGTGCCGAGCGCTGCAAGATGCGTGTCGAAACTCGCTGGGGCGTCGAGGACCACGATCGCAGCCTGGTCCTTCAGGTTGAGTTTCTTGAAGAGGTCGCTCATGGCTGCGTCAGCGTAAACCACTCCGGATGAGTCATCACGCACAATGGCGCGATGCGCCGCGTCCTGCTCGCCGCCACCGTGATGTGGCTGCTGGTCATGGTCTCCCTGGCTGCGCCCCGTCGCGTCGGCGACGCGAGCGAGTACGTCGCCATGGCGGGGCGCCTCGCCGACATGGGCGCTCCCACCTTCTCGGCTCGCGACATGGCCGCGTTCACGGCAGCGTGGGCAGGCACGGGAACCGGATTCGAACTGCAGACACGGCAACTCCCCGAATTGCAGGGACACGACGGACGGTGGGACATGCCCCACATGTGGCTGTATCCGCTGCTGTCGGTCCCGTTCGTGTGGATCGCCCGGATCGCGAGCGTCGGCGATCCCTGGGGACTGGTGGCACTCAACGTCTCGATGGTCGCCGGCCTGCTCTGGCTCGCCGCACGCCGTGGCGCGGGGCCGTGGACGCTGACGCTCTTTGCCAGTCCGCTCGTGTGGTGGCTGGACAAGCCGCTGGCCGACCTGCTGATCGCCTGCGCCGTCGGAGGCGCGACGCTGCTGTGGCCGCATCCAGTCAGCCTCGTTTTGCTGGGCCTGGCGGCGGCGCAGAACCCGGCCCTGCTGGTGGGCTGCGTCGTCTTCGGCCTCTGTGCGCTCACTCAGGATCGAAGCCGCATCGCGTCGAGACGCTGGCAGCTCGCTGTCGCGATTGGGGCCGCGGGCGCCGTCATTGCACCGATCTACTACCTGTCGCGCCTCGATCGCCTGTCGCCTCTCACGAGTTACGCTGCCGCGTCGTGGCCATCGCTGACGTCGCTGCTGTTTCCGCTGGCCGACGTCAACATGGGCGTGCTGCCCAGATTTCCGCCCGTGGCCCTCGTCGTGATGGTCGCACTGCTGCAGCGGCGTGGGTGGCGTGAGCCCGCAGCACTTCCCGCCGCACTGACCGGCGCCGCCCTGCTCCTGGTCATCAGCCAGCAACCCAACATGAACCAAGGCGGCAGCCCCGATCTCTCGCGCTACATCGTCTGGCTGCTGCCGCTGGCACTGCCGTGGCTGCTCGCGCTCGATCGTTCGGCACGACAATCCACACGCATGACAGGCACACTCGTCCTTGCCGTCACCGCGGTATGGACCGCGATCGCATTCCTGCCCTCGCGACCCGAAAGCTATCGCTATCCGACACCGTTCGCGACGTGGGTGTGGACCCAGCACCCGTCATGGACGATGCCGCGCGCCGAGGCGTTTGGCGAGCGCACATCGCATCGCGAGCCGGCGATCGTTCCCACAGCCACGCCGAACTGCGAGAAGGTGCTGCTGTTCGAGGGTCGGTGGCCGTCGAACTGCCCGCCCTCGACGTCACCGCCGCCGTCATGTGCCGCACCCGGCACCTACTGCTACGCCGATCGCGTGACCGGCGAGCCTCTCGTGCCGCGGCAGTTCACCGTGATCGGCCCGCTACCGCAGTACGGGCCCGTCATGAATGATCGGACATGGCCCAGCGGCGACGCCAGCGGACAGTGGATCGAGTCTCGCGTCCGACACCTGTCGAGCGGTGAGCAGGCATCGGCGCCGGCCTCCGTCCGCGGCGCGTGGAGTGTGGCGTGGACGCAATCGTGGTCGTCGGATCGCGCGCTGGTGGTGTACGTGCGCGACGCAGGACAGGGCGCCCAAGTGGCCATTCGGAATCGTGGGCCACTCCTGGGCCTGATCGAGACCGTGGATGGCAGGGTGTTCCAGCGGCTGATGCTCGAAGCGACGACCGATACGCCGGCCACGATCGAACTGCCGGCCGCACCGCACCTGCTGGTCTCGCTCTGGCCCCGACCGGGGCCGTGAGCGTTTCGGCCGTTCGGTGGGGCCAGCACCCGAAACGCATGGGCTCTGGGGTGTAGCCGCGGGACTTGTCCCGCGGGCAGCGCGCCGGACAAGTCCGGCGCCTACGAGATTCGTTGGAGTCCGGCGGCTACGCGTCCCGGACGCGTCTGCGTTCGGCGTTCGGCGTTACTTGATCTTCGAGTAGTCGGTCGCGTCCATGTAGACGCTTTCCGGGGCCTTCTCGAGGATCTTGCCGTTGACTTCCGACGCGTCGCGCACCTTCTGCCACTCCGGATCGGCGCCGAACGCGGCCCAGTTCTTCTTCGCCGCCTCGCGGCTCTCGTGCGCGATCACGTAGATGAGGGTGTTGCTGTGCGCCGGCTCGTCCTGCGGCACCCAGTAGCCGATGTTGGTCATGCCGTGGGCCTCGAACAGCTTCGTCGTGTGATTACGAAAGCGCGTCTGGAGGTCCGGCAGCTTGCCTGGCAGCGTGTAGTACGTGCGCAGTTCGAACACCTTCTGGCCGGATCCCTGCGCGGCCAGGTCGGCGCGCGAGAACTGGCCCACCACGTAACCGGCGGCGAACATCAGGGCAAGGGCGAACAGCGAACGGTTGAAACGCATGAGGCTCCTCGTGACAGTCATCCGGGCGGTCGGGTCAGCACCGGCGAGGCGGCCGGAAGACGCCTCGCCTGTCGATCGTCAGCCGAGCTCGCGCAGCGAGTGGAGGCTGACTAGAGCCGGCGAGGCGGCCGACGGCCACCTCGCCCGAACATTGTCAGCCGAGCTCGCTGTGCGAGCGGAGGCTGACTAGAACGTGAAGCGTGCCGCCAGCTGGAACTGGCGCCGCGAGAAGGCCGACAGCGACTGCCCGAACGTGGGCCGGTCCACGAAGCTGTCGGGTAGCTGCAGGTTGGTGCGATTCAGCAGGTTGAACCCTTCCAGCCGCAATTCAAGGTTCTTTGACCCGCCGAGCTCGAGCCGGCGCGACAGCACGGCATCCACCGCAGCATACCCCGGGCCGATGAGGGCGTTGCGTCCGGCGTTGCCGTACGTGTACTGGGGCGCGATGACAAACGAGCGGCCCTCGTAACTGACCACGCGTGCGCCCGCCGGCGGTGTCGTGTCCGTGACCTCGTTCGGCCGGTCATAGGCGAACGTGCCGCCGCCGGTGTTGCCGCTGTTGCTGTTGTCGAAGCTGACGCGCGGCGTGAACGGACGGCCCGACTGCACCGACACGACCCCGGCCACCTGCCAGCCGCGGCCGAGTGCGCCAGAGCCCATGTCTGGAATCACGTACGAGCCGCTCAAGACGCCGCGGTGCCGCACGTCGAAGTCCGAGAGACCCCACTCCGCGGCGAGGTTGCGGCTGTCCTGCGGCGTGTTGTCGTTGCCGTCGGTGGCCAGGAACGCCGACTGGTCGTCCATCGACTTGGACCATGTGTACGACGCGCGGAACATCAGCCGACTGCCGGAGCGGCGCACGGCGCCCACCTGGAGCGCATGGTAATCCGATGTCGCGCCCGACTCTACCATCAGGATGTCGCCGTACTGCGGCATCTCGCGCCGCGGCGGGAACGGGCCGGGCCCGGGCAGCGCCTGGTTGATGTTGCGCTTGCGCACGAGCGCATGGCCGAACGATCCGACGTACCGGGCGTCGACGGTCGTCTTGGCAAACGCATGCTCGACGCCCAGGCTGAACTGGTGCGCGTAGGCCGTCCGCATGTCCTGATCCAGCGAGTTGTACGTGGGCTGCGTGCCGATGGCCTGCCCGGGGAACGGGTTCTCGAGCGTCAGCAGACGCAGTTGCGACGGGAAGTAGAGGCCGATGGCGAAGTACGGTGGGTTGAAGTACAGCGCCGACGTCTCGATCAGCGTGCTGACGTTGTAGAACAGCCCGTAGCCGCCCTGCAGCATCGTCGTGCCCATGCCGGTCAGGTCGTAATTGAAGCCGATGCGCGGTGCGACGTTGTTGTAGTCGGACGCGATACCTGACCGCGGCACGCCGTTGGTGCCGACCTGGACGATCTGGTTCGTATCCTGGTCGAAGATCCGCATGCGGTCGTCGGCATCCACGGGCGGCGAGTTGAACTCGTATCGCAGCCCCATGTTCACCGTGAGCCGCGACGACAGTCGCCAGTCGTCCTGGATGAACGTGTTGATCGACCAGGTGCGCAGCTTCTGCGGGTTGTCGTTGGTCCCCAGCAGCGACAAGCTCGGATAACCGAGCAGGAGGTCCGCGAACGGCGCGCCCGAGATCGCCCCTGCGAACGTGATTTGCCCGCGCGCGAAGAGGTGGTTGAGACCATCCGACTTGTAGTGGCGGAACTCGCCACCGGTCTTGACATGGTGCCGCCCGAACTGTGCCGTGAGCGTGTCCGCGAGGTGAATGGTGCGCGTGCTTCGGAGCACGGGCAGGTTCGGGTCGTCGCCGAGCGTTTCGTAGCCACTGACGACGAACGTCGGGTACCCCTGGTCCACCTCGGGCAGCGACGGGCCGGTGATCCCGAGCGCCGCGTACGCATCGGTGCCGGCATTGGTCGGCAGGCTGTCCCGCTTGAGCGCGTTGACGCCGAAACGCAGTTCGTTGACGACGCGGCTCGAGATCGCCTGGTTGAAGCCGGCCGCGAAATTGTGCCCCTGATCGAGCACGGAGGTGCCGAAGGTCGGCAAGTTGCGCGCACGAGCCGGGAACGGCAGGTCGCGATCCTCCCGGCCGAAGGTGTAGCGCACGTGGAACGGCTTGTCCTGCCAGCCGTTGTGGTCGGTCTTGATCGTGAACTGGATCGCGTCGCGTCGGCCCTCGGGCGAAGAGACGTAGTTGGCCGAGCCGCTGCCGGAGGTGTTGGCCCGCGGGTAGAGGTCGGCGGTGTTCAGGCCGGCCGCACTCATGCGGGATGCCGGGATCATGTTGCCCGGGAAGGGCTGCTGCGTGAACGGGTCGATGATCGGGCGGCCGAAGGTACTGAAGTCGCCGGCGCGTTCCGCGTCGGTCGGCACGCGCGCCAGCCGGGTGTCGGCCTCGTTGGCCTGGATCGCCTCGACGTTGAAGAAATAGAACGACGGGAAGCGACCGAGGGGCCCGCCGATCGTGCCACCGAACTGGTGCTTGCCGAGCGAGGGCTTGTCGGTGCCTTCGGGGAGGAACGCGGGGCGGGCGTCGAACGCCTCGTCGCGAAAGTACTCGTACGCCGACCCGCGCAGCGTGCGCGTGCCAGACTTGATCACGACGTTGACCTGCGCGCCGGCACTACGTCCGTGCTCGGCGTCGTAGGTGCCCTGTAGCATCGACACTTCCTTGACCGCATCGAGGCTCGGGTTGACGACGAGGCGATTCAGGAACAGGTCGTTGTTGTCGACGCCGTCGAGCAGGAAGTTGTTGGCGGCCTCGCGCGAGCCGCTGTTGTTCAGGCCGGTGTTGCCCTGCGTGGACAGGCGCGATCCCGGTGCCGGCGGCGCCACGCCGGGAGCCTGGAACGTGAACTGGATGACGTCGCGCTCGGACACCGGGACCGTGACCAGCGTCTCGCCCTCGAACACCTCGCCGACGGCGCCGCTCCCGGCACGCAATGTCGTGAGGTCCGCGCTCACCACGACCTGCTCGGTGACCTCGCCCGGCACCAGCACCACGGCGACCGTGCCGCGGACGCCCGCCTGCACCGCGATGTCGCGGACGATCTCGGTCTTGAAGCCGTCCCGGCTCGCCTGCAACGTGTACGTGCCCGCCGTGAGCAACGGGATCACGAGCAACCCGGATGACGACGTCGTGCCCTCGCGCATCAGCGCGGTCTGCTGGTCGGTGAGGGTGATGGTGACGTCTGGGAGCCACGCGCCGCTCTGATCGCGCACCTCGACAAACAGGGTGGCCGCCATGGTCTGTGCCATCGCGGGCACCGCCGGCGGGGCCAGCAGCGAGGCAAGCAGGCAGAGGCACGCGCCCCACCGGGGGAGAGACGAGATTCGGGCATGCCGGCTGGCACCGCCGGTCATTGTGCGAGGAAGATGTTGGTCGGACACGGTCACGATCACAGGGATGCCGCCGGCACCCGGTCCGTCGCCCGGGTCACGCCGGCAATCCCACGGAAAACCCTAGCTGCCGGGAGCACGCTCGAGGAATGCGAACAGGTCCGAGATCTCCTGCATCGTCAACGTGTTCAGCAGCCCCTCGGGCATCGGCGACACCTTCGCCGCCGCGCGGGACTGGATGTCCTTGACGGCAAGCGTCACGGGCGGCGCGCCGACGGGCTGCACCACCACCTTGTCTGCGGTCTCCGACACTATCACGGCGGCGACGACCTTCTTGCCGCGGGTGACGAACTCGACCGCCGTCCACTGATCCGAGATGCTCTCGGACGGCGTCAGGATGGTTATCGCGTTGCGCCGGAACGCTATCACAACGCCCGCTGAAGCGACTCGGCCGATCGTCACCCATTCCGACGGCCAACGAGCGACCGTTCACTCCCGACTCCCGACTCCCGATCACGGCACGATCCTGACCCCGAACACGATGCCCCAGGAATACGGCTTCTCACCATTGCGGCCAAAGCCCATGGTCGGCCGTACGTAAGCGCCCAGGTGCGTGAGCAGCATGTAGCCGACCTCGCCGCCAACATCACCGTAGGTGCGATCGTGCTCCAGGTCGAAGACCACCTGCGGCGTCGTCGCGATCCACGTCCGATCGGTGGCTCGCCACACGACCATCACGCCGACGAGCGAGTCCTTGTACGCCGGGGCGAAGTCGTCGCCGCCGATGCCAAACCGATAGCCGAAGAACGGTGCGAGCAGCACCCGGGGTGAGATCTGCCTGACGTACTGCGCGTACGGCATCAGCGTGTGCGTGCCGCCGTAGCCGACGCTCTCCGCCGTGGCCGTGTTCCATGTCGTACGCAACCCGGCGACCAGTCCGCTGCCCGTCGCCAGCCATGGCGTCCATTCCACGTCGGCGCCCACGTCGCCGAGGCCCGTTTCGGTCGTGCCCGTGAGATTCGAGATGCCGATCGGCAACAGACCGGCGAGGCGCACGCGCCGATGGAACAGCGGCACCGCGTGCCGATACGTGGTGGAGTTCAAGAACAGCGTGTCGAGTTCGACGTACGTGTTCGAGACGTCGATCTGCTGTTGCAGGTTGAGGGGATTGGTGCCGGTGCGGTCATCGGTCGGCGGTTGCTGCGGCGAGGCGCCGAACAGGCCCTGTGCGGCCGACGGCGTGGCGAGGCCAAGGATGAGCAGCACGATGGCGAAACGGCGGCGCATCCGGGCATCAATAGCACGGGCCGGGCGCTTTGTGCGCCCGGCCCGCCGGGAGTCCGGTACGTGGTCAGAACGGAGGGGGTGGCCACGACCAGGTCCGCTGCCTCCAAACGGTACTCAGCCGCAGCCGCTCGTCGTGCCGCAGTTGGCGCACTTGTAGCAAGCCCCGCTGCGCACCATGATCGAACCGCAGGTCGTGCAGGGCGGCGCGTCTTCCTGATTCTGCATCGACGCGAACTCGGCAGTGCCCCTGCTGCCCGCCGCTGCGGCAGCAATGGTGGCCGCCACGGCCGTGTTGGCCGGCGCCTCGACCGCAGCCGCGCCCGGATCCGGCATGTTCACGCCGGCGCGGTAGCGGGCCTCTGGCGACAGGAACTTGGTCGCCATCCAGCGGAACACGTAGTCGACGATCGACTTGGCGAACCGCACCTCCGGGTTGCGGGTCATGCCCGACGGCTCGAAGCGCGCGTGGCTGAACTTGTCGACGAGCACTTGCAGCGGCACGCCGTACTGCAACGCGTAAGAGATGGCCTGCGCGAAGGCGTCGGCAAAGCCCGAGATCGTCGAGCCCTCCTTCGCCATCACGAGGAAGATCTCGCCAGGCTGGCCGTCCTCGAAGAGCCCGACCGTGATGTAGCCCTCGTGCCCGGCGATGTCGAAGCGGTGGGTGATCGACGGACGCTCGTCGGGCAACCGGCGGCGCACCGGCTGCGGCACACCCGCGGCGACGGCCTCGGCAGACACCTGCTTGTCCTTCGAGGTGTTGAGCGGTTGCGTCCGCTTGCTGCCATCCCGGTAGATCGACACGGCCTTGGCGCCGAGGCGCCACGACTGCACGTAGGCTTCCTGAATCTCGTCGACGGTCGCGTCCTTGGGCACGTTCACCGTTTTGCTGATCGCGCCGGAGATGAACGGCTGCACGGCGCCCATCATCTTGATGTGGCCCATGTAGTGGATGGAGCGGTCGCCCTTGAGCGCCTTGAACGCACAGTCGAACACCGGCAGGTCGTCGGTGGTGATGTGCGGCGCGCCCTCGATCGTCTCGTGCTCGTCGATGTAGGCGACGATTTCCTTGATCTGCTGCGCGGAGTAGCCGAGCTTGTCGAGCGCCATCGGCACCGTGCCGTTGACGATCTTCATCAGCCCGCCGCCCACCAGCTTCTTGTACTTGACGAGCGCGATGTCCGGCTCGACGCCGGTGGTGTCGCAATCCATCATGAAGCCGATGGTGCCGGTCGGCGCGAGCACCGTGGCCTGCGCATTGCGGAAGCCGTGCTGCTCGCCGATGTCGACCGCGTCGTCCCACGCCGCGCGGGCCCCGTCGAAGAGGTCCTTCGGCACGTTGGTGCGATCGATGGCCTTGATCGCGTTGCGATGCTTGCGCATCACGCGCAGGAACGGCTCGCGATTCTTCTCGTAGCCTTCGAACGGACCGCCGTGGTCACGCGCCACGCGCGCCGACTGGGCATACGCCTCGCCGGTCATGACGGCGGTGATCGCCGCCGCCATGTCACGGCCGCCGTCGCTGTCGTACGGCAGGCCGCGCGACATCAGCAGGGCGCCGAGGTTCGCATAGCCGAGCCCGAGCGGCCGGTAGGCGTGGCTGTTGCGTTCGATCGGCTTGGTCGGATAGCTCGCGTTGTCGACGATGATCTCCTGCGCGGTGATCAGCACGCGGCAGGCCGCGCGGAAGGCCTCGACGTCGAACTCGCCACGCTCGTCGACGAACTTCATCAGGTTGATCGACGCCAGGTTGCACGCCGAGTCGTCGAGGAACATGTACTCCGAGCACGGGTTGCTCGCGTTGATGCGGGCCGTGTTCGGGCAGGTGTGCCAGTCGTTGACGGTCGTGTCGAACTGCATGCCCGGGTCGCCGCAGATGTGCGTCGCCTCGGCGATCTGGTGCATCAGGCCGCGCGCCTTGTAGGTCGCCATCGCCGACCCGTCGCGGACCGCGTGCGTCGTCCAGTCCTTGTCGTCCAGCACCGCGCGCATGAAGTCGTCGGTGACGCGGACGCTGTTGTTGCTGTTCTGGAAGAACACCGAGGCGTACGCCGGGCCGGTGAACGAGCCGTCGTAGCCGGCGTCGATGAGCGCCCAGGCCTTCTTCTCTTCCTCGACCTTGCAGTTGATGAACTCGACGACGTCGGGGTGATCGGCATTGAGGATGACCATCTTCGCCGCGCGGCGCGTCTTGCCGCCCGACTTGATGACGCCCGCAAACGCGTCGAAGCCCTTCATGAACGACACCGGCCCGGAGGCCGTGCCGCCGCCCGCGAGCAGTTCCTCCGAGGAACGGATCGCCGACAGGTTGGAGCCCGTGCCCGAGCCGTACTTGAACAGCATGCCCTCGGTCTTGGCGAGGGTGAGGATCGACTCCATCGTGTCCTGCACGGCGTTGATGAAGCACGCCGAGCACTGCGGGTGGGGTTCGATGCCGCAGTTGAACCAGACGGGACTGTTGAAGGCGGCCTTCTGGAAGACGAGCAGGTGCTTCAGGTCGTCACTGAAGGCCTGCAGGTCGTCCTCGCTCGCGAAGTACTTCTGTGTGCGCGCCCAGCCGGTGATGGTATCCACCACGCGCCCGATCAACTGCCGCACGGAGCGCTCGCGCTCCGGTGTGCCGACGGTGCCGCGGAAGTACTTCGAGACGACGATGTTGGTGGCCTGCTGCGACCACGACTTCGGCATCTCGACGTCGCGCTGCTCGAACACGACGTGGCCCTTCTCATTGCCGATGATCGCCGAGCGGATTTCCCATTCCACCGCGTCGAACGGGTCGACCCCGTCGCGCGTGAAGAACCTGGGGAACTCCAGGCCCGGCGCCGTCACGGCATCAGCGGCGCCAGTCGATTGGCCGAGGACGCTCTCGACCGACTGTGCAGACTGCATTCCCTTCCTCCTCATGCCGGCACGAACCTTCCCCCGGGTCGGCGCACGGCGATGTCTATGTCAAACCCACTGGCCCTGAGTCACCGAGGGCTGCTCACATGAACGACGATACCGCGCCAGCCCGCATGACGGGGCGTGCCGCGTGCGGCACGTCTTGGGGCGCAAACCATCGACCATGTGGGAGGCGTGATCCGTCCTGCGGCTAACCCTCAATCATGGTGACTCAGGGGCCTGTCGCTCCGAGTGGCTGGGTGCTCTCGGGTAGGGCGGACTTCGGCGCTTCGGAGAGCCACTATGCTCCCGTCACAGGGGGTTGTCAACGGGAATTTACACCACATCTTGTGCGTCCTCTAGTGGTGCCACCCAATATACAGGCCAACGACCGAATACGCCGCAAGGTCTTCCACCATCGTCACTTACAGCCGTCGGATGGTCGCGGCAGGCCCACCGAGCGAACCGCCAGGCGGCCCCACATCCATGCCTATCACTGGCCGCAGCCCAACGTTCGATACGTCGTGAGGCGAGGGCGGGAGACCGGATGCGCCGGTCTCCCGCGGGGTGTTGCGGGTCTCAGGAGGATGGTGCTCCTTGCGGAGCGGGGTACCTCTTACCAGAGCAAGGCGGATGCCATCGCAGAATCAGCCGCGCGCGACCTGAATGCGAGCAATTGCCACCGCCGCACCCCGCCGGTTCCGGATGACCTTCGTGCCCGAGCACCCAACAAACGGGCACCTGTAGGCGACCACTACACCGCAGGAACTCGTCGCGAAACGGGAAACCGGGAGTCGGGAGTCAGGAGTCGGGAGTCGGGAGTCGCCGCTGCGTTGACGGGGCCTGGTCAGCGACTCAGGCCCTTCGCCAGTGTTTCGGCCTTGTCGGCCAGGTAGGACGCCAGCACGTAGTTGCGCTCGACGAGCGCCTGCAGCGCCTGCTCGACGAAGCGGCGGGCCGTCTCATGCTGCTGGCGGGCCTGCTGGCCGAGGGTCGTGGCGTTCACGCGGTCCAGCAACTGCGTCGCCCGGCCGAGGACGTCCTTGGTCCGTTTCTCGGCATTGCTCTCGTCGGCCGTCTGGGGCGTCCGTAGCAGCGGTCCCGGGGCCGGCGCGGCCTCCGGTGCGGCAGTTGCCGGCGCATCGGTCCCCGACTCCGCACGACCGGCCTCGGCCGGCTTCGGCGCTTCGGGACGGGCCGCTATCGACCTCGCGCGAGACGGACGCGTGGCGGGTGCCGGCCGCTCCACCGTCGTCGATTCGACAGGGGCCACGGGCTCCGGCGGCGTCGAAATCACGCGTGCCGGTGGCGGCGGCACGTCGAGCGCCACGACAGCCGGAACGGCAACCGGCTTGGTCCGCGCGCACCCGGCGCCGGCCACCAGGCACACGACGGCGGAGGCGAGGGCTCGCCGGTAGCGGCGCCATGCGGTCAGGCTGGTGCGTCTCAACGTTCCCCCTCTCATCGTCATGCGCGGGGCAACCGCATCCGGAACGACGCGCCACGGCCCGGAGTGGACTCGACTTCGATCGTGCCGTCGTGCAACTGCACCGTGCGATACACCATGGACAGCCCCAGGCCGCTGCCCTGCTCGCGGGTCGTGAAATACAGGTCGAAGATCCGGCTCAGGTGCTCGGGCTTGATGCCGATGCCACTGTCGACAACGTCGATCTGCACCTGCTGCTCTTCGACCGATCGCGCCCGCAGCGCGAGCGTGCCGCCCGATGGCATCGCGTCGATCGCATTGAGCGCGAGGTTGAGCAGGGCCTGCCGCACCATCGCGCGATCCACCTGGATGGCCACGCCGTGGTGCGCCTCAAGTTCGACGACGATACCCTGCTGTTCGGCCTGCGGCCGGACGACGTCGACGATGTCCTGAAGCAGCGCCGCCACGGACACGGGCTGGAGCTGCAGCTCTTCGGGACGGCTGAACCGGAGGAAACCCTGCACGACCTGGTCGAGCCGGCGAATCTCCTCGCCGATGATCGACACGTGGCTCATCAGGCCCTCGGGTGGCGGCGGGTCGGCGCCACCGGCCCCTGCGCCTACCGGGACGACGGCGCGACGGCCCAGCTTCTGCCGCAGCAACTCGAGGTGGATCGTCATCGCGTTCAGCGGATTCTTGACCTCGTGCGCGACGCCGGCCAGCAGCCGGTTGAGCGACGACAGTTTCCGCGAATAGCGCAGCATCGTCTGCAGCTGTGAAAGGGCGCCGACGTTGCGCGCCACGAGCATCACGCCGACGAATCCGCGCGCCTGGTCGGCGATGGGATGGGCCATCAACTGCTGCTGGCTGCCCGCCTCGCCGTCCTCGCCGGGGAGATCGGCAATCAGGGGTCCGCGCGACGCGCGCACCGACAAGGCCTGCTCCACGAGCACACGACACGGGTGCGCTTCGGGCACGGCCGTGGCAAGGGCCACGCCTGGTTCCAGCGCCGGCAGCAGTGCCTTCATGGCGGCGTTGACGAACGCCACGTCACCAGTCGTGCCGACGATGGCGACCGCGTCCTCGAGCCGCTCGACGACCGACTCGGCCCGGCGGGCCTGCTCGACCAGCTGTGATCGGATCGTCGAGACAGATTGGCTGAGGGCGTTGAACGACGTGCCGAGATCCTTGAAGTCCTCGTCCGGCAGGTCGAGGTGCACATCTTCCTCGCCTTCGCGCAGACGGGCGATGCCGCTCTGCAACACATGGATGGGCCGCAGGAAACGCCGGGCCATCAACCACGACACGCCGGTGGCGAGGATGATCGCCGCGCCTGCAACGATGGCGATCGGCTTGAGGGCTGACTTGAGGCCTGCCCAGATCAGCACCGTCGAGACGCCGATGCGGATCGACCCGAAGCGCTCATCGCCGAGCAACAGCGGCTGTGTCACCTCGTAGCTGCGCTGCTCCCACACGCCGCGCAGCTGCGTGAACGGCCCGCCCTGCAACAGCTGCTCGAGCGAGGCCTGGGCGGGAACGACAGTGCCTTCGAGCGTGGGCGAGCTGTGGACGAGTGCCCGGTCGCGCACGTCGGTGATGGTGGCGTAGGTGACGTTCTCGGCAAAGCCGATCGCCGACAGCAGGATCGCCCGCAACCCGGGGTCGGCCTGCAGGTCTGCTGCCGCCGATTCGCGGCTGCGGACGAGCGTGAAGGCGCGTTGGTAGGTGGCGTTGGCCAGCATGCGTCCACGCAGTTCGCTCTCGGCCAGCAATGCCTGCGCCTGCGCCGTCAGGTACACCACGCTGAGCGCGATCACCGTCAATGCGACGATGCACGTGACGCCGAGCGCCTGCCGGGTCTGGTAGCTCAGACGCATGCGCCGCACGCGATCAGTCAGAGGACTGATCGCGCCCCTTCATGCGATTGAGCTTGTTGTGCAGGGTCTTGAGGCTGATGCCCAGCAGATCGGCGGCCCGCGTCTTGTTCTGGCCGGTGTGGGCGAGGGTGATCTCGATGAGGCGCATCTCGGCCTCGTCGACCGTCGTGCCGGGCGAGAGCGTGATCTGGTGCCGCTCACTGGCGCTGGACTGCGGCAGCGAGAGCTCGGGCGGCAACTGTGCCGCCTCGATGAACTCGCCGGGCGCCAGGATCGTGGCGCGCTCGATGACATTGCGCAGCTCGCGCACGTTGCCCGGCCAGTGGTACTGCTCGAGCAGGCCGAGCGCCTCCTGCGACACGCCTTTGACGTCCTTGCCGTTGCGGCCACTGAACTCGCCGATGAACGACTGCACGAGCAGCGGGATGTCCTCACGCCGCGCCCGCAACGGCGGCAGTTCGATCGAGAACACGTTGAGGCGGTAGTAGAGGTCCTCGCGGAGCTTGCCGCGCTGCACCGCGTCGAGCGGATTGACGTTGGTCGCAGCGATGATCCGGACGTCGACGTTCTGCTCGGTGCGGCCACCAAGGCGCCGGAACGTGCGCTCCTGCAGCACGCGCAGCAGCTTGACCTGCGTGACGGGCACCATTTCCGCGATTTCGTCGAGAAACAGCGTACCGCGGTGCGCGAGCTCGAAACAGCCGAGCCGCCGCTCGACCGCGCCCGTGAACGCGCCCTTTTCGTGGCCGAAGATCTCGCTCTCGAGCAGCGTCTCCGGAATGGCCGCGCAGTTGATGGCGATGTAGGGCTGGTTGACACGATCACTGAGCTGGTGGATCGTCTGCGCCACGAGTTCCTTGCCCGTGCCCGACTCGCCCCAGATCAGGACGGACGCGCCGGTGGGCGCCGCCTGCTCGATCGTCCGATAGAGCCTGCGGATGGCCGGCGTGTTGCCGATGATCCGGCCAAAGCTGCCCTGGTCGCGCAGTTGTCGCCGCAGGACGCGAACTTCACGCCGGGTAGCCTGCCGCTCGACCGCCTTGGCCAGCAGGATCTGGAGCCGATGCGGATCGACTGGCTTGGTCAGGTAGTCGTAGGCGCCGTCACGAATCGCCTCGACGGCGGTCTCCACCGTGCCTTGTGCGGTGAGGATCACGACGCACAGATCGGTCAGCTGGTCCTGAAGGGCGCGCAGGAGGCCGAGGCCGTCCATGCGCGGCATCACCAGGTCCGTCAGGACGATGCCCGGACGGAACGTCGTGACCTTCTGGAGGGCCTCCTCGCCGTCAGAGGCATCCTCGGCCACGTACCCCCATGCCCGAATGAGTTCGGTGAGCCCGATCCGCGCGGCGCGGTCGTCCTCGACCACGAGCACCCGCTCACCGGTGGGCTGGTCCTGCAACGGATCCGGTTGACGAGAGAATTCGATGGCACTGGACACACGACAACCTTTCGAAGATGCAGAGGTGGCGCCAGGGCGCGCTCCCACAGCGTAACATCTACATGGTGAGCGCTCCGGACGCCTTCGACACGCCACCTCAGCCTTTGGAGGCGCCGGCGCCAGACATGCCCCGCGTGTCGCGCGCCCTGTCGATTCTCGAAGTACTGTTGTGCTCGGGCTTCCCGACGCAGTTGCTGATCGGCGGGCTGCTGATCGGCCTCGGCCTGCGCGTGACGTCCTCCGACGCCCTGCCCTTCCGCTTCATCGTCGCGGTCTCCCTGCTGGACACGCTGGCCATCGTGCTGCTGGTCGTGCTCTTCCTGCGGCTGCGCGGCGAAGATGCCTCGCGAGTGCTGCTCGGGGCCGGGTCGGTCTGGCGCGAGGTCCGGCGCGGTCTCGCCTACCTTCCTCTCGTGTTCGGGCTGGTGATTGCCCTGGGCAGCATCGTGCAGTCGTTGGCCCCGTGGATGCACAACGTGCCGGAGAACCCGCTGCAGGCGATGCTGACCTCGCCGTGGCGCGTCGGGATCTTCGCGCTGGTCGTCGTCCTCGCCGGCGGGGTGCGCGAGGAAGTGCAACGCGGCTTCATCCTGCACCGGTTCGACCGCGACCTGGGCGGCGCTCGCCTCGGCCTTGCGCTGTTCAGCATCGCCTTCGGCCTGGGCCATTTGACCCAGGGCCTGGACGCCGCGCTCATCACGGGCATGCTCGGCCTGCTCTGGGGCGTCATGTACCTCAGACGCCGCAGCGTCGTGGCGCCGGCGATCTCGCACTCGCTGTTCAACCTGATCGAGATCGCGCTGTATCAGTACGCCTCGAAGCACGGCCTGCTGCCACCAACCTAACGCTTGATGCTTGAGGCTTGAGGCTTGGTACGCCCTCAACCCCCTTCACCCTTCGAGCGTCAGGCATCAAGCGTCATTAAGCGTTAGGCGTTACTGATACCCCCACTCGCCTATGACCACGCCAAGCACGCGTGCGTCGCCGGGAGCGGACCAGGTCGGCGTGACGCGCAGGCGGATGGCATGCCATCCCCGGGCCGGTTGCGGAGGCAGATGATAGTCGAGCATGATCCACGGCCCCGACGGCAGTTGCTGCAGGTCGGCCGGACGATCGTCCACCGTCACGTCGAGGCGCTGGATCTGCGGAGACAGGTTGCGGATGGGGATGCGCACACGCCGCGCGTTCTTGGGTACGTAGAGCACCGCGTCGCCCGTGCTCCAGCGGTACGTCTCTCCACGCGAGCCCACCTGATCGGCGTGCAGCCCTTCGTGCGGCGGCGTCACCATCACGGCCTGTGTACCGATCCAGCCGGTGCGAAGCGGCCAACTGACGATCGTTGCCAGGAGCACGAGGCCGGCGACCAGACGCCACGCCCGCGGTGGCGGTGGCGCGCCGAGCGTGGCAACCGCGGCGCAGATCGTGCCCACCACGACGTCTTCGCGCAAGAGGATGCGATCGCCCGTCAGCATCGTCAGGGTGTAGCCCACGAGGCCGCCAACGACGCCCGCCACCGGCCACGTCGCGACGTGGCGTGGCACGAGATTGCCCGGAACCCGCACGCCGAACACGACGGCGGCCATCATCAGCAGGAATGCCGCCAGGCCGAGGAGGCCGAGTTCGCTCGTGACCAGCAGGTAGGTATTGTGCGGCGACAGGTGGGCGTCGTGCGGCAATGTCTCGATGCCGAGTTTCGCGCGCAGCCGCTCGAAGTCCCGTGGCGCCGCCCCCAGACCCTGCCCGACGAGCGGATGTTCCCCGATCATGGCGATTGCCACCCGCCACACCGCAATGCGCCCCTTGGCGATGGCCTCGGGAGGCTGGCGCAGGTTGAAGGTGTAGAGCCATGTGTGCAGGTAGGTCGTCTGCTGCTCGTGACGCACGTTGAGTAGGGTGCCGATGGTGATCAGGCCGAGAAGCGTCACCAGGAGCAGGATCGCCGTTGCACGCACGGCACGCCGGAAGTGCCGGCGTACCAGCGGGACCGGATCGATCTCGTCGAGACCGGCACGCAGCGCCACCATCGCCATGGCGAGCAGGCCTGCCGCGAGGGATGCCAGGCCGGCACGCCCCGCCGTCATCACCATCGCCATGAGCACGAGACCGGTACCGGCGCTCCATGACGCGCGTCGCCACCCCGCCGATCGCATCGCCAGTCCCGCGAGCACGGGACCGACCAGCGCGTAGAACGCGGCCAGGGCATTCGGGTCGGTGTACGTGGCGTTGATGCGAAGGATGCCGGCGTCGAACACGAGCCACGCCGTCTGCAGCCCGAGCCCCGTCCTTGCCTGCCACAAGCCGAAGAGCGCCGTCAGGATCGCCGCAGTCGCCGCAGCGCGCAGTATTCGCTCCCGCGTGGCGCGCGTGGCCGCCCACCCGACGATGAGCGCGCAGGCGAGCCCGTCCACCAGCACCGTCCAGGTCGGCAGCGCGCCCGACTCGAGCAGGTGATCGCCCTCGAAGATGTATGAGGGCACACGGGCACGAACCAGTCGCCCCACGTGCTGGAGGTCGGCTCCCCGCCACGGCTCGGGCGTGAGGGCCACGAGCAGCGATACCGTGGCGACGCCGACGACGACCGCCCAGCCCGACGCCATGCTGTTGCGTACGCCGCGCTGCCCGAGCAGGCGCCGCGCCATCCAGGGAATGGCCTGCGTGGCGACCACGAGGTGAACCACGCCGGGCGGCACGGCTGGCACCAGCGACGGCCAGACTGGCAGTAGCGGCACGACGCCGATCAACACCGCCGGTGACCACGCGGGGCGCACGACCGCGATCGCGACCAGTAAGAGCAGCACGATCCGCACCGTGCCCGGAACAGCCGGCGAGACGAGGATCGACCAGCCCGGTCCTGCCAGGTACGCTGCCAGCAGCGGCAGCAGGGCCAGGCGCCTGGCCGCCTCACCCCACACGCCAGTCGGGCCGTGATCGAGCGTGGGCAGGGGCGCGGCCGCGGCGGGCGGCGTCAACGCCCACCCGCGATCTGCACCGACGTGCGCTCGCGTATGCCGGCCAGCCAGTCGGCCACGAGCGCCGCCCGGCGAGCCTCCACGATCCGACGGCGTGCCTCACGCAGTTGGTCGGGGGAGGGCTCGCGGGCACCCTCGCGAACGGCGGCCGCCGCGACCTCGACGTCGGTGGGCTGTGCGGGTGCCGTGAAGCGCTGGTCGACGTACACCTCCATGCGCAGGTCGTCGGCCACCCACTCACGGGCCTCGAGCTCGGTGAGGCCGAGGGACTGGAGCGCGAGCGTGAACGCGCCGGGTCCGCCGGCCCGCTGACGGGCCCGGTCGAGCCGCTCCTCGACCAAGGCCGGCATGGGAGCGACGACCGCGAGGCGCTCGACCTCGATGTGCATCAGTTCACGGGTGACCAGGCGCTCCACGCCGTCGGCCGACGTCCCCCCGGCGGGCACCGATCCGAGCAGGCGGGCCGCCTCGACGTCGCGCCATGTCAGGGCCTGTTCACCGACGATCGCGACGAGGCGATCAACGAGCACGGGCTGGGGCGGCGGCGGAGGGGCGAGCCTGCTCGCGCCAGCGGCGCCGGAGGTCAGCGCGGCCAGATATACTGTCGCGGCCGCGCGGCGGCCCCATCTCTCGATGAAACTGACGGTCGTCATTCCGGTCTACAACGAGGCCCACACGCTGCTGCACCTGATCGATCGGGTACAGGAAGTGGACGTGGACAAGGACATCATCCTCGTGGACGACTGCTCCACGGACGGCACGCGTAACCTGCTGCGTTCGACGACTTTCCCCGCCAACGTCCGCGTTTTGTACCACGAACGCAACCAGGGCAAGGGCGCCGCGCTCCGCACCGGCTTCGCGGCCGCCACCGGCGATGTCGTGCTGATCCAGGACGCCGACCTCGAGTACGACCCGCGTGAGTACTTGAAGCTGCTCGAGCCGATCGCGGAAGGCCGCGCCGACGTGGTCTTCGGCTCGAGGTTCGCGGGCGGCGAGACCCATCGCGTGCTGTACTTCTGGCACTTCATGGGCAACAAGTTCCTCACCCTCTGCTCCAACGCGTTCACCAACCTCAACCTCACCGACATGGAGACCTGCTACAAGGTCTTCCGCCGCGAGGTGCTGCAGCAGATCACCGTCGAGGAGAACCGCTTCGGGTTCGAGCCCGAAATCACCGCGAAGATCGCGAAGCTGCGGGTCCGCATCTACGAGGTCGGCATCTCCTACGATGGCCGGACCTACGAAGAGGGCAAGAAGATCGGCTGGAAGGACGGCGTCCGGGCACTCTGGTGCATCGTCAAGTACAACTGGTTCCGCTGAATCGCGACTCCATACGTTCGGCCTTCGTCATTCGGCCGTCGGCCTTCGAGCTTGGTCCTTCAGCGTTCGGCGTTCAACGTTCAACGTTCGGCGTTCAACGTTCGGCGTTCGTCAGTGGGCTCCCTAGAACGCTTGTCCCACCGTGATGTGTAACGCCGTTCTCCCTTCCTTCGTGCCGTTGGCAAACGTCAGCCTGTTCATCTTGAACCCCAGGTCGACGCGAATCGGGCCGATCGGCGACAGGTAGCGCACGCCGAAGCCGGCCGCCCCGCGGATCTCCGCGATGTCGAGATTGGAGACGCGCTGGAACACGTTGCCCGCGTCGACGAACCCCGCCGCGATCAGGCCCTTCCATACCGGCACGCGCACTTCGGTGTTGAAGATCAGCAGGCCGTTGCCACCCGTCGGCAGGCCGTTCCGATCCAGCGTGGCGGGCTCGCCGAGCCGGTCCTGCGCAAAGCCGCGCACGGTGTTGTCACCGCCGGCGAAGAACCGTTCCGCCGCCGGCAGGTCGGTCACGACATCGACGAGCGGTTGGCCATCGGGCCCATACAGCGGTTGACCGTCATCGCCGAGTCGGACGATCTCTCGTGGCAACCCGCGCGCGAGACCGACCCTGGCGCCGCCAGCGATGACGATGCGACGAGGACCCGCCAGGCGCCGGTACAGGAATCCCTGCAGCAGGGTCTTGCCGAAGCCTACCTCGGAGCCGATCGCGCGTCCGGCGAGTTCACCATCGACGGCGACGAACGTGCCCTTGCCAGGGTCCAGTGGGTCATCGCGGGTGTCGCGAATCACCGAGTTGGTGACCGACGAGATCCGCACCTGCGGGAACAGGCGGTCGACATTGAGCTGATCCTCGAGGGCGATACGTGCATCGAAGATGTCGGTGCGGCCAAACCCGTACCGCGCCACGAAGGTGAGGTGCTCGCCGAACAGCCGCGACCAATCCACGCGTGCCTGCTGTCTCCGGAAACTGAAACTCGACCGAACCGCCTGTTCCACGAACGCCGCGATGTCCAGGTTGGCGCTGTCCAGGAAAGCGCGCGGCTCGCGCCACGCGCCCAGCACGCGGTACTCGTTGAGCGCGAGGCCGCTGCCGTCGCGTTCGGGATCGTTCGGGAAGTCCCGTGGCCGCACGCTGGCCCGTACGAAAAGACTGACGGCGCGGTTCTTCCCCCACAGGTTGCGTCGTCCCGCCTCGAAGAACCCTCGCGCTGCGAACTCGAAGTTCTCCTCGACGGCGCCGGTGTCGCCGACTGAACGCAGGCGTTGCCCGCCCTGCAGCCCCGCGCCGTACCCCACCGTGGTGACCGGCGCTTCCTCGACCGTGATGACGACGTCGCGCGAGCCGGCGTTGGCCTGACCCATGTCGACAATCCGGACGCTGCGGAAGAGGCCCAGGGCCGTGAGGCGCCGCTGGCTCTCGAACACCCGACTCAGACCGTAGGGTTGCCCCCCGACGATGCGAAGTTCGCGACGGATGGTGTCCTCGCTGGTGCGGACGTTGCCGACCACGAGGATGCGATCGACGATCGTCTGACGCCCCTCGACGAGGACGAACGTCACGCCGATGGCACCGGTAGCGGCACCGTTGTCCAGTCGCGCCTCGATTTGCGCCTGGCGATATCCCTCGTCCAGGTAACGGCGCAGTACGGCTTCGCGGCTCGCCACGACCGCGGCGGACGAAAAGGGCTGGCCGGGCGACAGCGTCAGCGCCGTCCGCAACGCGGCCTCGTCGAGCGCCTGCACGCCCTCGAACGTGATGCGTGAGACCGTTGCACGCGTGCCCTCGGTGACCCGAAGGCGAATCTCCAGGTCACCCGGCACGTCAGGTGAGAGCGAGGGCGCACTCACGTCGACGAGTGCCTGCTCGACGCGCACCGCCGGAAAGCCGCTGTTCTGGTACAGCTGCGTGATCGACGCGATGCCCGCCGCCAGTACCGACGGCACGAACGGATCATCGGGTTGGATCGCGACGCGCTGGCGAAGGGACGCCTCGGGCAGCGCCTGTGCGCCGCCGATCAGCACCGACCGGACGCGGTACACGCGGCCGCGCGCGATCGTGAACACGACTTCCAGGCCGGTCGCCGTCTGCCGCCGCGAGTAGGAGACACGCGCACGCCAGTAGCCCCGCTCCTGCAACCACTCGGTGATGCGGTTGCGCGAGTCTTCCAGCAGGTCCTCGTCCACGCTCGCCTCTTCGCGTACGGGCACGAGCTCGCGCCGCGCCGCCTCCGGCAGCGAGTCGCCTTCGAAGGTGAGCACCACCAGGGGGCCGCGCGTGACATCCACGGTGAGGTCGATCGCCGTCGATGCCTGACCCGGCTCGGGCGTGGTGCGCACCACCGCTTCGTAGTAGCCCGACGCACGCAGGCGAGACGTGTACCGCCGCACCGCCTCGTCCATGGCATCACGGTCGTACGGCATGCCCGACGTGAACCCCAGCGCCCGGATCGCCGCGGCCTGCTCGGGGGCCGGGATACCGGTGATGGCGAGGCGCGCCACCTGCCAACGCGTGCCTGGATCACCCGTGACGACGAGCGTCACGATCTCGCGGCGGCTGGTGGGATCCAGGCGCGTGCCGATCTGCGGGCGCAGGTAACCGCGGGCGCCGAGCACGTCCTGCACGGCGGCCACGGCGTCGCCGGTTTCCGAGATGAGTGCGGCGCTCCCGATGCGCTCACGAATGGCCCGCAGGATGGCCGTGTCGAACGGTTTCAGTGCGCCCTCGACTCGAACGTCTTCAATCCGCTGCGCCGACGTGAGCTGGACGATGACCGCCACGCCGCCGGGCGCGGGTTCGGCGAGGAGATCGACGGTCGCGAACCGTTGCAAGTGGACGAGATGCTCGATCGACGAGCGGACCTGTGATGGATCCAGGGGACGCCCGACGACGACGTCCAGCAGCGCCGGGAGCGACGGATCTGGCGACCGTACACCGTCCACTTCGACGCGGATCGCCGTCACGGGCTGCCCTCGCACATCGGCCACCTGCGTCGTCGCCGGCTGCGCGGACAGCGCCGCGCACGCGCAAAGCGAGAGGATCACGACCAGGCCGCCCACCGTGGTCCGCATCAGAACACGTGCCGGACGCGGACGTCGATCGCGTAGGTGTCGTCCTCGTTCTGCGACACGATCCACGACAGGCGATCGTTCTGCGTGAACTCGAGGAGGATCAGCTGGTCGCGCTGCTCCGACGTGAGCAGCTGCGCGAAGGTCAGGTAGAGCCGCTCGCTGATGCGCTTGCCGATGGTCAGGCGCGCCCCCGGGCTCAGGCGCGACGACTGCTGGCCGATGTTGACGAGCGATGGCGTGATCTGCACGGAGTCGACTCCGAGCGCCTGCTCTGCGACGCGGCTGACGTTCTCCGAGATGGGGCTTGCAAGGAGCCTCGCGGCCCGCGCGGCGATGAGGTCCTGCTCGGTCTGGTTGGGCGCGCGCAGCGCCCGCAGCTCCGCATTGACCGGATCGCGCACGTCGCCGAAGAGCAGCGCCATGATGTCGACGGCGTTGAGAGGCGGATCGGAAGACAGGTCGAACACGAAACGGTCCGGCGTGCCGGAGACCCTGAAAGTGACGTTGTAGATCTGGCCCGGGACCTGCGCCCGCGTCTCGGCCTCGATGTCGAAGAAGGGCTCGATGCGCGTCGGGTTGGAGAAGTCGATCACACCGCGCCGCACGTTGTATCGCTTGCCTTCGAAGAACACCTCGCCGCGCTCCACCTCTGCACGCCCGAACAGCTGCGGGCGATCGTACGTGCCTCGCAGCGTGAGGTCAGCACTCGAGACGAGGCGCGCGGTGTTGTTCTCGATCCGCAATGTCGACGGCGCTGTCACCCGCAGGTCGTACCGCAACGGATAGCTCGCCGCGGTCGTGGCTGCCGCCGTGGTCGTCAGGCCACCTGCGGCCAGTCCGAAGACGCCTGTGCCGCTCGTGTCGATGGAGCGCGTCAG
The DNA here is from genome assembly GCF_001618865.1 of Luteitalea pratensis. Taxonomy (GTDB): domain Bacteria; phylum Acidobacteriota; class Vicinamibacteria; order Vicinamibacterales; family Vicinamibacteraceae; genus Luteitalea; species Luteitalea pratensis. Next base: position 6,448,232 of record NZ_CP015136.1, read on the forward strand.
GACGGCATCGCGCACGTTCACGGTGCCGCTCAGCGTCGGCTGGGCAAGGGGCCCACGCAGCGCCAGTTGCGCGTCGATGATGGACCGGAAGCCTTCCGGATACCGGATGCGCATTTCGTAGCCCGTCGCGGTCACGTTGAACTCGCTCGGGCTGACACCCGTGAACGTGACCCGCCCGCCGAATCGCACCGGACCGCCCCCGAGTCGTGCGGTCACACCTTCGAGCGAGGCGCCGCCGGTATCGAAGTGCACGGTGCCGTTGATGGCCTCGAGCGAGTGCGGGAGGCCGGCATAGCGGAGACGCCCGTCGCTGATCAGCGCGCTGCCTCCGACGACCGGCGACCGCCATGGACCGCTGATCTCGGCCGACACCTCCGCGCCGCCAGACGCCCGCACGTCCGACAGGAAGCCCTGCAACAGGCCGAGATTGGCGTCGCCGAGCATGCGGATGCTCATTCGCTCGGTCCCGAGATCGAGGTCGCCCACCACGTCGAGCCTGGTGCCCTCACCAATCAGCCGCATGCGATCGATCTGCAGTCGATCCTGGCCGAGCGCCAGGCGGACCGGCCCGTCGTTGCGAATCTGGTAGTCGATGAGCCGCAGGCGCACCGCGTCGAGGCGCAGATCGCCCTTGAGGCGCGCCGAATCGTTGAACGGCCCGACCACGTGCAGCATGCCGGAACCGACCATCGACGTGAACGGCGAGAAGGTCGGACTGAACACGCGGATGTACGGATCGAGGGACGTGTCGACGAAGGTCAGCGTGATGTCGCTGTCGGCGTCGTCATCGAACGGCATGCGGCCGGTGCCCGAGACCGCCAGGCGAGACGACGCCATTTCGAGCGCGTCGATGTACATCTGCCGATCGCGAATCGACAGTTGCGCGGTGACCTGGCCGATGCCCTCGTCGCCGACGTACAGGTCGTCGATCGACGCGCGCACGTCGTAGCGCGGTGCCTGGAACGTCGCGTCGCCTTCCGCCACCATGCGCAGCCTGCCCGTGAGGGGCACGCCTTCCCACGTGAGGGCATGGACGCTGGCCACGGGGATGCCCTGGCCCTCCACCTTGAACCGATACGTGCCGGCCCAGGCGACGTAGGCAGTTCCGTTCACATGGCCGGCGGACTTGGTGATGACGATGTCGTCGAGGAACACCCCGAGGCCATCGAAACGAAGCGCGGACGTGGCGGTGTCGAAGGACTCGTCGTAGCCGACGCCGTTCTCTATCCGCAGCCGTCCGAACCCCATCGGCCCGCGGTAATCACCCTGCAGCTGGAAATCGCCCGAGAGCGGGCCGTCGACCGGATAGTCGTCGAGGACGAACGCATGCCGCAGGTCGCGCAGCGGCCAGCCGGACATCTGGATGCGGGCGCGAATCTCCTCGCCGCCATCGCGCCTCGGGAAGCCGAGCGAGAAGCGGCCCTGTACGCGCATGCGGGCATCGCCACTGTCGATTTCGGCATCGGCAATGTCGACATAGCTGTTCTCGACGACCAGCGAGGTGCGGGCAGTCCCCCAGTTCACGTCCCAGCCGCGCAGGTTGCGGCCGGCGAATTGCCCTTCGATGTGCGGGGCCCGGAAGCGACCGGTCATCGTGCCGTCGAACGTGCCCGAGCCGCCGACGACGACAGGACGGGTGCGCGCACCGGCGGCGGTCATGATGCCGGCCAGCAGCTTGTCGCTCTCCTGCCAGTCGCGGCTGGTCACGTGGAAGTCGAAGTTCGATGACTCGAGGGCCTCGGTGCGGCCGCTGAACTCGACGTAGGTCTCGGGCGTGGCCGCGTAGCTGCGTGCGACGTCGATGCGGCCACCCTCGTAGCGGTAGTGCAGGTCGGCGACGATCGGCAGCCGCCCGAGCGGCGCATCCCTGTCGATCAGCGGCGTGGGCAGTGGCGGTGCACCGGTCAGGTCGATCAGCTCGCGCCCCTGCATGCGCTGGCCGTCCGGTGCGTTGACCACGACCTCGCCATCGCCTGTGCGCAGGTCGAACCGCCCCGACGGGAAGTCCAGCAGGTGCCGGCCGTCGGCCCGCCCGGCGACCTCCATGCCCTCGAGCCCGATGACGCGTGACACCGCGGCGACGTCCACGCCCGTGTAGCGGGCGTCGAGGCGCTGATGCGCCGGTGTCGGCGCACCAAGCGGCGCGAACTTGTAATTGAGGTCGAGCTGCCCTCCGGCAAACGCCATGCGCGATTCGATGACCTCGAACTTGTCGCGCGTCCAGAGCAGCGATCCACGGACGTCGTCGAAGTCGAATCGGGTCAGCCGGGTGCGTGCGCTCTGGAAGCGGCCCCTCAGCTCACGGAATCCCTTCCCGAGGGCGAAGCGGCCCGAGAACTGCCCGGTGCCCTGCAGGAGGAAGTCCCGGTTGGCGAAGAAGAGCGCGCGCATCCGCGCGAAGTCGATCGTCGATCGCTCGACGTCGTACACCTGCTCGGGCCAGTTGGCGACGTTGACGTTGCCCCGAATCCGCGATGTCGAGCCGTCGGCCTGCAGGTCGATGCGCGGTAGCAGGACCCGGCCACCGTCGATGACGAACCCCGTCTGCATGTGTGCCCACATGGGTTCGTACTTCATGATCGCGATCACGCCGTCGCGGAACTTCGCGGTACCCCGGTACTTGTCGCTCTTCGCGATGCTGAGCTCGAGGTTGCGCGCGTCGACGCTCCACGGCATGCCGTAATCGGTGTAGTGAACGCGTCCGCGCGTGCCCGTGAACTGGCGCACGGTGGTCACGAACCGCTTCTTGCCGCCGGACTGAGGGAGGGTGAGCTTCGGGAAGTTGTGCCGACCGCCGGGAAACTGCTCGATCGTCATCGTCCAGTCGCTCATCGAGACGTCCTGGATCACGAGCTCACCGAACACGATCGACCACCAGGGCATCCCGATCGTGATCCGTTCGGCGACGAAGAACGGCGCGTCGGACGGCGTCAAGCCGTCGATGCGCAGCCGCTCGACGATGAATTGGCCACGCAGGAGGCGAACCGACAACCCGCCGATATGCAGTGGGCGTTGCAGGCGCTTGCTGCCTTCACGCTCGGCGAGTCCACGCAGGCTGGGCCCGAGGTCGATCGCAAGCACCGACACGAGCGCTGCCGCGACCGTCGCGATGAGGAGCGCGGAGGCCCGCTTGCTCAGGTGCAATGCGAGGCGCCGCTTGCGGCCCCGTACTCGGGGGCTCGGACGCGGCGACGTGCTCGTGTCGCCGGGCGCCGGGGCCTCGTCAGGGACCGGCGGCTCCGGATCGGGTGGCGTGCTGGTCGGCTCGTCGGGCACGCTCACTCCAGGACCACGAGCGGGCGGCCGGCCTCGACCGACATGCCTTCCTGCACGAGCACTTCCCGCACGGTGCCGGCCCGTCCCGCCGAGAGTGCGTTCTCCATCTTCATGGCTTCGATGACCACGACCGGCTGGCGCGCCTCCACCGTGTCGCCAGGACGGACAGCGACGCGAACCACCTTGCCCGGCATCGGCGCGATGATGCGCAGGGGCCCGTCGACAGCGCCACTGCCCGATGCGCCCCGCCGCACGCGCGTCGAGACCACCGTGGGCACGCGGATCCCCTGCACGTGCACGGTCCGGTGGCCTGGCATCGCCTCCGTTTCGACGACGACATCGTGCATCGAGCCGTCAGGCAGGCGCAGGCTGAGGCGACCCTGCCCCAGGTCCCGCACGTCGCACGTCAGGACGGCCTCATCGAGGTGCACGTCGACGGTGTCGGGCGCCGAACCCGAAGTGATCGTGACCTGCCGGACCCGTCCGTCCTGCTCGATGTGAAGCCGCATGGACACGCAGAATTCTACTTTCTGAGCGCGGCACGCCTCGCGGCTGCCGCCCAGCCCGAGCGTACCGGCGCCCCGGCCTGCGTTGCGGGGGTGTGAGCTGCCCGGCGAGCTGCCAGGAACGACGAGGACGCCGTGGCGAGCAGCGCCGTCTGGTTGTGCGCGGCCGTGGCCTGGACGAACGGCTGCCCGTCGCGACGCTCGAGTTCGGCATCGAGCATGGTGGTGTCGAGCTCGCCGCTCACGAACGACGGCTGCTCGAGCATCCACCTGAAGAACGGCAGCGTCGTCGGAATGCCGCCGACGTGATACTCGGCAAGTGCGCGCAACATCCGGTGGCGCGCCTGTTCGCGGTCGCCACCCCATGCCACGAGCTTCGAGATCATCGAGTCGTAGTAGATCGGGACTTCGAAACCCACCTCGACACCGCTGTCGTCACGGATGCCGGGACCGCCGGGCACCGTCAATGAAGTGATCCGCCCGGGATGAGGCATGAAGCGCTGATCCGGATCCTCGGCGTAGACGCGGCACTCGATCGCGTGTCCACGCGGCGTGAGCGCCTCGTCTTGCGTCACCGTGAGGCGCTCGCCGCGGGCGATGCGGATCTGCCATTGCACCAGGTCGACGCCGGTCACCATCTCCGTCACCGGATGCTCCACCTGCAGCCGGGTGTTCATCTCCAGGAAATAGAACGCGTCGTCGGCATCCACCAGGAACTCGATGGTGCCGGCGTTGGTGTAACCGGCGGCGCGAGCAACCGACGCGGCCGCTTCGGCCATGCGATGGCGCAGCGCCAGCGACATGCGGGGCGCGGGCGATTCCTCGATCACCTTCTGATGGCGGCGCTGCACGGAGCACTCGCGCTCCACGAACGGGAGCACGGTGCCATGCTGGTCGGCGAGCAGCTGGATTTCGACGTGGCGCGGCCGCGCGACACGGCGCTCGAAGTACACGGCCGCGTCGCCGAATGCACCGAGCGCCTCGGACCTGGCGCGCCGGACGGCATCGAGCAGGGTGTCGCGGCTGCGCACCTCGCGCATGCCCTTGCCGCCGCCGCCGGCGACGGCCTTCACCATCAACGGGTACCCGACGGCATCGGCGAGGCGCTGGACCTCGGCATCGCACACGTCGGGGCCGATCGGTGTCTCGGTGCCGGGCACGACCGGTGCTCCCGCGGCCATCGCGCACGCCCGCGCGGCGGTCTTGCTGCCCATGCGGGCGATCACCTCGGGAGAGGGACCGATGAACGTGACACCGGCATCGACACACGCCTGCGCGAAGTCCTCGTTCTCGGCGAGGAAGCCGTAACCGGGATGCACGGCGTCGACGCCGGCGTGCCGGGCGATCTCGAGGATCTTGTCGATGCGGAGGTACGTGTCGGCAGGAGCATTGCCGACGAGCGGGAACGCCCTGTCCGCGTAGCGTACGTGGCGCGCCTCGCGATCGACGTCCGAGTAGATCGCGACCGTGCCGATCCCCATCTCGCGGCAGGCACGCATGATGCGCACGGCGATCTCGCCACGGTTCGCGATCAGGATGGTCTTCATCGGGCGGCCTTCGACATTCCGGCATTCCGGCATCGCGGCATTCGCTGTGAGCCTGATGTCCGGCTCACAGCGGTATGTTGCCGTGCTTCTTGGCCGGCATCGTCTCGCGCTTGGTCTGCAGGCGATCCAGGGCGTGGCAGATGCGCTGCCTCGTGAGGCGCGGCGCAATGACCTCGTCGAGGAATCCACGCGTCGCTGCCACGTAGGGGTTCGCGAACGCGTCCCTGAACTCCTGCGCCTTGGCGCCCCGCGCCGCTACCGGATCGGGCGCGGCCTCGATCTCGCGTTTGTAGAGGATGTTGACCGCACCCTCGGGCCCCATGACCGCGAGTTCTGCCGTCGGCCAGGCGAGGTTGACGTCGGTGCGCAGGTGCTTGCTCGACATCACGCAGTACGCGCCGCCATAGGCCTTGCGCGTGATCACCGTGATCTTCGGCACGGTCGCCTCGGCATACGCGTACAGCAGTTTGGCGCCATGGCGGATGATGCCACCGAACTCCTGGACGGTGCCGGGCAGGAAGCCGGGAACGTCCTCGAAAGTCACCAGGGGCAGATTGAAGGCATCGCAGAAGCGCACGAAGCGCGCGGCCTTGACCGAAGCATCGATGTCGAGCGTGCCTGCCAGGTGGGCTGGCTGGTTCGCGACGACTCCGACGGGGCGTCCGCCCATCCGCGCGAAGCCGACGATGATGTTCCTGGCGTAGTGCTGCTGGACCTCGAGAAACACGCCCTCGTCGACGACCGCCACGATCACGTCGTGCATGTCGTACGGCTGGTTGGGGGACTCGGGCACGATCGCGTCGAGTTCGGGCACCTCCCGGTCGGCCGGGTCGGCCGAGGCGACGAACGGCGGATCGTCGATGTTGTTCGACGGCAGGTACGAGAGCAGTTCGCGGACGAGCGCAAGCGCGGCCTCGTCGTCGTGCACGGCGAAATGCGCCACTCCACTGCGCGCGTTGTGCGTCATCGCGCCGCCGAGGTCCTCCTTGCTGACGTCTTCGTGCGTGACGGTGCGAATCACGTCTGGTCCGGTCACGAACATGTAGCTCGTGTGCTCGGCCATGATCGTGAAGTCGGTGATCGCCGGCGAGTACACCGCACCGCCGGCGCACGGCCCGAGGATCGCCGACACCTGCGGCACGACCCCGGAGGCGAGCGTGTTGCGCAGGAAGATGTCGGCGTAGCCGGCAAGTGACGCGACCCCTTCCTGGATCCGCGCCCCGCCGGAGTCGTTCAGGCCGACGATGGGGGCGCCGACCTTCAGCGCCTGGTCCATCACCTTGCAGATCTTCGCGGCGTTGGTTTCCGAGAGCGACCCGCCGAAGACCGTGAAGTCCTGCGCAAACGCGTACACGACGCGGCCGTCGATCCGGCCGCTGCCACAGACGACGCCGTCGCCGGGAATCTGCTGTGCCTCCATGCCGAAGTCCCGGCACCGGTGGACGACGAGCTTGTCCACTTCCTCGAAGGTGCCCGGATCGAACAGCCGCTCGACGCGCTCGCGCGCGGTCAGCTTGCCGGACTGGTGCTGGCGGGCAATGCGATCGGCGCCGCCGCCGATCGCTGCGCGCTGCTCGAGCGCGGCCAGGCGCGCCGACGGGCTCTCATGCGACATGGGCTATTTCTGCTGCGCTTTCTCCCAGTCCTTCAGGAACCGCTCGAGGCCGATGTCGGTGAGCGGATGCTTGAAGAGTGCCTCGATGACCGACGGCGGGCACGTGCAGATGTCGGCCCCCAGTTTGGCGGCCTCGACGATGTGCAGCGGGCCACGCGTGCTCGCCACGAGTACCTGCGTCGTGTACTCGTAGTTGTCGTAGATCTCGACGATGTCCTCGATCAGGTCCATCCCGACGTGTGCGATGTCGTCGAGGCGGCCGACAAACGGGCTCACGAAGTACGCACCGACCTTGGCCGCAATCAGCGCCTGCGCCGCCGAGAACACGAGCGTGACGTTGACCCGCGTGCCCTCTTCGGTGAGCGTCTTGCACGCCCGCACGCCGGCCTGCGTGAACGGCACCTTGACGACGATGTGCTCGGAGATCTTGCGCAGTTCGCGGCCCTCGCGCAGCATCCCGTCGTACTCGGTGGACACGACCTCCCCGCTGACGGGGCCATGGACGATGTCGCAGATCTCCTTGAGGATGTCGCGGGGGTCCCGCGTCTCCTTCGCCATCAGCGAGGGGTTGGTGGTGACGCCGTCGATGATGCCAAGCGCGTGCAGCCGCTTGATGTCGGCGATGTTGCCTGTGTCGACGAAGAACTTCATGTGACCTTGCCTCCTGATCGGCCGGGCTTGGAGAGCCGGCCCTACCGTCGTTCTCGCTAGCGACCCGCGACGATCGGGTTGCGCAATTCCCCGATGCCCTGCACACGCACGACGAACTCGTCGCCGGGGTGCAGCGGTCCGATGCCCGCGGGTGTGCCGGTCGACACGATGTCGCCCGGCAGCAGCGTCATGATGCGCGAGATGTACGCGATCAATGTTGCCACGGGAAAGATCAGCTCGCGGGTGCTGGACTGCTGTCGTACCTCGCCGTTGAGCCGGCCCGTGATTTCGAGGTCGTCGGCCGACAGGCCCGTGGTGATACAGGGACCGAGCGGCGCGAACGTGTCGAACCCCTTCGCCCGCGTGTAGCGCCCGTCCTTCTTCTGCAGGTCGCGAGCGGTGACGTCGTTCATGCACGTCAACCCGAGCACATGCGACAGCGCGTCGGCCTCGGACACCTTCGTGGCGCGCCGGCCGATCACCACCGCCACCTCCGACTCGTAGTCGACGCGGCCCACGCCCTCGGGCAGTTCGATCGCCTCGCCGGGGTTGACGATGGCGCTCGAGGGCTTGAGGAAGATCAGAGGCTCGGCGGGCAGCGGCTTGCCCTGCTCGGCGGCGTGATCCTTGTAGTTGAGGCCGATGCAGACGATCTTCGATGGCACCACCGGCGCGAGCACGACCGTCGGAGCGTCGACTGCCACGCCACGGCGCCAGTCGCCGAAGGGATCGCCGTCGAGGGCGTGATGCGCCCCGTCGTCTTCCACCACGTAGCCGATCGGTGTCCTGTAGATGTTTGCCATGGTCTCCTGACGAAGGCAGGCTGCGGGCTGCAGGCTGCCTGCTCGCGTAGCCGGTAGCCCGAAGCCTGTAGCCTACCTGGCGCTCTCTCGCACCCGGTTGCTCTCCGGGCTCGCGTTGGCCGGCGTCGACTTGTCGACCGCGACGACCGCATAGATGTACATCACGCCGGCCTGCGCGCTCGTGTCCCGATAGGTCGCCTCGGTGACCGGCGTCTCGGTGATTGGCTTGAGCGCCTCGCCTTCGACGCCCCGCAGCACCAGGTACCCGAGCAGGTCAGGAGCGGTGACCGGTTCCCATATCAGCGAGACGCCGCCGCCGCTGCCCACGGCGACGAGGCCTGTCGGTGCCGGCGGCGGGTAGGTGTCGACGGCGGTGACGCAGGTGGACGGCGACAGCGGACTCTCGATCGTGACCGCGCCCCGCTTCTCCACGGTGCGCAACGCGTAGCACCGCGCGACGCCGAAGGTCATCCGCGGGTCGTTGAACGTCGTCGTCTCGATTGGCGTGGTGTTGATGGGCCCGCCCGGTGGCGGGCTGGTCACGCCCGGCGCAGGCACTTCGTAGACGCGATACGACTGCGGCGTGCCGTAGAGCACGAGCGGACGCGCCGGCAGCAGCGCATCCTCCTGCTTGGCCGCCATGGCCGCCTTGTAGGCGGCGTCGGTAACCGTTGGCTGGATGGGCATTTGCGCGCCCGGAGGCGTCGTCCAGGTGAGCGTGAACGACGTCGCATCGTGCGTCACGGCCGGCGCGGGCGGCGCCGGCGGCGCCGGTACGAGCGGTACGGCCAGCGGCGTCGAGGGCGGCCCGGCGGTGCCCCGCGTGGAATACGGGATGACGATGTAATGCCGCGCAACCTGCGTCTCCGGCTGCGGCCAGAGGAGGATGCGGCCCGTTCCCTCTGTCGAGGGCACCGGCGCATCGTCCACGTCGTCTCCGACGGCGGCACGGATCTTCGCGACCTTGGCGGCGTCGGGGTGCTCGAAGATGGTCGTGCGCAGCGTGTCCGTCAGCGTCTCTTCGACGCGAACGACGTCGCCCTGTGCGGGCCGCGGATCCACCGGTGCGGCTGGCGTCGGCGCGGCAGCAGGCTGCGCCTGCTCGCCGGCTTTGCCCGGCTGCACTTCCCCTTCAGGCGGGGGCGGCGGCTGTACCTCGACACGCCCGACGTGGGTCAGCAACCCCTCCATCTCACGAACGGTCAGCGCCCGGGCCAGCGGTCCCTCGGGCTTCCCGGTCGCGGCATAGACATCAACGTAGGCCAGGTCGGCCGGGGTGGAGCCGTCGCCGTTGCCTGTCGGCACGGTGAACTGCACCTGCACCGTTTCGCCGAGGCGCGACGCGGTGACATCGGAGATCGCGGCGGGGCTTGGCCGGTGGGGCGCCAACGGGGGCCCCTTCTTCCCACACGCGGTCGTGATCGGGAGCATACTGGCGAGCAAGACACTGAGCAGGAGTGGTCGGGCGCAATGCACGGGCCCCCTATCGTACTCTGCGGGCGACGAGGTGACGCCTCACGGGGACAACCGCAAGCGCGATGCCCGCTGGCGCGTGATGAACGGCGGCGCCTGTGTGGCAGGCTTGTTGCAGATTCCGAGCCGTACCCCGTCCGGAGTGCACCATGAAGAGCACACTCGTCACATCGATCCTGCTCGCAGGGCTCGTGTTCGTGAATACGCCCTCGGCCGTCCAGGCCCAGCACAACCGCAACCCGAGCGGCGGCGGTGGCGGCAGCTCGAGTGGCGGAACTTCCAGTGGGGGGAGTTCGAGCGGTAGCGACAGCACAGGGAGCGCGGTGCCGCGCGGTGGCGGCAGTTCGCCGTGGGGCGGTGGCAGCGTCTCATCCCGGCCGAGTGAGCCGACTTCGTCCTCATCCGGCGCCCGCGGTCCGGCACGGGTGTCCGGCAGCGGTACACGGTCGTACGGCAGCAACGGTGCCGATGGCGGCACCGGGAGCACGACCGTGCCGCCGTACTCGCGCGCCCGCAATGGCGCTCCCGTGACCGGCTATGGCGTGCCGCGCGGATCGGTGGCCACGTTGCCGCCGATTATCTCGGGCCCGATCTACTGGGGTCCGGACGACTGGTACTTCTATCCCTGGGGTTACGGAGCGCTCGCCCTTGGGTATTTCTGGGATCCGTGGATGTGGACCGGGTACTACGGCGGCGGTGGCTACCCGTGGATGGACCCGTACTGGAGCGGTGGCGGCGGAGGCGGGGGCGGCAGCTACGGCAGCTGGGACAACGCCAACGGCTCGCCTGACGCCAACAGTCAGTCGCCGGCGGAGGAGAACCCGCTGGACTCGAACGGCCCGACAGGTGGACTACGCCTGAAGGTGGAGCCGCGGGAGGCCGAGGTCTACGTCGACGGCTTCTACGCCGGTCGCGTCGATGACTTCGATGGCGCGATGCAGAAACTGAAGGTCGTCCAGGGTTCGCATCGCATCGAGTTGCGCGCGGAGGGGTACGAGACGGCGACGTTCACGGTCAACGTCATCGCCGGCGAGACCACGAGCTACAAGACCGAGCTGAAGCGTCATTGATAGGCTGTGGCGCATGGCGCCACGGCTGGCCACGCACCTTCTGGGCCTCTGCAACGTCGTTGCAGGGGCCCTCGTCGCATGTGCCCCCGTGATCCTCATGCCGGGACTGAACGGACTCGACTCGCCGGGCGCACGTCTTCTCGGCGTGTCACTTGGCGTCGTGCTCGTATCCGTGGGTATCGGCGCCTGGCTCATCCCTGCCGACGGACGTCGGGTCTACCTGTGGATCTTCGGGGTGGCCGTCAAGGTCGTGGCCTCGGCCGTCTGGGGCGCCGCCGCGCTGACGACCGGCGTGGCGATGCTGGCCGCTGGGGCAGCCCTCGATCTGGCGGTCGCGCTGGCCATTGCCGGCATGTTGAGCAACACGCGCTAGCACGCGTCGAGCAGGCTCGAAACCTACCTCCCACCTCGGCGTCGACGTCGACCAGGGTGATGTCTTCGCGCGCTGCTCGGGTCGCCTCTTCAGCGACGGCTCTACGCTTTGGCGACGAGACGACGCTGGAAGAGCCAATACACGGGGATGCCGGCGGCGAGGATCGCGAGACCGCCGAGTGATGGCAGTGGCTCCCTCCAGATGGCGTTGACAACCATCGCCGCGCTCGCGAGCACGAACAGGCCCGGCGCCACCGGGTAGCCGAGCGCGCGAAACGGACGCGGCGCGTCGGGCTCGCGACGCCGCAACACGAACAGCGCCAGGACGGCAATCCCGGCAAACAGCACCACGGCAAACCCGGTGTAGGTGACCAGCCGTTCGAACGTGCCCGTCAGCACGAGCACCGCGCTCCAGGCGGCCTGCGCGGCAATCGCGAACGCGGGGGTGTGCGTGCGCGGATTGACACGCGCGGCTGGTGCGAGGAACAAGCCGTCTCGCGCCATGGCGTAGTACACGCGCGGACCCGCGAAGATGTTGGCGCTGATGCTCCCCAGCACGATGAAGATGCTGACGACGGTCAACAGGTCGGCCACCCGCGGCCCGAACAGCACCTCGGCCGCTGCATCGACGATCCGCACCTGCACCGTCGACATCGCCCGCACGTCGAGCGCATACAGGTACACGACGTTCATCGCGACGTACACGATGACCACGGCGATGGTGCCCATCGCGAGCGCGCGCGGCACGTTGCGGGTCGGATCCTTCACTTCTTCGGCCAGGTACGCGGCGGCATTCCAGCCCGAGTAGCTGAACATCACCGGAATCAGCGCCAGCAGCATGCCCGAGGGCACCCACGGCGCCCCTCCCGTGAAATGCGCAGTCGATCCCTGACCGATCGAGAGCCCGGCGGCGACGAAGACGAGCAGCGCGCAGACCTTCACGAGTGCGAGCGCGTTCTGGACCAGGCGTCCCGGACCGATGCCGAGGATGTGAACGAGTGAGAGCGCGAAGATCGCGGTGAGCGACACGATCGCCTGCGCGGACAGCGTCAGGGTCACGACCCCGAGCGGCAGGCTGACCCAGGGCGTCGCATCACCCGCGGCGGGAAAGAAACGTCCGACGAATCCCGCAAGGCCAACCGAGGTCGCCGCGATGGCGCCAGAGAAGCCGGCGACAAAGGACGTCCAGCCGGTGAGGAATGCCGCCAGGGGGCCGAACGCCTCGCGAAGGTAGACGTACTCGCCGCCCGACTTCGGCCGCAGCGCCGCGAGTTCGGCGTAGGCCATCGCACCTGCGAATGCGAGCACGCCGCCGCCGAGCCATACTGCGAGCATCGCGGACGGGTTGCCCACCATCCCGGCAACGATCGCCGGCATGAACAGGATGCCGCTGCCGATGACATTGGAGACGACGACGGCTGCCGCGTCGTAGGCCGAGAGCCGCCGTTCGAGCTGGTCCGAACGTGCCGGTTCGCCGCCGGCCCCGCCTGGCGTGTGCGCCGGCGTCACTTCCTGGCCGCCGGTGCCTTGGCGATGAGGAGCAGCTGGCGATCGACGACGAGTTCGCTCAGCTTCACCCATTGGTTGCCGCCCTGCTTGGCAAACAGCTGCACCTGCACATCCTGGAAGCTGGCGTGCTGGAACATCTCGCGCCGCGCCTGTTCACCCGAATACCCGAACATCGAGCGCAGCGTGAAGGGACCGACTTCCTGGCCGGCTGGAAGGCCGCTGTAGCCGATGCCCTGGACCAACTGCGCGCCGAGTTCCTCGGGGTCGCCGATGACACGAAACACGGCATTGAACTGGACACTGTGAATGGGCCGGCCAGCCTTGTTGCGTACCTTGAAGGCGATCGTCGGCAGCAGCCGGTTCTGTCCCGACGCGTGGCCGCCATCGTCGTAGCCCGTCTTGACGTCGAACACCTCGATTGCCTCCGGCACGGTGGCTGATCGTCCGCAACCCGCCGCAAGGAGCAACGTGGCGGCAAGCACGAACATGCGTCGATCGAGGCGGAACATGCGGCGGATTCTAGCGCAGAACGCTAGAACTTCGTCGGGCCCCGAGGGCCCCGACGATAAGCGTTGTGAGCCGAGCTCGCGTCAGCGAACGGAGGCGAATTAGAACTCCTTCACGATGACGCGGGTGCGCGCCTGCGCTCGCGTCAGCCGCTGCGCACGGAAATCTACGAGGTCCGACACTCGTACGCTCAAGGTCACCGTGACCATGTCCGACACCGTGTCGGGGAAGGCCATGTAGCCGGCGTCGCGGGCGGCAACGGTTACCCACTCGGCGGGCGGCAACTGCAACGACCCGGCGTAGTCGAGCATCGCGTCGGCGAGCGCCTGCTTGACTTCGTCCTCGTAGGCGGCGCTCGGGTCGACCATGGCCTCGGCCGGCGCCTCGGCCGCGGGGGTCGCAGGCAGCGTATTGGCCAGGGGGGTCGGCGCGACGGGGGCCGGAGACGACGCGGTCGCACCGCTACGATCGGCGGCGACCATCGGCGGCGCAACCTGGTCGGCGACGGCGCCTGTCGTGGAAAGGGCCGTGCGGCGCTGCGGGGCAGTGGGGGCACGCGGGGTCAACGAGAGCTGCAGTTGCACCGTGCGGATGGCCCTCTCGAGGTCGGCGCGCACGACAGGATCCTGCTCCGACGAGTACACCTTCTGCAGTGACGCGAGTACCCGCTCGTCGCGATCCTGGCTCAGGACCCGTAATGCCCAGTTGACGCTCTCGCTGAGCCGCGGCACCTCGACGGAGAAGAAGAGCCCGTAGCCGTCGATGCGGAAGCCCTGCGCCTTCGGGGTGCCCGCCAGGGCGAGCACGTCGGGCGTGACGGCCTGCAGGCGTCGCCGCATCATGTCGGCCGCGTGCTGGACGGCACGCTCGAGGACGTTCTCCATCTGTCGGACGTGGTAGCGCGCACTGAGCGTCGCACCGCGCCCGCTGTCGGCCCTGGGAGATGTCGCGGAAGGATCGGCGCCCGGCGTCAGGGCGCCGGTGGCAGGGGCCGGTGGCGGAACCTGCGCCGAAACAGGCGCGGCGCTCGCGGCAACCAGGAGGGTTCCGGAGCACAGCAGCAAGGCCCCCGAGAGGAAGCTGGAACGCGAGGCAGCTGACACGGGAGTAAAGACGCCCGGATCAGGGTCGTGGCTGTGTCGCGGCCACCCGGCGCAGCAGATCACCGCGCTGCTGCTCGATGCGCTGGAGGGTCTGCTCGACCTGGACGATGTCGCTTTGACGGGCAAGTTCGAACTGGCGGCCGAGTTCGGTAACCCGGAGCGCGAGGTTGGCCTGCTGACGGATTTCGCTTTGATCGAGCAGATCCTGCACCTGCTTCAGTAACTCGGCGTCGCTCGTGGTCCGGCCCGGGGCTGCTGGCGTGGCCTGCACTGCCGCGCGCAGCGCGACGGGCCCCTGCTCATGCCGGTTTTCCTGAATCATCCGGCTGACGTCGCCGCGAATCTGGGTGGCGAGCAGGTCGAAGTCCGCACGCCACGGCGGCTCGCCCACTGCCGCCGTGCTGACCCAGGTGCCCTCAGTGGGCGTGGCTGGTGCGGCGGTCCTGGCGGTCTTGAGCGAATCGGTGGAAGACACGGCAGCGTTGGCGCGCTCCGGGATCCGTTCGACTCCGGTCCGAATGCGCAGGCCCTGCTCGCTGTAGGTGATGTCGAAGCGGGCGAGCGACACGGCTGCGCCAAGGACGAGAACGGCGGCAGCCGCGAGCCCACCTCTCCAGAGTGTGGTACGCCACGGCGACCGTTCGGTGTGGACGAACGCGAAACCAAGTGGGAGGCGTGGAGCGTGCCAGGCGCCAAGCGCCCCCCGGGCGGTGTCGAGCGACGTCAAGACGTCAGCGCACTGTGGGCACCGATTGACGTGGGCCTGCAGGAGCGCCCTTTCGTCGGGTGCGCCCTCATCGTCGTAGAGCAGGACGAGCAAGGCATCGGGGTCAGGACAGGGCGTCACATCGGTCATGTTGCGTAGCCGTCAGCGTCGACGCGCCTCCGCGCCAGACGCTGGCCGTGCATGCGGGAGCACCACGTCTGCCGTGATGCCCTGCCGCTCCAGCTCTCGCCGGAGCACGACCAACCCCTGGTAGAGGCGTGTCTTCACTGTACTCAAGGGGCAGTCCAGCAGATCCGCGATCTCCTGGAACGTGAGCCCCTGGTATTCCTTGAGGACAATGGCCTTTCGCTGATCTTCGCTCAGCGCCGCCATGGCCCGGTTGACTGCGGCGCCCAGGTCCCGGCGCGCCACCAGATCCTCGACCGACTCCACCGGCCCGTGCTCGCCGGCAAGCTCGATCACATCCACACCTTCGGGCGCCTCGACAAACGGCGCCCGCTTCTGCCGCCGGATCCAGTCACGGCAGAGGTTCAGGGTAATCCGATACAGCCACGACGAGAACTTCGCGTCGCCGCGGAAACCGCCGAGCGACCGGTAGGCGCGAAGGAATGCCTCCTGCACGAGGTCGCGCGCTTCTTCCTCGCGCCCGATGACCCGGTACGCCAAGGCATAGATTGGCCGCTCCCAGCGAACTACCAGCTGGTTGAAGCTGTCGACATCGCCACCCGCGGAACGGGCAACGAGCTCCTCGTCGCTGGATGTCATCTGCACAGCAGGGCTCGGGGCATCGCCTCCTCGTGTCCTGTTCTTCTGACGCACGGGGGCGGAAATGGTTGGTTCGGACACCTGCAGGTGTCGAAGCTGGTCTCCGGTGAGGACAGATGCGGACATTGGCACGCTCCTGCGCGCCCTCAGTGCAAGCCTCCGGCCAAAGGACGCTCTCGAACGTCCGGTCACAAATCTTTCACAAACAGGCCGAAATACTGGCAAAACCGAGTGACGACCAACTTGCCGGCGATCACTGCAGCAGGCGCGTCGACCCGACGCTTACGTACCTCGAAAAAGCTGACGCGCCCGCGTCGCCACTCTTGACTGCTTCGATCCTCGGCATTCGTCCTTCGGCCATGAGTCAGGCGTTAGGCGTTAGGCGTCAGGCGTTGGCCTGCCGCCCTCCTGCTAGGATCGCGGGCGTGTTGCAGTTGGTGGGAATCCGCAAGGCCTTTGCCGATCGTGTGCTGCTCGACGATGTCACCTGGCAGCTGAACGCGCGTGACCGTGTCGGGCTATGTGGCCCCAACGGGGCTGGCAAGACGACGCTGCTGAGGATCCTGGCGCGCCTCGACGAGCCCGACGCAGGCCAGTTGGTCACGCCGTCGGACCTCACCATCGGGTACCTCCCGCAGGACGGCCTCGAATATGGCGGCCGGGCGCTCGTCGACGAGGCGCGGCAGGCGTTCGGACCGTTGCTCGCGCTGAAGGAAGAGCTGCATCGTCTCGAGGACCAGCTCGCCGACACGACGCTCGACGATGCGGCGCACGGGGCCGTGCTGATGCGGTACAGCGAGGGCCAGGAGGACTTCCGGCGCCTCGACGGCTACACGATGGACCTGCGGGTAGCCACGGTACTGCGCGGCCTCGGTTTCGAAGAGGACGACATGCAGAAGCCCACCGAGACGTTCTCCGGTGGGTGGCAGATGCGCATCGCGCTCGCCAAGCTGCTCCTGCAACGTCCCGCCCTGCTGCTGCTCGACGAGCCCACCAATCACCTCGACCTCGATGCCCGCAACTGGCTCGAGGCCTACCTGACCGAGTACCCCGGTGCGGTGATGCTGGTGTCGCACGACCGCTATTTCCTCGACGCCGTGGTGACACGCATCGCGGACCTGAGCCTCCGCACGATCACGGATTACCAGGGCAACTACTCGTATTACCTGCGCGAGCACGAGGCGCGCATGGAGCGGCTGCGTACGATGAAGCGCGAGCAGGACGAGGAGGTCGCGCGGATCAAGATGTTCATCGACCGGTTCCGCTACAAGGCCACCAAGGCCGCCCAGGTGCAGAGCCGGATCAAGGCACTCGAGAAGGTCGTGCCCATCGACGTCCCCCCCGAACGCAAGCAGGTGCACTTCACCTTCCCGGAGTGCACCAGGAGCGGCCGGACCGTGCTGGAACTGTCTCACGCCGGCAAGCGCTATGCCGAGAAGGTGATCTTCAGGGATCTGTCGCTGCTGATCGAGCGCGGCGACCGTGTGGCGCTCGTGGGGCCCAACGGCGCCGGCAAGTCGACGCTGATGCGCATGCTGTCGGGGGCCGAGGCGCCCGATACTGGCATCCGCACAGAGGGACACCAGGTCGTGGTCCAGTACTTCGCCCAGGACGAGGCGAACCGGCTCGACCCGACGCGCACGGTGTACGAAACGCTGGCGGACGGGTCGCCCAATCACATGGTGCCGGCCATCAGGAACATCCTCGGCGGGTTCCTGTTCGCCGGCGATGACGTGTACAAGAAGGCGGGCGTCCTGTCGGGCGGCGAACGCACCCGCCTGGCAGTGGCGCGCATGCTGTTGCGCCCCGCGAACCTCCTGCTGCTCGACGAGCCCACCAATCACCTCGACCTCGACTCGAAGGACGTGCTGCTCGAGTCGCTCGAGGGCTTCACGGGGACGCTCATCCTGGTCTCGCACGACCGCTACTTCGTCGACCGGCTGGCCACGAAGATCATTGCGGTGGGCCATGGCGAGGCGCTCGTTTACCCCGGCACCTACGAGGAGTTCCGCTGGAGCCAGGAACAGCGCGCCGCTACGGCAGCCGCCTCGAATGTGCCGAAAACTCCAGCGCCGGTGCCAAAGTCACCTGCGCCCGCCAAATCGCCCGTCCAGCGCCAGGCGCCCCGGGCCGACACGAACCCTGGCGCGACCGTGTCGCCCGCGGGGCGCTCCGTGACGGCGACACAGGCAACCCCGTCCGAGGCCGCACCAGTTGTGTCAGCCCCGGATCGCGACGAGCGCAAGCGGGTCGAGGCAGAACAGCGGCGCCTGCGACGAGCGTGGCAGACCCATCAGGAGCGCGTGGGACGCGTCGAGAGCCGGATTGCCGAATGCGAGCGCGAGATCAAATCGCTCGAGGAAGCGATGAGCGGGGTAGGGTTCTACGACGATCCGGTCGCGTCCAAGCCGATCATCGATCGTCACCAGGCACTGATGTGGGAAGTCGGCGACCGCATGGCGGAGTGGGAGGCCCTGCTGGAGGCCGCTCCGCCGGCACCATAGACAGGCTCACCGACCGCTGCGTCAGGCCTGCCGAGACGAATTCGTCATCCGATTACAAGAATTGTTGAGGCCAACTATCCAACGGCATGGATATTTGGCTTCTCGTGTTACGGAATTTCGGCGCCAAGCGCGTTTCTGTAACCGGCATGCACATTGAATGTAATCTGGACGACACGTCATGTGCGCCCACCACCTGAAACCGTTACCCGGATCTGCAGCGGCAGGCTCGCCCAGCTTGGCGGCCAATCGGCGAAGTGACGATCTGGTGCCCGAGCGGTTCTACCGGGACCTCATTTCCGGAATGCGTAATGGCGTCATCGTGATTCGTCGCGATGGCACGCTGGTCGCCATCAACGACGCGGCCTACGCCTCACTCGACATGCTGCCGGGGTCGGCCGACGTCGGGCGCCCCATCGCCACCGTGCTCGCAGACGTCCCGGAAATGGTGCGCGTGCTGGACGGCGCCTTTGGCAGTGACCCCCTTCCTAACCGGGCCGAGGTCAAGCTGGCGCATACGGGCCGGTCGATTGGCTTCACCCTGTCGCTCGTCCGCGACCCGCTCGGGCTGATAACCGGTGCTGCGCTCTTCTTCCGGGACCTCACCCGCGTGGAGCAGCTCGAGGAACGGGAGCGGCTGCGGGATCGGCTCGCCGCCCTCGGCGAGATGGCCGCCGCCATTGCCCACGAGGTCAAGAACCCGCTGGCCGGGATCGAGGTGATGGCCGGGCTGCTCAAGCGTCGCCTCTCCGACAACCCGGAGGCGCAGACGATGCTGGCCGACATCATCGGCGAGGCCAAGATGGCCAACGCGATCGTGATGGAGGTGCTGGACTTCGTCCGTCCGGTGCGATTGCAGGTCGAGGACGTCGAGGTCGCCGAGCTCGTCCAGGACTCGCTGCACATGGCCGACAGCCTGGTCCCCCGCGGTAACGTCGCGGTGAGTGTCGACGTACCCGAGGACCTGCCACCGGTGCAGGGCGACGGCCACCAGTTGCGGCAGGTCTTCACGAACCTGCTCACCAACGCGCTCGAGGCACTCGGCGGCGAGGGTCGCCTGATCGTTCAGGCCACGGCTCTGGACCGCCTGCCCTTCCCCGCCACGCCTGACCATCCGCAAGGTCCCGGTGTGGAGGTCACCGTGCTCGACGACGGCCCGGGCATCCCCGAGGCGATGCGCGAGCGGATCTTCAACCCGTTCTTCACGACCAAACCGCGCGGGTCTGGCCTCGGTTTGGCGATCGTGCGCAAGGTCGTGGACGCCCACGAGGGCCGGATCGAAGTGCAACCGGGCCTCGACGGATCGGGCACGTGCTTCCGGCTGCTCCTACCGCTGGCGCCATCACTGGAACAGGTCCCGGTGCGCCTGCCCGACGACGGCGCGCCAGGAGGGCCGAGGCCTCGTTGATGCTTAACGCCTGACGCCTGACGCTTGACGCTTGACGCTTGACTGATTCGACGATCGTTCGTTGTTGCTGTTCACCATTCCCTGTGCTCCTGAGCTCCTGAGTTCCTGTGCTCCTGAGTTCCTGGGCTCCTGCCACTGGATCCACCATGGGCCGCATCCTCGTCGCCGACGACCACGACTCGCTCCGCCGCGCCCTCGCTCGCGCCCTCATCGAGGCCGGGCACGAGATCACGGAAGCCAGCAACGGCAACGTGGCCATCGAGCGCCTTCACGAGACCAACTTCGACGTCGTCCTGAGCGACCTGAAGATGGGCGGCAGTGACGGCCTCGACGTGCTGCGCACCGCCAAGGCGCTGCAGCCGCAGACGGCCGTGATCCTCATGACCGCGTTCGGCTCGGTGCACACGGCCGTGGAGGCGATGAAGATCGGCGCCTTCGACTACGTGCCCAAGCCGTTCGAGATCGAGGAGATGGAGGTCAAGATCGACAAGGCGCTCGAGCACCGGCGCCTGCGCAACGAAGTCGATTACCTCCGCCACGAGCAGGGCGGCATCTACCAGTTCGACAACATCATCGGCGCCAGTGGCGCCCTGCAGCGCGTACTCGACGTGGTCAAGAAGGTCGCCAAGAGCAACACCACCGTGCTGATCAACGGCGAGACCGGTACCGGCAAGGAGCTGATCGCCGGCGCCATTCACCACAACTCGCTGCGCGCGGCGCGCAACTTCGTCAAGGTGAACTGCGCGGCGCTGCAGGAGAACCTGCTCGAGTCCGAACTCTTCGGCCACGAGCGCGGCGCGTTCACCGGCGCCGACAAGCAGCGCATCGGCCGCTTCGAGCAGGCCGATGGCGGCACGCTGTTCCTCGATGAGATCGGCGACATGAGCGCCAACACGCAGGCCAAGATCCTGCGCGTGCTCCAGGAGCACGAGTTCGAACGCCTCGGCGGCACCCGGACGATTCGCGTCGACGTCCGCCTGATCGCGGCCACCAACCGCAACCTGGCGGCGATGGTCGAAACCGGCGGCTTCCGCGAGGATCTCTACTACCGCCTGAACGTGGTGCAGATCGAGATGCCGCCCGTCCGCGATCGCAAGGAGGACATCCCGGCGCTCACCAACTTCTTCATCAAGCGCTTCGCGGTCGAGCTCAAGAAGCGGATTGAAGGGGTCACCCCCGAGGCTCTGAAGCTGCTGATGCGCTACAACTGGCCGGGCAACATCCGTGAGCTCGAGAACACGATCGAGCGCGCCGCGCTGCTCAGCGACGAGCGACTGATCAGCGCCGACGATCTGCGCATCGGCGGCACCGGCACCACCACGGACCACGACGCCCCGCAGACGGTCGTGAAGATTCCGCCGCAGGGCGTACCGCTCGAGGAGATCGAACGGCAGGCGGTCATCGAGGCGCTCAAGATGGCCAACTGGGTGCAGAAGGACGCGGCCGAACTGCTGTCGATCAGCCCGCGCGTCATGAACTACAAGATCAAGACGCTCGGCATCGACTTCCCGCGGAGCCGGCGGCCGCCGGTAGGGGTGCCCCTGGTGATGTAGTGATTGGGTCGGGGCAGCTCCGGGCGAGTTGCCCCGTTCCACTCAAGGAGCGCCCGCCTGGGACAGCCGGGCGCGCTACCTCGAGGCTTCAGTGGACGCGTTCGTCACGCCCGTGAGCTCGTCGGGATTGCCGCTCGCCGCGTGACGACGGCCGCGCACCCAGTCCCGTCGGGAACGCCACCAGGTGCACGAGCGCCCTTTCCACGACGAGCGCGCCGCCGACGACCCCGCCATCGGCGAAACGGACGTCCGTGCCGAGCCCGATTGCCGCCAACATGTGCGCACCCTCCAGGCCAATGCGCCCGACGAACTCCGCCGCCGCGAGTCCCTGCGCCGCACCGTCCAGCGTCTCGTGGAGCGCGTCGTCGAGCGCGTCGAGCCCGTAGCTGCGAACGAGCATCGGCATCTGCCGCGCCCACGACTGGGGATGATCGAAGACCTCCACGCCTGTGACGCGGCCGCGCGCGACGAATACGGCGCCGACCTGCGACTGGACGGGCGTCAGGTCGGCCACATACCGCTCGAGATCGGCGTGCCGGCGCTCGAACATCGCGGCGGCCGCCCGCGTCGACGACGCCGCGTCCAGCCGTGCGCTCTTGCTCGCGATCTCGTCCCACACCGCGCCCTGGTCCGCGCTCCGGGATGCATTGGTTCGCATCGACAGGTTGACCTGAGCCATCTTGTCGCGTCGGCCAGACGCGTGAAACGCGCGGTCAGCGGACGTGAACTCACGGCTGCGGTACGACCACCGCCCCGCCTCGACGCAGGACACCGGAATGTGCAGCTTGCCGTGTGCCGGCACCAGCAGGGTGATGTTGACGATGCGGTTCTGACGCGCGCCGACGAGTTCCTCGCCGTCCACGAGCAGGACCGGGCGCGGCCCGTCGTTGACGACGAGCAATTCGGGCACGCTCCCGCCTTCGGAAATTTCGGTGACACGCGCGGTGCCCGCGCCAATGGCGTCCTTCAGCGTGTCGTAGAACGGCGGCGACGCGATGCCCTCACGGGCAAGCAGGGGGACAACGCCGAGGTGTCCCGAGTGGGTGGAGGGTCCGTACACAAGGCCTTGCAGGTGTTGCTTGACGACGTCCATGCGGTCTCCTGGTGCGCAGTAGCGCTAAGGGGGAGACGGGCACGGACGAGGTGGTCTGACAGGCCTGGCGCGCCGAAGCCTCTGGCGCAGGCGGGCGGATTAGCCCCGCGCCTTGGGATGCGCGGCGCGGTACACGTCGAGCAGGTGCTGCACGTTGACCTGCGTGTAGCGCTGGGTGGTGGTCAGCTCGACGTGCCCGAGCAGCTCCTGGATCGCGCGCAGGTCCGCGCCGCGCTCGAGCAGGTGGGTGGCGAACGAGTGCCGCAACGCATGTGGGCTGATGCCGAAGCGCGCCGTGCACAGGCCGACGTAGCGGGCCACCAGCCGATGCACGCTGCGCGGCGTGAGGCGCGTGCCGCGGTAGTTCACAAACAGCGGATCCTCGGCCGGACGCCGGCGGCCACCGTCACGGGGCGTGTCGGCGGCCGCGAGCGCGACCAGCGCCACTCGATCCTTGAGCCACGCGAGCACGGCATCTGCGGCGCGCGGATGGCACGGCACCAGCCGCTCCTTGCGTCCCTTGCCCATCACCCGGACCATGCGCGTCGACAGGTTCACGTCCTCGACGTCGAGCGACACCAGCTCGGACAACCGCAGGCCCGACGCGTAGAACAACTCGAGGATGGCGCGATCCCTCCGGCCGAGCGGAGAGGAAACGTCAGGCGCCTCGATGAGCGCCGTGACCTCGTCCACCGTCAGCACCTGCGGCACGCGCTGCTCGCGGCGCGGGCTCCCCACCAGGGCCGTGGGGTCATCATCGCGCACGCCCTCGCGGCGAAGGTAGCGCGCGAAACTCCTGATCGCGGAGATGCGACGCGCGGCCGAGGCGCGGCTGTTGCCTCGCGCGTGCAGTTCGCCGAGGAAGCCGCGGATGGCATCGCCCGAGACGTGGGCCGGCGTCAACTCGTGGCGTGGCGTGCCCGTGGATGCGCCGAGGAAGTAGAGGAACTGCACGAGGTCCGCTTCGTAGTTGCGGACGGTGTGCTCGGACGCATTGCGATTGAGCGCAAGGTGATCGCGGAAGGCACGGATGGCATCGCGCAGCGGTGACTCGGCGTCGATCTCGCGTTCGGGCGGTGCCACGGGCCGGCGCGACTGCGACCCGGTCGCTTTCCTCACGCGGGCGCCCCGATCGCCACCTGCCCCATCCAGTTATCGAGCGCCTGCAGCGCACGCTGCGCCAACGCCTCCTTGCGCTGGTCCTTCCTGCGCGGCCCGCCTTCGCCACGGCTTCGGCGCGCAGCCGGCAACTCGAGCGGCGGCATGATGCCGAAGGTGATGTTGGTGGGCTGGTAGTGCCTCGCCTCGGCATGTGACACGTAGTACGCCAGTGCGCCGATGGCGGTCTCGCGCGGAGCCTCGATCGGCGAGAGCGCGAGGGCCTGGTGCGCCGCGTTGATGCCGGCGAGCAATCCCGAACCGGCCGACTCGACGTACCCCTCGACGCCAGAGACCTGGCCGGCGAAGAACAGGTCCTCGCGGGCCCGGGTCTGCCATGTCGGGAGCAGGACCATCGGGCCGTTGATGTACGTGTTGCGGTGGACCATGCCGAAGCGCACGAACTCGGCATCCTGCAGGCCGGGAATCATCCGCAGTACACGCGCCTGGTCACCCCACTTCAACTGCGTCTGGAAGCCGACGAGGCTGAAGTGATCGCCGGCCAGCGTGTCCTGTCGCAACTGGACGACTGCAAACGGGATACGCCCCGTGCGTGGGTCGGGCAGGCCGACGGGTTTCATCGGTCCGAAGCGCAGCGTCTCCCTGCCCCGGTGGGCCATCACCTCGATCGGAAGGCAGCCTTCGAAGAACTGCACGCTGTCGAAGTCGTGCACGGTCGCGGACTCGGCGGAGACGAGAGCGTCGTAGAACGCCCGGTATTCGGCCTCGTCCATCGGGCAATTCAGATAATCACCCTCGCCATCGTCCACGCCGCAGGCGGGGCCCTCGGCCTCAGGTTCGGCCTCAGGCAGGCTGCAGCCTGCAGCCTGCAGGCTGCCTGACTCGGCGGTCGAGTCTGCCTGCCGAGCAAGCTCGGCTACGCCAGTGCCTTCGAGGTGAGCGGATTCGGAACCGACACGTGTAGGCGTCGAGCTTGCTCGACGCTCGTCGCCGCGCAAACTCCTTCCCCACCGCGAGGCGCGGAACACGATCGAGCGATCGATCGACTCGGCGAGGACGATGGGGCTGATGGCGTCGTAGAACGAGAGGTGTTCGGCGCCGACGAAGCGGGCGATGTCCTGCGATAGCGTGTCGGACGTCAGCGGACCAGTCGCGACGATGACCGGCCCTCCGGTCGCGCCGGCTGCGGGAATCGCCGTGATCTCCTCGCGTACGACCTCGATGAGCGGGTGCGCGCAGATGGCGGCGGTGACCGCGTCAGCGAAGCGCCCGCGATCGACGGCGAGCGCCGCTCCAGCGGGCACGCGTGTCGCCTCGGCACACCGCATGATGATCGAGCCGAGCCGACGCATCTCTTCCTTCAGCACGCCGACGGCGTTGTCGAGTTTGTCGCCGCGGAAACTGTTGCTGCAGACGAGTTCGGCGAGCCGGTCCCCCTGGTGGACCAGGGTCGGACGCACCGGGCGCATCTCGTGCAGGCGCACCCGCACGCCACGCGAGGCGACCTGCCAGGCCGCCTCGCATCCCGCCAGACCGCCGCCGATGATCGTCACCACGGGAGTGCCTGGTGTCACGCCGATCGCTTGGTGGGGCGCTTGCGAGCCGTGGCGGTGCCCATGGTGCGGCCCGCACCACGCGCCGGCGCTCGTCCCCGCCCCTTCTTGGCCGGCGCACCTTCACGGGCCTTCAGGAGGCCGACCGACTCCTCGAGCGTGAGCGCATCGACGAGCACATCCTTCGGAACGGAAGCGTTCGTGGTGCCGTCGGTGACGTACGGCCCGTAGCGCCCCTCGAGGATCTCGATCTTCGCCTGCGACTCGGGATGCAGGCCGACCTCGCGCAGGACGGTGCGCGACGCCGTGCGGCGACGGCCCTTCTTCTCCTGCTTGAAGAGTTCGATGGCCTGGTCCAGCGTGACCCCGAACACGTCCGCGTCCGTGCCGAGCGAGCGGAATTCGTCGCCTCGCTTCACGTAGGGCCCGAAGCGCCCGAAGTTGGCGATGATGTCCTGGCCGGTCTCGGCATCGTGGCCGACCAGGCGCGGCAACGACAGGAGTTCGAGCGCGCGGTCGAGCGTGATCGAGTCCGGCTGATCGTTCTTGGTCAGCGAGGCGCGGCGCGGCTTCTCCTTGCTGCCCTTCTCAGGCGCTTCGCCAAGCTGCACGTAGGGCCCGAAGCGTCCCGTGAGCACGTAGACCGGCAGGCCGGTCTTCGGATCGGCGCCCAGGCTCTGCGGGCCATCGGTGCGATCTTTCAGCAGCTTGAGTGCCTGCTCGATCGTGAAGTCGGCCGGCGCGATGTCCTCCGGAATCGAGGCGTTGGCGTCGCCCATCTGCGCGTACGCGCCATAGCGGCCGATGCGGACGACGATCTTCTGCCCGGTGGCTGGATCGACGCCGAGTTCGATGACCGGGTACTCGATGCGGTCCTCGTTGGTCACGAGGTGCCGCAGGCCCGGCCAGTCGTCCAGCCCGTTGTAGAACTGCTCGAGGAACTGCGTGCGATCGAGATCGCCGTTGGAGACCTGGTCGAGGTCTTCCTCGATGCGTCCCGTGAAGCCGAGTTCGACCAACTGGCCGAAGTGGTCCTTCAACAGGCTCGTCACCGCGAATGCCGTGTAGCTCGGCACCAGTGCCTTGCCCTGCCGCCACACGTAGCCGCGACGCTCGATCGTCTGGATGATCGAGGCGTACGTCGACGGGCGCCCGATGCCGTCTTCCTCGAGCGTCTTCACGAGCGACGCGTCGGTGTAACGGGGCGGCGGCAGCGTCTCGTGCGCTTTCGGGTCGAGCCCGGCGAGCGTGAGCGGCCCCTGGCCTGGCGCCGTCACGTGGTCGCCGACCGACAGCTTGGGCAACAGGATTTCCTGGTCGCCGAGTTCACCCGCGGGGTCGTCACTCCCCTCGACGTAGGCGCGCAGGAAGCCGGCGAACTGGATGGCCTTGCCGCTGGCGGTGAACACGTGGGGGCGTCGGTCGGCGCCCGTCGCCGTGATCTCGAGCGTGGTCCGCAGAAGCCTCGCGTCGGCCATCTGGGAGGCGACCGTACGCTTCCAGATCAGTTCGTACAGGCGCGCCTCGTCGGGAGGCAGCGACAGCGACTGCGGCCGCTGGCCGAAATCGGTCGGCCGGATCGCCTCATGCGCTTCCTGGGCGTTCTTGACCTTGGTCTGGTACTGCCTGGCGCCGCCGTAAAAGGCCTCGCCGTACATGTCCTTGATCGCCCGCGCCGACTCGCGCAGCGCCTTGTCGCTGAGTGTCGTCGAGTCCGTGCGGTGATAGGAGATGACGCCGTCCTGGAACAACCGCTGCGCAGCGCTCATCGTGCGGTCGGCGGAGAACCCCAGCTTGCGGTTGGCTTCCTGCTGCAGGGTCGACGTCGTGAAGGGCGCCGAGGGCCGCTGCGACGTCGGCTTCTCTTCGACGCCGGTCACCGTCCACGGCAGGCGGCCAGCCAGCACCTCGCGCATCGTCTTTGCGGACGCTTCGTCGAGCAGGCGGACGTTGCGGCCGACCAGTGCGCCGGTGGTCGGGTCGAAGTCCTTGCCCGTGGCGACCCGTTCCTCGCCGACGCGGACGAGCGTGGCAACAAACTGGGTTTCGCCGGCGCGAATCTTCGCGTCGAGGTCCCAGCAGGTGCTCCGGCGGAACGCGCGCCGCTCCTCCTCGCGCTCCACGATCAGCCGCACCGCCACGCTCTGGACGCGGCCGGCGCTGAGGCCGGTCTGCACTTTCTTCCACAGGACCGGCGACAACATGTAGCCGTACAGCCGATCGAGAATGCGCCGGCTCTCCTGCGCATCCACCAGCTTCAGGTCGATGTCGCGCGCCTGCTCGATGGCCTCGCGCACCGCTTCCTCGGTGATCTCGTGGAAGACGATCCGCTTGACGGAGCCCTTCGGCTTCAGCACTTCGCGCAGGTGCCAGCTGATGGACTCGCCCTCGCGATCCGGGTCGGTGGCCAGCAGGACTTCCGAAGCGTCCTTGACGGCGGCCTTGAGCTCCCGGATCCGCGACTTCCGGTCCGATGAGACGACATAGTACGGCTTGAAGCCGTTGTCCACGTCCACGCCGATGCGGCCCCAGGTCTCCTTCTTGATCGACTCGGGCACCTCGCTGGCGTTCTCGGGCAGATCCCGCACGTGCCCCACGCTGGCCTCGACCCGGAACTGGTTGCCCAGGAAACGGGCCAGGGTCTTGGCCTTCGCTGGTGATTCGACGATGACGAGGGGCTTGGACATTGCGTGCGAACTTTACGTTACCACTTCCGTTCAGCGCGCAAGAATCGACCAGCGGCATCGCGACGAACGAGTCCGGCGAGTTCCAGATCGAGCAACTCACCCAGTAAATCCCCGCCATTCCGCCCCGTCTCGACCAGCAGTTCATCGAGCGTGACACCGTCCTCCCGCGCTACCTGCCTCAGCAGCGCTGCGGCCGCCGGGGCCGCTGGGACACCCATTTCCGAAGTCCCCTGCACGCCCCCATGCTCCCTGTCGTCATCGCCTCGCTCCGCCCTTTCGGCACGCGCGACGCGCGCCCAACCAAGCTCTTCCAGAATGTCTGACGCGCATTCCACGAGGCGGGCACCGTCCCGGATGAGGGCGTGACCGCCTGCGTTGGCGCCAGTGCGGACATCGCCGGGCACCGCCATCACCTCGCGCCCCTGTTCGAGCGCGAGTCGGGCGGTGATCAGCGAACCGCTCCGCCGCGCGGCCTGCACGACGATGACCGCGCGGCAGAGGCCGCTCAAGGCACGGTTGCGCAGCGGGAAATGGTGCGAGAGGGGTGGCGCGCCGGGCGGAAACTCACTCACGAGCACGCCGGCGGCCTCGATGTCGCCGCCGAGCGGGCCGTGGTCGCTCGGGTAGGGCTGGTCGAGGCCGCAACCGAGCACGGCCATCGAGCGGCCCGTGGACAGGGCGCCCCGGTGCACGGCGGCATCGATGCCACGAGCGAACCCGCTGGCGACGAGCACCCCGGCCGCAGCCAGATCGGCCGCCAGCCGGAACGCCACCTCGCGGCCTCCCATCGTCGATTCGCGCGAACCCACGAGAGCGACGGCGGGCGCGTCGAGCAGCGCGGCGTCGCCACGGGTCCAGAGCAACAGGGGCGGATCCACGATTGTGCCGAGCAGGGCTGGATACGCGGGATGTGCGGGCCAGCGGACGTCGTAGCCATGCGGCGCGGCGCGATCCAGGACACGGCCCGCCTCGGCACGCCAGTGAGCGACGGCGCCGGGCCCCTGCATGCCGAGCACCTCCAGACTCTCGGGCAGAGGCAGGACCGGCCAGGACGGCAGCCTCGCCTTGAGCGCGGCGGCGGACAGGGCCGGCCGGGCGCCGGCGGCCAGCGCGAGCGCCACGGCGTCCATTCTCGAACTCTCGATCATCGCCCTCCCCGGCTGTGCAAACTACCCGCCACGGCGACTGAATCGGCTTCCCGAGCGTCCTTTGATCTGGCGCTTCCGCGGGTGGCAGGAACTGCCATCAGGGACCTCGGGGCACAGGTGTATAGTGGCAATCACTCCCATGACCAAGACCCGTTCCTGGATGCTCGCGCTGGCCGTGGTGCTGGGTGCGTCCGGTGTCGCGTCGGCGCAAAACCCCCGCGACCAGGCAAAGTCGCAGGTCGAGTTCGGCATCACCGTTGCGCAAAAGGGGCTGTGGCAGGAGGCGGTGTTCCGGTGGGAACGCGCCACCGAGATCGATCCGACGTATGCGGCGGCCTTCAACAACCTGGGCATCGCGTTCGAGCAGCTCGGGAAGTTCGAGCAGGCGGGCAAGGCCTACGAAAAGGCGCTGGAGCTCGAGCCGCAGAACCTCTCGATTCAGCAGAACTACGATCTGTTCAAGGAAATCAATGACCGCGCCAAGAGGAACACCGGGACTTCGGGGAGCTAGCCTCGCGCTCGCGGGCGCGGTGCTGGCGGCGGGCGTGGGTTGCACCTCGACATTCGAGGTGCCAATCGACACTCCCATCCAGGCCAAGCTCGACGTCACGCCCTTCTCGCGGGTGCACGTGGTCGGCTTCATCTCGGGCGGAGCCGAGGACGTCGACGCGAACATGGAGACGGTGCGGCTGCTGCGGAGCCAGTTGCGCACGAAGAGCCGCCTGCGCGTGATCGAGGCCGACCCCCTGCCGCTCCAGCAGGTCGCCCGCGACCAGGCCAGGGGGCCTGCGACGCCCGGCGCCGCGGGACCCGCGCCAGCTGCGTCGGACGTGCCCTCCGGGATGCAGTTTCCGGAGAAGATCCTCGATGAGAAGGATCTCGAGGCGTACGAGCCGTTGTTTGCCAACGCCGCCTACTGGAAGAAGATAGGCGAGGAATTCCAGCAGCCGCTGATCGTGACGGGGACCGTCATCTTCCGGCCCCACCAGGCTTCAGGTATCGTCACCCAGGAGCGCGAGGTGTACGACCAGTTCGGGCGGCGGACTGTCGTCCCGACGCGCGTCTACATGGAGCGCAAGGGCTACATTCTGCGCCCGAAGCTCGTGTTCATCGACGGACGCAGCGGCGCCGTGTTGTACCAGGAGAGCTACCGCGAGGAGCGGCTCTACCCGAGCCAGCAGAACGTGCCGGCCTTGTCGTCGTTCTTCGAGCAGATGGACGCGGTGCTGCCGTCCTTCCTGAACACGCTGAGCACGACGAGGGTCCGCGGTTCGCGAATCATGCTGAAGTAGCGGCGTCCGCTTCTCCAGGTGTGACGGCTCCGCCGGGGGTGTAGGCGCCGACCTTCAGGTCGGCGCACCCGTTGGTTTCGACATTCGCGGCATTCAGGCATTTCAGCATTCCCCGCAACGTCTCCCATGTGGTAGACTCGCTGTCTTTGCCGGGTCCGAACCTCGGACCCATGCAGTGCAGCGCGCAGGAGCAACGACCGTGTTTGCCATCATTCAAAGCGGCGGCCGCCAGGTGAAGGTCACCAAGGGCGAGATCGTCACCGTCGACCGCGTCGACGTCGAAGCAGGCCAGGAAGTCACCGTCGAGCAGGTGTTGCTCGTGGGACAGGACGGCGGCGATGTGCTCGTCGGCGCGCCCTTCGTGGCCGGCGCCCGAGTCGTTGGCACCGTGGCCGGCGAGTCGCGCGGCCCGAAGATCCGCGTGTTCAAGAAGAAGCGCCGCAAGGGCATGCGCCGGACCAAGGGTCACCGCGCCACCTACACGCGGATCCAGGTCACCGACATTCTGGTCTGAGAAGTCTGGGGCGCTGCAACGACGCGCCCATGCCGCGCCAGCCTCTTCCGAGGCCCTGGTGCTGGGAACGTACGTCATGGCTCATAAAAAAGGTCAGGGCAGTTCGCGCAATGGACGCGACAGCAACTCGCAGCGTCTGGGCGTGAAGAAGCACGACGGCAACATCGTCACCGGCGGGTCGATCCTCGTCCGGCAGCGTGGCCGCCGCTTCAACGCCGGTAGCAACGTCGGGCTCGGCAAGGACGACACGCTGTTTGCGAAGGTCGGGGGCGTGGTCAAGTTCGAAGACCACGGCGAACGCGGCCGCTTCATCAGCGTCCACCCGGTCGCCGCAGAATAACGGCCATCGGGACAGCCCCAGGCCGTCCCGGACCCGCGCATGTTCGTTGACGAAGTCGACATCAACGTCAGCGCCGGTCACGGCGGACGGGGCGCCATCAGTTTCCGCCGCGAGAAGTTCATTCCGCGTGGCGGCCCCGATGGCGGCGATGGCGGTCACGGCGGGTCGGTCTACCTGCTCTCCAGCCCGCACCACAACACCCTCGTCAGCTACCGGTTCCATCCCGATTTCGATGCCCCGCGCGGCGCGAACGGCGAAGGTTCGCTGCGCACCGGCAAGTCCGGCAAGGACATCGAACTGCCCGTGCCTCCCGGTACGGTCGCCTACCGCATCGACGAGTTCGGCCACGCGCACCAGTTCGCGGACCTGATCGGTATCGGCGACCGGGTGCTGGCCGCCAAGGGCGGCATCGGTGGCCGTGGCAATGCCCGCTTCACGTCGTCCACCAATCGCACCCCGCGGCGTGCCGACACCGGCATGCCCGGCGAGGTGTTCAAGCTCCGCCTGCGAATGAAACTGCTCGCGGACGTGGGCATCATCGGCTACCCGAACGTGGGCAAGTCGACGCTGATCGCCCGTGTCTCGGCGGCCAAGCCGAAGATCGCCGATTACCCCTTCACCACGCTCGTGCCCAACCTGGGCGTGGTCGCACTCAGCGACGACCGCAGCTTCGTGATGGCCGACGTCCCTGGCCTGATCGAGGGCGCGCACGAAGGCAAGGGCCTCGGCCATCGCTTCCTGGGCCACGTCGAGCGCACCAAGGTGCTGCTCCACATCGTCGACGTGAGCGAGGCCTCCGGCCGGGACCCGGTGGAGGAACTCGAGGTCATCCGCCGCGAGCTCGAGCAGTACGTGCCCAACGCGGATACGCTCGACCCGGATGCGCTTCCGCTCGCCGCGCGACCGCAGGTGGTGGCGGCCAACCGCATCGACATCCTTGGTGATCCGTTGCGGCTCGAGGCCTTGCGCGAGCACGCAGCCGCTCTGGGCCTGACCTTCCATGCGATCTCGGCGGTCACCGGCGAGGGGGTGCCCGCCCTGCTCGAGACGCTGTGGCCGTACGTGCAGCACGTCAGTGCCGAGCGGGCCTTGCAGCGTAGCCGGCAAGCCGCTGACGCTGGTCAAGCCGACGGCAGCGATGACGCTCCGAGCCCGCATGGTGGGGCCGGCTATCCCTCGGCGGCCGAAGCCCTGGCGAAGACGACGCGCCCGGCCGCGGAGCTTGCACACTCGACCAACGCGGGCGGCCCTGAGAGGGACGAGCCGGGCCTGAACGTCCCAGCCGAGCCTGTTGATCCCGACGCATGAGGCGGTCCCCCTTGCGCCTCGGGGTGCTCGGTGGCACCCTCGACCCAGTGCATGCTGGTCATGTGGCCGCCGCCCACGCCGCGGCCCGGGCTCTCTCGCTGGACGCCGTATGGCTGATGCCCTCGCACGTTCCGGCCCACAAGGGGTCGCCTCACGCCTCCCCGTGGCACCGGTTCGCCATGACGGCGCTCGCCGCGTCCGAGGACGCGCTGCTCGTGGCCAGTGACCTCGAACTGGCACGGCCAGGCCCCACCTACACGTGGGACACGCTGCAGGCGCTCGCCGCCGAGGGCTTCGCGGCATCGCAGATTTTCTTCATCACCGGGGCCGACGCGTTTGCAGGAATCGACACGTGGCACCGCTTCCCGGACGTGCTCGACGCCGGTCACTTCGTCGTGGTGACGCGACCCGGTCATGCACTTCCGCCAGACGTCCTCGCGCAACCCGACGTGGCGCAACGACTGAGGATCGCCGGAGACACGGCAACCGACAGCAGCCCCGCGTCCACCGATTCACGGGCGATCTGGCTGGTCGAAGCCGACACGCCGGACGTGTCCTCCACGGACATCCGACAACGCATCCTTGCTGGAAAGGAGGCGGGCACCGACGTGCCGGCCTCGGTGGCCGCGCATATCCGCCGACACGGCCTGTACACCCATCAACCGGCGGCGAGACGCTTGCATGGCGAAGACTGACGCGCAGCGGGCCGAACACGAGCCTGCCCCGATTCCCGACGACGTCCGAGGCGTGATCGATGCGGCCCTGGACAGGAAAGCCACCCGGGTCACGCTGATGGACCTGCGAGGCGCCGGGGCCTTCACGGATTTCTTCGTGATCTGCACCGGCACGAACATCCGCCAGGTGCAGGCCATCGCGGATGCCGTCGAAGAGAAACTCAAGGCACAGGGCCTCCGCCCCGCGCACGTCGAGGGCTACGACCGTGCCGAGTGGATCCTCCTCGACTACTTCGACTTCATCGTCCACGTCTTCATGCCGGACACGCGCGAGTTCTACTCCCTCGACCGGCTCTGGGGTACCGCCGCCCGCACCGAGATGGCAGCCGAGGTTCGCTGAGCCGCCGGGCGCTTCCCTGCTCGACACAGCCGTCGCGTTCCTGATCGCGGCGCGCTGCGTAGCCTGCCATGAGGTCCTCGCGTGCCCGACGCAGGGGCCCGTCTGCCGAGCGTGCTGGGACGCCGTGCCGTGGTATGCCGGGCCCCTCTGCCAGACGTGCGGCGCTGCATGCCTGCTCGGACTCGCCTGCCGTTGCGACGACCGGCCACCCCACCTTGCCGCCATGGCCTGTGCCGCCCGCTTCGACGGGCCGATGCGCGCCATCGTCCACGCCTTCAAGTACGCCGGCCATCAGACGCTCGCGGTACCGCTCGCCGCACGCCTGGCCGATCACCCGCACGTGCGCCTCGAGGAAATCGATCTTGTGGTCCCGGTGCCGCTGCATCCGTGGCGAAGCTTCGTGCGGGGATTCAACCAGGCCGAGCGGATCGCGCAACACCTCGGACTGCCCGTCGGCCACGCCCTCGCGCGTCGGCGCTGGACGACGTCGCAGGCCGGACTGCACGCCGACACCCGCGGCCGCAACGTCCGCGACGCCTTCACGATCGCTCCACGTCTCACGGCACGCAGTCGACGGTCCCTGCGAGGTGAACTCTCGAAAGCGCGCGTGCTGCTCGTGGACGACGTGGTGACGACGGGTGCCACGTTGTCTTCGTGCGCGCGGGTCTTGCGTGAGGCAGGAGTACGCGAGGTGCGCGCGGCGACCGTCGCGCGGACGGAATCAAGGTAGGGACGCCTCTCTGAGGCGTCCATGTCCGTCCCCATGCATGCAGAGCGGTCTGTCGCAGTGAGTCGATCGTGCGGAGGTGGACCGCTCGGAGAGCGGTCCCTACCCAACGGGTACACGTGGCCATGCGTAGACCTTCCACCTTCGCCAAGGCTACGGCGGACAAGTCAGGTCGACGGGCACGGCGGCTACACTCTCGGACAGGAGACCCACCGATGCATTCAATCCGCCCCTTCGCATTCACCCTGTTGCTGCTCGCCGGCATCGCGCCGCTCGCGCACGCGCAGGCACCCGCCGCTGCGACGTCGTCTGCGCAGCCTTTCGTCGTCGAGTACTACTACAAGACGAAGTGGGGCACGTTCGACGAGTTCAAGGCGTTGTTCAGGAAGAACCACTACCCCGTGTTGATGAAGGAGCAGGGACTCGGGCGCATCGTACGCGTCACCATCGACTACCCGGTCTATCACGGCACCGAGGACGGGCGGTGGGACATGCGGGTAACGATCTCCTTCAAGGACGCCGCCACGGCGTTGGCACCCTTCGACAACAGCGCCATCCTCAAGGAACTGTTTCCGGACAAGGAAAAGTTCGAATCGGAAGAACGGCGACGGTTCGAGGTGCTCGAGGCGCACTGGGATCTCCCGGTGAAGCCCGAGAACCTGTCCGGCTGGAAGTAACGGCTCCGCGCGCCCTACAGGCCGCCGACGAGATCGATGACGTCGCGCGTGACATCGTCGCGGTCGCGTGCGGCGTCGACGACGTACCATCCCGGCGCCGCCGACGCCTGGCGAATGTAGCTGGCGCGCACCCGGCCGAGCAGGGCGAGGTCCTGCTCGAACGCGTCGCGCTGCTGCTGCTTGCGAGCGGCGGCGACCTCAGGCGCGATGTCGAGCAGCACCGTCAGGTCCGCGGGCGGGAGCACGCGTTGGATCAATCCGAGCCATTCCGGATCGAGTCCTTGCGCCTCGCCGTAGGCGATGGACGAGGCGAGATAGCGATCGCACACCACCCACTGCCCGGCCGCGAGCGCAGTCTCGATTGCGGGCCGATGCTCGCACCTGTTCGCCACGAAGAGGAGTTGCAGGCAGTCGGGCGAGAACGCGCGCTGCCCGCTGAGGGCCGCGCCGATCTCGCGACCAATCGGCGTCCCGTAATCGGGAAAGTCGAAGCTGACAGCGCCGAGGCCGTTCGCGTTCAGCGCCTGCCGCAGGCGGAGGGCCTGCGTCTGCTTGCCACTCTGGTCGAGCCCCTCGAAGGCGATGAGGCGGCCGCGTGTCATGCCTGTTCGAGCGCGAACATGTCGTCGAGCGTCGGACGGCGACGAATCACCCGCCAGCTGCCGTCGGCTTCGACGAGCACTTCGGGAGGCAGCGGCCGGCGATTGTACGTGTTGGACATCACCGCGCCGTAGGCGCCGGCATCCATGATCGCCATCAGGTCGCCCACGTGTGGCTCCGGCAGTTCGCGGACACGGCCAAAGGTGTCGCTGCTCTCGCAGACCGGTCCGACGACGTCGCAGGGAACGAGCGGGCGGTCGGCGGCATGCACCGGCACGATGCGATGGAACGCGCCGTAGAGCGCAGGCCGCATCAATTCGGTCATGCCCGCGTCGAGGACGACGAAGCGTCCGCCGCCGGCGTGCGGTTTGACGTCGATGACGCGTGCGAGCAGCACGCCTGCCGGGCCAACCAGCGTGCGACCCGGTTCGACGATGAGCGTGAGGCCGGTGGGGCGGGCGACGTCGACGAGCGCCCGTGCGAAGGCCTCGTAGGTGGGCACGTCGCCGCCCTGCTCGTAGACGATGCCGAGGCCGCCGCCGAGGTCGAGATGGGATAGCGGGAAGCCCTCCGCCCGCAGCGCCACGGCCAGGTCGGCGACCTTCCTGGCGGCGGCGCACAGCGGCCCGAGCGATGTGATTTGCGAGCCGACGTGCACGTGCACGCCGATGATCTCGAGACCGGCCGCGTCGCGGCGGGCCCGCAACACCTCCGCGGCATCGTCGAGGGGGACGCCGAACTTGCTGGTCTTCAGGCCGGTGCTGATGTGCGGATGGCTTTGTGCGTCGACATCCGGGTTGACGCGAAGCGCCACCCGGACGCGGCGTCCCTGCGATCGGGCCAGCGCATCGATCCGGTCGAGTTCGCCAGGGGATTCGGCGTTGATCGCTTTCAGGTCGAGCGAGACCGCCCGTTCCAGTTCCTGCGGCGACTTGCCGACGCCCGTGAAGACGATCTGGTCGGGCCGGAACCCGGCGCGGGTTGCGAGCGCGATCTCACCGATGGAATTGGCGTCGGCATGTGCGCCCCCGTCGCGAATCAGGCGTGCGATGGCGAGCGACGAATTCGCCTTCAGCGCGTAGTGAACTGCGTGAGGCCACGCACAGTCGGCCAGGGCCTGCTGCAATGCGGCGAGGCGCCGCGACACGACGGGCGCGCTGTACACGTAACAGGGGGTGCCCTCGGCGGCCGCGATGGGCTCGAGGGGGACCTGGTCGAGGGCGAAGACGGGAGCCTGCGTGGTGTCGAGTGCCGCCACCCGTCGATCATACGCTGGAGGTGGACTGCCCTGATATCATGCGACCCGTCCCTCTTCCATGACGTCTGACCCCACACAACCCCCCTCGGAAATCGATGCGCTGATCGAGCGTTGCCTTGCCGGGGATCAGGATGCGTGGGTCCGCATCGTCCGTCAGCACTGGCGGAAGGTGTTCAACGTCGCCTACAAGTTCACGGGCAAGCACGACGAAGCCGAAGACCTGACGCAGGACATCTTCGTCAAGATCTTCAAGTCGCTGCACACGTTCGACCGGCGCGCCAACTTCCAGACCTGGCTCATCAGCATCAGCAGGAACCTCTGCATCGACCATTACCGCAGCGTCAGGAAGGAGCGCGAGACCATCTCGCGCGACGTCGATTCGCGGGAGATGGGCACGGCGACGAAGGCTGAACCGGGTCCGCTCGCCGGCATCGAGCGCGAGGACCAGCGGGCCCTGTTGCGGCTCGCCCTCAACCAGCTCGCCCCGACCCTGCGGTCGGCGGTGCTGCTGCGCGACATCAAGGAATTGTCGTACCAGGAGATTGCCGTGATGCTCGACCTGCCCGAAGGGACGGTCAAGTCACGCATCAACCGGGGGAGGACGGAACTTGCCCGGCAGATCCGCCGTCTGCAGGAGTCGGGCCTCTCCACGCCGCGCCGCGCCACCGCTGGCCGACGCGAGTAGCGCTGGAACGGAGCCAAGCGAAAAAATGAACCTTACGACCGAGCAGCACGAGGACGTGGCAGTCGTCCGGGTCCACGAGGCCCGGATGGTGTATCCGATCCTGTCGGATTTCGCCACCATCGTCACCGGGCTCGTGCAGCAGGGCCAGCGCAAGGTGCTGATCGACCTGACACCGGTGACCTACCTGGACAGCGCGACGATCGGCTGCCTGATGGACCTGTACCGGCAAATCAGTGGCGCGGGTGGCGAGGTGAAGCTTTCGGGCGTGCAGAAACGCGTCGAGACGATGCTGACGATGACCGGCACGCAGAACTTCATCGAGGTGCACCCCGACGCCGACAGTGCGTTGGCGAGTTTCGGAGCCTGAGACCCATGCGCGCCATCAAGACCAGCACCGGCATCGACATCACCCTGGACGGAGATCTGCTCGCAGTGGTCGAGACCCTCTTCCAGGAAGTGACCGTGCGCCACGAGCTGGCCCGGACCTTCGAGGACATGATGCGCGAGATCCAGCACCTCGCCGATCAGCTGTCGCCCGACGAACTGCGCGCCTACTTCATCGAGAGCTTGTTCCTCAACACCGTCACCTACGAGAACGAGCGCCTCGGCGCGCTGCTCAAGAAGTTGCCCGACGACGATGTCTGAAAACCACCTCGCCACTCGCTTCACCTGCTCCTGGCCCTGGAGTACGGCCGTCCTCCTCTGTGACGGCCGCGTCGTCTGCGGGTGTGCTGATCCCTACGGCAAGCGCGTGCTCGGGGACTCGCGCACCGGCACTATCGGCGAGGTCTGGAACGGCCCGACTGCGACCCGCCTGCGCCAGGATCTCAATGCCGGCGGTTCGACGTTCTGCGGCGACTGCCCCCTCAAGCTGCCGCTCGAGGACCACGAAGCGGCGCCACAGCGATCGCTGGCCGTCTCGCCGCTGCCGTCGCGCATGTACGTGGAATGCACGGCGGCGTGCAACGTCTCCTGCCTCGATTCGTGCTGCGCGCCAGAGACCGGCATCACGAAGACGCGCCAGGCCGGCATGCTCGACGTCGACCTCTTCATGCGCGTGCTCGCCGAGGTCGGCCCGACGCTTGAGCGCATCGACTTCTTCAACTATGGAGAAGCGTTCCTGCACAAGCGCGCTGTGGAGATGTGCGAGATCGTCAAGCGCGAGTATCCGCACATCTATCTCTACACATCCACCAACGGCGGCGCGTTGAACGAGGAGTCTGCTCGCCGGCTGGTGCGGTCGGGGATCGACGAGGTGACGTTCTCGGTGGACGGCGCCTCGCAGGACGTGTACGCGACGTACCGGCAGCGTGGCCGGTTCGATCACGTGATGAAGAACCTGCGCGCCGTGATGGACGAGAAGCGCGCGCTCGGGCGTGACGTGCCGTTCGTGAACTGGCGCTACATCCTCTTCAAATGGAACGACAACGACGCCGAGATGCAACGGGCGCGAACGCTGGCGACCGAGATCGGCGTCGATCGCCTGTGCTGGGAGATCACCGATCACCCGGAGCATGCGTTCTCCCGCCGCTTCGCGCCTGGCACCGACGACTGGCAGCGGATTCGTCACGAGGTGTGGGAAGACAATCACCTCGGCAACGCCATCACTGGAGCCACGCCGCGGGCCCGCATCGAAGTGCGCGGGCCCTCGCGTGATGAATCGCTGGTCCATCGTGCCGGCGTGCCGCTCCCCCTCGACCTGCGCGTGCGAAACCTGAGCCAGCGCGCCTTTCCTCATACCGCGACGTATGGTCGTCGACTGGTGCGCGTCGGCGCGCAGTTGCTGGATGGCGACCGCACGCTCCGCGACCGCGATTTCGTGCGCGCCTCGCTGCCGCACACGGTCGCCGCGGGCAGCTGGCAGGATCTCCGCATGGAGATCCCGCCGCTGGCCCCTGGCACGTACCACCTGAAGCTGGATCTCGTGAGCGAGGGCATCGACTGGTTCGAGTCGTGCGGCTCCGAGGTAACGCTGCGGGAACTGCGCATCGAAGGGTAGGGGACGGTAGGGGCCGCTCCCCGAGCGGCCCGCTCACGGCGCGTTCGGGGAACCCGCCGCCCGGCGAAGCCGGACATCGGCGGGTCTATGACGCGCCCTACGATCGGAATTCCGATCCTGACTCAGTTCGCGAAATGCGTCGCCACGTTGCGCGCGACGAGGGCGTCCGACTTGGCCATTTCCTTGGCCTTCTGCAGGTGCTCCGCGTGCTGCGCACGCGTGGCTGGCGACTCGGTGATCAGCGCCGCCGCGAACTGGATGCCCGCGTCGTTGGGCATCTGCGCCAGCGCCGCCTTCACGAGCGCGTAGCCATCGACGCCGTCGATGGTCGCCTTGACCGCTACGCCGCGCTGTCCGAGCTGGCGGTAGGTCTCTACCAGGTAGCCGTAGTCGAAGGATGCCAGCCCCTCGGCCGGCGTCTTCGGCATCTTCGTCGTTCGAGCCTCGAGCGCGGAGAGCAAGCGCGTGGCGATGGCCTTGTCGTCGACCGAGTAGGCCGAAGCGCGACGCAGCGTCTCCATGCGCACGATGACGGGTGTCCTGGGCGTCAGCAACGCGAGCGTGTCGTCGACCAGCTTCGAGCGGTCGTAGGACGGCAGCGTCGCCTGCCAGGCGCTCCAGCCATTCTGCGTGTCGCCGAACGGGAGCGACTGCGCCGTGCCGATGTCGAACGGATGGCAGATGAGCGGCGGGCCGGCAAGAGCCGGACCAGCCGAAGTGATGAGCAGCGCAACAACTCCCAGGGCACTGGCGACCGATGGCATTCTGGACATGTGACCTCCTGCAAGCAATGAGTGACCGATGTAAGGAGGACGAGGGCGGCAGCAGAGTGTTAACCACCTCGACGAACGTTGAACGTTGAACGCCGAACGTTGACGGAACGCCGACCAACCCTGAATGTTGAACGTTTAGCGCCGAAGCAGGGTCCGTTCCCGAGCCCGCCGCTCGGCGGAGCCGGACATCGGCGGGTCTCCAACGCAGCATTCAGCAGGCCGGGCTCGGAGAGCCCGGCCTACCTCAAGCATTGGAACGTCAAGATCGGCGAAGAACGTAGCCCGCAGGCTGCAGGCCGTAGGCGTCAAGCCTCAAGCCTTAAGCCTCAAGCCTCAAGCGTTCAGTTACGGGTTCCACTTCTGGCGCCAGGTGCGCCACCAGTCGGCTGTGCCGAGATCGAGGGCGTCCCACCAGGCATCGCGCATGTCGCGGTTGCCGGCGAGGACGCCGTCGCGTGTCACGCCCGGCGGCATCGGCGCCAGGGCCGACAGGCGATCAACGACCAGCGGCTCGAGCGACACATCCACGCGATCGAGGAGGTGCCAGAGCGTCAAGGCATCCTCGGGCCGTGCCTCGCGCAGCACCGTCTCGAGCGGGGCGGCCTGGGCCGCGGCGTCATCGACCTGATCGATGGTGTCGATGGCGGCACGCAGCGCGGCGCTGGCCTCGGCGTAGGTGGGCGTG
Organism: Luteitalea pratensis; assembly: GCF_001618865.1. GTDB lineage: Bacteria > Acidobacteriota > Vicinamibacteria > Vicinamibacterales > Vicinamibacteraceae > Luteitalea > Luteitalea pratensis. The sequence continues at coordinate 6,489,150 of NZ_CP015136.1, forward strand.
CCGGGGCCCCGGCCAGGGTACGTTCGCCCGGTGGCGCCTGCAGGAATGAACGCCTCGCGCCCGTTGTGCTCGAACCCGACCCACCCGCCCTGCACCGTGATCAGGCCGACGCCGTGCGAGTTGATCGTCAACGTGTATGCGCAGCCAAGATCGATCGCCGTCGCCGACGGCGTATCGATGACGAACTGGCCCGCAGGCGCCCAGATCTGCGCCTGGATCGTGCCGGTCACGAGTTCGGCGCGATGCTCACCCGGCGTGGCCGTCACGAGGCGCAGCCGAGAGCCGGGCTCGACCTCGAGACGGCCGATGCGGCCGACGAACACGACTGCAGACGAGCGCGCGTCGGTCTCCAGCCAGCGGCCGGGTACGAGCTGCGAATGGCGCGCGAGCGGCGCCGCGGCGATGGTCGGCATGCCCTCGACGCGGGCCACGCGCCAGGGGTCACCTGGCAACTCCTGGCGTGGCGTGAGCCATGCGGTGCCGATCGAGATCAACGCGAGCGCGGCGGCGGCCAGCCATGTGCGCCAGGACACGGCCGTCTCGTTCGACACACGCGTCCCAGGCAACGCGAGCGGTGCCCACTCCTCGGCCGACGGGGCGGCGAATTGTGCGAGCAGCGCCTCGAGGCGCGCCACGTCCTCATCGGGCGGTCCCGTGCGGTCCCAGAGATACTCGTCGTCCATCGGCTCCATCAGCGGGTCCTCGTCGCAGCAGTGCCATCGAGCGCCTGCCGTAACAGCTTCATGCCCCGGCACAGGTTGACGCGCACCGAATCGGGCGTGAGACCGGTCGAACGGGCGATCTCCGGCCCCGTCATTCCCTCCACGAGCCGCAGGACCAGCGTGTCGCGGTAGGCCTCGGGGAGTGTCCGAATCGCCGCGATGGCCCGCTGCGCCTCGAGATGGTCAACGGCGCTGGCCTCCTGCTCGCGTGCATGGCGGCGACCGCGCGGTCCCGCACGTGCGTCATCGCCGGCTTCCGCATCGAGCGATTCCAGCGGCCGTTGCCGACGCACGTGATCGATGCGCAGGTGACGCGCGATCGTGACCACCCATCCGCCGAACGCGGCCGGGTCACGCAACGTGCCGAGCTGCCGCCACGCCGTCAGGAAGACCTCCTGCACGAGGTCCTCGACGTCGGTCCGTGTCGCCAGGCCGAGCAGGACACCATGCACGAACCGCGCGTGTCGACGGTAGAGGGTGTCGAACGACGCAGCGTCACCCGACTGGGCCGCTTGCACGAACGGCACATCGTCTTGCGGCGACCACGCGGACGCGCGATCGGCCGGACGCTCTGCGGGACAGTGAGACACCAGCTGTGTTGAGGACGGTACCACCAGGGGGAAGTGTTAACAGACACGGGCACCGGGCACCGGGCACCGGGTACCGGGCACCGGGTACCGGGCACCGGGTGCGCGCCCTCAACACGCCCGGCAGATCCAATTGTCGCCGCGCACCGGGCATCGGGCACCGGGCACCGGGCACAAGGTACGGGGGTACGGGGGAGGGCGTACGGGTACTGAGTACCGGCGACCGAACGAACTCTTGCCTGTCGAAGGGAAAGTTGGAAGGAGACTGGAGAAAACGAAGGCCGACGGCCGAATGACGAAGGCCGAGGCGAAAGGGCGGAGGCCGCTACGGCAGAACGTTCACCCAGCCGTGCACCTTGTCGTTGACCCAGTGCGGCAACACCGCGCAGATCAGCAAATGGCGCCCCGGTTGCGTGAACTGGACGACCTCGACACGGTCCTGCAGGACAGGCGCAACGGGTCCCCCCGAAAGCGAACCGCTTGTCCCGTGGCCAAAAAAAGGCGGCCCTCATGGGCCGCCCAGGGGGGGATGACGAGAAGACCTCGACGTTCAGCCGTGGACCGTGACCGGCACGCCGACGACGTCGGTGACAGCCTGCGGAGCCTCGACGTAGGTCCATGCGTCGCGCTGCTCGAGCAGTGCGGTCCCGAGCGCGGTGTGGAGGGCATGGCCGCCACGGTGGGCGACGACATGGCCGATGATCGGCGCGCCGATCAGGGCGAGGTCGCCGATCGTGTCGAGGATCTTGTGCCGGACGAACTCGTCCTCGAAGCGCAGCGTGTTATTGAGCACGCCGGTCTCGCCGAGCACGACTGCGTTGTCGAGGGAGCCGCCAAGCGTCAGCCCCTGCTGACGCAACATCTCGAGGTCCTTGAGGAAGCCGAAGGTGCGGGCCGGAGCGAGTTCCTCGGCGAAGGTGTCGGGCGTGATCACGATCGAGCGGCTCTGGTGACGGAGCAGCGGATGATCGAAGCTGATCGTGTAGCTGATACGGAACTCGTCGGCCGGGTAGATCGCGATGTGCTTGTCGCCACGCGCGAGGCTGACCGGGCGCAGGACCTTCAGGAAGCGACGGGGGGCGCCCAGCTTCTTGATGCCCGCTTCCTGGAGCAGGTACACGAAGGGGGCAGCGCTGCCGTCCATGATCGGCACTTCAGGGGTGTTCAGTTCGATCGCGACGTTGTCGACGCCCTGACTGACCAGTGCAGCGAGCAGGTGCTCGACGGTCTCGACGCTGGCGCCGGCAAAGGACAGCCCGGTGGCGTAGTTGAGACTGGCGACATGCTCGACCCGGGCCGGGATCTCGAGGCCCCCGAGGTCCGCCCGACGGAAGCGGATGCCGTAGTCGGCAGGGGCGGGACGAAGCGTCAACGTGACGCGGTGGCCCGAGTGCAGGCCAATCCCGGCGCAGGTAATGGAACGGCGAAGAGTCCGCTGCGATGTCATTCAGCTCTCGGTCAGTGGGCACCCGACTGATGCCGGCCACCCAGAAGCAAGACTGATACCGCTTTGCCGCAATTCGTCGCAATCCATACAAGTCCTTGCAAAGGCCGTGCTTGCAGCCAAACTTCCGGTCGAGGCCGGATTCCGAAGAGAGGTCACTGTTGCGCTCGTGACACGCTCATCGTTGCGAGACTGTGGCTATGCAACCACACTGACGTCTCGGCTCCTCCGCCCGCGACCTGTAGGCCCCGCCAATGATTCCGCGAGGAAGGCGCCCGTGTAGGACCCCTTCACGCGTGCTACCTGTTCCGGAGTGCCTTGGGCCACGACTCGGCCACCACCGCTGCCACCTTCTGGTCCGAGGTCGATCACGTGGTCGGCAGACCGCACGACATCAAGGTTGTGCTCGATGACTACGATCGTGTTGCCCTGTTCGACCAATTGGTGCAGGACATCCAAAAGTTTGGCGACATCCTCGAAGTGCAGGCCGGTTGTCGGCTCGTCCAGGATGTAGAGCGTGCGACCGGTCCCGCGCCGCGACAGTTCCTTGGCGAGTTTGACCCGCTGTGCCTCGCCGCCGCTCAGCGTCGTGGCGGATTGCCCCAGCTCGAGATAGCCGAGACCGACCAGCTGCAGCGTGCGCAGCTTGTTGGCGATCGACGGAAAGCTCTCGAGCAGCGGGTAGGCCTGATCGACCGTCAACTCGAGCAGGTCGGCGATCGACTTGCCGCGGTACCGCACCTCGAGCGTCTCGCGGTTGTAGCGACGGCCCTTGCACTGCTCGCACGTGACGTACACGTCGGGCAGGAAGTGCATCTCGATCGCCATCACGCCATCGCCCTGGCACGCCTCGCAGCGGCCGCCCTTGACGTTGAAGGAGAAGCGGCCCGGCTTGTACCCGCGCTGCCTCGATTCGGGCAGCATCGCGAACAGATCGCGGATGAACGTGAACAGCCCGATGTAGGTGGCCGGGTTGCTGCGCGGCGTCCGGCCGATCGGCGACTGATCGATCTGGATCACCTTGTCGATGTGCTGCAGCCCGTCGATCCGATCGTGGTCGCCCGGCTGATCGGTCGCCCGGTACAACTCCTTGGCCAGCCGCTTGTAGAGGATGTCGTTGACGAGCGTGCTCTTGCCCGATCCACTCACGCCGGTGATCGCGATGAACACCCCGAGCGGGAAACTGACATCGAGGTCCTGCAGGTTGTTCTCGCGGGCGCCGGTGATGCGCAGCGATGCCTTCCCCGGTGTCCGCCGGGCGCGCGCCTGCACGATCGTCTTCTCGCCGCGCAGGTACTCACCCGTCACGCTCCCCGGCGCCGACTCGAGCAGTTCGGCCGGCGTGCCCTGGAACAGCAGTTCGCCGCCATGCTCGCCCGCGCCCGGACCGAGGTCGACGACATAGTCCGCGGTGCGGATCGTCTCCTCGTCGTGCTCGACGACGAGCACCGTGTTGCCGAGATCGCGCAACCGCTCGAGCGTCTGCAGGAGCCGGCGATTGTCGCGCTGATGCAGGCCGATCGATGGCTCGTCGAGCACGTAGAGCACGCCACTGAGGCTCGACCCGATCTGTGTCGCGAGTCGGATTCGCTGGCCTTCCCCACCCGACAGCGTCACCGCGGACCGCGCCAGCGTGAGATAGCCCACGCCAACGTCGTTCAGGAAATGGAGGCGTTCGCGGATCTCCTTCAGGATGCGGCCAGCCACGAGTTCCTCGCGCGGTGCGAGTTCGAGACCGTCGAACACCTTCGACGACTCGCTGACGGCCAGGGCGGTCAGCTCGACGATCGTGTGGCCCTTGACCCGCACGGCCCGACTCTCGGCCTTCAGCCGCGCGCCGTCGCAGGAAGGGCAGGTCGCGAGAGCGCGATATGGCTCCAGCGCTTCGCGTTCACTCCACGTGCCCTTCTCGTAGCGCCGCCGCAGGTTGGGCAGCAGGCCTTCGAAGTCGGCGCCGAACGGATCGACTGGGGCCTTCCTGCGCTTGCCGCTCGCCGCCTGCGCGGTGGGCGACCCGAACAGGAGCACCTCCCGCTGCCGCTTCGTGAGCTTGCGCACCGGGATCGCCGGGTCGATGCCATGCACCTCGTGCAGCCGCGCCAGTGCATCGCCGAGCAGCTTCACGTCGCCCTTCGCCCACGGCTCCACGGCGCCTTCCGCCAGCGAGATGCCGGCATCGGGAATCACCCGCGCGACGTCGAAGTCGTACACGGCTCCGAGGCCCTGGCACTGCCCGCACGCGCCGTGCGGCGAGTTGAACGAGAAGGCGCGCGGCGTCAGTTCCGGCACGCTGATACCGCAATCGGCACACGCCAGCCGACGTGAGTACAGGCGGTCGCCGCCGTCCCACGTGTTGATGATGACCAGGTCGCTTGCGAGCGCCAGTGCGGTTTCGATCGACTCGCCGAGCCGCCGCTCCATGCCGGGCTTCACGATCAGCCGATCGACGACCACGTCCAGCGTGTGGTTCTTGCGCTTGTCGAGGGCGATGTCGTCGTCGAGGGAACGGAGTTCGCCGTCGACCCGCACGCGCGTGAAGCCGCGCTGACGCCACGCCGCGAGCTCCTTCTTGAACTCGCCCTTTCGGCCCCGCACGACAGGCGCAAGCACGTTGATGCGCTCGTCACCGGGAAACTGCCGCGCCAGGTCCAGGATGCGGTCGACCGACTGGCTGGCGATCGGCTGGCCGCACCGCGGACAGTGCGGCTGCCCGAGGTTGGCAAACAGCAGGCGCAGGTAATCGTAGATTTCGGTGACCGTGCCGACCGTGGAGCGCGGGTTGGACGCCGTCGTCTTCTGCTCGATGGAGATCGCCGGCGACAGCCCGTCGATCAGGTCGACGTCGGGCTTTTCCATCTGCTCGAGGAACTGGCGCGCATACGCCGACATCGACTCGACGTAGCGCCGCTGCCCTTCCGCGTAGATCGTGTCGAAGGCGAGCGAGGACTTGCCTGACCCCGAAAGGCCGGTGATCACGACGAGGCGATCCCGCGGGAGATCGACGTCGATGTTCTTCAGGTTGTGGACACGCGCGCCGCGCACCGAGATGCGCTCGTCGGAGGTCATGGGGCAGATGGTCGAGCCCCTACCAAGGGGACCCAATCCACCATGGTATCACCGCCTGTAGGGGGTCCTGCTGACCGCGCCACGCCCTTCGGTGACCTCATAGAGTGCCCCTGCAGGCAGGCGGCCGAGCTTCTCGGCAGGCCGCCCCGGCCATTCGACGACTACGTCCTCGAGCGCCGCTGCCGAGCCGAGCCCGAACGTCAGTACGAGTTCGGACTGGGAGAGATAACTGGCGCCCGTCCTCACCGTCCGGCTGACCCTGGCGCCGTTGGCCACGGCTGTCACACGAGTGCCGATCGCATCGCGGTTGGCGGCCGTCCCGTGAAGTCGGAGCCCGACCATTCCGCCCCGCGTGGAATCGTTACGGAAGAGTTGGGCAAGTCCGCCATTAGCGGTCAGCACGACGTCCGGATCGCCGTCGCCATCGACGTCCGCAAACGCCGCGCCGCGCCCGATCCGGGCGGCGGCGAAGGCGCCACCGGCGGACCGGGCCACGTCCTCGAACCGGCCCTGCCGGTTGAGGAACAGGTGGGGTGGGGACGCGTCGCCGGGCGAGCGCGCCAGCGACGGATCGAGTTGCCCGTTCACCACCAGCAGGTCCTGCCAACCGTCGAGATCGACGTCGAAGAAGAAGCAGCCCCAGCCGAGCGTCTGGCGCGTCGCGCGGCCGATGGCACTCTGCGGCGCGGTATCGACGTAGACGCCCGCATCCTGTGGCACGAACAAGCCGAGCATCTCGCCGGAGAAGTTGGTGACCGCGACCGACGCGCGGCCGGAGTTGTCGACGTCAGCGGCATCGACACCCATGCCGGCCCGCGCCCGGCCATCGGCACTGAATGCCACACCGCTTTGCAGCCCGAGTTCGGTGAACGTGCCGTCGTGATTGTTCCGATACAGGCGGTTCGGCACCGTGTCGTTGGCGACGAACAGGTCGGGCCAGCCATCGCCATCGTGGTCGAGGACCGTGGCGCCGAGCGCCTTGCCGGTCACGTCGAATAATCCGGCCTTGGCCGTGACGTCCTCGAAGCGGCCGCCGCCCAGATTGCGGAACAGCCACGAGGTGCTGCCGCGATACGCCTGCGGCGTGCAGTACGTCTTCTGGTTTCCTCCGGCGCTGCAGTAGAGATCGGTCTGAGGCGACCACTGCACGTAATTGCACACCAGCAGATCGACGAGCCCGTCACGATCGACGTCGACCCAGACCGCGCAGGTGCTGAAGCCGCGACGGTCGGCCAATCCGGCGCGAGCGGTGACGTCGACCAAGCGCGCGCCACGTTCGTTGCGCAGGAGCGTGATGCCGCCAACGGAGGTGAGGACCACGTCGGTCCACCCGTCGTTGTCCATGTCGGCGGCTGCGACCCCCATGCCGTAGCGGAGCGTCGTCGACGCGGCCGTGTCGGCCTTCGCCATTCGGCCATCGGCCATCGGCTTTCGGCCGTGGGACTTGGTCAGGCTGCCTTCGGCGTTCGGCGTTCGACGTTCGGCGTTCGCCTGCAAACCGACCCGCGCACTGACGTCGGTGAACTTGCCCGTGCCGTCGTTGCGATAGAGCGAGGCGAATCGGCCGCCGCCGCCGCCGGGGAACAGCCCGTTGACGAACAGCAGATCCTGATGGCCGTCGTTGTCGTAGTCGAGAAAGGCGGCGCCCGCACCCATCGTCTCGGGCAGCAGCTTCCCGCCCGCGGCCCCGTTGTCGTGCCGGGCTGTGATCCCCGCCTCACGCGTGATGTCGGTGAGGGTCACGCGTACGGTGGGACCCTGTGCTTGCAGGCCCGTGCCGACCGCGACGAGGACCAATGCGGCGGCAACGTGTAGCCGCGGGTCTTTGTCCCGCGGAACCGCATCACTGACCGTCGGACAACCTGTCCGCCGTAGCCCGGGCGGAGGCGGAAGTCCGACGGCTACGTCCGACGGCGACACGGCGGTGCCGCGACAACTTCGGCATTCCGGCAGCGCGGCATCGCGGCATCGCGGCATTACTGGGTTCTACTCCGGCAGGACGAGTCCCTTGCGAACCGCGAACAGCACCAGTTCGGCCGCCTTGTGCACGCCCAGCGTGCTCATCAGGTTGGCGCGATGTACCGCCACGGTGTTGACCGAGAGATTGAGCAGCGCCGCGATCTCCTTGTTGGACTTGCCGTGGGCAATGAGCTGCAGCACCTGCTTTTCACGCTGGGTCAGTTGATCGAAGACGTCAGGCGCCGCGGGCGTGTCCTGTTTCTCCCTGAGCGCGCGAATCAGCACATGCGACAGTTCGGGGCTCAAGTACTGCTGGCCACCGGCCACCGCGCGCACGGCCCGGGTGAGATCGGTCTCGAGGGCGCTTTTCAGGATGTAGCCGGAGACGCCGGCATCCAGCGCGCTCCGCACGTACTGCGCATCCGAATACATGCTCAGCACCAGGATCCTGGTTTCCGGCCGCTCGCGCAGGATCTCACGCGCCGCGTGGATGCCGTTCGCGTCCGGCATCGACATATCCATCAGCACAACGTCGGGCCGCTCCTTGCGCGCCAGCGCGACGCCGTCCTGCGCCGTGCCGGCTTCTCCGACCACGGACAGGCCCGGCTCCTCTTCGATGATCCGCCGGAACCCCTGGCGCACCAGGGCGTGGTCATCGACCAGAATCACACGGATCAATGGCAGCCTCCCGGAATTTCAGAATTGCAGAATTGGACAATTTCACCAGCAGGGTCAGCGGTTCGAAGCATGGGAATGGTATTGAAATTCTGAAATCCTGAAATTCTGCAATTGTACGTACTACCCCGGTGGCACGGGGACCGACACCGTGACTCGCGTCCCGCCCAGGGGGCTCGGGCCCATGGCAAACGTGCCGCCCATCAGCGCCGCCCGTTCGCGGATGCTCGTCAACCCGAGCCCGGGCGACGCCGCTCCTCCCTCCACCCCCCGCCCATCGTCATCGACGATGAGCGTCACGCGGGTGGCGTCGCGGGTCGCACTGACCGCCACCTCGGACGCGCCTGCGTGGCGAACCACGTTGGTGAGCGACTCCTGCAGGATGCGATACAGATGGGTCGCGGTCTCGGTCGGCAGGCCTGCGAGCTCGCCGCTCGTCGTGGCCTCGATCGGCAGGCCAGACTGCCGCCCCACCAATTCCACGTGCGATCGCAACGCGTGCTCGAGGCCGAAGTCGTCGAGCACCACCGGGTGCAGCGCGCGCGACCGTTGCCGGATGCCCTCGAGAACCTGCTTGGCGAGGTCCTGCAGTTCGGCGAGCTCGCCGGCCACCGTCGCGGCCGGGGTCGTCCCTTCCACGTGGCGGCGGGTACGCGCGAGGCCGAAGCCGAGCGCCGTCAACACCTGCCCGAATTCGTCGTGGAGCTCACGCGCCAGTCCGGCCTGGACGTCTTCCTGCAGGCGGATCATCCGCCATGACAGCGCGCGCCGTTCGGCCGACACCTGCTGCAATGCGATGATGCTGCGCCGGACGGCGAGCACCACGGTGCCGCCGGCGACCAGGAGTGCGGCCACCAGGCCGACGTTGAGCCAGAGAATCTGCCGATCGACGGCGTCATACACGGCGCGGGCGCGGGCAGTGCCCTCATCGTCTGCGCGCGTGTTGGCGATCAGCAGCTGCGACACTTGATGCGTGAGCTCGGCCTGACGCGATGTCGCGTCGGTCGTGAAGATGGCACGCGCCTCCTCGTCGTGTCCGGCCCTCGCCGCGGCGAAGCCCCGGTCGACCGCCGCCCAGAGTCGGCGTGACGCCTCGTCGAGTTGGCGCGTCTGCGTCGCCGGGCGCGCGACCGGCGCCAGCGCCCGTTCCCTCGTGAGCGCCTGATCCAGGTCGACGCGGAGACGTACGAAGGCCTGCTGCCACGCCGACAGCGGATACGGCTCCCGGCGATCGGTCATGTCGCGGAGCGTGTCCTCGATGGTGGCGACGTTGTTGTCGATCCGGATCAGCTGCAGCGTGTCGAGGCGATGGCGCTCGGTCAGGGCGACCTGCTCGTCGCGAAGCCGTCGCACCTCCACTCGTGCGTAGATGGACGCGGCGATGACGATCAGGGCTGCCATCAGTACCCCGAGCACGAGCCACCGCACGGGACTGCGGCGTGCGGCGGTGTCGGGGAGCACGGCGTCTGACATGGGAGAGGCTAGACTGCGGTCATGCACCTGCGGCAGCGAACAAGACGGGCGGCGGCGCTTCGATGGCTGCTCGCCCTCGCATTGCTGGCGGGTGCCCCGGCAGTCTATCCGAGCCACCGCGGGCACGGCATCGGCCGCGTTGTCGCGAGCGCCGCCACGCAGAACCTTCCGGCCGCGACCGAGGCCGAGGCCCGGCAGCGCTGTGGCACCGTGTGCCACAAGTTCCCGCCCCCCGACATCCTGCCGCGAGCGGCGTGGCGTGACGAACTAGTGCGGATGCAGTTGATCGCGGACGGCGTCCCCGAGCCGGCCGGCAGGATGGGTGGCGGTAGCGCGATGATCGCCCTGCCCCCGGACATGCTGCGCATCCAGCGATTCTACGAGGGCGCCGCGCCGGATCTGCTCCCGGCGCACGCGCCCTGGCCGGGCACGGGCAGCGCACCCGTGACGTTCGACCGGCAACCGCTGCAGCTCGCGGGCCGACCCGGGCCATCACATCCGGCCGTCGCGAACGTACGGCTCCTCGACCTGGATGGCGATGGCCAGCCGGAGGTCGTGGCCTCGGACATGCGGGCGGGGCTGATCCTGGCGGGCACGCCCACCAGGGGCGGGACCCTGAAGATCATCGCCGACGACGTGCCTCATCCCTCGCACATCGAGCAGATCGACCTCGACAAGGACGGCCTGCAGGACCTGCTGATCGGTGACCTCGGCTCGTTCCAGCCCGCCGATCACACCAACGGCGCCATCGTGTGGTTACGGCGGAACAAGGACGGCTCCTACAAGTCGTTCGTCCTCGCGGACAAGCTCGGTCGCGTGGCGGACGTACGCGCCGCTGATTTCGATGGCGACGGCGACCTGGACCTGGTGGCCGCGGTGTTCGGCTGGCGGCGCACCGGCAGCCTGATCCTGTTCGAGAACCGCACGAGGGACTGGAAGGCGCCGCAGTTGCTCGCCGCCGAACTCGATCCACGCCATGGCGCCATTCATGTGCCGATCGCCGATCTGAACGGCGACGGCAAGCCCGACATCGTGGTCCTGTTCGCCCAGGAGCACGAGACGGTCGCGGCGCTGATCAACACCGGCAAGGGCACGTTCCGGACCGAGACGATCTTCGCGGCGCCACACCCGAACTGGGGCTCGTCGGGCATCGAGTTGGTCGACGTCGACAAGGACGGCGACCTCGACGTGCTGTACACGCACGGCGACACCTTCGATGACTTCATCCTCAAGCCGTATCACGGCATCACACTGCTCGAGAACACGGGCACCTATCCGTACGTCGCGAGGTCCATCGCCGCCATGCCGGGTGCGCATCGGGCCATGGCCGCCGACTTGGACAGCGATGGCGACCTCGACATCGCCGCCGCCGCGATGGTGCCCGGCGGTGGTGGACCGGCCGAGACGACGCTGCCCGCGGTGGTCTGGATCGAACAGACCGCGCCGTGGACCTGGGCCAGGCACACGATCAAGATGGGCACGCCTGCACACGCAACACTCGCCGTCGGCGACGCCGACAGCGACGGGCGCCCCGACATCATCGTCGGGGATTTTGCGTTCGGGCCGCCGATGGATGGAATCGTCGACGTCTGGAAGAACCGCGGCAAGCGGTGAGAATTGCAGAAGTTCAGAAGTTCAGAATTTCATCACCACTGCCAACCTTCCAAGCGCCCGCCTCCGGCATGGAAATTCGTGAAATTCCGAAAGTCTGAAATTGTCCCGCGACGACCCTGAGCTCAGGCCAGCGTGGCGGCGATGCCTCGCATGTACGAAAGCGACTCGAGCATGCCAGGGACGGGATCGTCGGCATTGATCTCGTACTCGAGTGACACGTGGCCCTGGAACTTCGTCCGTACCAGTTCCTTGAACACCGCGACGACGGGCAGGATGCCGCGACCGACCTCGACCTGGCTGTCGCGGCTGGTGCCGTCGGCAAGATCCTTGATGTGCAGGTCGAGCAGGCGCGGCCCGGCGAGGGCGATCGTCTTGACCACGTCTGCGCCAGCACGGGTGGCGTGGCCGATGTCCATGCACACGCCGACACGCGGGTCACGCTTGTCGATCTTCTTCAGGACGTCCGAGGGCGCCGGCCACCACGGATCTTCGGTGCCGTGGTTGTGGATGGCGGCCTTGATGTCGAACTCCTTGACCATCTTCTCGAGCAGGTCGAGGGTGTCGGGCGCTGGTGAGCAGACCACGAGCGGCATCCCCGCCGCTTTCGCGTATTCGAAGTCCTTGCGCATCCCCGCCTCGTCGGGGGTCTTCCACGTCAGCGTGCCTCCGCCCATGATCGTGATGCCGGCGTCCTCGAACTCCTTCCGAGCGGCGCGGATCTGCTCCGGCGTATCCGTGCGCGCCAGGTGCACGTCCTTGATCGTTACGTACTTGACGCGGAGTTGCTTGAGGGCAGCAATGGCCTTGTCACGCGGGAATTTGCGCAACGAGTAGGAGGCGACGCCGATCTTGAGCGGCAGCGGCCTGGGCGTTGCGGCGGCCTGCGCAGGGGCGGCGCCGGCACCCGCAACAGGCACCAGCGGCAGGGTGACCGCGACACCAGCCAGGTAAAGCAGCGAACGACGCGACAGCGAGGACGAGGACGATTGCACGGGCACTCCTTGAGTCATGGCAGGGCCTCACCGGATTCGGCGATGAGCCGAGAATACTCCAACCGGCGCGCCTGTACCGGGTCGCTACGGCGTCATCCCGCCGACGGCCGTCACGCCGTTGCGCTGTAGCCGCGACAGGCGATCGAGGCGCGTGAATTCCGCGCGAGCCTTCTCGGCGTCGGCGTCGCGACCTGCCCGGGCATACGCTTTGGCCAGCGTGAAGTACACCGTGGGACTGTTCGGCTCCAGACGCCGGCTTTGCTCGAGCGACGCGATCGCGGCTTGCGTATCGCCCGTCTCCAACTCGATCTGCCCGATGAGGCGGTGCGCAATGAAGTCGGTCGGTGCCAGGGTGACCGCGTCCTTCGCGTGCCGGCGCGCGGATGCGTAGTCGGCTCGCCTGATGTACTCGAAGGCCATCTGGATGTGCGACGGGGCATGCGCGGGCTGCACCGAGAGTTCCCGCTCGAACTCCTTCAGCGCCCGATCGGCATCCTCGCTCATCAGGAAGATGCCGAACGCGTAGTGCACGTTGGGCACGTCGGGATAGCGCAACGCGAGTTCCTCGAAGGCGGTCCGGGCCGCCGGCGCGAGACGCATCGCCATGAAGTAGCTGCCGCGTCCAGCCATCATCACCATCTCGCGCTTTTCCGGCGGTAACTCGGACGGCAGCAGTGGCATGCGCAGCGTCGCCACGCCGAGCGCCTCGATGATCTGCGGCGAGTCGTTGCCCTCGAGCGCGAACTCGCCGATGGTGTTCAGCGCGGGTTCGAACCGGCTGAGCCGCGTCATCGCGAGGCCCGCGTGAAACCGCGCCACCGAGCCGACCTCGGGGTTGCCGCTGACGCCGAGCGCCCTGGCCCTCTGGAGGTCGTCGAGCGCCTCGACATACTGCCCCTGCCTGAAGGTGCAGAGGCCGCGGAACGCAAGCGCGGCGCCGTTGTTCTTGTCGAGTCGCACGACGTGATCGAAGGCAGCGCGGGCGTCGCCCCAGCGCTCGAGGTCGTAGAGCGAGGTGCCGAGGTACCACCACGCATCGATCTGCCGGGGAGACACCTTCACGACCTGCCGGTACAGACCGATGGCACCTTCGAGATCGCCACCTTCGCGGGCCTTGTTCGCCTTCGACAGTGTCGCACTCGCCGCGCGTGCTGGCGCCGGGGCCTTCGCCGCGACGCTGGTCCCGCCCGCCTTGCCCGCGGGCGGCGTGCCCTCGTGTGTGGCGCTAACGGGCGGCGCTTGGCCCCACGCCGGCACCGCTGCCAGCGCGGCGACGAGTGCAGCGGTGATCCGGAGTCTCTTCATCGCGAACCCGATGCCTGTGCTGAACCGCTCAGCTTCGTGAACGCGGCGCGCTCCCGCTCCGCATCCTTCGGACGTCCCGCGCGTGCGTAAGCAATCGCTAGCAGGTAATGGGCCTGCGCACTCGCAGGTGCGAGCGTGACGCCAGTCTCCAGTTCGCCGACGGCCCCGGCAACGTCGCCGAGGCCGAGCAGCACCTGGCCCAGTGCGAGGCGCGGCGCGAATTCCTGCGGCGCGACCTGCACGGCCCCCTCCGCATGGGGTCGCGCCGAGGCAGCATCGCCCTGCTTGAGCAGTTCGGCCGCCAATTGCAGCCGCGCCGCGACGTGCCCTGGCGAAATCTCGAGCTCACGGCGCCACTGCGCCATCGCGCGTTGCGGATCCGTCGTCAGGAGAAACGTGCCCCACGCGTAGTGCACGTTCGGCGTTGTCGGGAACTCGGCGACCAGACGTTCCAGCAGCGCCGCCGCCTGCGCCGCCTGGCGCGTTGCCATGGCGACGCCCGCCTGACCCGCGAGCTGGACGAGACTTCTTGCCTCACCAGGGATCTCCGCAGGCAACATCGGCATTCTCAGGAGATTCAGCCCGAACGCCTCGACGACGCGTGGACTCTCCATGCCATCGGCCGGAAGTTCGACGAGGATCTGCGTGCCAGCCTCGAATTCACCGAAACGCGTCAGGAGGATGCCGGCGTGGTAGCGCACGACATCGGCGAGTTCCGGCGTCTGCTGGATATTGAGCTGACGCGCCTGCAGCAGGGCTCGCAACGCCGCGTCGTGCTCGCCCTGCGCGAACGCGCACAAACCCGTGAGCGCCATCGCACCCGCGTGGGTCGGCTGCGTTCGCAGCAGTTGCGCGAAGGCCGCACGAGCCTCGGCGTGTCGCTGCAACTCGTAGAGCACCGTCCCGAGATACCAGTGCCCCTCGTCCCACGAGGGCCGCAAGCCGAGCGCTTTTCGATAAAGGCCGACGGCATCCTCGAGGCGTCCCGCCTCGCGCGCCGCGGCGGCGGCGGCAGACAGCTGGGCAAACGTCGAGCGCGGCGCTGGGACCTGCTTCGGCTTCGCCGCTGCCTGGGGTGAGGCATGTGGAGCGGCTCCGGTGCGCGCAAGCACCAACAGGACGACGCACGCCGCGGCAGCTACCCGGCGAACGAGCCGGCCACGGCGGTGATGCCTCCTCCTCTCGAGCCTCATACCGAGTGCCGTATTTCGTATGCCGTAAGCCGTAAGCCGTAAGACCAATGACCAATGACTAATGACAAATGACAAATGACTGTGTATCGGCGTCACTGCGCGTGTGCTGGCGGCAGGATCGCAAACGGCTCACGCAGCTGGATCGTCCGCGACGCAGCCTCGTCGACAACGGTGAGCGTCAGCTCGTATTCGCCAGCCGGGAGTCCCTTCATCGACAGCCCGCCGAAGCGGCTGAGAGCGCCGTCGGGTGCGGGCGTGATCGCCCGCGGCTCGAGCTGCTTGATGATCGTGCCCGCAGCATCACGCACCTGGTGACCGGCGAGGATGCGCGCACCGCGCGGGATGCCGAGCACACTGAACTGGTAATAGACCGTCGCGCCGGCGGGGAACTCGCGCCGCGCGACGAGCACCGGCTTGGGAGATGCCGGCAACAGACCGGTTGGCGTCTCGATCGTGTCAGTGATGATAGGGGTCGTCACACGAAGCCCGTCGAGCGCTGGGACGTCGAACACGTGGGTCAGCGCGCCAATGCGGCCGTTGTTGCGATCGCGCACCGCGATCCGCGCCTGGTAGCGGCCCGGCGCCAGCGTGAACTCGCGCGCCAGCCCGTACCAGGCGTCCTCGCCGAGGCGGGTACCGAGCGGGAAGGTCATCTCGACCTGGCCGTCGTAACGCTCCGCAGTCGATGACTCGAGGTGCGTGGCTGCGATACGCAACTCGAGAACGTCGGTCAGCGCCAACGGCGTCGTGATGAACCCGAACGCGCGCAGGTCCGCTTCGATCGCCAGTGAGACCACGGCCTTGCCTGCAGTGGGACTGCCGAAGACATAGCTGGCGACGCGCAAGGGGATGGTATCGAGATCGTAGGGCGAGTCGGTCACCGGTTGCAGTGCGTCGTGGCCGAGTACGTCGGCCGCACGAGCGACGCGATCGCCGGTGACGTAGTAGCCCTTGCGGGCACGGACCGTCACTCCGAGCCGGCGCACCCGCACCTGCAGCTTGCGGTACGCCCCGTCAGCGCCCGGTCTCGAGGGCTGGAAGCCGAGCAGGTAGTAGGACGACAGTTCGCGAGAAATGCGCCCCAGTGCGGCGTTGAGGTCGTTGGCGTTGCGCACCGAGAATCCACCGGTGTCGATTGCCAGGTTCTCCGATCCCTGGACCTCCAGCTCGATCTGCGCATTCGCAAAGCCGACGTCGCGCGTGTCCAGGGGCGACCCGAATTGCGCCGTCGCAAACGCCGACCCGCTACCGATGCCCCGGACGTCGATGAAATACACCGCAACGTTGGCGCGTCGCGCCGCGTCGAGGACGTGACGGGCATCGATCTGCTCCTGGTCCTCGATGAGGCCGGCCGAGAACAACAGGACCGACTTGCGCCCACGGACCGCCTCGAGGCCCTCGACCATCGCCTTCATGGACCCGAGCGTGACCCGGTTACGTGCCATCAGCCGGCTGTAGACGTCGGCCGCCCGAATCGCCAGATCCTGCTGGATGACGCCGGCGTTGCCGCCTCGCTCCTGCGGCTGGAACCCTCGATCGCTGGCGAGATTGGTCGACTCGCGTCCGAGCTGTCGATAGTTGCGCCAGCGACGATCGACGCTGTTGGCCACGGCCTCGTCCTGGAAGACGTGGATGCGATACGCCTCGTAATCGGTGATGCGTTCGAACGTCGGCTCCGGCTGGAAACGGCCCTGCAGGCCCTCGGCGATGCGCAGGAGTTCGTCGCGCCCACCGGGTAGCCGTGCGTGCCAGCGGAGTGCGATCCCGGGCACCACGAGCGAGACCAGGTCGCCGTCGACCAACTGCACGCGGATGAACTGCGAGAGCGCCAGGCGCGCCTGCTCACCCTGTTCGCGCGTCAGGTGCAGGTCGTCGAACACGAGCACGAACGTGCGCGTCGCCGTGGCCTGCGCACCGACGTTGGTCGCGTAGGAATACCGGCCCGGCTTGCGTGCTGGCGTCGAGACGCCGCTTCCCGGAGCCCCTGTTTCCTGGAAGAACTCGACGCGTTGCGCCACGCCCTCGTCCAGGACCTCGAAATCGGCAGTGGTCAGACCCGTGACCGGCTGCCCGCGGTCGTCCACGACGACGGCGTCGACGGTGACCAGGGCGGTCTCGGTTCGAAAGCGCGGCTGCGTGCCTCCCGGCTGACCGAAGGCGACAGCGGGAACGAGGCAGAGGGCGACGAACCACGCCAGCAGTCGGACGCGCATGTCAGGGCACTATCGTGAAAGAGACGTCCGACGAGTTGGTTCGGCCGTCGAGCGTCGCCACCGCGCGCAGCACGTACGTCCCCGGCTCGAAGATCTTCGTCGGGAACGAAGCCACGTACTTGATCCGGCCGTCGCGATCGGGAGCCGGCAATTCCGCCGCCGAGCGGCCGATCACCGCGCCGCCGCGCTGGAACTCGAACGTCAGCGAGGGGACGCGGCCCCGATCCGGGTAGACGACGACGTAGGCCGACACCTGCGGGTTGGTCGCGCGCGAGATCGGCGTGTCGAGGCTGGGAACGATGCGCAGTTGGTCGGTGCGGAATGGATCCTCGACGGCATCTGGCTGTTCGCTGGCCGGCTCCACGCGCCTGATCACGGCGAGCGAACTCACGAGCGGCACGCTCGCGGTCGCGTCCGGCACGACGACCGTCATGGAGTGCACGCTGGAGCGCTCCGTCGTCTGATCGCGCGCCACGGCCAGCACCGAATAACGGCCGGGTGCGAGCCAGACCTGCCTCTTGAACACCAGCCGCCCGCGCTTGAGCGCCTCCACGCGTTCGAGTGGGCCTTCGAGCGGAAAAGAGTCGCTGAGGCGCTCGATGATCTCGTCCTTCTCGTTGCGCACGAGCGCCATCACCGTGAACCGCAGCGCGTATTTCTTCTCGCGGCGGTCCTCCTCGAACGTGAGCTGATCGAGCGGGACCTCGACGAGCACGGTGTGCTGCACCCCGCGCGGCGTCACGCCGAACCGGAACGTTGTCGCGCCGACCCGGAACGGCGTCGGCAGCGGCGTGGCCGATGCGGCCGCGAGCATCGGCAGCTCGTATGGCAGCAACGGCGCACCGTCTGTGGGAGGCAGCGCGAAGTACCCGCTGCGCGACTGTACGTCGACGCCGCGGCGGGCGACCCTCACTTCGATCTTCCTGAACCTGCCGTCGTATGTCGTGGTCGCGGGCGTGTAGGCGAGCTGGTAATAGGCGTCGAGGTCAGCCGAGACGCGGTCGAGCCGCTCGGCGAGGTTGTTCGAGTTGGCCACGAGGATGCCGCCCGTCTCCTCGGCCAGCATCTGCAGTGTGCCCTGCAGGTCCTTGTGCAGCGCGCCCTCGGCGGTCTCGGCGTTCATCACGTCCTCGACCGTCACCGGCTCGTTGCCGCGGGTCATCATCTGGCGCTGGCTGTTGCGCGCCGAGCTGTCGAGGGCCGTGCGGGCGCCCTCGAGCGAGCGGGCCGAGTCGAGACCGCGCGCGTCGACCGCGTAGACGCTGACGTTGGCGCGATTGGCCTCGCTGACGGTCGCACGGAAGACCTCCTCGAGATTGGGCGGCACCACGAAGCCTTCGGAGAAGAGCACCAGCGCCTTCCGGCCCTCCAGCGAGCCCTGCGCCTTGACGAGGGCCATGAGGGGAAACAGCGTCGACTGTCCACGCTGATCGATGTCTGCCTTCTCCACCATCAGCGCGACGCGCTCGAGGACCGCATTGACCGCGGCGTCGGCAGCGTTGGCGCCGATGGCCACCTGATCGGCCGCGCCGCCCACACCGGCACCGGGCGCCCGTCCGCCGACCTCGGCGGCTGCGACCGGTGGCGGCCCGGTCGTGGATCGACCCGTCGCGACCGTGTCCATGACAGTCTCGCGGCCGCCCGCGTGTGTTGCGGCGAGGATGCCGGCGCGGATCTCAGCAGGCGAGCGCGTGAACGCCTGTGCGTGCCACAAACGCTGATCGAGCCTGTAGATCGAGACCCACTGCCCGGCCGGCAACTCGCGTGCCGCGAACTGCAGCGCGGCGCGCCTCGCGAGATCGCGTCCGTTCTGCGTCAGCGTTTCGAAGACCAGCGTGATCAAGGTCACGCGGCGGAGCGGATCGGGCTGGCCCGTTGCCGCTTCCCTGGCCGTCACCAGGGGCGAGGTGCCCGATACCAGGCCGAACGCCTGGAGTTCGACCGGCTTTCCATCTTCGAGCACCTGCACCTCGTTCTGGCGCAGGTCGGTGATCGTCCGACCCTTCTTGTCGCGGACGACAACGTCGAGCACCACGGCCGACGTCGCGGCTCGGAAGGTCGGCGCGGGCTCCTGCGCCTCGCTCCTGGTCGTGGCCGGTTGTGGAGGTGGCGGTGATGCGGGCGCCTGCGCGGCGGTCACATTCACTCCTGTGGCCCACGTGAAGAGCGCCGTGATTGCGATGCCTGCGCTCGCCAGTGACAACGGCAGCCGCGACCACGCAGACGAGCGACGCGAAGAATCGGGGGCCATCACCGTGGTGGCGTCGCCGGCGGGACGGGCTGTGCAAGTGATGGCGCAGCACCTGGCTGGCGTGCCTGCGCCTGACGGTTGAGTTCGTCCACCACGGCTCGCTCCTTGTCGCCGAGGTCGCGTAGTTTCAGGCGGTAGTACACCGTGGCCAGCGACACACGCGCCTCGATGAAGGACGGTGCCTCTGCAGCGATCGCCTCCAGCATCGTCCTGGCGGCCTCGGTCTCGCCGAGCGACACATGGATCGCGGCCAACTGGAAGCGGACCGAGAGGTGACCGGGGCGCATGACGAGGGCCCGCTGCAAGTGTCCACGAGCCTTGTCGAACGCGAAGTCTTCCTTGGCCAGCATGCCGAGGAGGAGGTTGGCCTCGAAGTCGGTCGGATTACGTGCGAACTCGGCCTCGAGCTCACGGACGGCGAGATCGCGATTGCCGGTCTCGAGCAAGGCCTGCCCGTACAGGGTGTGCACGCCCGGGAGATCGGGATTGAGCTCGACGGCTCGTTTCAGATCCTCGAGCCCGCCAGCGAGATCCTGGACCGAGCGCTTGGCCATGCCCATGAGCACCCGCGCTTCGGCGGAGTCGCCCTTGCTCAGGATGCGGTCGATCAGCACCTGCCCTCGTTGCGGCTGATTCGTGCGCAGATACGCCATGCCGAGCAGGTAGGCGACGACGCGGTCGGCGTCGCGCGAAGCGGCGACAGGTTCGAGGATTGCGACGACTGCCTCCGGCTTGCCCAGCCGGAGCAGGCAGTCGGCCTGGAGATAGCGGGCCTGCAGGTTCATCGGCTGCGCGGCGACCACGGCGGCGAACGTCTCCGCCGCCTCGTCGAAGCGGGCAGCCTTGTACAACGCCAGGCCGAGGTTCAGGCGGATCGCCTGCTGCGACGGCGAGCGCTCGAGGGCCGCCCGGTAGGCGGCGACGGCCTCGTCGGTCCGGCCCAGGCGCGCCAGCACCACACCGAGGTTCGAGCGTGCCTCGACGTTGTCCGGGTACTGCTGCAGGAAGGCGGTGTAGGCCTCGGCGGCCTGCGCGAACTCGCCGGCCGTCTGCAGGGCGTAGGCGCGCGCAAACGCGGGCGGCGTCGCACCAGCCTGCGGGGCCTGCGCTGCCAGGGACGAGGCGGCCAGGCTCGCACACAACGCGAGGACCAGCACCGGCGATCTCACGACTTCCAGTGTAGAACGACCCCGCAAGGACGGAGGACGGAGGAACGAGGATGGAGGGAAGAACGAGGACAAGAGGATCGACGTAGATCGGCAAACCGAGGCGCCGAGGCCGGCCCGAGGAAGGACGAAGGGACGACGGCGATCCTTCGTCCTCGGTCCTCGTTCCTCCCCTCGGTCCTCCGTCCTCTCTCCTCCGTCCTTTCCTCAGAAGTAGTACTTGAACGCGAACTGGATGATGCGGCGGCCGTACTTGTTGTTCTGCGGCAGGATGCCGAAGTTGGGGTTGTCCAGGACGCCGTTCGTGTACTGCAGCTTCAGGTTGTTGGCGTCGAACAGCGCCCGCTGCGGGTGATTGAAGACGTTGGTGAAGGAGGCGCGGAACTGGAAGCGCTTCACCCCACCGAGGTTGAAGTTCTTGAACACCGCGAAGTCGTTGTTGATGTAGCCCGGCCCGCGGACGTTGGACGGGAAGATGTACGTGCCCAATTGTCCCGGTGCCGGCAGCGTGAAGCATGCGGGATTGAGGATCTGATCACCTGACAACCCAGTCGTCGGATCGCAGGTGAGCAGCGGCATCACCGCCATGTCGGGGCTGCCGCTGTAGGACTGGGAGCTGATGGTGTTTCCGCTGGCGTCGGTCCCGGCCAGGCCGAAGTTGGCACCGCCGGGCGAAGCCAGCGGCTGCAGCGGCGCGCCGCTGATGTAGGTCGACACCCCCGTCAACTGCCAGCCGCCCAGGATCGCGTTCATCAACGCGCTGTTCTCGACGTCGGGCAGCAGCCAGCTGTACCCGATATTGAAGACGTGGGTGCGGTCGTAGCCGAGTATGCCGTACGCAAAATCGCGTGGGTCGCCAGGCGGAATCACTACCGCCCCCTGGCCGCCGCCGCGAATGCCCAGCGCCTTCGAGAACGTGTACGATGCCGTCATGCTGAACTTCGACGTCTGCCGGCTCAACAGCGCCTGCAGGCTGTTGTAGTTCTGATACTGGTTGTGTCGCACGACGTTGAGCCCGCCGTACTGCGGCAGCGGCCGATACTGATTCGGGTCTCCGGTCGGATCGTTCAGCATTGCGCCGTACGGCACGTAGTTGATGTTCTCCAACCCGGAGTTCAGCAGGCGGTCGCTCTTGCTGCCCACGTAGGCCGTCTCGAGGTTGAAGCGCCATGGCAGCCGCTGCTGGACCGTCAGGCTCCAGCTCTGTGTACGCGGCTGATCCTCATCGTCACGCTGGATGGTGCCGCCTATCGTCGGGTTCACGTTCGGATCGACGTTGGAGACCTGCGACAGCGGCACGTTGAACGTGTTGGTGAACGTCACGCCATAGGGCAGGTCGATGAGCCCGGAATACGGGCCCTGCGCGTCGTGGAAGTTGAAGATGCCGTAGCCACCGCGCAGCAGCGTGCCGCCGCTGCCAGAAAGGTCGTAGGCAAAGCCGACGCGGGGCGCCAGGAACACCGGCTGGATGTCGACACCTGAGGTTGGCACGCTGCCGTCCCGAGCCGTCCACGTGATGCCCGGGAATTCGGTGGCCGGCGCACTGGCGTTGTACAGGGCCGGATCCCACACGGCCATGCCGACACCGTTGCGCTCGTACCACGCGCCGAGGTGCGACAGCCGCAAGCCAAGGTCGACGGTGAGCCGGCTGCTCACCTTCCAGCTGTCCTGCACGTACCCCTCGAAGATGTGGTACGCCATGTCGCGGACGATGTTGGGCGACTGCTCGCCATACTCGGCCAGCGTGCCCGTGAGCAGGTCGGAGAAGTAGTTGCCGGTGGTGCCGTTCGCCCACGGCGCAGGGATCAGGCGGCCGTTCGAGTCGCCGTTGCCGGGCTGGCTGTTGTTCACCCACTCGTAGTAGCCACCAATCTTCAGCGTGTGCGCGCCTGCGACTTTCGTGACGTTCTGCGCGCCCGAGATCAGCCACTTGGTCGCGAACAGCACCGGGTCGAAGCCGCCCGGGTTGAGCAGCGTCGGGCCATTGTCCCACCCGGTCATCGACGGAATCTGATCGAGGCCGTTGTTGCCGTAGATACCCGGCACGTTGTAACCGAGCGCCGCCCGCGACACCTTGCTCGGGTCACGGAACTGGTTCGGGAAATCGATGAAGGTCGTGGCAAACGTCGACTCGGACGTGAAGGTGGGACTGAAGATGTGCGTCAGGCTCACCGTCGATGAGTGCGAACGATTGGGCGCCGTCACCTCGGTCGGGTACGGCACCTGGTTGGCGTTGCGCCACCAGAGACCAACCGGGAAGTTCTGTTCTTCGGCCTGCAGGTTGTACCGCGCGAAGATGCGCGTGTTGTCGGTGACGTTCACATCGACGCGCGTCAGCCACTGGTGCATGTTCTGGTCGAGCTCGACGTTCTGGGCATAGTTGTAGCCCTGCGCGAGCGCCGGATCCACGTTCGGCAGCGGGAACAGGCCCATCAGCTGCTGCGCATTCGGGTCGATCTGGTTGGCGGGGATGACCCCGTTCACGAGGTTGTTGGGAACGGCGGCGGAGTACGCGTTGCCGAGGTTGGCAAAGGACGCCGTGTCGCGGAAGTCGCCGTTGCGCATCGCCTCGGTTGGCACCCACGACCGCAGCGTGCCCGTGTCGAGGCGCTGACGGTAGTACTCGTAGCCGGTGAAGAAGAAGACCTTGTCGCGGTTCTTGTTGAAGTCGGTGCCCGGGATCAGCAGCGGGCCGCCGATGTTGAACCCGGGATAGCCGAACTGGTTCTTCGGCTTGTTCTCTGCGCCGTCGACCTTGCTGATGCTGTTCAGGAACCAGTCGTTGGAGTTGAGCCGGTAGTCGCGGAGGTAGTAATAGCCCATGCCGTGGAAGTCACGGCCGCCGCCCTTGCTCACCACGTCGATGGTCACCGGGCCCTTGGCGTGCTCGGCGCCGAAGTTGGACTGCAGCACCTTGAATTCGCCGACCATGTCCGGGTTCGGGTTCACCGACGTCGCGCAGTTGCAGCCCGGGTCTGAGGCATGCGCGCCGTCGACGACGATGTCGAGTGCGTCGACGCGTGAACCATTGCCGGAGAAGTTGCCGACGGCGCTCTGCTGCCCACCCTCGCCATTGCCGTTGATGCCGATGATCTCGCCGCTGAACGCGGGGGCGTTGTTGGTGCCGCCGCTGCGCGGCGTCATGCCGGGCAGGAGTTTCAGGAGTTCTGCGGTCGATCGTCCGACCATCGGGATGTTCTGGATCTGCTCGGAGGTCAGGCGCGCGCTCTTCTCGCCCGAGTCCGTCGGCGCGATCTCGGGACGCGACACCACGGACACGGTCTCGGACAGAGTGCCGACAGTGAGCTGGATACCGGTGACCTGCCGGCGCTCGCCAAGGCGAATGGCGATGTCGGTCGCTTCCCAGCTGTTGAAGCTCTGCAACTCGATCTTGACGGAGTAGGTCGACGCTGCCACCGCGGCAAAGACGAATACGCCCTGCTCGTTGGTAACCGTGGTCTGCGCGGTGCGCGTCGACTGATCGGTGAGCGTGACCGTGGCGCCTGGGAGCACGCCACCCTGGGCGTCGGTCACGGTGCCCGACAGCGATCCGAACAGGGATTGCCCCGCGGCCAGGCCGTTGACGGCGACGAGCAGCGCCAGTGCCACCAGGACGGGCACGAGCCAGCGGCGTCGGGACGGGTACGGCGTACACGTCTGGATCGACGTGAACGGGGGCAGCCCGCAGAGCTGTCGAGGCCGCTCGTACATTCGGACTACGTGCATGGTCGCCTCGGACATGTGACGCACGGCGGGAACCGAATCCCGTCGTGCCGGATCACCGTGGTCTCACCACTCAAATTTTGCGAACGCACGCAGTATCGGGACCGGAAACACGAGATGTCAAGGGGATTTTGGCCTCGTGGGTGGTGCCAATGAACGTGGCGTTTCTGCCTCATCCACGAGACTAACGCAAAGTGGTCAAGCCACTGCGTGGATTTTTGGCTCAACAGGTCCGAATTGCACCAGAGGAGCGACGTCGTACCTGCGGCTTCCTGCCTCAGTCGAGGCGAGGAATTTTGGTTTTGTCAGGGATTTCGTACTGGTCTGGCCACGCGAGAGGTGGCCTGACCAGTGGCAACGCTCGACCAGCAGGCGGCGCGTCCTCACCCAAACCTATTAGCTCTCCAAGGCGAGTCAGCGAGTACCGAATCGAAGCAACTTCGGCCGGGCCAGGCCGTGGTACAACCCGTCGATATGCCTGATCTGTGGCTCCCGCGGTGGTCACGCCGCGAGTTCCTCCGCGTCGCCGGAAGCACCGCCGTTGCCGCGGCGTCGCCGTGGCCGGCCGCCCATGCCCAAGGGCCCGAGGCGACCTTCGAAGCCGTTCCGCCTGGCCGTAGCGGCATTACGTGGGTGCACGACAACGCCATGTCCGAGTTCCGGTACCTGCCCGAGACATGCGGATCGGGCTGCGCGTTCCTCGATTACGACGGCGACGGGTGGATGGACCTCTACCTGGTCAACAGCGGACCGGCCGACTTCTTCACCCCGAAGACGCCGCTGCGCAACGCGTTGTACCGCAACAATCGGGACGGGACGTTCACCGACGTCACCGAGAAGGCCGGCGTACCGGGCGGGACGTTCGGCATGGGCGTCGCGGTCGGCGATTTCGACAACGACGGCTTCCCCGACCTGTTGGTCACCGCCTACGGCAATTGCACGCTGTACCGCAACAACGGCAACGGCACGTTCACCAACGTCACCGACAAGGCAGGATTGCGCGTGCCGGGATGGACGACGAGCGCGGTGTGGTTCGACTACGACAACGACGGCCGTCTCGACCTGTTTGTCTGCAGCTTCGTCGAGTTCTCGCTCAAGACCAACGTCTACTGCGGCGACAACAAGCTGGGACGCCGGTACTACTGCATCCCGCGCGTCTTCAAGCCGTCGGCCTCGTTCCTGTTCCACAACAACGGCGACGGCACCTTCACCGACGTCACCAGGGGCACCGACATCCAGCGCGCCCTCGGCAAGGGCCTCGGCGTCGTCGCGACCGACGTCAACAAGGACGGGCAGCTCGATCTGTTCGTCGCCAACGACACGGTGCAGAACTTCCTGTTCATGAACCGCGGCGCCGGCAAGTGGGACGAGATCGGGCTGTCGTCGGAAGTCGGCTTCTCGGCCAACGGCCAGCCGCGTTCGGGCATGGGCGTGGACGCCGCCGACTTCGACCAGGATGGCTGGGAAGACCTGTTTGTCGCCAACGTCGACCAGGAGATGTTCTCCCTCTACAAGAACCGCGGCAACGAGTCGTTCCAGGACGTGGCCCACGCCAATGGCGTGGCGCAGTCGACGCGCCTGCTCAGTGGCTGGGGGCTGAAGTTCTTCGACTACGACAACGACGGTCACCTCGACCTGCTGCTCTCCAATGGCCACCCGGACGACATGATCGAGAAGTACTCGACGCAGGTGACCTACAGGGAGCCGCTGCTGCTGTTCCGCAACGAGGGTGGGCGTCTCAAGGACGTGAGCGCGAGCAGCGGCCCGGTGTTCAAGGAGCAGTTTTCCGCGCGCGGTCTCGCCGTCGGCGACTTCGACAACGATGGCCGCCTCGACGTCCTGATCAACAACAACGGCTCGGCACCGACGCTGCTGCACAACCGCGCCGGCCGTGACCACCACTGGATCGGGCTCACGCTTCAGGGCGTGAAATGCAACCGCGACGCGATCGGCGCGCGAATCAGCTGGTCGGTCGGCGGCAAGGTCACCCGCCGCTTCAAGACCGGCGGCGGCAGTTACCTCTCGGCGCACGATCCGCGCGAGATCCTCGGCCTCGGCACGGCGACGCATGTCGACTGGATCGAGATTGCCTGGCCGGCGCCGAGTACGCAGGTGGACCGCATCACCACCGCCAAGGTCGATGCCTACCAGAAGGTGGTCGAGGGCAAGGGGGTGGTCAACGGGTGACGAACGCCGAACGTTGAACGCCGAACGCCGCTCGAAAGAACGTTGAACGCCGCGTCTACGCGGAGTGTAGCCGCCGACCTTGGTCGGCGGTCAGTGATGCGTCGAGCAAGCTCGACGCCTACAGTGCTCCTGCGCTCCTGCGCTCCTGAGCTCCTGCGTCTGAAGCTCGCCACTAGTGCTTTCAGGTGACCAGCGACATCGCCAGGCGCCGATAAGCTGGGCTCTTCGACATGTCTGCTCAGCTCCTTTCCGGGCGCCGCGCGTGGTGGCTCGCCGGCTTCTTCCTGCTGCTCCTGAACAGCGCCTACCTCGGCGCATTCGCAACCGCGTCGGGCTTCTACTACGCGCAGGTGGCGCTGCACGTGGTCGGTGGCATCGTGCTCGGCGCGACGGCCCTGCGGTTCCTGGCGCGGCACCGCCGCGTGCCGGAGGGCTGGGGCGTCGCCATCGGTCCGCTGCTCGTCGCGCTTGCCACCGGGCTGATCCTCTCCTGGACCGGCGCGACCCGCCCCTGGCGCTGGCTCCTCTACACGCACATCGCGGCGTCGGTCCTCGGGACCGTGCCGGTACTCCTGGCGCTGCTGGTGAGGTCCTTTGGCCCGGGCTTCCGTGGCACGGCCGACGTCCGGGCGGCCCGGTTGCTGCGCGTCGGCGTGGCCGTCACGCTCGTCGCGCTGGTCGGCTCGGTGGCGTACGTGAGCCGCTATGGTGCGGTGCGCCGGGCGTCCTACCGCATCCGGAACCCGTCGATCGTGCCGACGTCGATGCGCGAAGAGGGCGCGGGTCCCGCAAGTCGGTTCTTCCCGTCATCGGCCAACACCGACCGCAACACCGTGATCCCCTCGAACTTCTTCATGACGAGCAAGGACTGCGCGCGGTGCCACAAGCAGATCTACGACGAGTGGAACGAGTCGGCGCACCATTTCGCATCGTTCAACAACCAGTGGTACCGGAAGTCGATCGAGTACATGCAGGACATGGTCGGCACGACGCCGTCCAAGTGGTGTGCCGGCTGCCATGACCACGCCGTGTTCTTCAACGGCCGCTTCGACACGCCGATCAAGCAGCAGATCGACACGCCGGAGGCGCAGAACGGGCTGAGCTGCACGTCGTGCCATGCAATCACGCACGTGGGCAGCTCGATGGGCAACGGCAACTTCGTCATCGAGTACCCACCGCTGCACGACCTGGCGGTCAGCGGCCAGCCACTGCTCCAGTGGACGCACGACAAGTTGCTCGAGCTCGACCCGCAGCCGCACCGCGAGACGTTCCTGAAGCCGTTCATGACCGACCAGACGCCCGAGTACTGCAGCAGCTGCCACAAGGTGCACCTGGACGTGCCGGTCAACGGCTATCGCTGGATTCGCGGCTTCAACGACTACGACAACTGGCAGGCGTCGGGCGTGTCGGGCATGGGCGCACGCGCCTTCTACTACCCCGCGAAGTCGGCCGGCTGTGGCGACTGTCACATGCCGAAGGTCGCCTCGACCGACCCGACAGCCAGGGACGGCAAGCACAAGAGCCACCGGTTCGCGGCCGCCAACACCGCGTTGCCGTTCGTGAACGGGCACGCGACGCAGCTGAAGGCCGTCCAGTCCTTCCTCAAGGACGGCCAGGTGAGCATCGACATCTTTGGTCTCGTGCGCTCGTCGGCGGGCACGGCTGGCGAGGAACGCGCGGTTGCCGGCAGCGAGCCGCGTGCCGCCAGCACCTTCGCCGTCGGTGAGGAGTCGATCAACTTCGGCGCGAGCACGGCGGTACTCAAGCCGGCGCTGCCGGTGGTGGCGCCGCTCGACAAGGTCACGCCGGCCGTTCGGCGCGGCGAGTCGGTGCGCCTCGAGGTCGTGGTGCGCACGCGCAAGGTCGGGCACTTCTTCCCGGGCGGCACCGTGGACGGCTTCGACGTCTGGGTCGAGCTCGAAGCTGTCGACAGCAAGGGACGCACGATCATGCACAGCGGCGTCGTCGCCGACGATGGCAAGGGGCCGGTCGAACCCGGCGCGCACTTCTACCGGAGCCTGCTGCTCGACGCCAGGGGCAACCCGATCAACAAGCGCAACGCCTGGTCGGCGCGATCGGTCGCGTACGTGCGCCTGATCCCGCCCGGCGCGGCCGACACGATCCACTACCGTCTCGACGTACCCGCCGACGCGGGTGACCGGATCACCCTCAAGGCGAGGCTGAACTACCGCAAGTTCGCCTGGTGGAACACGCAGTGGGCGTTTGCCGGCGTGCGCGACCCGGCGCAGCGCGACGCGAGCATCGGCCGCGACCACGACAGCGGTCGCTGGCTGTTCACGGGCGACACGTCACACGTGCCGGGAGGTGTGAAGGCCATCCCCGCGATCCCGATCACGGTGATGGCCGAGGCGACGGCGACGCTGCAGGTGGTCGGCGCGACCGATCCCCTCCCACCTGACGCGCCCCTGGTACACCAGAGCGTGCGCGAGCGCTGGAACGACTACGGCATCGGCCTCCTGCTGCAGGGGGACCTCAAGGGCGCGGAAGCGGCGTTTCTCAACGTGACTCAGGCCGAGCCCGGCTATGCCGACGGCTGGGTCAACGTCGCCAGGGCCCGCATCAACGAGGGAAACGTCGATGGCGCCGGTGAGGTCCTGAAGAAGGCGCTTGCGATCAACCCGGCGCTGGCCAAGACCCACTTCTTCGTCGGCCAGACCGCCAAATCGCTTGGCAACTACGACGATGCGATCACGCACCTGCGCGAAGCCGCACGCCAGTTCCCACGTGATCGGGTGGTGCGCAACCAGCTCGGGCGGGTGCTGTTCCTGAAGCGGCAGTATCCGGAGGCCGTCAGCGAGTTCAAGGCAGCGCTCGATGTGGACCCCGAGGATCTGCAGGCGCATTACAACCTGATGCTCTGCTACCAGGGCATGGGCCAGCAGGAACTCGCCATGCGCGAGCGGACGTTGTACGAACGCTTCAAGGCCGACGAGGCGTCGCAGGCGATTACCGGCGACTACCGCCGCCTGAACCCCGACGATAACAACGAGCGGCAGGGCGTGCACGAGCATCGGCAGGCGTCCGCGTGGCCCGCGGGTGGTAGGGACGGCTCTCCGAGCCGTCCATCTCCAAAGAGCCATCCTTCACCCGCGGAGACCGCACGGACATGGACCGCTCAGAGAGCGGTCCCTACCTCGCAGAAATGATACGTAACTCACTCCTCACACTCTCTCTGGCGACCTTCGCGGTCGCGAGCGTCGGTTCCCTTGTGCACGGTCAACCGTCCAGGGCCAGGGGCCCGGCGTCCCCGGCGCTCGTCGCCTTTACCGATGTCACCACGAGAGCCGGCGTGACGTTCCGTCACACCAGCGGCGCGTTCGGCAAGAAGTACCTGCCCGAGACCATGGGTGCCGGCGTCGTCGTGCTCGACTTCGACAACGATGGCCACCAGGATCTGTTCTTCGCCAATGGCAAGGCGTGGCCGGGACGCCCGCCGCTGCGCAGCCTGCCGGCGCTGTATCGCAGCACCGGCGCCGGCACGTTCACCGACGTCACCAGGGCAGCAGGCCTGGCCTTCGAGGCGTACGGGATGGGCGCGGCGGCCGCCGACTACGACAACGACGGCTTCGTCGACCTGTTCGTGACCGCCCTCGGCGGCAATCGCCTCTTCCGCAACACCGGCAAGGGCACCTTCGAGGACGTCACGCAGCGCGCCAGCGTCGGTCGGGTCGGCTTCTCCACCAGCGCGGCCTGGTTCGACTACGACAAGGACGGCCGGCTCGACCTGATCGTCGCCAACTACGTGCAGTGGCAACTCGAGAAGGACATCCATTGCACGCTCGATGGCAAGACGAAGTCGTACTGCACACCGGAGAGCTACAAGGGCGAGACGCCGTTTCTCTTCCACAACCTCGGCAACGGTACGTTCGAGGACGCGACCACGAAGGCCGGCCTGAACGATCCCGCCAGCAAGGGGCTCGGCGTCGGCCTGCTGGACTACAACGCCGACGGCTATCTCGACGTGTTCGTGGCCAACGACACGCAGCCCAACCGGCTCTATCGCAACACCGGCAAGGGCACGTTCGTGGACGAAGCGGTCACCGCCGGCGTCGCCTTCAACGAAGCGGGCGTGGCCCGCGCCGGCATGGGTGTGGACGCGGCCGACTTCGATGGATCCGGGCGCCCGGGACTGCTGATCGGCAACTTCTCCAACGAGATGCTGTCGCTCTATCGCAACGAAGGCAACGGGCTGTTCATCGACGATGCGCCGACATCGAGCCTCGGACGCGAATCGCTCCTGTCACTGACCTTCGCGTGCTTCTTCTTCGATGCCGACAACGACGGCCTGCTCGACATCTTCACCGCCAATGGGCACGTGGCCGACGACATCAATCGCGTCCAGCCGAAGGTCACCTACGCGCAGGCCTCGCACCTGTACCGGAACGGCGGCAAGGCCCGTTTCTCCAACGTCGCTGCCGGTATCCCGGCGCTGATGACGCCGACCGTGGCGCGCGGCGCGGCGCACCTCGACATGGACAACGACGGCGATCAGGATCTCATCGTGACGGTGAACAACGGCCCGGCGCGCGTGCTGCGCAACGACTCCGCCGGTGGGCGCGCACTGCGGCTGTCGCTCGTCGGCGTCAAGTCGAACCGTTCGGCCATCGGCGCCGAGGTCCGCGTGACGACCGGCGGCGCGACACGGATCGGGATGGTCAAGACCGGCTCGAGCTACCTCTCGCAGAGCGAACTGCCGCTCACCTTCGGGCTCGGCACGGCGACCAGGGTGGAGCAGGTCGAAATCCGCTGGCCGAGCGGCCAGGTCGATCGTCTCGGCCCGCAGGACGCCGGCCAGACGCTCGTGGTCACCGAGGCCAAGGGCGTTACACGCCGCGTCGCGTTCGGACGATAACCACCTGTGGTCTGCTTCGTGAGGTCTCAAGTCTCAGGTCTCAAGTCTCAGGTCTCAGGTCTCAAGTCTCAAGTCTCAGGTCTCAGGTCTCGGGTCTGAGGTCCAGTCCCGCCTGAGACCTGAGTCCTGAGACCTGCCGTTTAGGCTGTAGGCTACGAGAATCGATGATGCCCCAATCCCTGATCCTGCTTGCCGGCGTGGTCACGCTCGGCGTCGTGCTCACGGCGCAGCCAACGTCCTCACCGCGCGATGTGCGGGAGCGGGCCTGGCAGGCCAACAACCTCGGCGTCGCCTATCTCGAGCAGTTCAACTATGCGAAGGCGGCAACACAATTCGAGGCAGCGCTGACCATCGACGCTGCCTTCGTGCCGGCGCGCGTCAACCTCGCGATCGCGCGCATGTACGAGCCGGACCTGCCGGCCGCAGTCAAGGCTGCGACCGCTGCCGCCGAGGCGTCATCGGCGCCGCCGCACGCCACCTTCGTGCTCGGGCTGATTGCCCGCAGCGAGAATCGCGAGGAGGATGCGCTAGCCGCATTCCGGCGCGTGCTGCAGGCGGACCCAGACGATGTCGCGTCGCTCGTGAACCTCGGCCAGCTGCTCCTGCAGCGGCGCGCCTACGCGGAGGCCGTTCCCGTCTTCGGCAAGGCGGTCGAACTCGAGCCCTACAACGTCTCGGCGCTCTACAACCTCGCGGTCGCCCAGACCCGCGCCGGCCAGCGCGAACTCGGGGCCGCCACGACAGCAAAGTTCCAGGTGCTGCGCGAGACGGGCTACGGCACCACGTATTCGAACACCTACATGGAACAGGGCCGGTACGCGGAGGCCATCCTGTCGACCGGCGCCGAAGCTGACGTCGCGCCAACCCCGACGGCGCTGACCTACGCCACCGCCGGCCTCGCATTCGGGAGCGGCACGTCTTCGACGGTGATCGCCGCCGGAGATCTCGATCACGACGGGCACAGCGACTACCTCGTGGTCACCGACGCAGGCTTCGACGCGTACGTGAACACCGGGGCCGCGCCGCGTCGGCTGCGGTCCGCGTCGTGGCCGTTACCTGCGGCATTTGCGCCCCGCGGCGCGATCGTCGCCGACACCGACAACGACGGCAAGGCGGACGTGTTGCTGCACGGACGCGGCGGCATCGCCCTGTGGAGGCAGAAGGCCGGCGCCAGCGGTACCGCCATCGACTTCGAGGACGTCACCGCCCGGACCGGCATCATGACCGCACTCGACGTCAGGACTGCGGCACTCGTCGATCTCGACCACGATGGCGATACCGACCTGGTGATCGGCGGTGCGAACCGCATCGACGGATCGCCAGCCCCCCTCGCCGCCTGGCGCAACAACGGCGACGGCACCTTTGCCGACATCTCCGCGAACGCGCTCCCGGCGCAGGAACCGCTGGTGGCCCTGGCCCTCATCCCAACCGACGTGGACATGCGCCGCGACATCGACCTGCTCGTGCTCGGCGAGGACGGCCGCATCCGTTTGTGGCGCAACATGCGGGACGCCTCGTTCCGCGAGGTATCGACCACTGTGGGACTCGACGCGCTGCCGCCGGCGGCGACGATCGCCGTCGGCGACGCGACCAAGGACGGCTTCCCGGACATCGCGGTGAGCGCCCGCACCGGCAGCAGCGTCCTCGCCGTCGGCGCATCGAACAATCGCTTCACGGCCAGGCCCTTCGACGCGCTTGCCGCCGGTGCGCTCGCGGCGCAGATGGTCGACGCCGACAACGATGGGCTACTCGACGTGGTCACCCTCGCCGCCGATGGCGTCCGCGTCGCGCGGCAGGCCGCCGGCGGCGCGTTCGAGGACATCACCGGGCGGACGGGATTGACGAACGCCGAACGCCGAACGCCGAACGCCGACGTGTCCGCCGTAGTCTCAGCGAAGGCGGAAGACCGACTTGTCCGCCGTAGCCTTGGCGAAGGCGGACTCCCGACTCCCGACGCCCTTGTGCTGCTCGATGCCGACCTGTCCGGATCGATGGACATCGTCACGGTACGCGCCGGCAAGGCGACGCTGCACCTGGCCGGGGGCGTCGCCACGCCGGGCTTCCACGTCGCGCTGACCGGACAGGTGAGCAACCGCGGTGGCATCGGCGCGAAGGTGGAGATGCGGGCCGGCAGCCTGTGGCAGAAGCTCGAGACCTCGGCCGCCTCGCCGGCGGCGGCGCCGGCCGACATCCTGTTCGGGTTGGGCACGCGGCCCGCTGTCGACGTCGTGCGTGTGCTGTGGCCAGCCGGCATCGTGCAGGCCGAGCCGATCGGTGCCGACACGCAGAAGAAGCGCTCGCTCGAAGTCGTCGAGCTCGATCGGAAGCCCTCGTCGTGCCCGTATCTCTACTCATGGAATGGCGAGCGCTTCGAGTTCGTCACCGACTTTCTCGGTGGCGGCGAGATGGGCTACCAGGTCTCGCCTGGCGTCTACAGCACGCCTGACCCGGAAGAGTTCGTCCGCATCCGCGCCGACCAGTTGCGGGCGCGCGACGGCCGGTACGAGTTGCGCGTGACCAATGAACTCGAGGAGACGCTGTTTCTCGACCACCTGTCGCTCGTCGCCATCGATCATCCAGCCGGGACAGACGTGTACCCACGCGAGGGCCTGGTGTCGTCACCGGCGGCCGGGCTGCAGGTGGAGACGCTGCGCGAGCGTCGTCCAGTCCAGCGGGTGATCGACGCGTCCGGCCGCGACGCCACCGCCAACGCGGCTCGCACCGACCGCACGTTCGTCGACGGCCTGCCGCTTCTGCCTGTGCGCGGCTACGCGAAGCCGCACGGCATGACCCTCGATCTCGGTGCGGCCACGCCATCGCGTGGTGCCGTGCTGCTGCTGACCGGGTGGACCGACTATGCCTTCTCGAGCGACAACATCGCCGCTTCGCATGCCGGCCATGCCCTGCATCCACCATCGCTGCAGGTGCGCAACGGCAATGGCGAGTGGCAGACGGTAATCGAGGAAATTGGCGTGCCGGTCGGCCGTCCGCAGACGATCGTGGTCGACCTCACTGATCGCTTCCTCTCCGCGAGCCGCGAGGTCCGCATTGCCACCAGCATGCGCGTGTACTGGGACCAGGTCGAGATCGCCACCCGCTATGCGGAATGCGGCAATGCCGAATGCGGGAGTGTCGAGAGCGTCGGCAAGTCGGGTCAGTCACCAGGTAGGGCCGATGACGGTAGGGCCCGCTCTCCTTGGGCGCCGAAGCGCGTAGCGCGAAGGCGGCCGAGCCCGGCCCAAGGCGTGGACGACAATCACATCGTCGTGACCCGCGTGCCCGCGTCGAGCGCCACGCTTGGTTGGCGTGGCTTCTCCGAGATGACCTCGCCCCGGGAGCCTCTCACCTTCGACTACAGCCGCGTGACCGCTATCTCCCCATGGAAGCAGATGCCGGGACGCTATACGCGTGAGGGTGACGTCGGCGCGCTCCTGCAAGCGGTCGACGACCAGTTCGTCGTCTCGCGGCCCGGCGACGAAGTGTCGCTCGCCTTCGAGGCCACGGCGTTGCCGACATTGCGCGCTGGCTGGACCCGCACGTTCCTCCTGCACGGGGACGGGTACAGCAAGGAGATGGACATCAACTCCGCGAGCCCGGACCAGGCGTGGCCGCTGCCCTCGCATCGGATGACGCGCTACCCGGCGCCGTCGTCCTGGCCCGAGCCGGCCTGGTTCACGCGGTACAACACGCGGATCGTCGGTCGTCAGGTGCCGCGCCTCGCCGGAGTGCCTCCCGGCCGTCTTGTCCGCCGTAGCCCTGGCGCAGGCGGAAGCCTTGGCGAAGGCGAGCTGCGATGACGAGCTCCCGCCTGCGATACGCGGCCGCGGCGTGCCAGACCGACCTGCCCAATCCGCGCACACGCGACGAGATGCGCGGGAACACCGACCGCATGATCGCGATGATCGATGCGGCGGTGATCGGCAGCCAGCCGTTCCTGCCGGTGCGACTGGTGGTGTTCCCCGAATTCGCGCATGCCGCTCCGGCCTATGCGAGTGTCGAATCCCTGCTCGAACACCTCGCCGTGCCGATCCCGAATGAGCACACGGATCGGCTGGTGCAGCGGGCCCGCCAGCACGACATCTACATACAGAGCGGGTCGATGATCGAGGTCGATCCGCGTTGGCCCGGAGTCGTGTTCAATACGACGTGCCTGATCGGCCCGGACGGCATCCTCACCAGGTACCGCAAGGTCAACCCGTGGATACCGTTCGAGGTCCACGCCAGCCCTCACGACATCCCCGGCTACGACGAACCGCTGTTCCCCGTGGCCGATACACCGATCGGCAAGCTCGGGTGCGCCATCTGCTACGACTGGCTGTTCCCCGAAGCCATCCGCCAACTCGCTGCCAACGGTGCGGAGGTCCTGATCCGCGTGTCTGCCTACATGGACCCGTGGGGCGCGACCGAGCCGATGAACTGGTGGACGCTGGTCAACCGCACGCGTGCACTCGAGAACATGGCGTACGTCGTCGCGGCCAACCAGGGTGCGAGCCTCGCGCACTATCCGCCGTATTCCTGGCCCGGCGGCAGCCAGGTCGTGGACTTCGACGGGAGGCTGCTCGCAGAAGCCTCCCCCGGCCCCGGCGAGCGCATCGTCGTCGCGCCGATCGACATCGACGCGATCCGTCACGAGCGTGCCACGCGCACCGGCCACCACATGCTGGCGCACCTGCGGACGCCCGCATATCCGGTCTACCAGCAACCCGGCTTTCCGCCCGCCGGCGTCGAGTCAGCGATTACCTACGAGTCGAACATCGCGCGGATCCAGCAGCGCAAACAGAGGATGGATCCGTGACGGCCGATGTCCGAAGGTAGGGACCGCTCTCCGAGCGGTCCACATCGACACCTCGAGGGCAGCGGTGGTGAGTTGGACGCCTCGGAGAGGCGTCCCTACCATCGTGCGGTTCCCTGTCGACGCGCAACTGTGAGGCGTTACAGCGCCACACGGTAGATTGTGTCGTTTGTGCAGACGGCCATCGTGCCGTCGGTCGGATCGAAGGCAACGCCGAGCAGCCCTGCGCCGCTGACGGCGACGGTCCTGGACCCGTCAGAAGCGATGCGATAGACGACGCTGTCGCCCGCGAGGGCATCGACGACGTGCAGCACGCCGTGCGCGTCGAAGGCGAGGCCCTGGGGCCGCCCGAAGCCCTCGATCCACCGGCTGACCTCTCCCTCCGGCGAGACCTTGTAGAGCACGTCCGACGAATTGAGTGTGGGCGCGGCAACGATCAACGTATCGTCGGGTGCGACCGCAAGGTGAAATGCCGCGACGCTCGGCGGGATCGCGGCCAGCGGTTTGTGTCGTCCATGCCGGTCGACGCGATGGATGGTGCCGGAGCGATCACCGACGAGCAAATCGCCGTCGCGGGTGAACGCGAGCCCGAATGCGACGCCGAGGTTTTCGGCAAATTTCTCGACCTCCCCGTCGGGCGTGACGCGCGAGACCGTGCCCTCGAAGCGACTCGATACGTAGAGATGGCCGTCCGGCCCGAACGCCAGCGACGTGGCGTTGCCGAGACCTGTGACCAGCGGTTCACGCGCGCCATCCGGGCCGATGCGGAAGACGGACACCGGGGTTTCCTGGCCGCGTTGACCGCTGAGCGTGGCGTGCAATCGGCCTTCCCTGTCGTAGGCCGGGCTGTCCACCTGGTGGACGCCCGTTGCCAGCACCTTGCCGACGATGACGTACGGCGTCGAGCCCTCCAGTCCCTCGATGGCCAGCGCCTGCTGTCCACCCGCGGCGTCGGCCGGCACTTCGACGACGACGACACGGGAGGACGCGCGGACGACGCGGACGCTCTCGCCACCGAGCGTGACCTGCGGCACCTGGCCTGGGCGCACGGCGAAACCCGTCCCACGGACCACGAGGCGGCCGCCCGGTGCGACCGCCGTCGGCTCGATTCCCTGGATCTCGGCGCGCGACATCGTCATGAGGATTTCAGAAAAGCGTCGGGTACCGGGCACCGGGTACCGGGCACCGGGTACCGGGTACCGGGTAGGCGTCGAGCAAGCTCGACGCCTACAATTACACAGTTTCAGCGCGCCACGAGGCGGCGGGCGCCGGCAAACCGCTCGGCCCAATACGGCGCGTCGAGCCGGTCGACGCGGACCTGGCTGCGGGCATTTGGCGCGTGGATGAATCCGCCATCGCCGGTGGCGATACCGACATGCGACACGCGATGGCCGTCGGTGCGGAAGAACACGAGGTCACCCGCCTCGATGGCGCGAGTCCGCAGATCCCGACCGACCTCGAATTGCGACTCGGCCGTTCGCGGCAATGCGACCCCTGACTGCCCGTAGAGGTACTGAACGAAGCCGCTACAGTCGAAGCCGCCGGGGGCGGAGCCGCCCGCCCGATAGGCTGTGCCCGTGTATGCACGGGCTTGCGCCACGATGGCCTGCCCTCCCCCGGGGACAGGGTAGGTCGTGGCACGGCCGACGCCCCGTCCGGACGCACAGGCACCGGTCGCGAGGGTGAGCGTCAGCACGATGAGCCGGGCCGTGCAGAACATCTGTCGCGCTATCGGGACGGTGGATGTAACTCTTTAGCGACGTGCACCTTACCGGGCCAATGGATGGCTTGACAGTGCAGAAGCGCGTGGGACAGACTACTTGCCAGAACCGTTGAACGGGTCAGTAGCGCCGCCTATGGAGCAGACATTGCTTCTCAACGCGACGTGGGAGCCCCTCAAGGTCGTCAACTGGCAGAAGGCCCTCACGCTCTGGTGCCAGGGCAAGGTGGAGGTTGTCGCCAGTCACGACCGGGAAGTGCACTCAGTCTCGCTGAGTTTTCGACTTCCGTCCGTCATCCGCCTGCTGAGGCGGATACGCATCAGGCGGGCCATCGATGATGTGCCCTTCTCTCGCGCGAACATCTACGCCCGAGATCATTGCACCTGCCAATATTGCGGCATCCGGTTTTCGGCCGCCGACCTTACCTTCGATCACGTCATTCCAGTGGCCCAGGGTGGTCGCAAGTCCTGGGACAACATCGTCGCGGCCTGCGTGACGTGCAACAGGCGCAAGGGCGGACGCACGCCCACCCAGGCCGGCATGTCGCTGATCCGGACACCGAAGCGGCCATCGAAGGCGCCGGCCGTGCGCCTGACGATCGGCCTGCGGCACACGCCGGACAGCTGGCGCGACTACCTGTACTGGAACGTCGAGCTGGACGAAACGTGACCGGGGCCGCGCGTAATTGCAGAATTGCAGAATTTCACAATTTCACTACCCACCGCCGTGCCTCGAAGCTGGCAATGGCACTGAAATTCTGAAATTCTGAAATTCCTGCAATTCTCTAGGCTGCGCAGACCGGGACGAGCGCTGGCGCGCGGCTGAAGTCGCGAACGACGAGATCCGCCTCGGTGAAGAGCGCGCGGCCAGGCGCCTCCTTGAAGGGCTCCACCAGCACCGCCGGCGCCACTGGCTGATCGGCGAGCACGTCCACGTACCGCTGCGGGTACGAGCCGTCGCGGAACGTCGTGGCCACCACCGAACCATGCCGCGCCTGCAACGTGGCGAAGTCGTGCCGGACCACCTCGAGCACGTCGGCCGACGGCGCGGTGTCCAGATACGAGCAGACGAGATCGCGGACGTCGTCGAAGAACTGTGGCGGGTGGGTCCGGTGATCGATGCTGCCGTCGGCACGCGCGAGCCGGCGCAGCCCGCTCGCATCGGGGGCGATGTGGTAGAGCTCGTGCACGATCGTGTCGAGGCGTACGACCCAGGGGGGTAACCCGGTATCGACATACCGGTCGAGCTTGCGACGGCTCACCTGATCCGAGAACCGAGGCAGCGCAACCGAGATCATGTAATCGATCGGTGTCCCATGCATCACCACCTGTGGTGACTTGGTGACGAACCATGGCGATCGGCGCGTGATCGTGCCGGTGAGCGCATCGGCCCAGAAGTAATAGCCCGGTTCGCTCGTCGGCAACGTGAGGCAATGACACGTGGCATTGGGGCCGTCGGCGCCCGTGCGACCGCGGCGCGCGAACAGCAGTGTGCGCTCGGGACGCACGTGTGCGAGTGCTGGGACACGCTGGGTGATGTCGGCTACGAGGCCGGAGAGCGCGTCAGTAAGATGGAACATACCTTGCCAGGCAAATCGGGCGGGCGGGCCGGAACATGAAACACCCCCGAGCCACATCGGGTCAAGTATCGGAAGGTGGTGTCGGTAACGGTCGCGCTGGCGCCTCATCCGGTGTCGGCGCTGGCTGAGATGGTGCGTCCACCGGGGCCCGGGGTGTGCTGCCTTCCTCACTACTATCGGACGATGGAGAGGGCTCGGTAGATTCCACGGCCGTGTCGGCGTCCAGCGAGATCAC
Source organism: Luteitalea pratensis (assembly GCF_001618865.1). Lineage (GTDB taxonomy): Bacteria > Acidobacteriota > Vicinamibacteria > Vicinamibacterales > Vicinamibacteraceae > Luteitalea > Luteitalea pratensis. The sequence continues at coordinate 6,528,920 of NZ_CP015136.1, forward strand.
CGCTTTCGGCGCGGCGTCGTACTCCGATGGCGGGACAGGCGCCCCCCGCGTGCCCATGCGCCGCAGGATCATCTGCTGGCGCCGGCGCAATCGTGGCGGCGGATCGGCTGGACTGTAGCGGTTGGGATTGATCAACGCGCCGGCGAGCAACGCGGCTTCGGACGCGCCGAGTCCCGACGCAGGCTTGCGGAAGTATCGACGGCTTGCCGCTTCGGCGCCCCACGTACCCCCACCCCACTCGACGACGTTGAGGTACAGCTCGAGGATACGACGCTTGCTGAGCAGCCGCTCGAGGCGGCGCGTGATCATCAACTCGCTGAGCTTGCGCAACGGGTTCTGCGTCGGCGAGAGGTACAGGTTCTTGGCGAGCTGCTGCGTGATCGTCGAGCCGCCGCGCACGATGGTGCCCTGTGTGAGGTTGGCTTCCAGGGAATCCTTGATCGCCTCGATCTCGATGCCGTCGTGATCCCAGAAGCCGCTGTCCTCGGTGACGAGGACCGCTCGCTTCAGCGTCTGGGCGATGCGCGTGTATGGCACGAAGCGATACTCGCGAACCGCGGGATGTCCCTCGGCATGGGCCTGCCGATCGCGCAGGCGCATGAAGGCGGTGTCGGCAGGTGGCGCGTCGACGAGTGGCCGTACGTCTGGCACCGTCAGCGCGAGGTACCCCAGGTACAGCACGCCGGCGGCGGCAATCCCCGACAGCACCTGCCCGGCGCGACGCACTCCCGAACGGCCAGGGCGCGCGGCGGTCCTGCGGCGGCGTGGTGCAGCGCACATGCGCCTATCAGTATAGAGGCGGGGCAGCCGCGGGCCCGACCGCACATCGGGACTGTGTCTGCTTGACACAAGGGGCGAGAGAGTCGAGAGGCGGGGCCGTTCGAGAGGTGTGTCCCGGAGACTGGTGAGTACCGAGTCCTCTGCCGATTGCTAGGGATACCGCCGGGTTGCTTCGAGTTTCCGAGCAGCGACGCCGTCGGCCGTACTCGAACGAGACTTCAGTGGCATCACCAGAGATGACTTCGTCGGAGATTCGGTTGGCGGACCTCGTGGACGGGTCGACGCCGGTGGCCTGGTACGAGGCCGTGGCCCTCGTGCATCAGGTCGGACGTGCCGTGATGGATCAGCCGGCGCTCGGCGTACCCGGGCTGACGGGCCTGCACCTCGGGTCCGACGGGATCGTCCGGATCGAACCGCAGGCAACGGCGGCGCCCGACGTCGTCCCCGCACTCGCCGACCTCCTGAAGGCGCTACTGCCGCCTAGTAGCCCCGAGCGGCTCGCAGCACTTGCCGACTCCAGCCTGACAGAAGTCCGCGAGTCCGCCCTAAAAGAGTTTCTTGCCGCGCTGACTTTCTTTTGTCGTCCGGACGAAGTCGGCGACTTAAAGATGCTGGCGGAGCGCGCCTCCTCCACCCGCGTCGCGGCCGCCCGCGCGGCTGCCCTGCACGCCCTGACCGAGCGAGCGCGCCAAGTGCCGCCCGACGAACACACGGCTGTCGCCAAGACCCGGAAGTCATTCAATACGCGTCCGTTAAAGCTCGTGGCGGCGATCGCGATGGCGGTGGCGGTGCTCGCCGTCGGCGCGTGGACGCTGAAGCAACCCCTGGCGGCGTCCGTCGAACCGGCCAACGGTGATCCAGTAGCCCAGCCAACCGTGGCACAGCGCGTGCAGAACGTCGTTGCCTCGGCGGCCGCGGTGGTGAAGGGGTCCTTGTCGGCCCCGCCGCCTGCGGCAGAAGGGCGCGGCAAGGACATCACGTTGAGGCCGCCCGCCAGTAGCCGATCGAGGTCGCGCCTGTCACAGCGAACCGAGGCCACGCCGGAAGTCGCGCCGACGTCGTCCGAGGCACCGTCCAACGCAAGGCCCGACGACACGCCAGGGCAGGGTGGGACTCACGCCCCGGTGACGGAGGCTGTAGTTGAGGAATCGAGGCCGGCCGGACCGCCGTTCGCCGCGGCCGACACGGACGTCACGCCGCCGGCGATCGTGCGCGCCCAGATGCCCGAAGTGCCCACCGGCGAACCCCCGGCCGGCACGCATGGAGTGCTGGAGCTGGTGATCGACGAGCGCGGGATGGTGACGACCGTGCGGCTCGTGTCGCCGGCGGCGCGCCATCAGGAACGGATGATGGTCTCGGCCGCCAAGACGTGGCGTTTTGCGCCGGCCACACGGGACGGCCATCCGGTAACCTACCGGTTACGCATGCCGGTGGTCTGGTGAGGGCCCACTGGCTGGCCCCTCTTCTGCGCGATCGAGACGCGAAGTGGCGGCTCGTCGAGCAGCAATCGGGCCTCGTGCTGGCGGAGAGGATCGACACGGCCTTCGACTCGGCGTCGCGCCGCACCGGGCTGCTGGCCCGGGAGTCATGGCCGGAAGGGTCGGCGCTGATCATCGCGCCCTGCCAGGCCGTTCACACGGTCGGCATGCGCTTCGCAATCGACGTGGTGTTCGTCGACCGCGCGGGTGCTGTCGTGAAGGTACGCCAAGGCATGGTTCCTTGGCGATTCGCCGTGGCGCCACGTGCGTTTGCCGCCATCGAAGTGCCGGCGGGCACCCTCCAGGGCCGGATTGGCCACGCCGCTGTGCTGACACTGGATGTCGGCGCACCGGCATTGGAGTCGCGATCCGCCGGGTCGATTGCTTCGATGTGTCGATGAAATCGAGAGGTGCGCCCACCGGGCGTGGCTCTCGACTTGAACCGGTGCAGGTCTGCGCCGCGTTCATCGCTCTCCGGCACCGCCGGGAGCACTGCCGGGCATGCCATGGTGGCGTGCGGGCAACACCGGTCCACCGCCCCACGGCGAGGACCGACCCCGGGCAAAGGGGTTAGGAGGACAGATGAAGCAGTTTCTGATTTCGGTCGTGCGTGATGACGAGGGCCAGGACCTCATCGAGTACGCGCTGCTGGCGGGATTGATCTCGCTGGTGTGCGTCCTCGCCATCACGGGCGTGGGCAGCAAGGTCAATGCGCTGTTCGGCAGCGTGTCGGCTTCGATTCCCTGACGCCATCGGCGCAGCGGGCAGGCCTGGTGGCTTGCCCGTCGCGCCGAGTCTTCCGAGGGTAGGTTCAATGACATCGCGCAGCAGGCTGTGGACTGACGACGGCGGGCAGGACCTGATCGAGTACGCACTGCTCGCGGCGCTGATTTCCGTGTGTTCCATCGTCGCGATCGGCGCGCTCGGGCTGGCGATCGACAACTACTACAAGACCAGCGTCGAGGCGAAGATTCCTTGAGGATGCGGCGCATGGCGAACGGAACGATCGCTGGAGTGACGCGTCGCGTGTGGCGCTGCGAAGACGGCAACGACCTGCTGGAGTATGCGCTGCTGACGGCGCTCATCGGCATCGTCAGCGTCCTCACGTGGGGCGTCATCGCCGGCAAACTCGGGACCGCGTACGGATCGTACGACGTCGGCACGCAGGGTCTGTGGAACTCGCCGGATCCGATGTGATGCCAACGATGCTGACCGGCCCGATGGACCTCCTGATCGGCGGCGCCGTGATGACCGCGCTCGTGGCCTGTGCCACCGACGTGCGTTCCCGGCGGATTCCGAACGTGCTCACGGTGAGCGCGGCCTTGCTGGCCCTGTTGTGCCGCCTGTTGGTCGGCGGGCCGTGGGCGCTCATCGGCGGACTGCTGGGCGGTGTCGTCGGGTTCCTGCTCTTCCTTCCCCTGTTCGCGGTACGAGGCTTGGGAGGCGGCGACGTGAAGTTGCTGGGCGCGCTGGGCGCCTGGATCGGTAGCAATCTCGTGCTGTGGACAGCGCTCTACACCGCCCTCTGCGGCGGTGTCATGGCGCTCGGGCTCGCACTGTGGCACGGCGTCCTGCGGCGAACGCTCGGGCACCTGTCGCTGATGTTGACGCACTGGCGCGTGGTGGGGCCGGGCCCGGTCGCCGGGTTGACGTTGGAAGACTCCCGGAGCTTGCGGTTGGCCTACGCGATTCCGATCGCTTGTGGACTGGTACTGACGCTATGGCTGAAGGCTTGACTGTGAATCGTACGCGGAATGGCGAGCGTGGGGCGGAACTGGTCGAGTTCGCCTTCGTGCTCCCCGTCCTGCTGCTGGTGTTTGCGGGCATCGTCGACTTCGGGTTCCTGTTCCAGCGATACGAAGTCGTGACCAACGCCGCGCGGGAAGGCGCTCGGCTGGCGACGCTGCCCAACTACACGCAAGCCGACGTGATCGCGCGGGTCAACGACTACCTGAACACCGGTATCGGCGCCGGCGCGGACGCCAACGCCACCACGACGATGGTCAACACGACGGTGGCGGTCTCCGGAGGCCCTGGCGTCTCGGCGCGACGCGTCGAAGTGGCCTACACGAGCACGTACCTCGTGCTCGGCCCGATCTCGGCCCTGGTTGGGGGCAGCAATGGGTTCAGCACCATCACCTTGCATGGCGTGTCGACGATGCGCGTCGAGGCACCAGGCCCCTGAGCGCTCGCCGGCGCCTGACACCGGTCGGGCGTGCAGCAGCGGTCGGAAGGTGGTCGCAGAGAGGCGACCACGCAGGACATTGAGGTCCGCCGGAATTCGTGGACGAACGAGTCGTCCCCGAGCTTCCGGCTCGCAGGAATCGGGCGCGCACGCGGAGTGTGCAGGCGCCCAAGGAGAACGACATGAATCGGGGCTTGCGGACGGCCATCGTCCTTGCCGTCGCACTCGTGGCCGCACTCGGGGCCAGTTTCGTTGCCTTCATGGCGATGCAGCGGTTGTCAGCGCAGTCGTCTACGCCTGACACCGTGCCGGTGGTCGTGGCGGTGCGCGACGTGCCGATGGGCACGCTGCTCACAACCGATCACGTCAAGGTGATGCCATGGCCGACCAACAGCCAGGTGCAGGGGGCCCTCGGGCGCGTCGAGGACGCCCTCGACCGCGGCACGATCCTCGGGCTGGCAGTCAACGAACCGGTGACCGAAGCCAAACTCGCCGCCAAGGGCATCGGCTCAGGCCTCTCGCCGACGATCACGCCCGGCATGCGGGCCATCTCGATCAAGGTCAACGAGGTCGTCGGCGTAGCGGGCTTTGTCGTACCCGGATCGCGCGTCGACGTGCTGGTCACGATCGAGACGCCAGGCGCCACCACACGCAGCAGCATGACCCGGGTTGTCGTCAGCAACGTGCAGGTGCTGACCGCCGGGACGCGGATCGACCAGGACAAGGCGCAGGCCGAAGGGAAGCCGATTGCGGCCTCGGTGGTCACGCTGCTGGTGCTGCCTGAGGACGCCGAGCGGATCGCGCTGGCGCAGGTCGAGGGCCAGGTGACTCTGACGCTGCGCAACCCGACCGACACGGCGCCGACCCCAACGCCAGGCGCCCGTCTTGCGAGCCTGCTCGGCACGCAGACCGACAACGCGCCGTCGGCGCCCACGGCCCCTGCCCCGCGGGTGCGCCCGCGTCGCCTGGTTGCGCCGCCGCCTGCCGCCCCGCCTGCACCAAAGGCCTATACCGTCGAGACCATCCGTGGCGCCAAGCGCACCGAGGAGATCGTCAAGTGACCCGCTCCATCCTCAAGACGTCAGCTCTCGGCCTCGCCCTCGCGATCGCTGGCAGCATGCCGCTGCCCCTCCACGCTCAGGGCACGAGGCCGGCGACGCCGAGCGCCCCTGACGGCGCGTTCGAACGGATCACCCTGACCGCGAACCGCTCGCGCGTGCTGGCCGTGCCGTTCGACATCGTCCGGATTGCGGTGACCAACCCTGCGGTCGCCGATGCGGTGGTGGTCAACCCGCGTGAAGTCCTGGTCGACGGGAAGGGCCCGGGGACGACCAGTCTCATCATCTGGGGCAACGACGCGCGCGTCCAGTACGACGTCGCCGTCGACCCCGGCGTGGCCACGCTCGAACAGCATTTCAAGGTCCTGTTTCCCGGCGAGGACATTCGCGTCTCCGTCTCGGACGAGGCCGTTATCCTCGTCGGTGAGGTCTCGAGCAACAACATCGTGTTGCGCGCCGGCGAGATCGCGGCCGGGGCCTATGCCAAGAGCAAGGTAATCAACATGCTGGGCCTGCCGGGCGGCACGCCCAGCCAGCAGGTGATGCTGCAGGTGCGTTTCGCCGAGGTGAACCGACGTGCGGTCACGGAACTCGGGGCCACCTTCATCTCCAACCAGCGCATCGCGGCCCGCACCACGACCCAGCAGTACGCCGGGCCCGACTTCAGTAACGACGCCACCAGCGGGCTGGTCTTTTCCGACTTCCTGAACCTGTTCGTGTTCGATCGCCAGGAAGGGCTCGGCCTGCTGATCAAGGCACTGCAGCAGAACGGCTACTTCCAGAGTCTCGCCGAGCCGAACCTGATCGCCTACAACGGACAGGAGGCCAGTTTCCTCGCCGGCGGTGAGTTCCCCGTGCCGATCGTGCAGGGTGGCAACACCAACGCCGTCACCATCCAGTTCAAGGAGTTCGGCATCCGGCTGAACTTCAAGCCGACCATCGCCGGCGACATCATCAGGCTGCGGGTTCGCCCGGAAGTCTCTTCGCTCGACTTCAACAACGGCATCACCCTCCAGGGCTTCCGCGTCCCGTCGCTGACGACCAGACGCGCCGAGACCGACATCGAACTGCGCGACGGCCAGACGTTCGCCGTGGCCGGTCTGCTGAGCAACCAGACACAAACCGACGGCGCTGCCATCCCGTGGGTCTCGAAGATCCCGATCATCGGCAACTTCTTCAAAAGCAAGGCCGATCGCAACGAGCAGACGGAACTGCTCGTCCTGATCACGCCGCGGCTCGTCAAGCCGCTGGATCCGGACGAGGTACCGGCCCTGCCGACCGACTCGAAGCGGTTCCTGCCGCCTGTCGATCCCACACCGCGCCCGTCCTCGGGGCAGCGCTGACACGACTCGGTAAGGGAGACGCGCGATGAGACGTGCAATCTGGCGGGATGATCGCGGGGCGGTGCTGGTCCACGTGGCTGTGGCCCTCGTCGGGCTGCTGGCGTTCAGCTCGCTCACCATCGACTACGGTGTGCTGTGGGTGGCACGTCGCCAGGCACAGAACGCGGCGGACGCCGCGGCCCTCGCCGCGGCGCATTCGCTGGCCTACGGCGACCTCACCGACATGACCACTCTCACCGCGCGCGTGAAGGCGGTCGGCGTCTCCGTGGCGCAACAGCACCTCGTGTGGGGGCAGGCGCCCTCCGTCACCCCCGACGACATCACCATCATCACCTGCCCGCCCCTCACGCCGGGCGTGCCGGATCAGTGCGTGCGGGTCGAGGTGTTCCGCCGCCAGGGCCGGTCACCGCTGCCGACGTTCTTCGGCAACCTCGTGGGGGTCACGTCGCAGGGGGTTCAGGCGACGGCCACCGCGCAGGTCGCGGTCGGCGCCACGACCAGCTGCGTGCGGCCGTGGGCCATCCCCGACAAGTGGCTCGATCGCATCGACGACGACGCTCCGAAGGACATCGACACGTGGACGATGGACGACACGTTCAATCGTTACTACGAGTCGGGCGCGCTGAAAGGCGAGCTGCTCGGGCCGGTCGAGACGCTGGACGAGTACGTGCCCTCGATGGGCTACAAGGTCCCGGACGACATCGGTCTGCGCGTCAAGCTGAAGGTCGGGAGCCCACAGGACACGATCAGCCCGGGCTTCTTCCTGCCGATTTCAATCGGAGGGACGGGCGGCAACGTGTATCAGGAGAACATCGAGGAGTGTAACCCTCACCAGTTCGCGATCGGTGACGTGCTTTCGACCGAAGAAGGCGTCGAGGTCGAGCCGGGCAACATGATCGGCCCGACCAAGCACGGCGTCGACAACCTGATCGCCGCCGACACGCTCATGAATGGCGAGGAAGCCGTCTGGAAATGCACCGATGGGCACGTCGCGTCGGCCAACGAGGACTGTGCCGGCTACCCCAGCACGGGCACCAGCCTCCGCATCGTGCCGCTGCCGGTCTTCGACGTCCAGGCGTACCTGGACGAGAAGTACTTCGGTGAGGACAAGACGACGGGTCGCTTTAACCTGAAAATCACTCGTCTGGTCGGCTTCTTCATCGAACGGATGCAGGGCAACGACGTCATCGGCCGCGTCACCTACTACCCGGCCAACGGCACGCTCGGCAGCGGCACGGCAAACAACGCGAATTTCCTCAGAAAGATCATTCTCGTCCGATGAGCGTCGTCACCTTTCCACAAATCGCTGTGATCGGGGCCCGCGGCCGGGACCTCGAAACGCACCTCGGCTCAGCTGGCATGCGCGTGACGTCGATGGCGGCCTCCGACCTTCTGGCGCTCGCGCATCCGTCGGCGCGTCCCTCGCAGGTCGTCATCATCGACCTGCGCGACGCGAGCGTGCTTCCGCCGACTGTGGCCGTGCTGCGCCGCAACCATCCCAACACCGCCGTCGTGCTAGTCGTTACTCATCTGGATCCGACGCTGATGCTCGACGCGATGCGCTCGGGAGTCACCGAGATCGTGCCAGAACCGCTGACGCAGTCGGCGCTCGAGGCCGCGGTGGGCCGGGTATGGAACGCTCAGGAACCGGACAACGCCGGCCAGGTCATTGCGGTCGTCGGCGGCAAGGGCGGCGTGGGAGCGACCACGATCGCGGTCAACCTCGCGACCGTGCTCGCTCGCGAGGCGCCGGGCGAGGCGCTGCTCATCGACCTGCACCCTGCCCAGGGGGACGCGGCCCTGCAGCTGGGTGCCGAGCCGCGCTTCTCGGTGGTCGATGCGCTCGAAAACACGCACCGCCTCGACGAGGCCTACTTCCGCAGCCTCGTGGTCGTGGTGAAGAAGGGACCCGACCTGCTGGCGTCCTCCGACCGGCACGTCATCGGGTCGCCTGGGGCCGACCGCGTGCGCGCGCTCGTCGAGTTCGCGGCACGAACCTACAAGTACGTCGTCCTCGACGTGCCGCGCACCGACCTCAGCATTCTCGATGGCCTGGACAACACGCAGCAGGTCGTCATCATCGTGAACCAGGAACTCAGTGCGATCCGCAATGGCGCGCGGCTGGTCGAGGCGCTGTCGCAGCGGTACGGCAAGGACCGGCTGATCCTGGCTCTGGCGCGATTCGACAAGGCCGCCGAAATCGGCACCGAGGACATCGCCAGAGTGGTTGGACTTCCCGTCTCGCACGTCGTGCCGAACGACTATCGCGCCGCCGTCAGGGCGGTGAACCAGGGACAGCCCATCGCGATGGGCGAACCCAACAAGCTCACGGTCGCCCTGAAGAGCATGGCGATCAGCCTGGCAGGTTTGCGGCCGCCTCCCGTCGAGGCACCACCGTCCGCGGGGCTGCTGGGCCGCCTCACCCTTCGTCGAACCTCACAGGTGCTCTAGACCATGACGCAATCCACTGGTTTCAACGCGCGCGCACTCGGGCCGTCGATCGACGTCCGCCATCCGCAGTACCAGGACCTCAAGGGCCGCGTTCACCAGGGCCTGCTGAACCGCCTGAACCTCGAACGGCTCGCCTCAGTCAAGCGCAAGGAGGCCGAGCCGGAAATCCGCACGATCATCCAGAGCATGCTCGAGGACGAGTCACGCACCGTCCCTTTGAGTCAGTTCGAGCGTGAGGCCCTGGTCAGCGACGTGCTCGACGAGTTGTTCGGTCTCGGCCCGCTGGAGGTGCTGCTGGCCGATCCGACGATCTCGGACATCCTGGTCAACCGTCACGACCTGATATACGTCGAGCGCGAGGGACGACTCGAAGAAACGTCGCTCGTCTTCCGCGACGACCGTCATCTGATGCAAATCATCGAGCGCATCGTCAGCTCCGTGGGCCGTCGTGTCGACGAGTCCAGCCCGATGGTGGACGCGCGTCTGGCGGATGGCTCGCGCGTCAACGCGGTCATCCCACCGCTGGCGCTCGACGGGCCGTCGATGTCGATTCGCCGGTTCCGGACCGACCGCCTCGGCGCCAACGACCTGGTCGCGCGCGATGCACTGACCGCACCGATGCTGGAGTTCCTGGAGAAGTGCGTCGCGAGCCGCCTCAACGTCATCGTTTCTGGCGGCACGGGTGCGGGCAAGACGACGATGCTCAACGTGCTCTCGAGCTTCATCAGCGAACGAGAGCGCGTGGTGACGATCGAAGACGCCGCGGAACTCCGGCTTCGCCAGCGTCATGTGGTGCGGCTCGAGACCCGCCCGCCCAACATCGAGGGCAAGGGCGCCGTCCGCCAGCGCGAGCTGGTCATCAATGCGCTGCGCATGCGGCCCGATCGCATCGTCGTCGGCGAAGTCCGAGGCGAGGAAGCGCTCGACATGTTGCAGGCGATGAACACCGGCCACGACGGCAGTCTCACGACCATTCACGCCAACACGCCGCGCGACGCGCTGTACCGCCTCGACACCATGGTGGCGATGGCGGGTTTCAACCTGCCCGACAAGGCGATCCGCCAGCAAGTCGCCTCAGCCGTGGACCTGATTGTGCAGGTGGCACGGCAGGCCGACGGCGCTCGTCGGGTCACAGCGATTTCCGAGCTGACCGGCATGGAAGGCGACGTGATCACGATGCAGGACATCTTCGTGTTCGAGCAGCAGGGACTGTCTCCGGAGGGCCGGGTGCGCGGACGATTTCGTGCGACGGGCATCCGCCCGCGGTGTGCTGAGCGTTTGGCGACGGCCGGCCACAGTTTGCCGCTCTCGCTCTTCGAGCACGTCAAGGCCGTGGCGTAGGACTCGCGATGCTTGTTCCGGCTATCGTCTTCCTCATCGTCCTGGGCGTAGTGTTCGGGGTGTTCTACACGGCGATCCTGCGCCCCGAGGACGCGCGGCGAGACGCCGTCCACGCCCGGCTCCAACAGCAGCTCGGCAAGGGCGGGCGCGCGCCGCGCAAGCGGGCGTCGTCGCTGCTACGCGGCGACCGCGATCTGACCGCGCTGCCACTCGTGGACAACCTGCTGCTTCCGTTCACGATTATCACAAGGCCGCTCGGCGAGCACATCGCTCACGCCAACCTGCAGCTCACCGTGGGCGCGCTGCTGGCCACGAGCAGCATCGCCAGCGTCCTGGCGTTCGTCGTCGTGGAAGTGCTGACGGGATACGAGCTGGTGGCATTGGGAGTGGCGGCGGTCGCGTTCTACGTACCAATCGTCGTGGTCCGTTTCAAGGCGACCCGGCGGATCCGCGCCTTCGAGGAGCAGTTCCCCGAGAGCGTCGACCTGATCGCGCGGGCGCTGCGGGCAGGACACGCGTTCACGACCGCACTGTCGATGGCGGCCGACGAGAGCCCGGAGCCGGTCGGTGGCGAGTTCAAGCGTCTGTACGACGAGCAGAACTTCGGCATGCCACTCAGCGACGCGATGCGTGACTTCGCCAGGCGCATCCCGCTGCTCGACGCCAAGTTCTTCGTGACCGCGGTGCTGACGCAGCGCGAGTCAGGCGGCAACCTGGCGGAGGTCCTCGACAACCTCGCGACCGTCGTCCGCGAACGCTTCAAGGTCAAGCGGCAGGTGCGGGTGATCTCGGCGCACGGTCGTATGACCGGGTACGTGCTCATGGGCCTCCCGCCCGCGCTGGCGATGGCGTTCATGGTGGTGAGCGAGTCGCACATCGAGATGCTGTTGGGCGACATCATCGGCTTGTGGATGATCGCCGGCGCCGTCGTCCTGCAGACGATGGGCTGCCTGATCATTCGCAAGCTGGTCAACATCGAGTACTGACAATGAACTCCGAAATGATAGTGCTGGTCGGCGGCGTGTTCGTGGCAGTGGCCGGCTTCCTCACGCTGGGCGGGTTCGCCGTGCTCAATCGGCTGGCGCCGGAGCGGAGGCGGCTCGAGGGGATCACGAATAGAGGGGTGTCCACCGGGCTGGTGGTGGATCCCGGTCCGTCCCTGGCCGCTGACGACCTCAGCAGCGTCGAGAAGCGACTGGCGAAGCTGGTGCCCAAGTCGCCCAAGGACATGGGCCGGCTGCAGCGGCAGATGGCGCTGGGCGGCTTCCACGGCTACCTGCCGGCGGCCATTTTCGTGCTGGTCGAAATCACCTTGCCGCTCATATTCGGGGCGATCCCGCTGCTCTGGCTGGGGTTCAGCGCCGGCTTGATCCTGGCGTTCGTGCTCGCCGCCGTGGGCTACGTGATACCGGGGCTGTACCTGTCACACCTGATTCGCGGCTTCAAGAAAGAGATTCGCAACGGGCTGCCAGACGCGCTCGACCTGCTGATCGTGTGCATCGAGGCCGGCAGCGGCCTGGACCAGGCGATCCTGAAGGCGACCGAGGAACTCGCCATCAGCTATCCGCGGCTGTCCACCGAACTCGGCATGATCACGACCGAGATTCGAGCCGGAAAGCCGCGCCTGGACGCGTTCCGCAATTTCGCCGAGCGCACGAAGGTCGAGGACGTGCAGTCGCTGGTGGCGATGCTGGTCCAGACCGATCGCTTCGGGACGAGTATCGCGCAGGCGCTACGCACCCACGCCGACGTGCTCCGCACCAAGCGCCGTCAGCGCGCCGAGGAGAAGGCCGCCAAACTCGGCGTGAAGCTGGTCTTCCCGCTGGTCTTCTGTCTCTTCCCCGCGCTGTACGTCGTGACACTCGGCCCTGCGGTCATTCAGTTCGTTCGAGTGTTCTTCGGACAGGTTGCGGCCGATTAGGTCTAGGCGCGGGCATGTGCCGGCGGGGACTTTGTACTGCAGGCTGTCTCCCTGCGACTTGACAAAGGAGTTTCATGATGCTGACGACGACTCAGCTGGTTCTCGTGGCGTTCGCCGCCGTGGTTCTGGTGCTGTACCTGATGCGCCGCCGCGCGCGGCTTCGGCACGAATAGCTAGACGCCCTCGTGGCAGCCGCGTGCACGCACGCGGCTGCACGCGGCCGCCTGCCCACGCGTATGCTCACTCTTCCCATCGCTCACGACGCCACGTGGCGCTCCATGCCGCGAGCACCGCGCTCGCTCGCAGAGGCCGGCCTGTCACTGGACCTGGTCACGCAGCTGGTGCTGAAGCAGCTGCACTTTTCCGGCGAGCTCGAGGGCTCGGACATGGCGCAGCGCCTGGGTTTGCTGTGGCCGGTCATCGAGCCCGCCCTCGACGGGCTCAAGGCGCAGCGGCAGTTGGAAGTGGTCGGGGGGTCGTTCCTCGGCGGCGCGACCTACCGCTACCGCATCACCGATGCAGGCCGGGTCCGTGCCGTGCTGTTCCTGGAATCGAATGCCTACGTCGGCGCTGCTCCGGTGCCGCTTCAGCAGTACCGACAGTACGTCGAGGAATTCTCACGGTCGGCCCCTCATTCAGCGAACCCCGAACGGGTGCGCCGGACGTTCCCCCATCTCGTCGTCCCCGAATCAGTCCTCGACCAGATCGGACCGGCGGTCAACGCGGGGACGTCCCTCTTCATCTACGGTGAGGCGGGCAACGGCAAGACACAAATTGCCCGTGGCATCCGCGACATCATGGACGGTGATTTCGCCGTGCCGCACGCCATCGAGGTCGAAGGGCAGATCGTCCGCGTCTTCGACCCCGTGACCCATGAGGTCGTGAACGGCAGCGCCACCGCCACTGCCGGCCACCCCGGCTCCGACACGAGGCCGCCGCTCGATCTCGGATCCCAGCCCGATGGGCGGTGGATCCGGTGCCGTCGGCCGGTGGTCATTGCCGGAGGCGAACTCACCCTCGAGTCGCTGATGCTCGGGCGGAGCCCGGGCGGCTACTATCGCGCGCCACTCCAGATGGTGGCCAACGGCGGTGTGCTCGTGATCGACGACTTTGGCCGTCAGCGCTGTTCGACCACGGAGCTGCTGAACCGTTGGATCGTGCCGCTCGAGAGTCGGGTGGACTACCTGACGCTCGGCACCGGCCAGGCATTCGAGGTGCCGTTTCGGACCCTGATCGTGTTTGCGACCAACCTGCGCCCGCACGAACTCGTCGACGAGGCGTTCCTGCGGCGCATTCACGCCAAGGTCTACATCGCCGGCCCGACGTCCGAAGAGTTCGCGCGCATCTTCAAGGACTACTGCATGGTCGCAGGCGTGGAGTTCGACCGCGGGCTGGTGGAACACCTGCTCGACGGTTACTACCGTCGCTACGCGCAGCCGGTGCGTGGCTGCCATCCTCGCGACCTGATCACGCACGCGCTGTTGCTGGCGGAGTATCGCGGCGAGCCCAAGGCGCTCACCCGGGAACTGCTCGACGCAGCATGCGAGGTCTACTTCGTCCGGCCGGACCAGCGTGGCACTCCGCCGCACTGATCGCCCCTCTGCCCATGGCCATCCCTGTCGCCGCATGAGACGACATCCTTTGCTCGTCACGCTGCTGGTCGCCGTCCTTCGCGGCGTCGGGGCGTACGCGCAGGATGCGACGGTGGAGATCACTTCGCCACAGGGACGCCTGTCGTCGAGTGGCCCCATCCGCATCGTCGCCCGTGCCACAGCCGCGACAGGCACGGCCGTCGAGAAAGTCACCTTCTATGCTGGCGACACGCGGATTGGTGAAGACGTCAGCGGGCCGATCTTCGCGGTCGAGTGGGTGGACGACAATCCGTTCGTTCCAATCGAACTGCGGGCTGAGGCGGTCGACTCCACCGGGCGCGTCGCCGAGCATCGCCTGTCACTGCCCGCGCTCGACATCACCGACGAGACGAGCGTGGCCAGCGTGCTGCTCGATGTCGCTGTTCTGGATGAAGACGGGCGATACGTGGCCGGCCTCACCCGCGAGCGGTTCGCGCTCAGGGAAGAGGACGTGCCCCAGAAAATCGAACTGGCCGAACCGAGCCGCGCGCCCACGACGATCACGCTCTTGGTGGATACAAGCCAGAGCATGTCGAGCCGGTTCGACTTCGTCCGGCGCGCCTTGCGTCGTCTCGCGTCGCTCCTGCGTCCGGACGACACCCTCGCCGTCGCTCCGTTCGCGCGCTCGCTTGGTGCCATCACCGGACCGACGCGCGATCTCGACGCGCTCTCGAGCGCGATTGAGGGGCTGCACACGCGTGGCGGGACTGCCATCGCCGACGCACTCGGCGACCTCGCCAGCCGGATCAAGAACGCACCCGGACGACAGATCGTCGTCCTCATCACCGACGGCTACGACGAGCACAGTACGACGGATGTCGAGCAGTCGGTCGGCGCTCTCCGCCGCGCCAGCGCCACGTTGTACACCGTCGGGATCGGTGGAGTGGCGGGTATGTCCTTCCGCGGTCGAGACGTCCTGAAGCAGTTGGCGCAGCAGACCGGCGGCAAGGCGTTTTTCCCGGCGCGGGACGCCGAACTGCCGCTGGTCCAGGAGCATATTCAGGACGACGTGGCCCACCGCTACTTGCTCACCTATACACCGGCCAACCAGACGCATGACGGCAAGTGGCGGGCGATCACCTTGACGACCGACATCGCAACATATGCGGTCAAGACGCGAGCGGGCTACTTTGCGCCGGCGCCAGCGCCGATCAAGCCCGTCATCGAGTTCACCGCCGTCAGTCGCGCGAGCGATTCGGTCATGCTCGGCCGGTACGATCTCGAGGTCCGCGAGGACGGCGTGCTGCAGGCCGTCGAATCGTTCCAGGAGGCGGTGGCACCGGTGTCCATCCTGATTGCCCTCGACCAGAGCGGCAGCATGCGTGGCACCGAAGCCGAGGTGAGATCGGCAGCACTCAGCTTCGTGGACGCTGTTCGTGACGAAGATCGGATCGGTATCGTGACCTTCAGCGACGACGCGTCGATGATTACCGATCTCACGCTGTCGCGGGCGATTCCCAGGCAGAGCATCGCTTCGTATCGTACGTCCGGCGGCACGGCGCTGCTCGATGGGATCGCGATCAGCCTGGATCGTCTTGCCACCAGCGAGGGCCGTAAGGCCATCGTGGTGATGACCGATGGGCGCGACGAGAACGCCGCGGGCACCGGACCGGGCAGTCGCCGCACGCTGGCGCGGGTACTCGATCAAATCCGAGAGGTCGATGCCGCCATTTTCGCGATCGGCCTCGGGCCCAACGTCGACCGCGCGAGCCTCGAGAGGCTCGCACAGACCTCTGGCGGCGCGGCCTACTTCCCGGCTGCCGCGTCGGAACTCGGGGAACAGTACACGCGGGTGGTCGAGGACCTGCGCCGTCGTTACGTCCTCTCGTATGTCTCCACCAACAGCGCCCGCGACGGACGCTGGCGGCAAGTCACGCTGCAAGGCAGGGCCGGCGACGTCGTCGTCAGGAGCCGTGGCGGCTACCGAGCCCCGGAACAATAGGCAGGAACTTCATGGACGACGGCTTACTCCACCTGATCGGCGCTGCGCTCCAGTCACTGAGCGGCGCCGTGGTCATCCTGATACCGCCCACCGTCTTCTTCGTGCTGCTGGCCCTGTTCCTCAAGGGCCGCGAAGCGCTCCCGGTGTTCGAGCGGGCGTTCGAGGACGTGAGGCTGAACCTGTCGCTGCACTTCCTCGACACGCTGCTCGTGGCGCCCATCGTAGCCGTGCTCGCCCAGGGGATCCAGAACGGCATCGAGGCACACTCCCTGGCTATCCTGGCGCCCGCCCGCTGGCACGCGCTGCCGGCCGTGGTCACGCTGGTCGGCGTCGTGTTCGTTGGCGACCTGATCTCCTGGGCCAGGCACCGGATCGAGCATACGCGGCTGCTGTGGCCGACACACGCCATCCACCACAGCGACGCGCACATGACGTGGATGACCATCATGCGCTTCCATCCCCTGAATCGCGTGACGACGCTCATAGTCGACCTGGGTGTGCTCGCTGTGTGCGGCTTCCCCGAATGGGCGCTGATTGCCAACTTCGTGGTGCGTCACTATTACGGTGAATTCATCCACGCCGACCTGCCGTGGATGTACGGACCGCTGCGATACGTGTTCGTCTCCCCGGTGATGCACCGGTGGCATCACGCACGCGACGTCGTCGGCGCTGGCAGTAACTTCGCCACCGTGTTCGCCTTCCTGGACTACGCGTTCGGAACCTATCACGTGCCAGGGCTCTGCACGGTGCCGCTCGGCGTTACCGATCAGATGGGCAAGGGAACGCTGGGGCAGATGCTGTACCCCTTCAAGGCGTGGGGCGAACGACTGCGCGAGACCAACGGCGGCCGTGGGGAAGCGAGCCGGCATACGACTGCGCCGTGATCACGTCCCGACTGACAGCTGAGCGACAGGCCGGGCGTCGGCGGGCAACTGCGTGGGTGCTCTGTCTTGTGTTGTGCGCGTCGTACGCGGCGTTGCTGTGGGCGATGCACGATGGCTTCTGGTATGCGACCGACGATGGCTTCTACGCACACATAGCGGAGCGCGTACAGGCGGGCGACGTACTGCACCGGGACGTCCAGGATATCCATCCCGGCTACATCCATGGCCTGCACGTGCTCGCCTTCCACATTTTCGGCACCGACATGGTGTCACTGCGTTATCCGCTCGTGCTCGCGGCGCTGGTGCAGTCGGTCTTCACGTTCTCGCTGCTCGCGCGGCGCAGTTTGTCGCTCGCGACCGCTGGCACCGTCGCCACGGCCGGCGTCGGGCTCGTCCAGTTCTTCAGCCCCAACCCCAACTGGTACTGCTTGTCGCTAACGATCGTCGTTTCGTGGTGGCTGGTTGCGACACCCAGGGAGAGTCGTGCACGGCTCGTCGTAGCCGGCGGCATCGTCGGCCTGATGACGATGTTGCGGCAGTTGTCTGGTGCGTGGGCAGCGATGGGTCTGCTGACAGTCGCGCTGCTCGAGGCTGAGGATAGGCTCGCGCCATCGAGTGCGCGCCTTGGTCGGGCGCTGTCAGCCTTGATGCTTACGGGACTGATCGGCTACGTCGCCCTAACGTCGGCCTATCGTCCGGGGGGCCTGCTGCTGATCGCGTCCTGGCCGGCAGCATTGCTGCTGCGCAACGCGCTGTCGCTGCAGACACCCGATCGAGCGGCGCGGCGACTCATCCTGCACGTCCTGGCCGGCGCCGGACCGGTGATGGCCCCCATGCTGGCGTACCACCTGTGGTTCGGCTCGACCACGCGCTGGCTCACCGACATCGTCGCCAGAGCCGCAGGCGAGACGCAACTCCCGTTCTTCGGCGGCGTCGGCTGGTACGCCCTCACACCGCTAGTCTCGGCCCAACTGGTCATGGCACCCGCCGGCATCGGCGACGCAGCAAACGGATCGTACTGGTTGGCGCTTTCTCTGGGATCGGCGGCTAATGGCGCCGTCGTCTGGCACGACCTTCGTCGCCGGACGGACGCCACCGCGATCGCACCGGGAATCATCGCGATGTTTTTCGCGATGGTATCGCTGCTGCTCGAAGGACCCTTGTACCTCTATTACTCCGCCGGCGCGACCATCGCCGCCCTGCTCTGGCGGCTCGCAGCGGTCGGGACCGTCGCGCCCCAAGTGGCAGGCGGAGCATTGGCGCTGTTGGTAGGCGTCGTCGGGTTCGTCTCACACGCAGGCCAGCCCCTGACCCGTCCACCGTTCGACATCCTGCACGGTCGACGCGTGACACCTCCGCCCCTCGGATCACTGGCCGGGCTGCGGGCGTCCTTCTCGCTTCCCAAGGAGGATGTGCGCGAGTACGACCGGCTGGTCGCAATCATCAGGACTCAGGTGGCCCCTGGCGAGACGTTGCTGGTGCTGCCCAACGACGCGCAGCTCTATTTTCTTGCCGAGCGGACCAATCCGGTACGGTTCTACAACTCGGCGCTCGGCATGCAGAGCCCTGGCGAGGTCGAGGACGTCCTCAGGCTCATCCGCACACGACCGCCGGCGCTGGTCATTTTCCGACCCGGAGACAAATACCAGACGCCCGCGCTCGATGCGGTGATGCGTGTCGTTCGGAGGCAGTACCGTCTGGCGGGCATTGCGGAAGGCCGGGAGATGTACCTGCCGGCGAGCAGGCCACCCTTGTCATGAGCACTCTTATCCAGCTGCAGGTGCCTCACCCGACCGCGAAGCCGCGACAACTCTCGCCCGCCGCGGAGCGGATCGTCCAGCGCATCATACTCACGGTGGCCGTCGCGATCGTATCGACGATCCTGGCGCTCGAAGGCCAGGCATCGGTGCTGACCAATACCGACTTCACGCAGCTGTGGCATGCCGCGCGCGGACTGGTCGAGGGCCGGAATCCGTACGACGTCGTCGGCCCGGGCAAGGCTTTCCCCTGGCCCTTCCCGCTGCTGTACCCGGGTCCGGCCGTGCTGGTGTCGGTGCCGTTCTCAGTCATGCCGCTGCGGTGGGCCTGTGCGCTGTTCGTCGGCTTGTCGGCCGCGACACTCGCATGGGGGCTGAGTGAAGAGCGTGGCGCGCCATACCGATGGTTCGTTTTCGCATCGGCCGGCGCGGCGAGCGTCGTCAGGACCGCCCAGTGGGCACCGTTGATGATGGCCACGGCCCTCTTGCCTTCGATGGGATGGGCCCTGGCCTGCAAGCCGTCCATAGGTACCGCGCTCTTCATGGCGTACCCATCGTGGCGCAAGTTCTGGATGAGTGCTGCGCTCGCGTGCGGCAGTCTCCTCCTGATGCCACGCTGGCCACTCGATTGGCTCGCCGCATTGCCGTCGGCGTACCACATGACAGCACCGATCTCCCACGTTACGGCGGGCGGGCCGCTGATCCTGCTGGCACTGCTGCGATGGCGACGCCCCGAAGCGCGACTGCTGGTTGCCCTTGGGTGCATCCCGCACACCACCATGGTTTACGAGACACTGCCGCTCTTCCTCGTTCCGAAGCGCTGGTCCGAAGCAGGATGGCTCGTCGTCGCAAGCTGGATCGTTTTGTCACGCGACCGTCAGATGGACTACCTGCAACTGATGCACATGCGCGCATGGTGGATCACGCTGCTGATGTACATCCCCTGCGTCGTGATGGTGCTGCGCCGAGGCGCAGAGTCCGAGCCCGACGCGACGCCGTAGACGAGAAGAGCAGCGTTGCTGCGGACCCGGAAAACAGCTGCATGCGATGCCGCGCGAGACCCAAGGGAGGAAGCTCGGCCCGAGCAGCCACGAAGGACCGCGGCGTCCGTACGTCTTCGCGATAGCCATGTGCCCGCGCCACTCGCGCGTTAGGCCGCGACCGCCATTCCGCTCCAGCGCCACGCGAAATCCTGCTCGCGCACGGTATTCCAGACGAGAGCGAAGAGCGCGACACACACGAGCACTTTCGGCGCGCTCAACCCGCGCGTGCCCGCTCCCTGGTAAGCCGCGCCAGACAGCAGCTCTGACAGCCACTCGTGGTTAATCCATGGGCGGTCGGAGGTGTACCAGTAAGGGTCCGCTGCGTGCAGCGCACGGTCTCTGAGCATGTCCAGCCCGAAACGCAAGTGTCCCCAGAGGTCGGGATCGGCGCTCGTCGATGCGGCTCCGGCGCCCATCACGAGCAGCGCGAGGGGCCTCAGCGCCGCCGCTGCTGCGACCGGCCCCGCATTCTTGGCTCCACTCCCCACGCGTGTACCGGTCGACATCATCGTCAGGCATCGCGTCTGACGGCGACGGGCATCGGCGAAGTGACAAGGGGCAGTGCCACGCAACGGCATGCTCTGTCCGAGCCAGTTCGAGATGATCGAATCGCTTCGTTGGCGACACTCCGTACATGTGGACTCTCCGTACCGGGGGCAGTTCTACAGTGATCGGTAACGCGCGCCCCGGTGCAATCGCCGCGCCGCCAACGCTCCACGAGGCACGCCGCCAGCGGCCAGATGGTGCTCGTGTGGGGTTCGTCGCAGCCTCGCCATACAATTCTCCCCATGACCGCCCCGGCCCAGGTGCCGGCGGAGGTGACGCACGACGCGGTCACCGCGGCGATGCTGCGTCATCGCCGCCTGCTCGCCACGCTCGTGCTCCTCGCCCTGGCGGCGGTCTCCTTCTGGGTCGTGGTCGCGTTGGTGCGGGCCCGCACCCGGCCGACGCTCGGCGTGCAGATCAGCCGGGGCGGCACCATGCTGCGCCGGCCCGATCGCGGCGCAACCGTCGTCGTGCGGGCGGTGCGGGCACACAGCCCCGCGGCTGACGCCGACCTCCGCGTCGGCGACCGCGTGCTGCAGGTCGACGGCATCGCGGTAACCGACACCCGTGCCTTGATTGCCCGGCACGATCGGCTCTTCCCCGGCGAGGTCGTGACCTTCGACATCGAACGCGATGGCCAGCCGCTCACACGGCGCCTCTCGGCACGGCCGGTGCTCGCCGGTCGATGGCAATGGGCCGGCGTGGCCATCCGCGTCCTGCTGGTGTTCGCGCTGTTCCTCGGCATCCCGTCGCTCGTGTTCAAGTGGCGGCCGCACGATCCCCGGGCGATGTTGTTCATGCTCTTCGGCTGCACGTTCGGCCTGTCGATGCTGAACTACTCGGTGCCGGGCCTGAGCCAGGCGCCCGAGAGCGTGATGCCGCTGCCTGACGCGTTCACCCGCTTCAACCTGACCGCGTTGGCGATCACGTACGCGTGCGCGCTCGTCATCAACCCGACGTTGCTGCATTTCCTGACGCTGTTTCCGCAGCCGCGTCTTGCCCCCGTGCCCCTTGGACGCGTACTGGGCTGGACCTACCTGATCCCGACGCTGGTTGGCTGGATCGCCGCGCCGGTCGTCGTCTTGCTCCTGCTTGGCTGGATTCCCGCGGCGGCGCGCCCGGCGGTGGCGCTGGTGGTCGCGGCGCTGGCCAGCGCCGGTGCCCTGCGGGTCTGGTGGACCCGCCTGCGCGCGCGCCCCTGGCGGTCCTGGTTCCTCGACAACGCGTTCTGGCTCGGGGTCATGGTGGCGCTGACCTACATGGCGGCCGTGCTCACGACGATCGTGCTCGTGCAGATGCGGGCACGCGAGACGGCCGGCCTGCTCGCGGGGCTGCTCCTCGCCTGCGCCGTGGGCCTGTTCGCGATCGGCGTCGGCATCGCGTATCCGATTGCGTGCGGCATCGCGATGTGGCGCTCGTGGCGACTGAGCACGGAGGAGATGCGGCAGCAGATCCGCTGGCCGCTGATGAGCATCGCGCTCGCCCTCGGCATCGCGGTGCTGCTCTCGCTGCTCTCCATCGGGTTGTCGTTCGTCACCGGTACCGCGCCGCCGCCGTGGCTGTTCTCGGTCTTCGAGATCTCCACGTGGGTGGCGTACTCGGTCATCCCGCTGGCGTTCGCGGCCGCGGTCTTGCGTTACGGCTTGATGGACATCAGGTTCATCATCCGCCTGACGTTCTTCTACCTGCTCACGACGGCCAGCGTGTACATCGGCACCTTCGCCGTCGTCCTGCTGCTGGCAACGGCGGTCGGTGGAGCGGCCGACAGCAATCGCGTCACCACGATCCTGATCACGTTGCTGGCGGTGTCCTTGTTCGAGCCGTTGCGCCGCCGCGTGCAGCGCCGCGTCGACAAGCACTTCTACCAGCGCACGCCAGACCCGGTGGGCGTGCTGGCGAGGCACGGCCAGGAGTTGCGCTCGATGTCGCGCCGCGACGACCTCGAACGCCGCCTCGTGCTCGCCCTGCAGGAGGCGATTCCGCACGGCCCCACGTACGTGTTCAGGCGCCGTGAGGATCAGCCCGAGTTCCTCGCCGCCCATTCACCCGATCCGACGGCCCGCCCGGCCTTCGAGGCGCTGCCGTTCCTGACCCAGCGTGCGCAGGACCTGCTCGGCCCGACGATGCTGGCCGAAGTGACGATGGTGATGGACGAAGCCCGCGTCTGGGAGCAGCTCGGGATCGAGGCGCTGCTGCCCGTGCGCCAGGGCGATGACATCCCCGTCGTCCTCGGGCTGGGCCGCAAGCGATCGGACGAGTCGTGGCAGGAGCGGGACATGGAGATCTTGTCCTCGCTGGCGGCGCAGACGTCGATGGCCATCGCCGACATCGAGGCGCGCCAGCACGATGCCTCGATGAAGGAAGCCTTCGACAACCAGCGCGCGCTGTTGCCGCAGCAACTGCCCCAGCCGGACGCGTTCTCGATCGCGGGCGCGTGGCACCCGGCGCTTGCCGTCGGCGGCGACTACTACGATGCGTGGTGGCTGTCGACCGAGGCGATCGCGATCTGCGTCGCCGACGTCGCGGGCAAGGGGCTCGCCGCATCGCTCGTGATGGCCAACCTCCAGGCGACGGTCAAGGCGCTGGCGGGTCCGGACGTGAGCCCGGCCGACCTCTGCACACGCGTCAACGAGACCCTCGCCTCCAACCTGCGCAAGGGACGCTTCGTCACGTTCTTCTACGGCGTGCTGCGATTGCGCACCGGCGAACTGCGTTACGCCAATGCCGGTCACAACCCACCGGTCCTGACGTCGGATGGCGCGGCGCACGAACTCGGCCTCGGTGACCCGGGCCTGGGCCTGCTGCGCACGCATCGTTACCGCGACGCGAGCGTGCTGCTCGGCGGCGATGCGCGGTTGCTGCTCTACACGGACGGCGTGACCGAAGGCCGCAGCCCCGATGGCGAGGACTTCGGCATGGCGCGACTGCTGGAACTGGTCGACCGCCCGCACACGAGCGCCGGACAGTTGCGCGACGATGTGCTCTCCGCAATCGCGGCCTGGACGCAGGGCCAGTTCGATGATGACGTCACGCTGCTGGCCGTGGTCCGCCGCGATGGCACCAACCCGCTGTTCGAGACACAGAAGATTCGAGTGCACGGGTAATTGCAGAATTTCAGAATTTCAAAATTGCACTACCACCGTCAGGCGTCGAGCGCCGACTGTGGTAATGAAATCCTGAAATTTGAAATTCTGCAATTTCCAATTGCCGTCATCGCTGTTCGACGACGATCTTGAGGCGATCGCCTGCCTGCGGGCGCTCCTGCACGGGGTAGCCGTTGATCACGGCGAGCGTGTCGGGCTTGACCGTGCTGTGACCCGGACCCGAGGCCAGCGACTGCCAGGTGTCGCCGGACCTGGCCGTGTACAACTCGATCACGTTGGGTCGGATCCGATCGGCTTCGCCAGCGCTCAAGGGCTGGAACGAGCGCACGCTGGCATCGACGGCCTGCTGCAGTTGGCGGTAGGCGCTGGCCGAGGACAACCCCGCCAGCCGGAAGACCTGGTTGTTGTGACTGATCCAGGCCGACCTGAGCACGACGTCGCCCATGTTCTGCAGTTGGCCGCGGAACGTCCCGACAAACGCCGGCAGGCCATTGACGCGCGTCTCGCCGCCTTCGACCAACTGCAGCCCCGATTGCCCGAGGTCCGCCGCGGCGACCTCCTGCAGTGACCGCCCCTGCGGTTGCGACACCAGTTGGAGGAACACGTAAGCGCCACCGCCCTGCGGTTGCGCCACGACCTGCTGCGGCGTGTTCTGCACCTGCCAGCCTTGCGGGAACTCGAGTCGGAACTTCATGTCCGGATGCAGGAACGCATTACCGCGCAGCACGCCCTCACGCGGATTGTCACCGAACATCAGGCCATCGACGTGCTGCAGGTAGGCGGCGCGATTGACCGACAACTCGCGCGTCGCCTGCGAACGCAACGCCGCGACGCGCTGGTCGAGGCGGGCGATGCGGTCGGCAGGCATCGGGTGCGTCGAGAGCCAGTTGGGGACGCCCTTGCGGTCCGTCCCTTCGGACAGCCGCCCGAGGGTCTCGAGCATGCTCGAGACGCCCTGCGGATCCCAGCCCTGCGCCGTGGCATAGCCGGCCCCGAGGTCGTCGGCCTGCAACTCGTCATCTCGACCGAACTTCAGGAATAGCAGGCCGAGTCCCTGCTCCGCCGCCTGTCCGAATGGCCGCAACTCGGGCACGAAAATCTGGCTGAGCAGCAGGCCGACCGAACTTGCGGTCTGCTTGCTGTACTGCGCGGCTGAATGCCTGGCAGTCACATGCGCAATTTCATGACCCAGGACTCCCGCCAATTCCGCCTCGCTGTTGAGGTGAGCGAGGATGCCCCGCGTGAGGTAGACGTACCCACCGGGCAGTGCGAACGCGTTCACCGCGGGCGAGTCGACGACCGCGAACGTCCACGGCAGGCTGGGACGCTCGGTACCCGACGCCAGGCGGCGGGCCACGCCGTCCACGTACCGTTGCAGCGCGGGATCGTTGACGACACCCATTTCCTGCCTGACCTGGGCGTCCGATTCCTTGCCGAGCGCGACCTCCTGGGCCTCACTCATCAGGTTGAATTCCTTCTTGCCGGTCGCCGGATTGGTGGCACACGACACCGCAAGCCCGGCGGCAACGACGACTCCGGCGACACGCGCCCTCTTACGTGGACATTGGCTCATCCCTGCGCTCCTGCCATTCAACATCAGCAAGTACGAAGCCAAGTGAACAAGTCCTCTGGCGTTCTCGTCCGACCTCGATAGATGACCCCGGAGCTACATCCTCTTCCGAATCCCCTGCCATCGGGCCTGCGGTGGGCGCACAACCGGCGCCGCATGGCCTGGCTGTTCGACGGTGACACGTGCGTGGGCTCGCTCGGATTCGGCGGCTATGGACGGGCCAGCGGCCTCACCAGCTGCGGCGTCTGGCACCTGCATCGGCGCGGTGTCCTGCACCTCGGCGTGCAGATGGCCCCGGCAGACGGCCGCCATCCGCCGATGTTGATGCGGCAAGGCGAGTCATTCGACGGCGCGCTCGATCTTCCCGACGGCGAGCCGGTCGAGTGGCGGGCGCTCGGCACCGCCGGCGACGCGTGGGCCTTCAGGCGAGCGAAAGACGGCGCCCCGGTCCTGACGTTCCGGTCCACGGGGCTGCTGCCAGCCGAGACGATCGTGGAAGTCGAACCGGCCGCGCGCGCGCTCGCGGACCCGGCGCCACTGCTGATGCTCGGCGCCTTCCTCGTACGGCTGGCGGTCGACGACAACGATGTGATCGCAGGCGGCTAGCGAATTTCAGAATTTCAGAATTTCACCACCACCGCCATTGTTCGAGCTGCTGACGGTGCCAATGAAATTGTGAACGTCTGAAATTCTTGAAATTACCGTGTCTTCCCTCCAAACCACGACGGTATCACCATGCTCCGCATCGTCTGGAGGCCGGCGGGCGCGGTGAGGACCTTGGGGATGGAGTTCACGGTGATCGAGGCGGTGGCGATGTCGCCGTGCACGCCACCGGCGATCTTCATGTGCAAGTCGGGCAATCCCTTGACGATGACGGCGTCGTAGGACTCGGGGGCGCCGAGGTACGCCTCCATGTGGAGCGTGATCAGCGCCTGCCCGTTCTTGTCGTACCCCGTCCCTGTCTGCGTGATGCCCGCCACCTGGCCCTTCTGCACGGCCAGGAACTCGCTCTTGGTGGCCTGGGCGGCGATCCGGGGGCCAATCACGTCAGTGATGCTCTCGAGCTTCCACCCCATCGCGTCGGCGATCATCGCCACCGACTCGGTGAGGCCGACGTGGCGCACCGCCCCGCCCTGCACCTTCTCGGCGAACTCCTCCGGTGTCAGACCGGCACCGATTTTCTGCTGGAATGGCAGGCGGCGGATGGACGCGTCCTGGATGCGTTCGACGCGAATCGAATCAACGCGCTCGCAGACGCCGGTCAGGGTGATCGGCAGCGCGTCCATCGTGAAGCCGGGGTTGACACCGGTGCCGAGCACGGCCACCTTGGCCTTGCGCGCGAGGACGTCGATTTTCTTTGCCAGGCGTTTGTTCGAGAACCACGGGTAGGCCAGTTCTTCGGTCGTCGAGACAATCGGCAGCTTGTGCTTCAGGACGTCGGCGACCTGGTCGGCGACCTTGGAGAGCGATGAACTCGTGCAGAGCACCACGACGTCGGGCCTGCCGGCCTTGATCGCGGCTGCGAGCTTGCTCTCCACCTTCACGTCGAGCGTGCGTCCGAGCCCGGCGACCTCGCCCAGGTCCTTGCCGATCTTGTCAGCATCGAGATCGACGGCGCCGACGATCTTGAAGCCCTTGCGTGATGCGCACTGCCGAACCACGCCGACGCCGATGGGACCGAGTCCCACATGAAGGACACGAATGGCCATGACCGGGAAATCTCCTTAAACGATGGGCCGGGCTCCACCTTCGCCAATGCTACGGCGGACAAGTCGGAGAGCCGGCCCTACCAGGGGCAGCCGTGTGCCGGCGTCCGTAACCCGCAGATTATACTCGGCGGCACACCGTGGAAATCCTGATCGGACTCGTGTTCCTCGGCGCGTCGCTCGCGGTGGCCTTCGTCCTGCCGGTGCTGTCGTACCTGCGCGCATCGAAGGCCTTGCAGCGAGCCGACGCGCTCGCCCGCGACGTGCAGGCCCTGCACGCGGAGATTGTCGCGCTTCGCGCGACGCCTCCCATGACGGCGGCACCGCCGACGCAGTCCGACGCCGGGCCGGCGCGGGCGGCCTGGGTGGCAGAGGTGCGCGACCTCGCCGCCACCCCACCGCCCCCGATGCCAACGGGGTCAATCGAGGCGCCTGGCGAAGCCACGCTCGCAACGCCTTCGCGGGTAGGAGACGTGCTCGACGAGCGCGAGGCACCCTCGCCAGTGCCCACCGCAGCCCCAGCATTGATGGGCGCATCGACGCCGATCGAAGCCGCAACGTCGGCCGCAGCGCTCGCGGCACCCGCGGATTCCCTGCGCCCGATTTCCGTACCACCCATCGGCGAACCCGACGTGTCGGGGCTCCCGAAGGCCGACGGCCGAATGCCGACGGCCGATTCCCTGGAGGAACGGATCGGCGCACGTTGGCTCCTGTACGCCGGCATCGGCTCGCTGGTCCTCGGGCTCAGCTACTTCATCAAGTTCGCGTTCGACAACGGATGGGTGAGCGAGCCGTTACGTGTGGCAACCGGTCTGGCTGCGGGCGGGGCCCTGCTGTGGTTCGGTCAGCGGTTCGTCCGGCAGGGGCTCGCCTTCTTCGGGCACGCCCTGAGCGGTGGCGGGCTCGTCGTGCTGTACGTGGCCATCTATGCCGCCTTGCACGTGTACGGCCTGATTGCGCCACCGCTGGCTTTCGCGGCGATGCTCGCCGTGACTGCGCTTGGCACGTGGCTCGCGGACCGGCACCGCGTGCAGGTGCTCGCCGCGCTGTCGCTCCTCGGGGCCTTCGTCACGCCCGTGCTCGTGGGTGGCAGCGAGGATCGGCAGCTGTTCCTGTTCGTCTACAACGCATTGTTGCTGGCCGGCGCCCTGGCGATGGTCGTGCGCCACGCCTGGGCCGGCATCGCCGTGCTCGCGTATGCACTCGCGGTCCTGATGTCGGCGGCGTGGGCGGCCACCTTCTACCGTCCGGCCCTGGGCCTGCGGACGCTGCTGCTCCTCACGGTGCACCTGGGGATCGTGATCGGGATGATCATCGCGCTGCGACGGCAGCGCGCACGATCGTCGCTGGCGATCCCAGCGTCCTGGGTGCTCCTGTCGGCGCCGCTGCTCTACCACGCGGCGGCGCTATGGCTGATCGGCCGCTCCCAGGGGACGTTCCTCGTCTACCTCCTGGTCGCCACGGTCGCCGGGCTCTCGGGCACGTACCACGCAGGCTGGCGATGGGCTCGCACAATCGTGCTGGTGCTGGTCATGTTGCCGTTCGCCGACTGGCTGCAGCACCTCGCCACGCCCCGTTGGTACGCCGCCGGCATCGTCACAGCGATCGCCCTGTACCTGCTGCACCTGGCCGGCCAGTGGCGCGACCTCAGCGATGACGACCCCGCTGTCCCGGTTCCGCTCTCCGAACTGGTCCACACCCATGCGACGGGGGCGTTCCTGCCGCTGACGCTCTATGCGTTCTTCGCGGAGCACGCGGCCTGGTGGAACGCGCCCATCCTCACCGGCCTGGCCCTGTGGAACCTGGCCGTCGCGGCGGTGCTGCGCGTGCGCATGCCGGTGCTGTCGTCGCAGTTCGTCGCGCTGGGCGCGTCGATCGGCGCGGTCGCCGTCAGCGAATGGTTCGAGGGTCCGCTCGTCGCCATCGGGTGGGCCATCGAAGGCGCCGCCCTCGGGCACACGGCGCTGCGTTCACGCCACCGTTGGCTGGATGCCGGCGCCGTCGGCCTGCTCATCCTGAGCGCGCTGCGGCTGATCGATGCGCTCATCCAGCCGATGGCGGTCGGCACGTGGCCGATCGTCAACACGCGCGCGTTCGCGACGCTGGTCATCGTCGGCGCCATGGCGTGGCTCGCCGCTCGCGCCAACGATGACCCCGACCCCGTCGCAGGTCCCCCCGTGCGTCATGGCCTGATAATCGGCGCCAACGTGCTGGCCATCGCCTGGATTTCCGCCGAGATCGCGCTCGTCTTCGGCGAACGGGCCTACGCGTCGAGCGCTGCGGGGTTGCCCGCGGGTGCCGCGCGCGCGGAGCTGGCGCAGCAGGTCGCGCTCTCCGTGGCCTGGGCGTTGTATGCGGTGGGGCTCGTCGCTGCCGGCTTTCGCCGGGGATACGCCCCGGCGCGTTACCTGGCCATCGCGCTGTTCGCCCTCACCATACTGAAGGTCCTGACCAAGGACATCGCGGAACTCGATCGCGTCTACCGGATGCTCAGCGTGCTCGGGCTCGGGGCATTGCTGGTGGCGGCGTCCTATCTCTATCAGCGCATGGCGGTCAGTCGCGACTCGACCGAATCGGCATCCTCCTAGACAATTTCAAATTTCGAATTTCAAAATTTCAGAATTGCAGGACCACCTCAACGCTCCGATGGTTGGCGGTGGCAGGTGAACTTCTGAAATTCTGAACTCCTGAAATTGGCGGTGCCCCCTGCGATAGCATGAGCGCCGCCCATCCACCTGGCGTGATCCACGGGCGCCAATCCGCCCGTGTGCGTTTTTGACTTTGACAGCGTCGTCGCCGGCGCGTCAGGATCGTCCATCCATGGCGGAGTTCTCGTGGCCCGAGGCGCGCATCCTCGCGGTCGACGATCAGGTTCAGAACGTCAACATCATCGACCGGCTCCTCCGCCGTGCCGGCTTCGAACATGTCATCACGACGACGCACCCGCAGCAGGCACGGCCGCTGTTCGAGGAGCACAGGCCAGATCTCGTCCTCCTGGACCTGCACATGCCTGACCTCGACGGATTCGGCGTCCTCGATCAGCTCGCGCCGCTGCTGCCCGCCGACGGCTACCTGCCGATCGTCTTCATCACCGCCGACGCCGACACGCACCTGAAGAAGCGTGCGCTCTCGCTCGGCGCCAAGGACTTCGTCAACAAGCCGTTCGACGCCACGGAGATCGTCCTGCGGATCCGCAACCTGCTGGAAGCGCGATACCTGTACCTCGCGCTGCAGGCGCAGAACGAGATGCTGGAGGCGCGCGTCAAGGAGCGCACCGAAGATCTCGAG
The DNA here is from genome assembly GCF_001618865.1 of Luteitalea pratensis. Lineage (GTDB taxonomy): Bacteria > Acidobacteriota > Vicinamibacteria > Vicinamibacterales > Vicinamibacteraceae > Luteitalea > Luteitalea pratensis. Next base: position 6,558,948 of record NZ_CP015136.1, read on the forward strand.
CAGGCGCAGCTCGAGATCCTGCATCGCCTGTCGCGCGCCGCGGACTTTCGCGACGACGACACGATGCAGCACACCGAGCGGGTGGGACGCCTGTCGGCCTCGCTCGCGCGGGAGCTGGGCATGGAGGCCGAGGAGGTGGAATTGCTCCGCCTCGCTGCCCCGCTCCACGATCTCGGGAAGATCGCCGTGCCCGACAGCATCCTGCTCAAAGGCGGAGGCCTGAGCGACGACGAGTTCTCCGTCGTCAAGACGCACACCAGGATCGGCGCACGCCTGCTGTCGGGCAGCACCCATCCGTTGCTGCAGATGGCAGAGGAGATCGCGCGCACGCATCACGAACAGTGGGACGGCACCGGCTACCTCGATGGGCTCAACGGCGAGTCGATCCCGCTGGTGAGCCGCATCGTGGCGGTGGCCGACGTCTTCGATGCACTGACACATGCGCGCGCCTACAAGAAATCGTGGCCGCTGTCGGAGGTGCTCGACGAACTCAAACGTCAGCGCGGGCGCCAGTTCGATCCTGCCGTCGTCGACGCGCTCATGCACATCGTCGGTCGTGGCGAGTTGCCATTGACGCCTAACGACTGACGCTTGGCGTTCTAATCGGCCTTCGGCCCTCGGCCATTGGCCTTGGCATCAAAGAAGGTAGGGCCGGCTCTCCGAGCCCGGCCACTCGCCTACCGAGCATCAAGCATTCGGCGTTTTGGCGTTAAGCGTTAAGCGTTAACGAGGTACTTCCCCATCTGCTCGGCCGCCTGGCGTCCTTCCGCGATCGCCCACACGATGAGTGAGGCGCCGCGACGGGCGTCGCCGGCGACGAAGACATCGGGCGCGGTCGTCTGGCGCGTCACCGCGTCGGCCTTGACGCGGCCCATCACGTCGCACTCGACACCGAGCTGCGTGAACAGCGGCAGGGGCTCCGGGCCGGTGAAGCCCATCGCGAGGAAGATCAGGTCCACGTCCTCGCTGAACTCCGTCCCGGGTACGGGCTCGAACGCCAGCTGGCCATCCTTGCGCACCATCTCCACGCGGACGCCGTGCAGCCGCTTCAGGACGCCGTTCTCGCCTTCGAGCTTCGTCGTCATGATCGCGTACTCGCGCTCGCCACCTTCCTCGTGGGCGGCCGAGACGCGGTAGATGTTGGGCCACTGCGGCCACGGGTCGGAGGGGCTGCGGCTGTCGGGCGGGCGCGGCGCGATCTCGTACTGGCGCACGTTGGCGGCACCCTGGCGGTGCGCCGTGCCAAGGCAGTCGGCGCCGGTGTCGCCACCGCCAAGGATGATCACTCGCTTGCCCTTTGCGTCGAGCGTCGGTTCGTACACCACGTCGTCGCCGGCGACGACCCGGTTCTGCTGTTCGAGATAGGTCATCGCGAGGTGGACGCCCTCGAGGTCCGCCCCCGGCACGGTCAGCGGCCGCGCCTGCGTCGCGCCAACCGCGAGGCACACCGCGTCGAAGTCCTTGCGAAGCTGCTCGCCGGTGAGTTGGCCGCCAACGTCGACGCTGGCCCGGAACTCCACGCCTTCGGCCGCCATCTGCTCCAGGCGCCGATCGAGCAGACGCTTGTGCATCTTGAAGTCGGGGATGCCGTAGCGCAGCAGACCGCCGATGCGGTCGGCCCGTTCGAAGAGCACCACGTCGTGGCCCTGACGCGCCAGTTGTTGCGCCGCGGCCAGGCCTGCCGGCCCCGATCCGACGACGGCGACCTTCTTGCCCGTACGCTTCGCGGCAGGCTCCGGGATGACCCAGCCCTGTTCGAACGCGTTGTCGATGATCGACACCTCGACCTGCTTGATCGTGACCGGCAGGTCGTTGATGCCGAGCACGCACGACGCCTCGCAGGGCGCCGGGCAGAGGCGTCCCGTGAACTCCGGGAAGTTGTTGGTGGTGTGCAGTCGCGCCGTCGCCTCGCGCCAGCGATCCCGGTAGACGAGGTCGTTCCAGTCGGGGATCAGATTCCCGAGCGGACACCCCTGGTGGCAGAACGGGATGCCGCAGTCCATACAGCGGCTGGCCTGACCGCGCAACGACTCCACCGGGAACGGCTGGTACACCTCTTCCCAGTCGCGGACTCGCTCCTGCACCGGACGGCGAGTCGGCGTCTCGCGCGTGAGCTCGAGAAATCCTGTCACCTTGCCCATCAGACTGCCACTCCCTGCAACTCGGCGCGCTGCGCCTCGAGCGCCTTCTTGTAATCGATCGGCATCACTCGCACCAACCGGGCCAGCGTCGCGTCCCAGTGCCCGAGCAAGCGGTCGGCGAGGGTGCTGCCGGTTACCGTGCGGTGACGCTCCAGCAATTCGAACACGTACCGGTCGTCCTCGTGGTCGAGCCCCTCGAGCAGGACCATCTCCTTGTTGCAGCGCTGCGCGAAGTCGCCGTCCGCGTCGAGGACGTAGGCGACGCCGCCACTCATGCCGGCGGCGAAGTTGCGACCGGTGCGCCCCAGGACGACGACCCGACCGCCGGTCATGTACTCGCAGCCGTGGTCGCCGACACCCTCGACGACCGCGACCGCGCCGCTATTGCGGACGGCGAACCGCTCGCCGACCACGCCGCGGATGAACGCCTCGCCGCTGGTCGCGCCGTAGAGCGCGACGTTGCCGGCAATCACGTTGTGCTCGGCGATGAACGTCGCATCGTGCGGCGGCCGCACGATCACCCGTCCGCCCGAGAGCCCCTTGCCGACGTAGTCGTTGGCGTCACCCTCGAGTCGCAGGGTGATGCCGGCCGGGAGGAACGCGCCGAAGCTCTGGCCGGCAGAACCGCGGAAGCCGATGTCGATCGTGTCGTGCGCGAGCCCCTGCCCGCCATGGCGACGACTCACCTCGCTGCCGAGCATCGTGCCGACGGAGCGGTTGGCGTTGCTGATCGGCAGTTCGAGCACGACTTTCTCGCGGTGCGCCAGGGCCGGCTCGGCCAGCGCGATCAGCTCGGCGTCGAGCACCGCGCCGAGATCCACGTGCTGCTTGACGGTCCGGTGCAGCACCGGCGGCGGCGCCCCCTCGGCCCCGAACAGGTGCGCGGTGTCGAGAATTCGGGAGAGGTCGAGCCCTCGTGCCTTCCAGTGATCCACCGCCGGCTGCACGTCGAGCAGGTCGGCCCGCCCGACCATGTCCTGCACGGTGCGGAAGCCGAGTTGGGCCATCAGCTCACGCACTTCCTCTGCGATGAAGTGGAAGAAGTTGACGACGTGTTCGGCCTGGCCGGTGAACTTCGCCCGCAGCGTCGGATTCTGCGTCGCGATGCCGACCGGGCACGTATCGAGATGGCAGACGCGCATCATCACGCAGCCCATCACGACGAGCGGAGCTGTCGCGAAGCCGAATTCCTCCGCCCCGAGCAGCGCGCCGATGACGACGTCGCGGCCGGTCTTCATCTGGCCATCGACCTGCACCGTGACGCGGTCACGGAGGCGATTGGCCACGAGCGTCTGCTGCGTTTCGGCGAGGCCGAGTTCCCACGGCACGCCCGCGTGCTTGAGCGAGGTCAACGGGCTGGCGCCGGTGCCACCGTCGTGGCCGCTGATCAGGATCAGGTCGCTCTTGGCCTTGGCGACGCCCGCCGCAACCGTGCCGACGCCGACCTCGGACACGAGCTTCACGCTGATGCGGGCACGCGGGTTGGCATTGCGCAGGTCGAAGATCAGCTGCGCGAGATCCTCGATCGAATAGATGTCGTGGTGCGGCGGCGGGCTGATCAGGCCCACCCCCGGCGTGGAGTACCGCACCTTGGCGATCCACGGGTACACCTTGTTGCCGGGCAGCTGGCCACCTTCGCCGGGCTTGGCTCCCTGCGCCATCTTGATCTGCAGTTCGTCGGCATTCACGAGGTAGTGGCTCGTGACGCCGAAGCGGCCCGACGCCACCTGCTTGATCGCGCTGCGGCGCCAGTCGCCGTTCGGATCGGGCGTGAAGCGGTGCGGGTCCTCGCCGCCCTCGCCGCTGTTGCTGCGGCCGCCGATGCGATTCATCGCGATGGCAAGCGTCTCGTGCGCCTCCGCGCTGATCGAACCGAAGCTCATGGCGCCGGTCGCGAACCGCTTGACGATGGCCTCGACCGGCTCGACTTCCTCGATCGGCACGGGCGGACGCGTGCCGGTACGCAGGGTGAAGAGGCCGCGCAGGGTCGCCTGCTCGCGGCCCTGATCGTCGACCGTCTTCGTATAGTCGCGGAAGATGTCGTACCGCTTCGCGCGCGTCGCGTGCTGCAGCTTGAACACCGTCTCCGGGTTGAAGAGGTGCAGCTCACCATCGCGACGCCACTGGTACTGGCCGCCCGGCACCAGCTCGCGCTCGACCAGCGGCGCAGGCGTCCAGGCGCGGGCGTGGTTGAGCAGCGCCTCCTGGGCGACTTCCTTCATGCCGATGCCGCCGATGCGCGACGGGGTGTTGGTGAAGTAGCGATCCACCAGTTCTTTCGAGAGCCCCACGGCTTCGAAGATCTGCGCGCCGCGGTAGCTGGCGACGGTGCTGATGCCCATCTTGGACATCACCTTCACCACGCCCTTCTCGACGGCCTTCAGGTACTTGCCCTGCAGGTACGCATCGTCGACGTCGGGTTCGGCCAGTCCCATGTCCTTCAACTGCGCGAGCGACTCGAGCGCGAGCCATGGGTTCACGGCGCTGGCGCCGTAGCCGATCAGGGTCGCGAAGTGATGGACCTCGCGCGCGTCGGCGGTTTCGACGATCAACGTCACGCGCGTGCGGGTGCGCGCCCGTACCAGGTGGTTCTGGAGCCCGGCAACGGCCAGCAGCGCGGGAATCGGGCACTTCTTGGCCGTCACGCCGCGGTCGGAGAGCACGAGCACCTTCGCGCCGTTGGTGATCGCCGTGTCGGCCTTGGCGAACATGGCACGAATGGCCGGCTCCATCCCGTCGGGGCCGTCGGCCACCGGGAACACCATGTCGAGCACGGTCACGTAGAACGGCTGGTCATCACGCGACGTCGGCAGCAGGCGACCGGCGCGGTCATAGCGCTGCAGCGCCTTGAAGCGCGCCATCTGCGAGTTGTCGAGGAACGGGCTCTCGCAGAGGATCATCCGGCAGCTCTCGGGCTGCGGATCGAGCATGTTGCGCTCGGGGCCGATGGCGGTCCCGACCGAGGTCACGAGCTTCTCGCGGATCGCGTCGAGCGGCGGGTTGGTGACCTGCGCGAACAGCTGCTGAAAGTAGTCGGGCAGCGGCCGCGCGCGCCGGCTGAGCACGGCGATGGCCGCGTCGTTGCCCATCGAGCCGATCGGCTCCTCGCCCTTGAGCGCCATCGGCGCCATCAGGACCTTGATGTCCTCCTGGGTGTAGCCGAACGCGTGCTGCAGCGTCCGCAGGGACTCGCCGGTGTGCGGCGCCGGCGTCTCGGCCGGCTGCAGCGCCTCGAGCGGAACCAGGTGCTGGCTGACCCACTCCTGGTACGGCTTCTCGGTCGCGATCCGGTGCTTGATCTCCTCGTCGGCGATGATCCGGCCCTCGGCGAGATCGACGAGGAACATCTTGCCGGGCTGCAGGCGGCCCTTCTCGATCACCTGGTTCGACGGCACGTCGAGCACGCCGACCTCAGATGCGAGGATGACGTAGTCGTCAGCGGTCACCCAGTAGCGGGCGGGACGCAGGCCGTTGCGATCGAGCACGGCGCCGATCTGCACGCCATCGGTGAATGTCACGCAGGCCGGCCCATCCCAGGGTTCGACCAGGCAGGAGTGGTAGGCGTAGAACGCCTTCTTCTCCTCGCTCATCGTGTCGTGGTGCTCCCACGCCTCGGGCACGAGCATCATCACCGCGTGCGGCAGCGATCGGCCCGACTGCACGAGCAGTTCGAGCACGCTGTCGAGGCAGGCCGAATCGCTGAGGCCCTCGCGGACGATCGGCAGCACCTTCTCGAGGTCGTCGCCGAACAGCGACGAGGAGAGCATCGCCTCACGGGCGCGCATCCAGTTGATGTTGCCGCGCAGCGTGTTGATCTCGCCGTTGTGGGCGATCAGGTGATACGGGTGCGCCAGCTCCCAGCTGGGGAACGTGTTGGTGCTGAAGCGCGAGTGAAACAGGGCGAGCGCGCTCGTGGTGCGCGGATCGTCGAGATCGGGGAAGTAGTCACGCACCTGCGGCGGGGTGAGCATCCCCTTGTAGGTCAGCGTGCGCGAGGACAGTGACGGCACGTGGAAGTACTTGGTGTCGTCGATGCCGCTCGTGCGGATGGTCGTCTGGTACCGCTTGCGGATCACGTACAGCTTGCGCTCGAACGCGGCGGCGTCGGCCACGTTGGCTGCCGGGGCCAGGAACACGTGGTCCATCACCGGCTCGACCGACCGCGCGGTCTGCCCGAGGCTGCGGTTGTTGGTCGGCACCCGCCGCCAGCCGAGGAGCTGCTGCCCCTCCTGGCGCACGACCATCGCGAAGATCAACTTGGCCAGCGCGGCGGCTTGCGGGTCGGGCGACGAGAAGATCAGGCCGACCGCGTACTTGCCGGCAGGCGGCAGCTCCGCAAGCGGTTTGCCATCGTCAGGCGTCACGATGCGGCCTTGCGCGCACTCTTGCTCGAACAACGCGTGCGGAATCTGGATCAGGATGCCGGCGCCATCACCGGTGTTGGGCTCGGCACCGGTGGCACCGCGATGCTCCATGCGCTCGAGCGCCTTCAAGCCGCGATCGACGACGTCGTGCGAGGCCGTCCCGCGCAGGTGCGCGAGGAACCCGACGCCACAGGCGTCGTGTTCAAAAGACGGGTCGTACAGGCCGCTCTGCGGCCGCCGGGCCAACTGCGTGTTGTCCATTGGGCACCCCGCTCACCGGGAGACCGGCGGGGACACGTCCCGCCGGGTAGTGATGCGTGCGAGCAGTGTATGCCACGGTCAAGAAGTATGCGTTCAGCTTATGGATGAAATGCGGGCAGCTTGAAGCAGGCCCATAGGCTCATTAATGAACGTGAAGATTTGATTAGGCAGACACGGGGCCGGGGACCGGGAACCGGGGACCGGGGACCGGGTGCACGGTCGACCGCCGACGAACACAGAACGTCGAACGCCGAACGCAACTCGGGAACGGACGAGTCGAAACCGCGGATCGCGGATCGGGATCGCGTCGAGCAAGCTCGACGCCTACACCCCGGAATGTGTAGCCGCCGACCTTGGTCGGCGGACGATGGCCCGATTGTGGGTCAGTTCCTGCGTTGCCGCCCGGCGCGGTGGTCGTGCGTCATTGACGGCATTCGCGGCATGCCGGCATTGCGCAGGCTCTTATACCCCCTGGTTACCGGGCCCCTGTTTCGGGTACCGGGACGCGGATTGCGACGCGTCAGCACGTAGCCGTCGACCTTCAGGTCGACGGTCAGCAGGCGCGAGGAGTTGCCGCCGACCCTGGTCGGCGGCGCGCGATCCGTTCTCGACATTTCCGGCATTCCGGCATTCCCGGCATTGCGCAGGCTCTTTGTGGTCCTCCGGGCACCGGGGCTCGCGGATCGCGTGCCGGGTGACTGACCGCCAATCCCGCCGCGCCGCGAAGTCGTGGCGGTCCGTTCTCGACATTCCCGGCATTCCAGCATTCCAGCTTTAATCTGGCCCTCACTGCCGCGCGGACCGGATTGGGCTCGACAGAGTAGGATGACCGCATGGCAAACGATGCAACCGCAAGGGCCGACGCGAAGAAGCGCGCGCAGGAGAAGGTGGCGCAACTGAAGCAGCGCCTCGCGAAACAGGACGGCATCGCGGCGCCCGACGCGCACGCTGGCGAGGACGCCGACAAGGCCGTGGTCCCGGCGCACGTCACCCGGGCCCAAGCCCACCCTGCGGCCAGGACCCAGCGCCCGCAAGGCAGGCGCGAGGGCAAGTAAGACGGGTACCGGGTACCCATTCCCGATTCCCGAGTCGCACCTCCTGAGCGCACACCCGTGATGACCTGCGAAGGGAATAGCAGGATCAGCGCAACCAACCGAGCGGCGGGTAGGGATCGCTTGCCGGCCTGTCCACCGAAGCCTTGGCAGAGGTGGACCGGTCCGTCGACCGATCCGACGCCGTGTACGGATTGACCACCGTAAGGCCTCCCCAATTGAAGCCGTCCTGCAGGTCCTCGGACAACAACAGGCGGCAGCCGGCCGCGCCCGCCGCTGCGAGGATGACGGCATCCCAGGTGCTCAATCCGTGGTGCGCAACGAGCCGCGCCGCTTGCACGACGATTTCGGCGGACGTATCGACCACTGGATACGCGTTGCGCCAGGCAAGGACCGCCTCCTGGGCATCGGCTGGTGATCGCCCCGCCTTGCGCACCAGCAGGTTGAACAACTCACCGAGCGCCTGTGCGGGAATGACGACATCCCCAATCGGGGCCGCCTCGAGCCAGGTGTTCGTCGTCGCCTGACGCGCGCCGCCATTCACTCCCTCGGCGTACGCGAGGATGTTGGTGTCGAGGGCGACCTTCACGGCTCGTCGTACAACTCGTCGCGCGTCCAGGGTGGCGTCTCGACCGGTCCCGTCTGCCGAAGGCGGTCGAACAGCGCCCGCCGCGCGACGGCGATCCGCTCATCCTCCGCCGTCATCGGCACCAACCGCGCCACTGGTTTGCCGTGCGACGTGATCACAGTGGTGTGCCCCTCACGAGCGCGGCGGAGGAGCTCGGAGAACCGCCGGTTGGCATCGGCGGCCGAGACTTCGGCATCCATGGCCGACAATATCGTGATTTCCACTACATCGCACAATGGAAGGCGTCCGCGACGGCCGGCTGGGGCAGCGGAGATGGCCGGCTGGGACAGCCGGCCCTACCTAAAGCCGAGCGCGATAAGATCGCGGCCCTGGTGAGGGCGAATCCCGAGCACCGAGTTCCCGACTCCCGACTCCCGACTCCCGTTCCTGACGGATGCCCCTGATGACCTACGACGTGATCATCACCGGTGGGGGCCTTGCCGGCCTCTGCCTCGCTCGCCAGCTGCGTCAGGAACACCCGGACATCAGAGTCCTCGTCGCCGAGAAGAAGAAACATCCGGTGCCGGAAGCCGCCCACAAGGTCGGCGAGTCCAGCGTGGAGATCGGCGCGCACTATTTCTCGAAGATTCTCGGCCTCGAGACGCACCTGGTCGAGCGCCAGCTGTACAAGCTCGGCCTGCGGTACTTCTTCACCGACGGCGACAACCGTGACGTCACCGGGCGCATCGAACTCGGACCGAAGACGTTCCCCGGGATTCCGTCGTTCCAGCTGGACCGCGGCCGACTCGAGAACTTCCTGCTCGAGGAGGGTCGCAAAGCCGGCATCGAGGTGCTCGACGGCTGCAAGGTGACGTCAATCCAGTTCGGCGACCCGCACCACCGCGTCGAGATCACGATCGATGGCCAGATGCACGCGTTCAAGGGCCGCTGGGTGGTCGACGGCAGTGGCCGCGCCGGGCTGCTCCGCCGCAAGCTCGGTCTTTCGCGGCCGGCCTCGCACAACGCCAACGCCGTGTGGTTCCGCATGAGTCGTCGCCTGAAGATCGACGAGTGGTCGGGCAAGGACGCGTGGCAGTCGTGGATGCCGGCGCAGGAACGGTGGATGAGCACCGTGCACCTGATGGGCAAGGGGTACTGGACGTGGCTCATCCCGCTGGCCTCCGACAGCCATAGCATCGGCATCGTGGTTGACGAAGCGCTGCATCCCTACCAGACACTGAATCGCTTCGACAAGGCGATGGGCTGGCTGCACGCGTTCGAGCCGCAGTGTGCGGAGATGCTCGAGGCGCACCGCGGCGATCTCGACGACTTCCTCGGCTTGCAGCACTTCTCGCATTCGTGCGCGCAGATGTACTCGGCGGATCGCTGGGCGTTGATTGGCGAGGCGGGCGTCTTCACCGACCCCTTCTACTCGCCCGGCTCGGACTTCATCGCCATCGGCAACGACATCGCCGCCGAGCTGATCGGCCGCGATCGCCGGGGCGAGGACATCACGCACCACGCCGCGTTCTTCAGCCACATGTACCTGCTGCTGTTCCAGGCGTTCATGAAGCTGTACGACGGGCAGTATCCGATCATGGGCAACGCCCAGGTGATGACCGTCAAGGTCGCGTGGGACAACGCCTGCTACTGGGCGATTTCGGCGCTGCTCTATTTCCGTCGCAAGTACCGCGACATGGTGTACATGCAGCAACTCGAAGGCCTGCTCACGCGCTTCTTCTTCCTGCACGCGCGCATGCAGACTCGCTTGAAGCAGTGGAGCGAAACGGATCAGGCCAGCTACGGCTACCAGCAGATGTCGCTGCTCGACATGCCCTACCTGCACCGCCTTCAGGGTCAGCTCTGCGACGGCATCGACGACGCCACGCTCACCGCACGGCTGCACGAGAACGTCGCGGAGCTGGAGCGGTATGCCGAGGTCATCGTGCAGATGATCGCTGGCAAGACCATCGATCGCCACGCCGGCGGCTTCGAGAACGGCGCGGTGTTCCAGCTGCAAAGGGTGTCGGTCGCGGTGTAGGCTCCGCCGGGGTTGTGGCTTCGCCTCGATCCGCGGCTTCGGTGGGAATGCCGGAATGCCGCGAATGCCGGAATGTCGAAAGCCCTCGGTTTTTCAAGTCCGGATTGTAGGAGTCGACCTTCAGGTCGACTCGTGAGTCGGCGGTGCTCAGGAGCAGGGCGCTCCCGACAGAGCGGTGCGGCCGTGGAGGCGCCTGCCAGGCGCGGCAAGTCCGCGAGCGACGCACGCAAGGCCGCCGCAGACGTCTCGGCCTGTTGTTGCAGGCGCTGGGTCTCCTGCTGTCGTGCCAGGGCCGCATCCTGCTGGATCAGGAGCCACTCCAGCCACCCGAGCGCGCCCGCGGACACGATCGCGACGGCGACCAGAGCCAGCAGCAACTGGCGATGTGGGTGGAGCCAATCACGGAACCGCATCTGCGGCCGAGCGTATCTCGTTCGTGTCACCCGAGCATGCGGGTAGTGTCACGTGAATGTCAGAGACGGTTTGGTAGGGACGCCTCTCCGAGGCGTCCATCACCTCGATGTCACCATCCCCAGACACTCCCCAGTGTGAGGAGATGGACCGCTCGGAGAGGACATGGACCGCTCGGAGAGCGGTCCCTACCTGGCGTGAGTACAATGAGTGCGCTACGGAGGCAACTGAACGATGGGGATTTTCGACTTCATCAAGGGACAACTGCTCGAGGTCATCGAGTGGACCGACGACTCGCGCGACACGATTTCGTTCCGGTACCCGGACGATGACAAGGCGATAAAGAACGGCGCGCAGCTGATCGTTCGCGAATCGCAGGTGGCGCAGTTTGTCTACCTTGGCGAGTTCGGCGACACGTTCGGCCCGGGCAAGCACTCGCTGGTCACCGAGAACATCCCCGTCCTGACGAAGCTGAAGTCGTGGAAGTACGGCTTCGAGTCGCCCTTCAAGGTCGACATCTACTTCGTCAACACGCGGCTGTTCACGGGCAACAAGTGGGGTACGAGCAACCCCATCATGCTCCGCGACAAGGACTTCGGTATCGTCCGCGCGCGCGCCTTCGGCACCTACGACTTCAAGGTCACCGATCCGAAGCTGTTCCTGAAGGAAGTGGCCGGGTCGGACCACAACTTCCGGCTCGACGAGTTCGCCGACACGATGCGCTCCCGCATCGTCAGCATCTTCAGCGACGCCCTGGCCACGTCGGCCGTGCCGGTGCTCGACGTGGCGACGCGCTACGGCGAACTGGGCGAGGCGCTGTTGCCGCTGATCAACCCGCTGACGTCGGCCAAGTACGGCATCGAGATCGCGTCGTTCATCGTCGAGAACGTGTCGGTGCCGCCGGAGGTCGAGGAGGCGATCGACAAGCGTTCGAGCATGGCCGCCATCGGCAACCTCAACGACTTTGTCAAGTATCAGATGGCCAAGGGCTTCGAGAGCGGTGGCGGTGCCGGGGCCGCAGGCATGGCGTCCGAACTCGCGGTGGGCTTCGGCATCGCCCAGCAGATGATGCAGCAGGGCCTGGCTGGCGGAGCGCCGCCGACGCCGCCGGTGGCCGGCGGTCCCGCGGCCGTCCCGGGTGCCGCTCCTGCGGCAGCGGTGCCGACGGTCGACCTGCTCGGTGTCGCCGACGTCGCGAAGGTGCTCGGCGTCTCCGATGCCGACGTGATGGCGGTGATCGAGGCCGGCGAGTTGAAGGCCAAGAAGATCGGCACCACGTACCGCATCACGAAGGCCGCGCTCGACTCGTACCTGGCCAACTGATTCACTTCGTCGGTAGGGCCCGCTCTCCGAGCGGGCCATCGCCTCGCCGAACATGAGGTGATGGACGCCTCGGAGAGGCGTCCCTACCATCTCACCGTGTCGACGCCTACTCCACCAGTCCCGCAGGACATCACCGCCCTCGAGAAGCATCTCTGCATCGCCTGCGGCGCGCAGGCGGAGTGGAATGCCGAGCGACAGCGGCTCGTGTGCCCGTTCTGCGGCACCGAGGCGCAGTACTCCTTCAAGGAAGGGACCGGCCCCATCGAGGAACTCGACCTCGAACGGGCCTTGCGCGAGACCGACGACACCCAGCGCGGCTGGCAGGCCGAGACAAAGAGCGTGCAGTGCCGCAGTTGCAAGGCGGTGATGGTCTACGAGGCGGCACGCGTTGGACAGAACTGCGAGTTCTGCGGGTCGCCGGCGCTGGTCGATTATGCCGCCACCAAGGCGCCCGTCACGCCCTCGAGCCTGCTGCCGTTCCGGACCAGTGAGGCGCAGGTGCGTGACACGGTGCGCCAATGGTTCGCAAGCAAGTGGCTCGCACCCAATGCCTTCAAGCGCAAGGCCCTTGTCGATACGCTGCACGGCCTCTACATCCCCTACTGGACGTTCGACGCACGCGTGCACTGCCCGTGGCGGGCCGAGGCCGGGCACTACTACTACGAGAAACAGGGGAACAACCGGGTACGGCGCGTGCGGTGGTCGCCGGCGTCAGGGGTGATCGATCACTTCTTCGACGACCTGCTCATTCCCGGCACCCGGGGCATCGACCACGGCCTGCTCGCGCAGGTCGAGCCGTTCCCGACGCAGGACCTGCTGTCCTACGACACGGCCTATCTCTCGGGCCACGTCGTCGAGCAGTACCAGGTGATCCTCGTGGACGCCGCCGAGCAGGGACTGGTGCGCATGCAGGCGGAGGTCCGCCAGATGTGCATCGAAGCGATCCCTGGCGACACGTATCAGAACCTCCAGATGTCGCCGGCGTGGAGCGGCCGGACGTTCAAGCACGTGCTGGTGCCGGTGTACGTGATGGCCTACATGTACGGGCGCCGGTCCTACCAGGTAGTCGTCAACGCCTCGAACGGGCGCATGGGCGGCACGTACCCGATCAGCTGGGTGAAGGTGGCGCTGATCATTCTCGCCATCCTCATCGTCCTCGCCATCGTCAACAGGTAGGGACCGCTCTCCGAGCGGTCCATGTCCTCGACCCTCAGCCTGCGTCCGGACAGATGGACGCCTCGGAGATGAACGCTTCGGAGATGGACGCCTCGGAGATGGACGCTTCGGAGATGGACGCCTCGGAGATGGACGCCTCGGAGATGGACGCCTCGGAGATGGACGCCTCGGAGATGGACGCCTCGGAGATGGACGCTTCGGAGATGGACGCCTCGGAGATGGACGCCTCGGAGATGGACGCCTCGGAGATGGACGCCTCGGAGATGGACGCCTCGGAGATGGACGCCTCGGAGATGGACGCCTCGGAGATGGACGCCTCGGAGATGGACGCCTCGGAGAGGCGTCCCTACCTACTTCTCCAACTCCGCGGTCAGCACCGCGCCATTCATTGCCGGCAGTGTCGCGGAGATCTTCGCGACCTGGCGTGAGTCGGCGGCCACCCACAGCGTGGTGACCCCGCCGTCGGCACCCTTGACCTCGACCTTCCAGGCGTCGAAGGTACCGGCCGGCACCGTGACCGACTCGCGTCCCACCACCGCGAGCTGTTTGACTTCGACCTTCTGCGAGCGGAGGTCGAGGTTGCGGAACGACGTGGTGTAGCCCTGGGCGAGCGGCAGGTGCGCAATCACCGCGTGCGAACCGGGGCCGTCGGCGAACACCGGGCCGTCGAGTGCGACGTTCACCGGCCGGGACTGGCCGTTCATGGCCAACGTGCCCGTGATCGCCTTGTCCGAGAAGTCCAGCGCGATGTCGGCCGGCCCCTGCTTGACCGTGCGCTTCTTGATGAGCAGCGTGCCCTTCTCGATGACGGCCGAATCGGTGGCGGCGCCCATCGGCGTGTCGGCGGTCTCGGTGAACACCCATGTGCCGTTCTCCTCGCGGGCCTCCTGCGCGATCTTCATCGCCATGCTCTGGCCACCCATCGCGATCGACGCCGAGTAGGTCGCCTTCATCGGTGCGAGATCCGCCGCGGGCTTCGGCGCTCCCGCGGCAGCGGTCGCGGCCGCTGTCAGCGTTACGGTCTTCGGATCCACCGTGATCTCCTTCAACCGCGTCGCGACGTCGGCCGGCATCTCCTCCTGGAACCGCCCGCCAAGGTGCCTGGCAAGGAACTTCTCGGTGCTGGCGATCATCGCCATGTTGTTGACCGGCCGCGCGAAGCCATGGCCCTCGTCCGGCGCGACGAGGTATTCCACCGGGAAGCCGCGGTCGCGCAGCGCAATGACGATCTGGTCCGATTCGGCGCGCTTCACTCGTGGATCGTTCTGGCCCTGCACCACCATCAGTGGCGTGTGGATCCTGTCGGCCGAGTTGAGCGGCGACTGCTTCATCAACCGTGCCTTGTCATCGGCCTTGCCCGGATCGCCCATGCGCACGTTGAACACCGTGCGGATCGATTCCCAGTACGGCGGGATCGAATCGAGCAGCGTCAGCAGATTGGACGGCGCGACGATGGCGACGCCAGCCGAGTAGAGGTCGGGAGTGAAGGCAACACCCGCGAGCGTGGCGTAGCCACCGTAGGAGCCACCCATGATGCCGACGCGCTTCGGATCCACCGTGCCCTGCGCCACGAGGTGCTTCACGCCCCAGGTGATGTCGTCCTGCATGGTCTCGCCCCACTTGCCGTTGCCGAGATTCAGGAACTTCTTCCCGTAGCCGGTGGAGGCGCGGAAGTTGGGCTGGAGCACGGCGTAGCCGCGATTGGCGAGGAACTGCGCGAAGGTGTCGTAGCCCCAGGTGTCGCGCCCCCATGGCCCGCCGTGCGGCACGACCATGAGCGGCAGGGCCTTCGCGGGTATCCCTCGGGGCAGCGTGAGATACGCGGGAATCTGCAGGCCATCCGAGGACGGGTACGTGAGCGTCGTCATCGGCGCGAGCTGATCGCGCGGCAATGTCTCGCGCACCTTGTACTGCGGCGTGACCTTCCTGGTGGCGCGGTCGTACACGAAGACCTCACCTGGGTCGGTGTCGCTCGCCACGACGACAATCCAGCGCTGCTCGTCGGCGGTCGACGACTGGAAGTTGACGTCCTTGCCCGGGAAGCGCTTCTCGATGAAGTCGAAGTCGGCCTTGAACGACGGTTCCTTCACGTACCAGCGGACGCGCTCGTCCTCGTACTGCGTTGCCAGAAGATCGCCGGTCTTGTCGGAGAAGACCGCGTTACCGAGATCGACGCGCCTCTTGGGATCGCTCTCGACGAGTGTCGTCTTGCTCGACGATGGGTCGAACAGGACGAGGCCGATCAGGTCGACGTCGCCCTTGTTGGTGATCAGGTAGGCCTGCGTGGCGTCCTTGTGGAAGCGGATCGGCTGACAGGTCTCGAACACGTTGCACTCGTAGACCTTGACGAGGGCGTCCTTGTCGACGCGGAGGATCTCGGTACTGCCGTTGTCGGTGGTGCGCGCCCCGAGGCGCAGCTGGCCCGCCTCGTCGAACACCCAGCCGGCGACCTTGTCCTTGTTCTCGCGCACGAGCGTGCGCTCGCCGGTGGAGATCTTGACCTTGTACAGGTCGTGCCAGGCCTTGTCGCGCTCGTTGATGCCGACGTACATGACGTCGGGATCGCTCTTGGGGACCGAGTAGATCAATGCCCGCACGCCCTTGGCATCGGTCAGGTTGCGCGCGACCGGCACCGGCTGACCCGCGGCAGGCGCGGCCTTCGGATCCACGGCGTAGACGTTGAAGTTCTCGTCGCCGCCCTGGTCCTGCGAATACAGGACGTACCTGCTGTCGCGGCTCCAGAAGTAGTTGGCGATCGGCCGCTTCTGGTCGTTGGTGATCGCCCTGGCGTTGGCGAACGGCTCGTCGGCCTTCTTGACCCAGATGTTGCGGGTGCCGTTGAACGGCTTGATGAACGACAGGTACTGGCCGTCGGGCGAGAGCTGCGACCCGGAGATTTCGGGATCGCCGAAGAACAGCGCCCGATCGATGAGCGGCGGCTGGCCGGCCGGCTGCGCCAACGCCATCCCGCTCATGACCGCCACCGCGACGCCACTCCAGAGGAGGAACGAGAGAGTTCGCTGCATTGCATCCACCTCATTGATGAAGCGTACAGGCTACGCCATTGGCGTCCGGACGTCGAACGCTCCGCCCGTCGACCTGAAGGTCGACGGCTCAACACCGACCACACGGCGTGTAGGCGTCGAGCTTGCTCGACGCTTCCCTGACCGCCGACCAAGATCGGCGGCTACACATCCTCTGACGAACGCCGAACGTCGAAGGATTCCGGACACTGGTAGGGACGGCTCTCCGAGCCGTCCATCTCCGAGGCGCGCGGAGGCGCGGGGTCGACGCCTCGGAGAGGCATCCCTACCCTCACCCAAGGCGACGTTGGTCAAACGTGCTTCAGGACCAGCGCCGAATCGTTGCCGCCGAATGCGAGTGACGTGGAGACGGCGCACGGGACCCGGACCTCGCGCGGGGAGTTCGCCACGAGATCGACCGGGCACTCCGGATCGGTCGTGTCGTGATGAATCGTTGGCGGAATGCAGCCGCGGTCGATGGTCAGGGCAAGCGCCGCGGCTTCCATGGCGCCTGCCGCCCCGAGGCAGTGCCCGAGCATCGCCTTGAGCGACGTGACCGGGAGCACGTTTGCGCGGTCGCCGAAGACGACGCGCACACCGCGTGCTTCTGCCTTGTCGTTCTGCGGCGTCGCCGTGCCGTGCGCGTTCACGTGCGTCACCTCCCCGGCGTTCACACGCGCATCGTCGAGGGCGGCGCGGATCGTGGATGCAATGGCCTGGCCTTCGGGCTCCGGCGTCGTCGGATGGTACGCCTCGCAGGTGAAGCTGTAGCCCGCCAGTTCCGCGTAGATGTGCGCGCCCCGCCGGGTCGCGCGTTCCCAGCCCTCGAGCACGAGGATGGCCGCGCCTTCGCCGATGTTCATCCCTTGCCGGCCTGCGTCGAACGGACGGCACGGCTGCGGGTCCATCAGGCGCAGGGCATTGAACCCGGCAAACGTCAGCCGCGACAGCGCGTCGGTGCCCCCCGCCAGCGCCGCGTCGAGGCGGCCGCGACGAATCGCGTCCACCGCCTGCCCGATGGCGATCGTGCTCGACGAGCACGCGGCCATCAGGCACGACCGCAGTCCCTCCAGCCCGAAATGCGCGGCGACGACGTCGACCGGCGTGCTCGAGAAGTGATGGTGTATCCAGGTCGGCCGGGCGCGGTCGATGCCTTCGCGCCGCATCGTGAAGAAGAACGACTCATTGCGCATCAGGTCGCCGGTCCCGGCACCGAGCAGCACGCCGACGCGTGCGCGATCGATGCCGCTGTCGAGCAGTCCGGCGTCCTCGATCGCCTCCTCCGCCGCGACCACACCCATCATGTCGCTGCGCGACCATCGCCGCCGCTGGTACGGCGTGAACCGCGCCTGCACGTCGGAGAGATCGACCTCGGCCGCGATGCGGCTGCGGTAGCCGTCCGTTTCGAACAACGTCACCGGGCCGATGCCGCACTGTCCCGCCAGCATGTGTTCCCACACGGCTTCGCGCTGCGTGCCGAGCGCGCAGACCATGCCGATGCCGGTGATGGCAATCCGCTTCTGGTCAGACATCCACTCGCAGGATTGCAGATATTGGCCGAGGACGGTAGCGGCAGTGATCCCGATCCGTCGACCTGAAGGTCGACGGCTACAGTCGTCGGCGAAGCCGTCGGACACTACCTCGGGGCGCAGTCGCCGGGTGAACGGGGCAGACTGGAGGCATTCTCCCGCGGCAGGCCGACTGTAGGCGTCGAGCTTCAGCTCGACGCGCGGATGTCGAGCGACGCCGCAAGTCGAGCATTTGTCAAACGTCGAGCGTTCGGCGTTAGGCGTTCTTCAGTTGAGGGGTTTCAACAACATGATCTGGACCGTCGTCGAGCCCAGCCCATCGTATCGGCCCGGCAGGAAGCTGTGGCCGACCTCGCCGCGCAGGAACGCAACGCGGCCCGGAATGCGTAGGTTGAAAGCCACGCCAACCCCCGTCAATGGCTCCCAGGGCACGTCGACGAGACCGGGGACCCCATGTGCGCGGACCCGCCCCCACGCCTGATCCACAAACAGGTCCGTGCGGTACTGGTCGAGGAGGTTGAACGAGTACTGGGCGCGCGCCATCGCCAATTCGCCGTAGCGCACACCGGCCGAGGGTACGCCGTGGATCTTCGTGTCGTCGAACAGGCCGAACTGGTACTGGCTGAAGCGATCGAGCCGGTCGCCGCCGAACCACGCGCCGTTGACGATGACCTTGCTGAACGGACCGAGGTAGAACACCTTCGTGGCCGAGCCCTGGTACTTCACGTAGGACGCCGGGGTCTGCACTAGCGCGTCCGGCTCGCCCCACGGCCGCCACGACATGCGGCCCGACCAGGTGCCGTTGGCTGTCAGCGCGTACCCGCCACGCCGGTATTCGTACAGCAGCCCGAATCCGTTGGTCACCGTACTCGTCGGGGTGACGTAGCCCGCACTGGTCGTCGAGTCGCGCACGTAGCCATCGAAGCGGCACAGGTACTGTCCCGACACGCGCTGGTAGGTCGACGCCTGCCAGCCGAGATTCAGGCCAGTCGACATCGGCCACGTCAGGAGACTCTGCTCCTCGCGTTCGCCACCCGGTCCGAACACGCGATCGGTGGACGGCGGCGCGATCGCGAAGAAGTCGACTGACGCGTCGATGCGGCCGGCAATCGCCTTCGGCCGCTGGATGTTGCCTGCCGCCAGCACGCCGGCAAACAGCACGGCCACCTGCGTATCGGAACGGCCCATGAACTTGAAGTTCAGGTAGTTGATGCCGCCGATCGGCAACGGGAATTCGAAGCCGGGATCGATCGTCACGCCCAGCGCGAGTGCCTTGGCGCGCGTGGTGGCGATGTCGCTCACGACACGCTGGTCGCCTTCCTTGATGAAGTAGCGCACGCCCACGTTCGTGTCGCGGTACATGGTCTTCTCGCCGCCCCGCGCCTCCTGGCGCTGTCCGGCAAAGTCGCCCGGCGCGACCTCGTAGTCGGTGAAGGTGATACGCCGCTCGACGAGCAGGTTGCGGCCAGCGATGAGGAACAGTTGCTGGTTGTAGATGCGCGACGGCAGCCAGACCTCCTCACCAGCGGCCGTGCGCACGGGCGAGAAGTCCTGCGTCTCGTCGTTGGAAATCACCGGTGCCGACAACCCCGTCTGCGCGGCGTGCTGGCGCAGGCGCGCGAACGTCTCGCGATCGATCCACACCGTGCCCCGATACAGCGACTCGGTGCGCACCTGCGGCTCGAACGCGATGATCCATGCGTTGCGCCCGTTCACCGTGCCGGTGCCCTGCAGGCGATAGCGGTAGCGGGCGTCGAGCTCGATGGCCAGCGGAGGCGTCAGCACTTTTTCCGCTTGCAGCAGCGGGAACGGCGGTCGCGGCTCGCCAAAGTGCGCGCCATTGACGCTGAAATCGCGCTCTTCCCACTCGGTGCCCTCGACGCGATCGACGAAGAAGCGGTTCTCGGTGATCACGTCGAAGCCGGGATCGGTGACCGACGGCCTGAAATACTGCTGGATGCGGCCGTTCATCACGTAGCGGGGCGACCGCTCGCGCTCGGCAGCCTGGCGCGCCTGGTGACGGGCAAGGATCTCCTCGGCCGACAGCGCCGTCTCGGCGGTGACGTCCTCGCGCTGGATGAACCCGGCCTCGGCGCCGCGATTGAAGTCCACCAGCCACGGTCCAGGCCCAGGCAGCACCACCGTCGCCTCCGTCCGCTGCGCCGCAGCGTCTCGACGCATGCGCAGCGCCGGACGGTCTCGTCCTGTCAGGGGATCACGTACGACGACGGCGCCGGCCGACGGGACCACGAGCGACACATCGAGGCGATCCTCGCGCGTGGCATCGCCGTCGATCACCAGCAGCGTGCCCAGCGTGTCGAGGTTGTACAGCACTCGCCAGCGGCGCGCCGCGGTCACCTCGGCACCATCGGCGTGCACCGAGAGCGCGCCCTCCGCAACGGTGACTGCCACGACGTCGCCTGCATGGACGTCGCGCAACCGGGCTGCCACGGGAAGCACGTCGCGCACGGCTGTGGCAGACAGCCGATACCCGCGGGTGGTGACCGGGAGGCCGAGGCCTTCGACGGCGTCGGCCAGGAACGTTCGCGCCGCACCGGCATCAGGCACCACCGCGTCCAGCGTCACCAGTGACGCGCCGGGATCGTGATCGGCGACCCAGGCTGCCGCTGGCAACGGGTCCGCTCCGGGAGCGATGACGTAGCCGTCGATCGACGGCGCGACGTCCGCAGTGACGACCGCATCGCGCCGATCGCCAGCGGCGGCGCCGCCTCCCAGCACGATAGGGACCGTGGCGGAGCGGGCGCGAATCTGCGCCGCCGCCACCTTGATCAGGAACGCCGTGCGTCTTGGGTCGAGACCGTCGGCCTGCAGTTCCACGGCCGCGATCGTCGGCACGGCAGCGACGATGGCGCGAACGCGATCGGGCCACGTGGCGGGATCAATCGATGCGGTGTCGGTGCCGGCAAGGGTCAGCCAGACCGGCCAGCCGGCCGTGGCAGCGACGCGTGCGGCGACCTCGCCTGGATCGGTGGCATCGATCACGAGCCGGGTAGCTCCTGGCAGTTCCCGGGGCTTCGTGGGTACGACACCGCCGTCGATATCGAAGACGAGGCGCGGCAGTCTCGGCGGCTCACCCTGGCCCGCCGCCGTCGCAGCGAGGCAGACGACGGCCAGCAGCGGCGCGCCAATCAGGCGCGCAGCCATGCCTCGGCGTCCGGAAGCTCGCACAGGGGACCAAATTGCGCGCCTGCCAGGACCTCGCGCAAACGCATGCGGAAGCCCGACAGCCGGTAGTAGTGGGAGAACGCGAGGGACGCCGGCAGGCGGATGGACGGCGGCGCCGGATCGATCTCCCATGGATGCACTGTAAGGACGGCCGGGTCGCCCTGACGGTTGTTCGCGGCAATGGCGGCGATGACCGTCGCGGGTTCGGCCTTGCGCAGGCCCCATCCCCAACCGAGCGGCACGGCGTGCCCGGCGAGGTGTCCCACGAGCGGCGGCACTTCGAGCAGTGCTCCGGCCACGGTAGCAATCGGATGCGGCCGACGTGGATACGACGGCGACCCGACACGCGCCACGGGCGCCCGGCTGGCGTCGATGCGCAGTCCTTCTTCGACGAGGATCGGCAACGCCCAGGGCGCGCGCTGGTTCAGGGACCATTCCGGTGCCCGGAACGAGACGATGGGACCGGCACCGGCAGCGCGCAGCGCGGCGATGTTCAGGCGCAGGTCCTCGCGGAAGCCGTCGGGCGACAGTTCGTAGACCCGGCGATGCCAGTGGCCGTGCAGGCCGATCTCATGACCGGCATCGCGAATCTCGCGCACCAGTTCGGGGAAATGCCCGGCGACCCACCCGACGATCATGAACGTACCGCGATGTCCTGCCGCCGCGAGGTCCTCGAGCAACCCGCGCGTCGTCGGCAACACCCGGCTCTCGAGGCCCTCCCAGGCGGAGGACGGCAGCCGATCGTCCACGCCACAGATGTGGAACCAGTCCTCGACGTCGACGGTAAAGGCGTTGATTGCCATAACGCCTAACGCCTAACGCCTAACGCTTCACACTTCACGCCTGACGCCTCACGTTCAACCGACTGACGCAGAATGCCGAAGGCTTCGCACTGTGTGACCAAGCGTCAAGCGTCAAGCGTCTAGCGTCAACCGTCAAGCGCTAAGCGGTCTTCTTCTGCGTTTCGATGTAATGGGCGAGCGCATCCACCGACTGCAGCACCTTGCCGCCGGTCTCCTCGTCGCCGATGACGACGCCGAAGGAACGCTCGATCTCGAGCACCAGTTCGAGGGCATCGATCGAGTCCAGCCCGAGGCCAGCCCCGAACAGGGGCGCCGCGCTGTCGATGTCGTCGGCCGAGATGGGCAGCTTGAGGGCACGCACGATCGCGGCCTTGATGTCGCTACGAAGATCAGTCATGAATGCCTTACACGAGTCCGCCGTCGACGCCAATCACCTGCCCGGTGACGTATGCGGCCGCGTCGGAACACAGGAACGCCACCAGCTCGGCCACCTCGGCCGCAGTGCCCAGCCGCCCGACGGGGACGTTGCGCACGTGCGCCGCGCGCGTCGCCTCGGGTATTGCCGCGGTCATGTCGGTCTCGATGAGCCCGGGCATGACCGCGTTGACGAGCACCCCGTTGGGGGCCAGCTCGCGTGACAGCGTCCGGGTCAGCCCGATCAGACCGCCCTTGGACGCCGCGTAGTTCGCCTGTCCGGGCAGCCCCGCCACCGCGCTCGGCGACGTGAGGCTGATGACGCGCCCCCACTTCCGGACCAGCATGCCGCGGACCACGGCTCGCGTGCAGAAGAACGCGCCGTCGAGATTGGGGCGCAGCACGGCGTCCCATTCCGCGCGGTCCATCATCATCAGGTACCCGTCGCGCGCGACCCCGGCGTTGTTCACGAGGATGTCGACCGGCCCGAGCGCGGCAGAGGCGTCAGCGACGAGGCGCTGGACCTGCGCCTGATCGGCGACGTCGCATGGACCGGCCCAGGCGCGCGCCCCCGCCGCCGTCAGCATCCGGACGAGGTCGTGTGCCGCGTCCTCGCGTTCTCGATACGAGAAGGCCACCGCCGCGCCGCGACGGGCCAGCATTTCGACAATGGCACGGCCGATGCCACGCGATCCCCCTGTGACCAGCGCGACCCGGCCAGACAGGGCAAGCGATTCGTACGGCACGCAGGTCCCATGCGGCGCCCGGGCGGCGCCGCCGAAAGCACAGTCTATACCAAGGTAGAAGCGGGTAACGGGTAACGGGTACCGGGTACCGGGTACCGGGTACCGGGTACCGGGTGCCGGGTACCGGGTGCCGGGTACCGGGTCGCGGATCGCGGATCGCGGATCGCGGATCGGAGACTCGGGTAGGGCGCGGGAATCGGGACTGGGAATTGGTCTCGGGTTTGGTAGGGCCGGCTCTCCGAGTTTGGTAGGGCCGGCTCTCCGAGCCCGGCCTCACCCGACCAACGCTGCGAGATGGCGCCCGGGCATTCGCGGTGCCCGTCTGGCAAGCCCGACGGCTACACCACGCGTAGCGGTCGAGCTTGCTGGACCGGAACCTCGCGCTCAGAGATGCCGGTGACCCGTGCCGGAGCGTCAGTTGATGTGAAGCAGAAGGCAGTAGTTGGTACCGCCGCTGGCGAAGCTGTTCACCAGCACGTAGGGCGACTCGAGCGATTGCGGCGTCGCAATCACCCACCCGAGGGAACCGCAGGACGGATCGGGATCGGTCAGCCCGGCCGTCGGCGCCACGACGCCGCGACCGGCCGCCAGGACGGCCGTGACGAGCGAGGCCGCTCCGGACATGCCGCCCTCGCCGATCGCGCCCTTGACCGACGTGGTGCGCACCGGTCGGCCGCCGAAGACCTCGGCGATGGCCTGCGCTTCCAGGCGATCGAAGTCCACCGACCCGTTGGCCGCCGCATAGACGGCGCCGACCTGTGCGGGTGTGACCCCACCCTCTTCGAGCGCGGCGCGCATGCAGCGCACCAGTGGTGCCGCCTCCGTGGGCCAGGCGTTGAGCGCCGTCAGGCCCGAAGTAGCGCCGAGGCCGACCACCTCGGCGAGCACCGGCGCTTGGCGAACCTCGGCGCGGCCACGTTCCTCGATGATCGCGACAAAGCCGCCCTCGCCCATCACGAAACCGTTCCTCGTGCGGTCGAACGGCCGCGCACCTTCGGGAAATGCACCGTCGTGCGAGAGGACGCCGAACCAGTCGTGCACCTCGAAGTAGAGGTCGTAGATGTCCTCGGCGCCGCCGGTGACCAATGCACCGGCCTTGCCGGCGCGGACGAGGTCGGTGGCCAGCGCCAGCGCCGCGAGCCCCGATGCCTCCTTGTAGCTCACCGTCGTGTTCGGACCGCGCAGCTTCTCCTCCAGTGCGATCAGGCTGGCTGCGGCGTTGCCCACCGTGTTGCTGAACAGCATCGGTGGCGCGCCTGCGGGTCCGAGTTCGAGAAGGCGGTCGAGGAACTCGCCCGTCGAGTGGACGCCGCACGTGCTCGTGCCCAAGACGACGCCGATGTCGTCATGGCCCTCGCTCGTGCGTGGCAAGCCGGCCGACTCGAGCGCGAGACGCGCAGTGGCGACCGAGAGAGCGCCGACCTCGTCCATGCGCCGCAGCTTCATCGGGTGGACGAAGGCAGCCGGGTCGAAGTCCGACAACTCCGCCGCCTGCCGTGCACGGCGCGCAGAGACATCGAATGTCGTGATGGGGCGGATGCCCGACCGCCCCTCGAGCATGGCGTCGAGAAACGCGGCAGTCTGGCCGAGGCTGGAACAGGCAGCAACACCAGTGATTGCGGCCCGTCGTTGCACGGCGGGTACGTTAACATTTCGATTGATGGCTCTACAACGGGCGCTTCGCCGTGTCTTCGCCACAGCGATGGCCCTCGGGATGGCCAGCGCGGCAGCGGCCACAGCGCGCGTCGCCCCCGTCGGACAAGGAGGTCTCTCGCCCGCCTCCGGCGGCGACCTGTTCGACGAGATCTATCGGCGGGGAGCCCCCGTCGAGAAGACGCTGACCACCGTGTCCGCCTCCTTTGTCGAGACGACGACCTCCACGTTGCTGAAGGCGCCCCACGTGGCGCGCGGCACGCTCGTGGGTCGGCGCCCGCGCCAGGTCCGCCTCACCTATACCGGCGCCGATGCGCGAACCGTGATCGTGGACGGCAATACGCTGGCCCTGGAGTGGCCGGCCCGCAACCTCAGGGAGACACGCGACATCAGCGGCATGATGCGGCGCACCGAGCGCTTCCTCGTGATGTCGACACCGGCGGAACTCCGCAAGCACTTCGATATCGTGGCGGCGGAGGCGCGGGACCGGGTCGGATCGTGGCGGGTGACGTTCACGCCGAAGCGCAAACAAATGGGGGAGAGCGTCTCGCGCGTGGACCTGTGGATCGACCAGGGCTCACTCGTCCTGCACGCCCTGAAGTTGGAGTATCCCGGCGGCGACACGCGGCTGATGGAGTTCAGCGACGTACGCATCAATCCTCCCGTCGCACCCGATGCGTTCGCCACGGCCGCCCGGCGCTGATCGGGCGACGCGAACCGTGATGCTCTCCTCGTGACTCGTCTGGTTCAGGCCCTCATGACCGGGGCCCGCGCGCGCCGCGGCCTCGTGCTCGTGCTCGCCGCTGCGTTGACCATCGCCAGCCTGGTGCCAGTGCTGCGCATCCGCTTCGGAACCGACGTGCTGCAGCTGATGCCGCGCGAGTCCGGCGCCGTCGACGCCTTCGAGACGTACCTCGAGCGCTTCGGCAGCCTCGACACGCTCTACGTGTTCGTCGAGGCGCCGTCCGACGGCGCGATCGCCGATTACCGCGACTATGTGGACGCGCTCGCCGATGGCTTTCGAGCGCTGCCCGATGTGACTCGCGTCGACACCGGCCGGCTCGACGCCTCGCGTGACTGGGCTTACCTCACCGATCGCCAGCTGCTCCTGCTCGACGACGCGGGCTTTGCCGAGGCGCTGGCGCGGATGACGCCCGAACGCGTGCCGGCACAGGTGGCGCGCACCCGGGAATTGCTCGCGCTGCCCGCGCCCGGCGTCAAGGCGATGGCGCAACGCGATCCGCTCGGCTGGTTCGAGCTCACGAGCGCGCGCCTGCAGGGCGCCGCGGGCGTGCTGCGGATCGATCCGTCAAGCACCGACGGCTACGTCACTCCGGACGGCCGCGCACAGTTGCTCGTCGTGCATCCGACGCAGCCGCCATTCGACACGGCATACGCGCGCCTGCTGATCGCGGACGTCGCCGGAGCCGAGGCTCGCGTACGCGCGAAATTCGCGCCGCAGTGGGCCGACGAGGATCTATCGCCGCCGCGGACCGACGTCGCCGGTGGTCATCGCACCGCCATCGAGACCGAGTCGCTGATGCGCGGCGAGGCCGCGAGCAACACACTCTGGTCGATGGTCGGCGTGCTGGCCCTGCTCTACCTCGCGTTCCGTAACGCATGGCTCGTGCTCTTCGGCACGCTGCCGATCCTGCTCGGGACGCTGGTCACGCTCGCCCTGCACCAGGTGGCCGGCGTGCAGCTCTCGGCCGCCGCGACAGGTGCATCGGCAATGCTCTTCGGACTGGGCGACGACGGCCTCGTACTGCTGTTTGTCGCCTACCGGGACCGCCTCGCCCGCGGCCTGTCGCCGATCGATGCGGTGCGCGATCTCGGCGGCATCGGCGTCAGCGTCCTCCTCGGCGCCGTCACGACCGCCGCCACCTTCCTCGGCCTCTCGTTCATGTCGTTCCCGAGCCTGCAGCAGCTCGGCATCGTCGTCGGCGTGGGGATGCTGCTGACGGTGTTCTTCACGCTCACGGTGCTGGTCGCGGGTCTGCCCGGCAGGGCATGGGTGGAGCGGTCACGGGACCTGTCGATGCCCGGACTCGGTCCGTGGGTCGACCGCCATCGACGCGAGATTCTCGCCCTCGCGATCGCGATCTCGCTGCCGCTGGGGTGGGGGCTCACGAAACTGCACGTCGACCCTCGTGTCGAGCGCCTCCGTCCGGTGACTGCGGGTCTGGCGCTCGAGACCGAGATCACCGAGCGCTTCGGCCTGGCCAGGGATGTCTACCTCGTGTTGAGCCGCGGTGCCGCGCTCGAGCCACTGCTGGAGGCGCACGAGGCCCTCGACGGCCGGCTGGGGACCACTGAAGGCCTCGCGCATGTG
Source organism: Luteitalea pratensis (assembly GCF_001618865.1). Classification (GTDB taxonomy): domain Bacteria; phylum Acidobacteriota; class Vicinamibacteria; order Vicinamibacterales; family Vicinamibacteraceae; genus Luteitalea; species Luteitalea pratensis. The sequence goes on from NZ_CP015136.1 coordinate 6,585,971, forward strand.
GGCCCCACGGTCGTCCTGCCATCGCAGACGGTACAAGCAGCACGCCGGTCGCAGTTGGTCGCGACGCCAGACGAGCGCGCCGTGGCTGACGCCGTTGACGCGGCCGGCGACGCGCAGGGCTTCGTGGCCGGCACGTTCACTCCTTTCCGTGAACGCCTCGGACGCGTGCTGGACCCGGCGCAGGCACTCACCCTCGACGGCCTGCAGGGCCATGGCCTCGGCGATATCGTCGGCCGGTTCGTGCGGCGCGACGGCCCCGACTACCTCGTCGCGACGTATGCCACGGCGGCCACACCGGCGGCGCTCTCGGCCCTGCACACGGCGATTGCGCCCGATGCGCGGCTGACCCTGACCGGGCTGCCGATGGTCAACGCGGCGCTGGGGGCACGATTCCCGCGCGAGTTGGCGGCCGGTATCGGCGCCGGCGCGTTGGTCGTCCTGTTCCTGATCTGGCTCGAGTTCCGCAAGGTGGGCCCGACGCTGCTGGCCCTGATCCCCACCATCTGCGGCATCATCTGGGGGCTCGGCGCGCTCGGGTGGGCGGGCGTCGTGCTCGACCTGTTCAGCGTCTTCGCGATCCTGATGTTCCTCGGCATCGGTGTGGACTACGGCATCCATCTGCTCCACCCCACCCTCGACGGTCACGCCGGGATCTCGGAGACGCTGTCGCTCGTCGGGCCGGCCCTGCTGCTGGCAGGGGGCACGACGATCGTCGGCTTCGGTGCGCTCGTGTGGTCGGCGTACGGGCCGTTGCACTCGCTCGGTCTTGTCTCGGTGGCGACGATCACCTCGGCGCTGCTGGCCTCCGTGCTGGTGCTCCCCGCCGTCGTTCTCGCCCGGGGGCGGACGCCGTGAAGGTCTGCGTGCTGATCCCGGCATTCAATGAGGCTCGGACGATCCCGAGCGTCGTCGCGGGTGCCGCCGCCAGGGTCGCGCAAGTGCTGGTCGTGGACGACGGATCGACCGACGGCACCGGCGAGGCGGCCGCGGCCGCGGGCGCCGAGGTGATGCGCCTGGGCCGCAACGGCGGCAAGGGCACAGCCATACGCGCAGGGTTGGCGCGCGTGTTCGAGGGCGACGCGACGCATGTCCTGTTCATGGATGGCGACCTGCAGCATCGACCGCAGGAGATACCGGGGCTGCTCGCCGCGGCCGAAGCGACGGGCGCCGCGATGGTGATCGGCGAGCGCGTGTTCGTACGCGACGAGATGCCGGCGGCGCGTTATTGGGCCAACGTGATCGGCAGCTGGGCCCTGGCGACCCTGCTGGGAGTGGACCTCGTGGACACGCAGTCCGGCTTCCGCGTGGTGCGCACCGACGTGTTGCGCCACATCGAGCTCGAGGCGACCGGCTACGAGTTCGAGACGGAACTGGTCGTGAAGCTGGCACGCCGTGGCGCGCGCATCGCCCGTGTCCCGATCGAGGCCGTCTACGGCACCGAGAACAGCAAGATCCGCCCTGTGCGCGACACGACGCGGAACATCGTGCTGGCGCTCGTCTACCGCTTCCTGCGACGCAGCGGGAGGCCGGCGGCATGAGCACCAACGCACCGGTGCGCTGGGTCACGCACCGGCTGAACGGGACGTTCATCGTCGGCGGCAGTTACCTGGGGTCGCGGTATGCGCCGCTGCCGCTGTCGTGGCCGGTGGCGCATGCCGGCGCGTGGATCGTCAGCCATGCGATGTCGAGCGTGCGTGATGCGCTGGTCGACAACCTGCGTGCCGTGTTCCCGCACGAATCGGAGGGCCAGTTGCGGCGCCGCGCCTATCGCACCTGCCACACGTACACCGACGACTGGATGGACTTCATGCGATCGCTCTCGTGGTCGCGTGCGCAAGTGCTGGAGCGCTTCTCGTACGAGCGTGCCGATCGCCTGACGGATGCCCTCGCGCTCGGGCGTGGCGTCATCCTGGTCACCGGTCACTTCGGCAACTGGGAAGCCGGCGCCGTCCTGATGAAGGCCTTGCAGGTGCCGCTCACGGTCGTCGCGATGCCGGAGCCGGATCCGAACGTCAACTGGATCCGCCATCGCGTGCGGACCGAGTTGCAGGCCGACACGATCGAGGTCCGGCAGTCGCTCGATACGCCGCTGCAGATTCGCCGACGGCTCACCGAGGGACGCACGGTCGCGATGTTGATGGATCGGCACGTGGAGCGGGACCGCGTGCCAGTGACGATGTTCGGACGACGTACGCACTTCCTGGGCGCCCCTGCCCTGCTCGCGTACCTGACCGGGGCACCACTGGTGCCGATTTTCCTCGTCCGCGAGGGACGCGGGCGCTTCCGGGCCCGCCCGCAGGAGCCGATCATCATCGACCGGGCAGGAAACCGCGACGAGCTGGTCCTGCGCGCCGCGCAGCAGGTGGCGACACTGCTCGAACGCGAGATCGAGGCGCGGCCCGAGTGCTGGTACCAGTTCTATCGGTATTGGGAAGACCAACCGGAGACGAACGCTGAACGTCGACTTGTCCGCCGTAGCCTCGGCGAAGGCGGAACGCCGGACGCCGAACCGCCAACTGCGGAACGGCCGGAGACGAACGCTGAACGCGGAACGCCGCACGCCGAACGGCCAACGCCAAGTGCCGAACGTCGCACGTCGGACGCCGCCGCTGCCGCGTCGCCCCAACGTGGATCGGCATTGGAAGGTAGGGCCGGCTCTCCGAGCCCGGCCCAGAAGGCCGTAAGCCTCCCGATTCCCGGCAAGGACGCGAGCTGAGTGGACCCGGTTTCGCACCTGATGCTCGGGCGGATGGTCGCGGCCGTACGCACGTCGCGCAATCTGCCACGCGGCGTCGTCGCGGCAACGGTGCTCGGCGGGATCGCTCCCGACATCGATGCCGCGCTGCTGGCTGTCGGATGGGACGTCTATCTGCGATGGCACGAGCTCGGCACGCATTCCCTGGCTGGCACGCCGCTGGTCGCGATCCTCACCGCGGTCGTCGTGCGGCCCTGGGTGCCGGCAACGTCGCTCCACGCACTGGTGTGGGCGGCCTGGCTCGGTGCCATGAGTCACGTCCTCTTTGACACCTACTCGGGCGCGACGATTCGGCTGCTCTGGCCGATCACGTCTCAACCCTTCTCGATGCCGGTAGTAGCGATGGCCGATCCGCTGGCGATCGGCGTGCTGCTGGTGGGCGCGCTGGCCCTGTGGGTCTGGCCGCGCCGGCCGCGCACGGCAGCGATGCTGACCCTCGCCCTGCTGCTGGTGATCGCTGCGGTGAAACTGACGACGCGGACACGGGCACTGGCCGCCTACGTAACGCATGTCGCCGCCACGGAAACGCTTCCGCAGGAAACTGCCGTCCAAGCCGCCTGGGGATCGTGGCGCGAGTGGTTCATGTACGACCGGCTGCCGGACGGGACGGTACGCGCGTTTGCCATCGACGGGTGGTCGAAGACCCTGCACCCGCGTTTCTCGCACGACGCGAACCGTGAACGCGCATTCGCTCGCGACTCGCTCGCGCAGTTCGCCACCGCGCGCAACTTCGCCCCCGTGTACCCGTTCGCCTTCGCCACATGGCGCCAGACCGAGGAAGGCGCGGTCGTGTTCTGGTCTGATGCGCGGTTCTGCGGGACAGCGGCCGAGCTCCCCGACCCGCAGGAGGGCGTGCCGCATCAGGACGTCCGCCCGGCGCGAGGCCCGCTGCGCTGCGCGCTGTGGTTCGGCGGATCCCTCGACGCGCAGGGCCACCCGATCGAAGCACTCGTCTGGCTCGGCGGCCACCTTCAGCGACGGCCGCCGGGATTGTGGGGGATCGCGGAAAGGATCGAGGACGGAGGAGGGAGGACGGAGGACGGAGGAAGGATCGAGGAATGAGGACCGAGGGAACAGCGACGGCCGAGGGGCGAGGTAGGCTGTCGCTCGAACCTCTGGTTTCCGTCCTACCTCACTCCTCTGTCTTCACTCCTCTGTCTTCACTCCTCAGTCCTGTTCGGGGGCTTCAACTCCACAGGCGGTCGTTGCTTGGTTGCTTGTCCCACTGCGGCGTCGGCGCGAAGTACTCGCTGCCCGGCCGCAGGTGGGCCCGCACCACGGACTCGACCACGTCGATACCGAGCCCTGGCGCATCAGGCACCACGGCGTACCCCTTCTCGACGAGTGGGCCACCGCCTGTCGTCGTGACCATGGTTTCCCACCAGGGCACGTCCATCGAATGGTGCTCGAGCGCGACGAAGTTCTCGGTTGCCGCCGCGCAATGCACGTTGGCCATGAAGGAGATCGGTGAGCCGGCAAAGTGCATCGCCATGGCGACGCCGTGCTCGAAGGCGTAATCACCGATCTTCTTGGTCTCGATGAGGCCGCCGGAGCTGGCCAGGTCCGGATGGATCATGTCCACCGCGCCCATGTCGATCAGCTTGATGAACTCCTCCTTCAGGAAGATGTCCTCGCCGGTGAGGATGGGAATGTCGGAGGCCTCGCGGATCTGCTTCATCAGCTCGCCGTATTGCCACGGCACCATGTCCTCCATCCACGCGAGGTTGTGTTTCTCCATCGCCTTCGCGAGACGGATGCAGCTGTTGACGCCGATGTGGCCGTAGTGATCGGACGACAGCGGAACCTCCATCCCGATCACTTCGCGGATCGCGCCCACCCAGTCAGATAGCCATGCGATGCCAGCCGGTGTGACCTCGATGCCGGTGAACGGATGGGGCACCCGTCCACCCTGCCCGACGCTTGCGCCAAGGGGCGCGCTCAGCATGCCGGGCTTGTCGCGGAGCAGGCCGATGCCGAAATCCTGTTTCAGGTACGTGATGCCACGATCCATGCGCTCCTTGAGGCGCCGGCCCTGCTCCTTCGGATCGTCGGTCTCGGTCGTGTCGGCATACAGACGCACCCGGTCACGGAACTTGCCGCCGAGCATCTGCCACGCCGGCACACCCCACGCCTTGCCGGCGAGGTCCATGCAGGCCATCTCGACGCCACACACGCCGCCGGCCTGTCGTGCGTGACCGCCGAACTGCTTGATCTTGCGGAACACGCGATCGACGCTGCAGGGGTTCTCTCCGAGCAGGCGGCTCTTGAGCACGAGCGCGTACGTCTCCGTGGCGCCATCGCGGACCTCACCCCAGCCGACCAGCCCCTGATTCGTGTCGATACGAATCAACGGACACGTCATCGGCGCCTTCTCGACGACGGCGATGCGCAGGTCGGTGATCTGCAGCTTCGACGGCTCGGATGCGCGTTTGACGTTGTTCTGCACGAAGTTGGCGTCGGCCTCCGCGGCCGCCGACGGTGACATCGCCGCGGCAGCGCCGGCGGTGAGCCCGAGCGTGCGGAAGAACGAACGGCGGTCGACGCCGGCTGGCGAAGGCGTAAGCAGTTGCTTGACCTTCGGTTTCATGGATCCACCTCCTTGCTGTCAGGGCGACTCGGTTCAGCCCCTGCCCTCGCACCTCCAGCCTGCCTGGGGAGCAGGAGGTAGGCCGCAGGCTGCAGGCCGTAGGCCACTGTGCTGCGTCGAGGGCCGGGCTCGGCCACCTTCGCGCTACGCGCTTAGGCGCCCAAGGAGAGCCGGCCCTACGTTCAGAAATCGAATTTGACCGCGAACTGCATGCTGCGGTTGTCCACGACCGTGGTCGTGATGCGTCCGACCGTGGGTGAGCCGATCGAGTTGTTCGGGAAGCCGAACCCCGGATGGTTGAATAGATTGAACGACTCGATGCGGATCTGCGCGTTCGTGCGCCCACCGAACATGAAGAATCGCTTGACCAGCGACAGATCGAAGTTGAGGTGCCCCGGCGAGTACAGCACGCCGCGGCCGACGTCGCCGTAGGTATTGGCTGGCGGCGCGACGAAGTCCGCGGGGTTGAACCACAGGTCCACGGTTGGATTGTCGAGCTGGCCCGAGCCGGTGCGGTTGGGCCAGCTCGGTGCGCCGTTGTTGACAGGTGCGGCGAGCGCCAAGTTGAACGGCCGCCCGGTAGTCGCCGTGACGATCGAACTCGTCTGCCAACCGCCGACGATCGCGGCGACCAGCCCGCCCTGATTGAGCCAGGGACGGTTCGGGCCCCACGGCAGTTCATACACCGAGCTGACGACGGCACGGTGGCGGACGTCGAACCCGGAGGGACCCTTGCCGGCATTCATGTCGGTCACGGTCTGCGGATTCCCGGTCTGGCCGCCACCACTCGCCGCGGAACCGCCGTAGTCGAGCGACTTGCCCCATGTGTAGCTGAAGAGCAGTTGGAAGCCGTTTGCGTACCGCTGGTTCAGGCGCGTCTGCAGGGCGTGGAAGGTTGACCTGTTGCGGGGGTCGCACTGGATGATGGTGGCGGCGTTCGACAGCGGTTGGAGCAGGCGCCGCGAGGCTTGCGATCCCGTGCCGGGCTGCACCTCGTTGGGGTTCCAGCAGAGGACGAGGTGCTTGCCGGCGCTGCCGACGTAGCCGAGCTCGGCGATCAGAGGTCCGAAGAGCTGCCGCTCGACGCCGAGGTGCCACTGCTGCGCCGACGGGGTCTCGTTCTCGAACCCGTGACCGAGGACGCGTGGATTGGCGGCGTTGAGCTCCGCGGTCGTCTGCGGTTTCACCTGCTGGATTGGCGGGAAGGGGTTGTCGATTGACCGCACGTTGGCCCAGTTGGTCGGGTTCACCTCCGGGTTCACGTTCTGCGAGATCGTGTAGGGCACCTGCTGCCCGAGCAGGTTCGAGGCCGACGCAGCGACAGGGAAGTACGTGATCCCGTAGCCGGTGCGCAGGATCGTCCGCGAATCATCAGTGAGTAGATACGTGAGGCCGAGGCGCGGCGCGAAGTTGTTCTTGCGCGTCTTCAGATTCACCGCGTCGCTCGCGCCGTTCTCCCCGGCGTAGATCAACTGCAGGTTCGCGAGATCGAAGTTGACGATGCGGTTCTGCTCTTCGGTCGGCGCCGTGAAGATCTCGTAGCGCAGGCCGGCGTTGACGGTCAGGCGGTTGGACATCTTGAAGTCGTCCTGCACGTACATGCCGTGCTCCTGCATCCGCAGGTCGTAGGGCTCGAGCAGGAAGCCGCGCGCCGCCGTGGTCATATAGCCGGTGAGCAGGGTCGCCAGGCCGGTGCCGCCGGCGTTGTTCACCGGGTTGTTCGTGAAGTTGGCATTGAATGTCAGCGTGCTGCGGGTGTCGGTGTTGGTGAACGGCGACGCGTAGCGATCCACGAGCCGGTAGCCGAACTTCATCGAGTGCCGCCCCCTCACCCAGTTGAGGCTGTCCTCGATCTGCCAGTGTGTCTGCTTCGGGTTGACCGGCAGGAAGGCCGGGCCGCCGCTCAGACCGGTGAAATCCTGGACGTTCATGTTCGGGAGGCCGGTCGTGAACTCGGTGATGTTGATGCCCTGGATGCCGAGCGAAGTCGCCGCCTGCGTGCCGAAGTCCGACTGGAACGTGAATGGCACCGTCCGCGCGTAGCCGCCGCGCAACTCATTGACCAGCGTGTTGGTGATGACGCGCGTGTAGTTGATGCCGGCGCCCTGCGTCTTGAGGCGCGTGTTCTGGATGCCGGCCACCCACGGCCCGAGGTCGAATCGTGCCGCGGCTTCGGCCGGCGTCTCGAGACAGCACGCCGCCTGGCCCTGCGGGGCATCCAGCTTGAAGCTGCCCCAGTTGTAGCGGAAGAAGATTGAGTCGCTCTCACCGAACCGGTGGTCGATCCGGAAGGAGATGTTGTTGTCCTCGGAGACACGGTTGGCCGTGGTGATGTAGTTGTTGAAGTTGCCGGGCTGGTTGGGCAGCGGGTAGATGCTCGCCACATTGAGCCCAACCGGGTTGATGCGGTTGGCCGGGATGATGTTGCCCGGGAACTGATCGCGCAGGAACTGCGGGTTGTTCGCACTGACGGGAGCACCCGGATTGAAGGCCGGGTTGGGCCGCGTGCTGAGCGGGTCGTAGATCGGGATCAGGTTGCCGGACGCATTCCGGAAGTTGGAGAAGTCGCCGACCCGCGTCTCGGCCGTCGGCACGGTGTTGACAAACGCCAACCCCCGCGTCTCGCGCAGGCCCGCGTAATCGAAGAAGAAGAACGTGCGGTTGCGGAAGACCGGCCCGCCGATGGCGCCGCCGAACTGGTTGCGGTCCAGTGGCGGCTTGGGCGCAAGCGTGGGCAACTTGGCGACGAAGAAATTGCGGGCGTCATACTTCTCGTCCCGGTAGAACTCGAACGCTGTGCCGTGGAACTCGTTGCTGCCCGACTTGGTGGATACCGACACCACGCCTGCGCCGCGGCCGAACTCGGCCGAGAACACGCCGGTGAGCACCTTGAACTCGCGCACCGACTCGACCGAGGGCGTGATGATGACGGTGTTGAACGTGTACTCGTTGTTGTCGATACCGTCGATCAGCCAGCCGTTCGTGTTCGCCTGATGGCCGAGCGCGTTGAAGTTCGACGCGCCGCGCGGGTTGAACGTGCTCGCACCGGAGAGGTTCTCCCCGGCCTGTCCAGGCGTGACGCCAGGCACCAGATACACCAGCGACGCGAAGTTGCGCGAGTTCAGCGGCAGCTCGCGAATCGCCTTCTCCTCGACCGCCGCGCCGACTTCTGACGACTCCGTTCGCAGCAGCGGCGCGGTCGCGACAACGATCGTGGTCTCCTCGAGCGTACCGACTTCGAGCTGCGCGTCGACGCGGGCCCGCTGGTTCACTTCCAGCACGATGTCGCTGCGCACCCATTTCTTGAAGCCCTGCATCTCGACTTCGACGGCATAGGTGCCGGGCACCAGAAACGGGGCCGTGAAGGCGCCGGCATCGTCGGTCACGACGGTCGTGGTCGTGCCGCGGTTGACGTTGCGCAGGGTGACGGTCGCGCCGGGCACGACGCCACCGCTGTCGGTGACGGTGCCGACGAAGGTGCCCGCTGCCACCTGGGCAGGCGCAGGCGCAGCGAGTGCCAGGGCGGCGATGAGGGCAAGAGCAAGCAGACGCGCGACACGCATGGCGGAGGCCTCCGGCCGAAACGAGCGACGACGCAGCGCGTCGGCAGGCGCCGGTAAGGCGGCAGCCGCTCGCGCACACCAGGTTCCCCCGCGCTACCGCGCGAGGTCCCAGCGATTCAGGGTTGGCAGAGGATGCGTCGGAAGGCGGCGCGTGTCAACGTCCGTCGAGTCGGAGGCCGGCACTGATGAGCACATTCCCGAACGGCGTGCCCTGGCCCATGGGCTGCACGTGCGCCTCGAACCCCTCTTCGTGCAGGAGCGTCCGCCAGGCCGTCTGGGACCGGAACAGGAACCGTTGCCGCCAGTGGCCCGTAAGAAATGCCTTCATCGTGTTGCCGACGCGGACGAGGCGGAAGCGCCAGCCGGCGTCGGCGTCCGCCTCGCGGACCAGCAAGCGGCCCGTGTGCGGCAGCACGGCGCGGATGGCGCGCAGCAACTCACGTTGGCCGGCATCGGGCATCAGGTGCAGCACATCGAACAGCAGCACGACGTCAGCGGCCGGCAAGCCCGCCGTCCGCCCATCTCCGGCAACGATGTCCGCCTCGTGCTCCAGCGCCCGCTTCGCGACGCCTGCCACGCGCGGCCGCAACTCCACGCCGACCAGGCGCGTGAACTGCGGCGGATCGGACCGTGTGGTATCCCATTCGCCCCGCCCGGCCGTGTGTTGGGCCTCGGCCACCAGCGCCAGCATGAGCCCTTGCCCGCACCCGACATCGAGCAGCGTGCCCGTGGCGGCAGGGAACTCCGCGGCGAGCGCCGCGGCATACACCGGATCGCCGGACAATTTGCCGCGCGCGAACTCCCACGCCGTGATGCCCGAGTCGAGAAAGCGATCGCTGGCACGCCGGACCAGCAACTGGAAGAACGGATCCTGCGCGGGGCGTCGCGCAGCGTATGTCACGACACCGCCGACGATGCCCACGATCAATCCGACGACCACACTGCCGATGACGAGGTCGGTGCCAAAATCCCACACACGACCAGACGTGATCATGTCCCATGACAGGGTGAGCAGGTGACCTCGCCGGACCAGTGATCCGGCCTGCACCTCGGCATAGAACAACGGCGGCAGGATGAGGGGGTTGATGACGTTGGCGGCGAGGTACATCTTGAGGCGGTTCAGGCCGAACGCCCGGCCTACCAGCCAGCACAGGCCGAAGTGCACGCCCCAGAACGGCGTGCAGCCGATCATGAGTCCAAGCCCGATCGCGAACGACTCGCGACCGCGGCTATCGCCCTCGGTCCGCAGGGCATGAATCGCCCGTTGCAGACGCGAGGCGCGAGACAGCGCACGGGCGCTGCCAGCCAACGGAACGGTGGTCATCTTCAGGTATTATGACCGCTCGCCCCGCGGATGCCGGGTCGCCGTGCAGTGATGCCAAAGATTACCGTCACGACGCCGATCGCACTCGCTCCGCTCGCTCCCCTGCCACCGTCCTGGGTGGATGCGCTGGTGGGCTCCTCACCAGACATTTCCACGACCAATGCGCTCGATGGCACCGTCGAGGTGCGAACGGGCGCAAACTTCACACACGTCGCGATCACGATCCCGGACGCACATGGGCTATCACCGGATCGGCTGCACGAGCACGTGCGCGACGCATATCTTTCGGTAGCGGCCACCCTCAACGCCCAACGGCGTCACCCCGTGCGGTTCTGGAATTTCGTGCCGCAGATCCATACGCCTTCTGGTCCCGGACTGGATCGCTACATGGTCTTCAACGGCGGGCGATTTGCGGCGTGCGAGCACTGGCACGGCTCACCGAATGACTTCGATCACACGCTGGCGTCGGCCTCGGGTGTGGGCGTGCTCGGTCGTGCGCTCGCGATCCATTGCCTGGCCGCCAACAATGCCGGCGAGCCCGTCGAGAACCCACGCCAGGTCCCGGCATACAAGTACTCCCGCCGCTACGGGCCGCGCCCGCCGTGCTTTGCCCGCGCCACGCAGTTGACGCGCCCGGTGCATGGCGCCTGGTGGCTGCTGGTGGCCGGCACCGCGAGCATCCGCGGCGAACTCACGGTGCACGCCGACGACGTCGACGCCCAGACGGTCGAGACGCTGGACAACCTCGATGCACTGCTCGCCGCCGCCGAAACGCGGCGCGGCGCCAGCGATGCCGTCGCCCGCTTCACCAGCTTGCGCGTCTACATCGTCCGGCCCGACGACCTCGACGTGGTGCGCGAACGCATCGCCGAGCGGCATGGAGACGTGCCGGACATCGAGTGCGCACAGGCGGAACTGTGTCGTGGCGACCTCCTCGTGGAGATCGAGGGCATCGCAGAACTGTAGGCCCTTCGGCCCTGCGGTGATCAAGGGAAGAGGGAGAGGGAAGAAGTCACAAGGGCGTCCAGGGACAAGGGACCATCACGAAGGAACACGGGGAACTACCCTCGCGTTCCGACATCCGCCAGCGTGAGACTCCCCTTCGCGACGACGACGCCGTCGGCCGTGACCGTGCCTTCGATCTTGAACAGACCGCCCAGGCGGCCCGCGATGCGCGCCGTCGCTTCGAGCAGTACGTCCGCGCCGCATCCTGCCGGGAAGCGGAAGCCGTCCACTGCGGCGAGCCGCAACGCGTGCGGTCGGTGCGGCTCGCCTGGTCGCGGCGCCCCGGCGGCCAGCCCGCCGGTCTGCGCCAGCAGTTCGATCAGCACGACCGCCGGCACGACCGGTCGATCGGGGAAGTGACCCTGGAAGTAGAAATCACCCTGTCGGGTCTGGCGACGGCACACCGCCTGCACGCCTGGCTCGACGGAGACGACGTCCTCGACCAGGCGCATCGGTGGGGTGTGCGGCAGTAGGGCGAGATACTCCACGGCTTATCATCGCCCAGGCGCGCATGACTTCCCTCTCGCCACTTGCCGAGGCCTTCCGGGCCGTGCTGCGCGATCGCCGCAGCGAGGTGCTCGTGATGGCGCCGAGCGAATCGCGTACGCTCACGGCCCAGGACATCGACACCCAGGCCTGCCACTTCTCGGCTGCGCTGGCGGCCCAGCGGCTGTCGCAAGGCCAACTGGTCGTCACCTACATCGGCAACGCGTCGGTGATGCCGGCGCTGGTCCTCGCCTGCCTTCGAGACGGGCTGACGCTGATGCCGGTGGACCGCAGCACGCCGCCGGCCGAACTCGTGGCGCTCGCCGCGCGCTGGGATGCTGCGGCCATGGTCCTGCCCGACGGCCTCGATCTTGGCGCCGCGCTGTCGCTCGACCTGACTTGTCCGCCGGAGCCTTGGCGAAGGCGGAAGGTCGACGGCCACACGAACGATAGCCTTGCTGCGCGCCTACCAGGCCACCACGTGCCGATCGGGCATGGCGTTGCCGCATGGGTGGCGACGCCGCTGCCTCCACCGGGACGGCACGCGCCCGCGGCCGTGCTCAGGCTCACGTCAGGCAGCACCGGCGAACCTCGTGTGACCTGCACCGAGGAACGGCATCTGGTCGCCGATGTGGTCCACATCGTCGAGGCGATGGACATCCGGCAAGGCACGAGGCAAATCGGAGTGATTCCCCTCTCGCACTCCTACGGCTTCGGCAACCTGCTGCTGCCACTGCTCTGGCAGGGCACGCCGGTCCTCCTGCGCCCGCAATTCGTGCCGACGCAGGTCGCGCCCGACATCCGGTCCGCCGCGCTCGAGACCTTTCCCGGTGTGCCGTTCATGTTCGAGCACCTCGCGCGGCACCAGGACCTGTCGCACCTCTGCTCGCTGCGCCTCGCGGTATCGGCTGGCGCGCGCCTGAGGTACGAGACGGTGACCGCCTTTCATCGGGCCACGGGCGTAAAGGTGCGATCGTTCTACGGCTCGACCGAGACCGGGGGCATCTGCTTCGACGGTACGGACCGCCTCGATGAGCGTGTGCCGGTCGGCCATCCCATCGGGGCGACGCGCGTGGAACTCGTGGCTGAGGCAGACGCGCCCGAGGGTTCCGGTCGCGTGCGCGTGTCCGGACCGAATGTGATCGATCGCTACGCAGGCACTGACGCACCGCACTTCGATGGCGTGTTCCTCACGAGCGACTACGCACGGGTCGACGCCAATGGCACGCACGTCCTCACCGGGCGCGTGCCCTCCTTCGTCAACGTTGCTGGACGCAAGGTAGTGCCCCAGGAAGTCGAGGCCGCGCTGCGCGCGCTGCCGGGCGTATCCGATGCGGTGGCCATGGGCGTGGACGATGCGGTGCGTGGCGAGGCGCTCGGGGCGTGCCTCGTGAGCGACGCGGCGTGGGACGCGCGCACCGTCCGCGAGGCGCTCTCCAGCCAGTTGGCGGCCTACAAGCTGCCGCGCGTGGTCGTGGTCACCCGTATGCTGCCGCTGACCGATCGGGGCAAGGTCGATCGTGCCGCCATTGCGCGACTACTCGGGCAGGCGTGACTCCATCGCCACGCCGGACCGCAGCAGCTTCGCGACCGGGCAGCGCTCGGCGATCTCCAGCAGGCGTGCCTTCTGTCCATCGTCGAGGGAGCCGCGCATCGTGATGTGTTTCACGAACGAGGGGATCGGCGTCGAGGTGTAGTGCACCTGCACGTCCACGCCCTCGAGCGGCCATGCCTTGCGCTCCGCGTACATGCGCAGCGTGATCGCCGTGCATGAGGCGAGACTGCCCATGAGCAGCTCGAGCGGCGTCGGCGCCGTGTCGGTGCCGCCGACCTCCGCGGGTTCGTCGGCGGCAAACGTGTGAGTCCTCGCCGTCATCGACGTGTCGTAACGCGTGCCGAGCGTGGCCTCGAGGATTCTGAGACTCATGACTCCTCCTGGGCCGGGCTCGGCCACCTTCGCGCTCCGCGCGTCGGTGCCCAAGGCGAGCCGGCCCTACCTTCCGAATGCCTGTCAGGCGGCCAGCTTGCGCAGGATCGCCACCTGTCCACCGTGGTAGGCAAGGTGCTGCACCAGGCCGAGAACCGTCTGCTCGTACGTGACACCCGTACCAAGCGCGGCGTCGCGCGACTCACCGACCAGATCGTCCCAGCGGGCCTCGGGAAATCCCGCGACCGCCTCGGTGAGCCGCGCCATCGCCTCGGCCAGTTCCAGGTGCATGGCGGCCCATCCGGCCTGGTCCGTCGCGCGCGGGATCGGCCAGTCGCCCTCGATCGGATCGGCTGGCGGATGGCCGGAGACTCGACGGGTCACCTCCGCGACCCACGACGTCATGTGCGCCACGATCGCGCCGATCGAATGTACGCCGGCAGGTGGCGTGGCCATGGCCTGGGCGAACGTGACGTCTCCGATCAGGCGCACGAGGGACGGCCCGTGCCACGGGTCGCCATCGAAGGCGCGGTGCAGCTGGTCGATGAGGAGCGACGTGCGACTGGTCGGCATGATCACCTGCGTGCTGGCGGGTTGGCCGGGCTCGGCCGCCTCCGCCAAGGCTTCGGCGCCCCAGGGACCGCCGGCCCTACCTTTGTGACGCGGCCCCAACGGCTGGACCGCCTCTATCTTTGTACCGCGACCGCGGCGTGCGAGCGCCTCGGTTCGGCGCCGGCCTCGATGCGGCCGGTCGCCTGGTCGAACTGCAGGACAGCCGCGTACCCGTACCGGTACTCGCCCTTGCGCCCGACCTTCTGGAAATGATGCCCGCGGCCAGCGAGATCGTCGAGCACGGCCGCCGGGAAGCGATCCTCGATCTGCACGCGTGGCGTGAGCCCGGCCGGATCGGCAGGATCACGTGCGACGAGGAGACGCGGTGCCTCGATCGCCGCCTGCGCGTTCAGTCCGCCGTCGACGTGACCGAGGATGATGGAGTACACCGAGGCACCGATCCACGCGTTGCCAGCGGCCCCGACGGCCAGTCGCGGCTTCAGCGTGCCGTTGACGTCCTCGCACACCAGCGTCGGTGCACTGGTCGACGAGGACCGCATCAGCGGCAGCAGTTGCCCGTACGCACCGCGCACGGTGCGGTAGCCACGCAGGTGGTTGTTGTAGAGGAAACCGAGGCCCTTCGAGACGTAGAAGTTGCCGCCCCACGTCGACAGCGTCTGGGTGACCACGATCACGTTGCCGGCCGAATCGCCGACGGCAAAGGCGGTGGTGCCGCGGCCGATGCGCTCGCCCTGCCCCTGGCCGGCGGTGTCGGCATCTTCTGAAAACGGCATCGCGTGCGCCGGATCGATGCGCCCGAAGAGGGTGGCCGCGTGCGCCGGGTCGAGGTGCGGCGCGACCTCGACCGGCCAGAGCGCCGGGTCGGCGATGCGCCGCAACGGGTCGCGCACCTTCCATGCCTCGATTACGTGATGCAGGTAGTCGGGAGCGTCCCGCAGCAGCACACCCCGCGCCGCGCCGTAGCGGTCCAGGATCTGCAGCGTCTCGATCAGCGACGTTCCGGTCGAGACAGGCGGCGGCGCAGCGAAGATGGGCAATCCCCTGTAACGCCCGGAGACGGGTGAGCGCTCGATCACCTGGTATTGCGCGAGATCCTCGAGGCCGATGATGCCGCCATTGGCCTCCATGTCGGCTGCAATCCGTTTGGCGATACTGCCGCGGTAGAACGCATCGGCACCTTCGGCCGCGATCGCCCGTAGCGTCGCAGCGTAGTCCGGGTTCGCGAACTGCTCGCCGGCACGCGGGACGCGGCCGTTGGGCAGGTACACGCGCGCCGCTTCGGGGTAACGCTCGAGCAGTGCCCGGCCTTCACGCAACGTCGAGGGCAACGTCTCGTCGAGTTCGTAACCGTCCGAGGCGAGCGCTATTGCCGGCGCCATCAACTGTGTCCAGCTGAATCGACCGGATCCGTAGCGACGGTGCAGATGGTCCATCCCGGCGACCACGCCGGGGATGTTGGCCGCCGCCGGTCCGTCGTTCACGAGACGGCCCTCACGGAAAATCGCCGCATTGGTCAGCGTCGCGTGGATCGGCGACTGGTCCTTGTAGTCGATCACCACCGGCTCGCGCATGCCGTTCAGGAACAGCAGCGCCATGCCATCGCCGCCGATGCCTGACGCGTCCGGCTCGACGACACCGAGTGCGAACGAGACGGCGATCGCGGCGTCGACGATGTTGCCGCCCTGCGCCAAAACGCGGGCGCCGGCTTCGCTCGCCAGGCGATGGCCGGACACGACCATCCCGTCCTGCGAGCTGATCGGCGTCCGTACCAGCGGTTGCCGCGCCACCAGGTCGTCGACGATGCGCTCCAGTTCCGCACCGGAACGAGCCGCAGCCGCCTTGGGACGCAGCCGATCGCGCAGCGCCTCCCATGCCGTGGCCGACGGCCCTGCCTGGTAATAGAGGTCACGCAACAGCTGCCAGGTGCGATCGAACGCCAGCGTCCACCGCGCCGCGTCTGGCGTGATGGCGCTGGTCACGCCGACGGCGCCCGCGTCGGGAGGCAGCGGCGCCGGAATCGTCCGGAGGGTGAAGCCGGATCCACGCTCGAATAGGGGCGGCGGCTCCCCGGGCTGGCGCGCAGGGTTGCCGTTGTAGGACGGCCACTCGGCAGGGAGGTCCGCGAGGAGCAGCACGCGACCATCCGGTGACCACGCTGGCTGCGAGCGCAGCCGCGACACGAGGATGGGCGCGCCATCGGCCGACGGACGCGGTGCACGACGTTCCGCCAGGGCCGCGGCCGACGGCACGGCTGCCACCCACACGGCGCCCTCCCCGTCGGTGCTGGCGGCAAACGCGAGCCGCGTCGCGGCCGGGTCCCATGCCGGGTGCGACTCGCGCCCGCGCGTCGCGGTCACACGCCAGGGCCGGTCCTCGACCTGGCTTGCGGCGGCCGGATAGTCGCGGCCTTCCGGCAACGCCGTCGGGCCCTCAAGCGTGCGAACCCACACGTCGTCGCCGCCGCGCTCGTCCTGCAGGCTCGATACGTAAGCGACGCGTGTGCCGTCGGGAGACACCGCGGGGTACTGCTCGTCGGCGGAGGTGTCGATCACGACATCGACCGGCGGCAGCACGCCCAGAGCGCTGCCGTCGACGTTGATCGTCATCAGCCCCCACTGCTCGCGGACGCGGTGGGCGAACACGAGCCGCCCATCAGGGGTCCATGACGGATGCCGATCGTCGCCCGCCGCGATCGTCAGGCGGCGCGGCGCACCACCTTCCTCGGCGACGTAGAGGTCGAATCCTGAACCGAGGTCGGCGGCAAAGGCGAGCCGACGGCCGTCGGGAGCCCACGCGGGATCGCGCTCGACCGGTGCCGGCGTGCCTGCAGGCCATGCCGCGAAGGCACGCGGATCGCTGCCGTCCGGCCCCAGGGTCCAGATCTGGTCGAGAAGAGAAATCGCGATCCGCGCGCCATCGGGCTGCCACGCGGCGTCGCGCACTGCCGACAGGGGCCGGGCGTCCTGCGCGCCGACGACGACGTGCAGGCCCGCCGCCCCGAGGGCGGTCAGCGCGAAGAAGCGGCCGAGGCGAGTCGCCGCGAGCATGCCGATCGACCGTCTGCCATGCGTCAGCGACTGCTGACGAGTCGGCGGATGGTCTCCGCGAGCGCCCGCGCCGAGAGGCCGTTGATGTCCATCAACTCCTCCGGCGTGCCGCTGCGCGGCACGGCAGGTACCGCCACGCGCTCGACGCGCATGCCAAGCGGCGCTAGCACTTCGCACACCGCGTCGCCGATGCCGCCCGCCGAGTAGTGATCCTCGACCGTGAGGACCAGCGTCGTCTCGCGGCCGGCGGTGGTCAACGTGGCTGCATCGACCGGCTTGACCGAATACAGGTCGATGACGCGGACGTGAATGCCCTCGCCGGCGACCGTCTCGGCAGCTTTCAGAGCCTCGAACACCGTCACGCCCGCGGTCGCGATCGTGAGGACATCGCTGGCCGACGAGCGTAGTACCTTCGAGCCTCCCACCGGGAAGGCCTCGCTGGCATCGTAGGTGACCGGCGTCTTGGGACGGCTCGTGCGGATGTAGGCCATGCCCTTGTGGGCCGCGGCCTCGACCACCAGTTTCTCGGCGCTCACCGCGTCGCACGGATAGAGCACGGCGCAATCGGGCACGGCGCGGAACATCGCCAGGTCCTCGAGCGCCATCTGTGAGCCGCCATCCTCGCCGATGGAGACCCCGCAGTGGCTGCCCGCGAACTTGGCGTTCACGCCGCTGATACCAGCCATGCGCACGAAGTCGGCCGCGCGCGTCAGGAACGCCGCAAACGTGGTCGAGAAGGGGATCGCCCCGCGCGCCGCGAGGCCCATCGACATGCCCACCATCACCTGCTCGGCGATGAAGGCCTGGTAGAAGCGCTCCGGTGCGACCTTCTCGAAGCGATCGGTGAAGGTGGAGTTCTTCACGTCCGCGTCGAGCGCCACCACGCGCGCGTCTGCCACGCCAAGCTTGGCGAGACCCGTGCCGTACGCCTCACGTGTCGCGACCAGCTCACCCTTCTTGTACGAGGGCGGCTCGATGGCACCGGGCGCCGCCGGATCCGGCCGCGCCACCACGCCAGAGGGCGCCGGAATCGCGGGGCATCCGCCGCCGTCCTCCGGCACCAGCTGCGCTTCCAGCTCGGCGACCGCGCCGTCGGCCTGCTCCGCCGACAGCGGCTTGCCGTGCCAGCCGGGCTTGCCTTCCATCACCGAGATGCCCTTGCCCTTCTCGGTGCGCGCGACAAGCACGGTGGGCTGCCCCTTGGTCGCACGGCCCTCGGCAAACGCCGCCTGCACGGCATCGACGTCATGCCCGTCGACGACGATCGCATGCCACCCGAAGGCGCGCCAGCGTGCCGCGACCGTTTCCGTGTCGTGCCCGAACTGCGTCTCGCGGCTCTGCCCGAGGCCGTTGAGATCGATGATGGCGCAGAGGCTGTCGAGCTTGTGGAACTGTCCGCTCTGCGCGGCCTCCCACACTGAGCCTTCCGCCATCTCTCCGTCGCCCATCAGCACGTAGGTACGGTAGTCGCTGCCGATGCGTCGCGCGTTGAGCGCGCAGCCGACACCTGCCGCCAGCCCCTGCCCGAGCGAGCCCGTGGCCAGGTCGACCCACGGCAGCCGCGGCGTCGGATGGCCTTCGAGGTCACTCGTGAGCTCGCGAAGCGTCAGCGTAGCCTCACGCGACACGATGCCGACCTCGGCCCACGCCGCATAGAGCAACGGCGCGGCATGCCCCTTCGAGAGGATGAAGCGATCGTTGTCGACGCGGCGCGGATCCTGAGGGTCGTACCGCATCTCGCCGAGGAACAGCACGGCGACGATGTCGGCGGCCGAGGCGCAGGTGCTCGGGTGGCCGCTGCCGGCTCTGGTGGTGCTGCGTACGGAGTTGATCCGCAGGCGGGTGGCGACGTTGCGCAGGGCGGCTGTGGCGGGTGCAACTGACGGTGACACAAGGACCTCCGGGTCGTGCAGTCTACCACGCAGCGGTGACGGCGCCGGCTGGTCCGAACGCGTGCCACGCGAGCCCGACGGGCGCGCCGAACGCGCCGGCGGCGAGCGCCTCCGGCGTCACCGCGGCAAGGATGCGGCGGGCCTCTGCGGCGTGCCCGGCGTCGTCGGGGAACAGTCGTCGCAGGAGTCGGGCGGCGGCCGCATTCCCAGTGATCGGATGATGAGCGTCGGCAAGACGACCCACCTGCCCCGCGCCTGCCAGCGCCGCGACGCGATCGCGAATGGCGCCAGCGGGTTCCTGCAGTCGGGCAAGGCTGGTGCGCACGAGTTCCTCGGCCAGGTCGCGGTAGACCGGATCGGTACGCCACGCGTCGGCATCGAGCAAGGCGTGCGCCAGCAGCATGGCATCGTCGAGCAGGACGGGCCCCCGCGCGTGCCCGTCGGCAATCGTGTGCGAGACACCAGATCCTCGGGAATAAGCCACCGGCGCCAGGACCTCGAGGGCTTCGATGGCTTCGCGGGCCAGATCGGGGCGGTCGAGCGCGTCGGCCGCGGCGAGCAGGGCGCGACAGGCGCGTGCGCTCGCATCCACGAGGACCAGGCGCGGGCCCCCGGTCCAGGGACGCCACTGCCCGTCGTCGCGACGGAAGGCGGACCGAAGGCCGTGCACAAGCCGGTCGAGCTGGGTCGACCACGCGGGCAGCGGCTCGAGCCCAACGGCACGTGCCATCACGCGGACCCACTCGGCCTGGTCCTCGAGCCGGGCCAC
This sequence comes from Luteitalea pratensis, assembly GCF_001618865.1. GTDB lineage: Bacteria > Acidobacteriota > Vicinamibacteria > Vicinamibacterales > Vicinamibacteraceae > Luteitalea > Luteitalea pratensis. The sequence goes on from NZ_CP015136.1 coordinate 6,605,899, forward strand.
TGGGGCGAGGCCGTCCGCATCCGTCGCGAACGCCACAACGCCGGTGTCGTCGAGGCAGGGCGCGGCATCGTGGAGCGCGTCGATCGTGTCGGCCGCGGTCGAGGCCCAGTCAGCATCGCCGCGGGCGGTCGCCTGCGCCAGGGCGAAGAGCGCGGCGCCGGCTGAAGGCGTGCCGTCATGCATGCAGGCCCCGGTTCGCGGGTCCCGTGTCGCGTGGATCGCCATCGCGAAGGCATCGAGGACGGCTGCGTTGTCGTCGAGGCGGGTCGAATCGGGCGGCCCGACACGGGGCGCCGAAGGCCATGCACCGTCGTGCGAGGCGAAGGCGCGAGCGGCATCGCGGATGCGCGCGGCGAGCGCATCGTCGTGAAGGTGCGTGCCGCCGGTGAGGACGTGCCCTTCGGGCGTGAGCACCAGCAGCGAGGGCCAATGGCCCAGTCCGTAGCGGTCGCCGATGTCGGGCCGCAGATCGGCATCGACACGCACCGGCACGGACGTATCGGCGACGGCTGCGACGACGTCGGGTCGTGCGAATACCTCGTCGCGCACGCGCCCGCAGGCCGGCGACCATGCCGTCTCGAGCAGGAGCAGGACGGGCCGGCGGCGGCGTTGCGCCTCGAGGAACGCGGCCGTGTGCCACGGCAGCCAGTCGATGGAGGGCACGATCCTATAATGGCGTGCAGATGGCTCATCGGATCACGCTCATTCCCGGAGACGGCATCGGGCCAGAGGTCAGCGCCGCCGTCGTGCGCATCATCGAGGCCGCTGGCGTCGTCGTCGAGTGGGAGGAGCATCACGCCGGCGTCAGGGCCGTGGAGCAGTCGGGCAGCACGCTGCCGCAAGCACTGCTCGATTCGGTCACGGCCAACCGCGTCGCCCTGAAGGGGCCGGTGACGACACCCGTCGGCGAAGGGTTCACGAGCGTCAACGTCGGCTTGCGCAAGGCCCTGGACCTCTACGCGAACCTGCGTCCCGTGTCGAACCTGCCCGGTGTCCCCTCGCGCTTCCAGGGCGTGGACATGGTCATCGTCCGCGAAAACACCGAGGACCTGTACGCGGGGCTCGAGAACGAGATCGTGCCGGGCGTGGTGGCCGGGCTGAAGATCATCACGGCAACCGCGAGCGAGCGCATCGCGCGGTTCGCGTTCCGGCACGCCGTCGACAACGGCCGCCGGAAGATCACGGCGATCCACAAGGCCAACATCATGAAGCAGGCCGACGGCCTCTTCCTGCGCAGCGCGCGGATGGTGGCCAAGGAATTTCCCGACGTGAAGTACGACGAGAAGATCGTCGACAACGCGTGCATGCAACTGGTGATGCGACCGGAGCAGTTCGACGTGCTCCTGCTGCCGAACCTGTATGGCGACATTGTCTCGGATCTCGGCGCGGGACTGGTTGGCGGCCTGGGGGTGGTGCCGGGAGCGAACCTGGGCGAACGGTCAGCGGTGTTCGAGGCCGTGCATGGCAGCGCACCAGACATTGCCGGCCTGGACGTCGCCAATCCGACGGCCCTGCTGCTCTCGGCGCTGATGATGCTCCGGCACATCGGCGAGCGCACGCCGGCCGATGTCATCTTCGGCGCGGTGAGTCGCGTGCTGGCTGCGGGCGCGACGCTGACCCGCGATCTGGGCGGTACAGCGAGCACGACGCAGTACACCGACGCCGTCGTCGGCGAGATTCACGCGCATCGGAGTTAGGTAGGGACCGCTCTCCGAGCGGTCCATCGCCGCGCGAAAGACGCAGCGGTTCTGGTCCGCTGCGGGAGAGGGACGCCTCGGAGAGGCGTCCCTACCTTACCCGGGGGATGCGGCATCCGTGCTGCTACACTCGTGAGTCGTGATTGGCGAGGACCTGCGGCAGGCGGTACTGGCGCGTGAAGACGTGCGGCGCCTCTACGAGCCGCCAGACGGCGATCCGGCCGCGCTCCCGCGGATCGAGGGCTACCTCGAGGAACTCCGCGCCACGCAACGCCACTCCATCTACCGCGCGCTGAAGCACCCGCTCTACCCGATTCTCCGCAAGGTGGAACGCGTGGCAGAGGGCCTCCCGCATCTCCGCAAGGCACTCGACACCGGCCGTGTCGTCTACGTCTCGAACCACAAGAGCCACCTCGACTACCTGGTCGAGCTGTTGATACTCGAGGATTTCGACCTGCGGCCGCCGATCATCGCCGCGGGCATCAACCTGTTCGGCGGTGCGCTCGGCCTGCTGCACAAACACGTCACCGGTGCGATTCCGATCCGGAGAGGCGCGCGCGATGCGGCCTACCTGGTCACGCTGAAGGCGTTTGTCGCGGAACTGCTGCAGTCGCACGACCTGTTCTTCTACCCGGAAGGTGGCCGCAGCTACAGCGGCGAACTGAAGACCGCCAAGACGGGCCTGTTCAACGCCATCGTGCTGGCCGAGGTGCCGGTGCTGCACATCGTGCCGGTGGCCATCGCGTACGACCTGGTGCTCGAGGATCGGATCCTTGCGCCGCAGGTGACCAAGGGACGGCAACGGCCGTTCTCGCGCGAACTCGCCGAGATGGTCGGTACCGCCGTCGGTTATCAATCGCGCGCCTTCGTCACGTTCGGCGCACCAGTGACGCTGACCGGCGGTGAGTCCCGATCGCGTCGCGACGTGATCGACCTTGCGCAGACCGTGCTCGCCGCCGTCGGCCGGCTGCACAAGGCGCTGCCGACGGCGCTGGTGGCGTCGGTGATGCGTCCCTCGATGCCCCGTGGCGAGCTCGTGGCGGCCGTGCAGGGATTGATCGATCGGCTCGCGGACAGCGGCGCCAACCTCGGTACCACGAACGGCGCGGAAGCGGTAGAACAGGCGCTTGCCCTTTTCGAGGAGCGGGGTGTGCTGCAGCCCGAAGGGGACATCGTCCGCGTGCGCGACCGTTTCGTGCTGCGCTACTACGCCCGCCAGCTGAAACACCTCCTCGTGCCGGCGCGTCCCTCGTCCGAGGCATGATCGACGCGCTCTCGAAGGCGGCCTTCGGCACGCTGGCCGGGAGTACGACGCTGAAGCGACTGGCCAGCCGCTACGGCATGCGCGGCGATGGCGGCTTCGCCCGGCGCTTCGTGGCCGGCGAGCACATCGATGAAGCGATTGCCGCGGCCCGCAGTGTCGAGGCCCAGGGACTCTCGCAGACACTCGACCTGCTTGGCGAGAGCGTCGCGAGCGAGGTGGAGGCCAGCGCCGCCACCAACGCTTACCTCGAGATGATCCCGCGTATCGCCGAGGCCGCCATCGGCCGCAACATCTCGATCAAACTGACACAACTCGGCCTGGACCAGTCTCCCGACATCGCCGGGCGCCACCTCGGAACCATCCTCGCCCGTGCACACGACGAGGCGTTCTTCGTCCGCGTGGACATGGAGAACTCGCCATACGTCGAGGACACGCTGACGCTCGTCGAGGCGGCGTGGCACGAGGGGCTGACCAACGTCGGCGTAGTGCTGCAGTCGGCCCTCAAGCGAAGCGAGAGTGATCTGGATCGGGTGCTCGCCCTCGGGATGCGGGTTCGCCTGGTGAAGGGTGCCTACAAGGAGCCCGCGTCGCTGGCGTGGCAGTCCAAGGCCGACGTGGATGCCGCCTATGTCCGGATGCTGGAGCGCCTGCTCGCCCAAGGGCGGTTCCCGGCCATCGCGACGCACGATCCGGCGATGATTGCCGAAACATGCCGGATCGCAGGGACATCCGGCCTGGCGGCGTCGGCCTTCGAGTTCCAGATGCTTTACGGCGTGCGCCGCGACCTCCAGGCGGCCTTGATGCGCGATGGGTTCGGTGTCCGTGTCTACATTCCGTACGGGCGCGAATGGTTCCCATACTTCATGCGTCGCCTTGGTGAACGCCCCGCGAACGTCGGGTTCGTCCTGAAGAGCTTGGTCCGCGATCGCTGAGCCGTTGGTAGTTATGGGACTTCGCGTCCGCTAGCATTCCCGCCCCACTCCCCGGCCTGCCACCCGCCCCGCAGGGCTGGCACGGTCCTCGCTTTGTTTCCAGCCGTTCGCTAGTCGTCATCCACAGCGTTCAATCGGACGAGGGCACACGCGCAGGCTCCCCAGCGCCCGCGAGTCCCCGGTCAGGGAGGAAAGACACCATGGCCAGCGAGGCTCAGGCCACCCAGTTCACCACGACGTTCCCCGCGCTTCGTGCGCGCGGCCGATCGTTCTCGGAGCACACCACCCGTGTAGGCGTCTGGCTGCGTCAGTCACTGTGCGGACTGAATGGTCACGATCGCTACCTGCACGTTGAAGGTTCGCGCGTCACGCTGCGTTGCGTTGGGTGCAAGCACGACTCGCCGGGCTGGGAGACGGGCGGTCGCGCCTACCAGCGTACGCACGCGGGCGACCCGAATCGGCACCGCATCCGCTGACGCGACGGCGCCGACCGACTGTTGCCAGATCGGTAGGCGTCCGCCTTCAGGATTCGGGGGGCGTCGACCTTCGGGTCGACGCGTGCCAGCCGATTGATAGGCGTCGACCTTCGGGTCGTCGCGCGAAATGTCAGCGTGAAGGGTGCCGTCTTCGTCCGGCACTGCGAAAAAGGTCCTCACCGCGGCGACACATTTCGGCTTTTCGGGGCATTCGTGGATTTCTGCCGTGAGCTGGCCACGCGACCTGGCGTCAGCCGAGAAACTGTCTCGCCAGGGCGGCGAGCGTGAACGCGCACTCGTCGACGCTGGACAGCTCGACGTACTCCACCGGGCTGTGCAGGCCGGCGCCACGCGGGCCGAAGATGACGGTGGGAATGCCGGCGCCGCCGAAGATCGCGGCGTCGGTCCAGTAGGTCATGCCGCTGATCCGCGCCTCGAGCCCGCGCGCCCGCCCGGCGACGACGAGCTGCTGCGGCAACTCCGCGGCCTGATCGAGATCGTAGCCGGGGCGCTCCACCACGAGGCGCACGTCGGCACGGAACTCCGGGTCGTTCTTGCGCAGCACGGCCAGCATCTGTTCGACCTCGTGCAGCGCCCGCGCGCCGTCTTCACCGGGCAGCGTGCGGCGTTCCATGAACAAGCGGCAGTGCGCCGGGTACACACTCGCCTCGGTGCCTCCGGCAATGGTCGAGGCGTGCAGCGAACCACTCCCGAGCAAGGGATGCGTCGGCCTGGCGCGCAGTTCCTGGTCGAACCGTTCGAGCACGCCGAGCACACGGCCCATCGCGAGGATCGCGTCGCGTCCCTCGTCCGCGCGGCTGCCATGCGCGGCCTTGCCGAACGTCTGCAGCTCCAGCCAGGCGAATCCCTTGTGCGCCACGGCGACACTCAGGTCCGTCGGTTCGGTGATCACCGCACCATCGGCGCGCCAGTCGCGCACGAGGGCTTCGGCCCCGATGCTCGCGTACTCCTCGTCGGCGACGCCGGCGACGAGCACGCGGCCCTTCGCCAGGCCCTCTGCCGCGAGTAGCCGCACGGCGCCAACGCACGCGGCAACACCCGCCTTCATGTCCTGCGTGCCGCGGCCATACAGTCGTCCGTCCCGTTCGACGGGCGTGAACGGGCTGTCCATGCCCTCGACGCCCACGGTGTCGAGGTGACCACACAACAGCAACGTCGGCCCCGGCTGCGCGCCTTCGAGCACGCCGACGACATTGGGGCGGCCGGGAGCGGCCTCGGTCACGGTGACGTCGAGGCCGGACTCGCGCAGACATGCGGCCAGGCACGCCGCGGCATCGGCCTCGCCAGGCGCGCCGGGCACCAGCGACGGGTTCACGGAGTTGATGGCGACCAGGTCGCGCAGCAACTGGCGGGCGCGTTCCACGTCAGGGCTTCCAGCGGGCCGTGAAGATGTTGGTGTCGCCCCGTGTCTTCTGCTGCCGGTTGGACGCGAATACGAGCGCCTTGCCGTCGGGCGAGAACATCGGAAACCCGTCGAAGTCGGGGTGGTGCGTGACCTGCTCGAGTCCGGAGCCGTTGGCGTCGATCAGGAACAGGTCGAAGTTGCGGCCCTTCACGTTGTGCAGATTGGACGAGAAGATCAACCGCTTGCCGTCAGGCGTCCAGAACGGCGCGAAGTTGGCTGCGCCGTTGTTGGTGATCTGGCGCAGCTGCGAACCGTCCGCGTTCACGATGTACAGCTCGGTCGAAGTCGGGCGCCACAGGCCTTGCTTGAGCAGCGCGAAGTACTCGGTGAACTCGGGAGTGCCGGCCTGCGGGTGGCGGCCGCGGAAGGCGATCTGCGTGCCGTCGGGCGAGTAGAACGCGCCGCCGTCCGGGCCGGGGAGGTTGGTCAGGCGCTTCACGTCCGACCCGTCGCCGGCCATGGTGTAGAGCTCCATGTCGCCGTCGCGCACGCTCGTGAACACGATGCGTCCGTGCGGCCCCATCGTCGCCTCGGCGTCGTAACCAGGCGTCCTGGTCAGCGCCACGGCCCCCGATCCGTCGGCGTTCGCCTTGTAGATGTCGTAGCCATCGAAGATCGGCCACACGTAGCCCTGCGCCATCGAGGGCCGCTCGGGACACGCGGCGGCCTTGCCGTGCGTCGACGCGTAGGTGATCTGCCTGGCGTCCGTGGTGAAGAAGCCGCACGTCGTGCGTCCCTCGCCATTGCTCACCCGGCGCCGGTCGGTGCCGTCGATCTTCATCACGTACATCTGGTCGCAGGAGACCGGATCGGGCGATGACTGGAAGATCAGGTGCGTACCGTCGGGCGAGAAATAGGCCTCGGCGTTCTCGCCCTTGTCGGTCAGCATGCGGATGTCGGCCAGGTGGCCCTCGAGTGCACCGAGGTTGGCCGGAACCGGCGGCATCGCCGGCGCATGCGGCGGCTGTGCCATCAGAAGCGTGTCAGGGCGCAGCAGGCCCGCCGCCGCGAAGGCAACGGTCGCGGCCACGAGGGTCGAACGAACATTCATACGGCCGAGGATAGCATCGGCAGGCTGCTACGATCCGGCCGATGACCGACCGCCGGACCGCCGTGATCACGGGTGCCTCCTCGGGCATCGGCGAGGCATGCGCCCGGGCCTTCGCGCGCGAGGGACTGCACGTCGTGCTCGCGGCGCGGCGCCTCGAACAGCTCGAGCGCGCCGCTGCTGCCATCACCGCAGCCGGCGGCATCGCCAGCGTCGTGCCCTGCGACGTCACCGACCCCGTCCAGGTCGACCGCGTCGTCGCGGTAGCACTCGAGAGTACGGGACGGCTCGACGTGATGGTCTGCAATGCCGGGCTCGGCTTCAACGGCCGCCTCGAAGAGACCAGTGCCGAGACCATGCGACGGCTGATGGAGGTCAACTACTTCGGCACGTTCCACGCGGCGAAGGCCGCCGTCGCGCATTTCCGCACCGCCGGCCGGGGGCACCTGTTCATCATGTCCTCGATCGTCGGGCGCAAGGGCGTGCCGCGGATGAGTGCGTACGCCGCGAGCAAGTTCGCACAGGTCGGGCTCGGCGAATCGGTACGCGCCGAGTTGGCCGGCACTGGCATCCACGTGACGATGGTCTATCCGATCAGCACCGAGACGGAGTTCCGGCGCGCGATGGTGCGCGAATGGGGCCAGGACGTCGCCGGCGCGGGTCCACGGCAGTCGCCCGATCACGTCGCCGCCGCGATGGTGCGGGCCTTGCGCCGGCCACGCGCCGACATCTATCCCCTGCGGCTGTCGCGCATCGTGCCCGCGGCCGCGGCGCTGCTGCCCGGACTGGCCGACTGGGTGTCGACGCGGTTGACGCGGAAGCCCAGGTAATACCGGGTACCGGGTGCCGGGTTCCGGGTTCCGGGTTCCGGGTTCCGGGTTCCGGGTTCCGGAAGGCGAAACGACGCGAGATCGACGGCAACCGTGCTTGAGACCTGAGACCTGAGACTTGAGACGCGGCGACAGGAACGCATGGAGACACAGGTCGATTCACTTTCGCTCGCTCGCGCCATCGCGGAGCAGGTGCGCGCCTGCGGCGGCCGCGCCCTGGTCGTGGGTGGCTTCGTTCGCGATGCCCTGCTCGGCCACCCCTCCAAGGATCTCGACGTCGAGGTCTTCGGCCTGCCCGCCGCCGAGCTGAAGACGTTGCTCGGGCAGTGGGGCGCGGTCAACACGGTCGGCGAGAGTTTCACGGTCTTCAAGGTGCAGGGTCTCGACGTATCGCTGCCGCGGCGCGAGTCCAAGGTCGGGCGGGGCCATCGCGGCTTCGAGGTCCACGGCGATCCCTCCCTGCCGTTTGCCGAGGCCGCACGCCGGCGCGACTTCACGATCAACGCCATGGGCTGGGATCCGCTCACCGGCGAGTACCTGGATCCGCACGGCGGGCGCGACGACCTGGCGCAACGCGTGCTGCGAATGGTGGACGGCCGGACCTTCGGCGAGGACAGCCTCCGCGTCCTGCGCGCCCTGCAGTTGGCTTCGCGATTCGAGTGCAGCGTCGACCCCGGCACGCGCGACGTGTGCCGCGCCACGCCACTCGACGATCTCGCCGCCGAACGCGTCTGGGGCGAGGTCGAGAAGCTGCTGTTGCGCGCCGCGCGGCCCTCCATCGGCCTGCACCTCGCCCGCGACCTCGACGTCGTCTCCCGGCTCTGGCCGGCACTCGAGGCACTGGCCGGCTGCCCGCAGGATCCGGAATGGCACCCGGAGGGCGACGTGTGGACGCACACGTGCATGGTCGTCGACCAGGCAGCTTCGCGTAAGGAAGGATTCTTGTATCCGGAGCAGGTCAGCCTGATGGTCGGTGCCCTGCTCCACGATATCGGCAAGCCGCTCGTGACCGCGGTGATCGACGGGCGCATCAGGTCGCCCGGCCACGAGGGCGAGGGCGTGCCACTCGCGACTGGCCTGCTCGATGCGTGGCAGCTGCACACGCTGGACGGCTACCCGGTGCGCGCGCAGGTGCTCGGCCTGGTGGCCTGGCACATGCTGCCCGGGTCGTGGTCGAAGGCGGCCGAGCCGGTCTCGGATGGCGCGTTCCGTCGCCTCGCCAGGAAGGTCGACATGGTGTTGCTGGCGCGGCTCGCCGAGTCCGACTGCAACGGGCGCAGCGGCACCTTCGACTGCTCGTTCGGCCAGTGGTTCCTGGATCGCGTCGAGGCGCTCGGCGTCGAACACGCCCCGCCCGCGCCGCTGCTGCTCGGCCGGCACCTGATTGCCCTCGGCGTGGCTCCCGGCCCCCGGATGGGCGATATCCTTCGTGACGTCTATGAGCAACAGCTCGACGGTGTCGTGGCGACTGTGGAGGACGCGCAGGTGGCGGCACGTGCCATCCTCTCCGGCAACGCGTGATCGCTGGTCCAACCGACTGCGGGGCCGGCGCGCAACTTGCCACCAGGATCGAGCGTCGCGAACACGGTGAACGCGTTCCCGGTCTGCGTCTGCAGCGCCAGGCGGCTGCGGCCGAGCCTTTTGAGCCGCGTGGGCCTCGTGCGACGGCCGGTGGTCGCAACGTGCGGTCCGCCGGGGCCTCCGTTCGGTCGTGTGTCACTCCCGTATGCAGGAGGCGCACGCCCGTCACAGAGGAGCCAGGACGCCCCACGCCGCTTCGGCCTGCGGGTCGACGGACGTACTGGTGGCGATTCGTTGAACGCCCGCGGAGGCGGGGCCTATGCATCGTGTGCAACTGCGGTTGGTGTGCGTGCTCGTCCCGTGCTGGCTCGTCGTGGCGGCCGGCGTGTGCTCGGCGCAGCAGCGTCCGGTGCCCTACCCGGACGCGCTCGAACGGATGAACGAGTCGATCGCAGCGCTGACCCGCAAGGTCTGGCCGAGCGTGGTCCAGATCGTCGTGACCAGCTACGGGCCTCGCGATCCCCGTCCGGGTCAGACGTCGGTCGAGCTGGGGCGACAGCGTGGCGTCGGTTCCGGCTTCGTCATCGATCCCGAGGGCTACATCATGACCAACGCGCACGTCGTCGCCAACGCGCAGCGCGTCCAGGTGTTGCTGCAGCCCGCGTCCGACGATGGGTCGATCGCGACGGCGTTGTCGACCAAGGTGAACACCATCGAAGCGAAGATCGTCGGCATCAGCACCGAACTCGATCTCGCGTTGCTGAAAGTCGACAAGCCGCAACTACCAGCGCTGACCCTCGCCTCGTACTCCAGCGTGCGGCAGGGCGAGACGGTGTTCGCGTTCGGCAGCCCTTCTGGGCTGACCAAGACGCTGACGCATGGGCTCATCTCGTCTGTCGCGCGCCAGACGGACCCGGACTCGCCGCTCATCTACCTGCAGACCGACGCGCCGATCAACCCGGGCAATTCGGGCGGGCCACTCGTCAACATCCGCGGCGAGGTCGTCGGCATCAACACGTTCATTCTCTCGCCGTCTGGCGGCAGCGACGGACTCGGCTTCGCGATTCCGAGCGCGACCGTGCGCACGGCGTTCCGGCATTTCAAGCAGTACGGACAGTTGCGGCGGCAGGAAGTGGGCGTGAGCCTGCAGACGATCACCCCGGAACTGGCCGGTGGTCTCGCCCTTCCCCGCGACTCCGGGCTGATCGTGTCGGACGTCTGGCCGGGCGGGCCTGCGGAAGCGGCGGGCCTGCAGACGGGGGACATCCTCCTCTCCGTGGATGGAGAAGCGGCGGAAAACCTGCCGTCAGTCATCTACAACTTCCGGCTCCGCGACTCGACCGAAAAGGTGAAAGTGGCAGTGCTGCGCGGCACGACGGAACACACGTTCAGCGTCACTCCCGTGGAGCAGACGAGCGCGTTCGACTCCATGGCGGCGCTCGCCGATCCGGAGAAGAACCTGGTGGCCGAGCTCGGCATCCTCGGCATCGAGATCGATCCGCGGGCCGTGCCCGCGGGCAGCGGCCTGCGGGAACCGTACGGGATCGTCGTGGCTGCGCGGGCATCCGGTGCGAGGAGCGAGGTGCCGTTGGCACCAAGGGACGTCATCCGCAGCATCAACGGCACGAAGACGTTCACGCTCTATCAATTGCGGACCGCATTGCAGGCGCTCAAGCGTGGCGCGCCCGTGACCTTGCAAGTACAGCGCGAGAGTCGGTTGGTGTACGTCGCCTTCACGTACGAGTGAGGCGGGGCGCAGGTATCACGAGGTCTCGATGGTCGAGACCTCGGTCAGCGCCGAGAGCGCGGCGAGGCTGACGTTGCCGCCGCTGAGGATGGCGACTACGGGGCCCTCTCGGGCCCAGTCAGCCAACCGCGGGAGCACGCCGGCGACCGATGTCGCGCCGCTCGGTTCGATGGCAATCCTGGCGCTGTCCCACAGCAGGCGAGCCGCGTCCACGATCTGGGCGTCAGACACGGTGACGACCTCGTCGACGAACGCCTGCACGTGCAGGAAGTTGAGCGCACCGGGCCGCACCGCCATCAGTCCGTCGGCGATGCTCTTGACCGCAGGCAGCGTGACCGGCATCCCCGCAGCGAGCGACGTCGACATCTTCGCCGCACCCTCGGGTTCGACGCCGATGACGCGAATCGACGGGTCGCTCAGCTTCACGGCCGCGGCAACCCCCGAGATCAATCCGCCGCCACCCACGGGGGCGACGACCGTCCGCAAGCCGGGTACCTGCGCCACCAGTTCGAGGCCAGCCGTGCCCTGTCCCTCGATGATCGGCAGGGAATCGAAGGGCGGCACGATGAGCAGCCCGCGCTCGTCCGCGAGGACCTCGGCACGGGCCTGCCGGTGCACCGTCGTGGTGCCGGCAAACTGCACCTCGGCTCCCCATCGGCGAGCGCCGTCGACCTTCACGGCCGGCGCCGTCTCCGGCATCACGATGACGGCCGGAATGCCGAAGCGCTGAGCAGCAAAGGCCACCGCCTGGCCATGATTGCCCGACGAATATGTGACGACACCGCGGCTGCGCTGCGCCTCGGTCAGGCGGGCGAGGTAGTTGTAGGCACCGCGGATCTTGAAGGCGCCGATCGGCTGCATCTGCTCGCACTTGACGTGCAGCGGCAGCAACGGCGCCAGGTCGAGCACCGGTGTGCGTCGGGCAATGCCTTCGATACGAAGGGCGGCAGCGCGGATGCCCTCGAGTGTCGCGAGCACGACTAGTTGGCCCCTTTCTTCGCGCGCGGCTGCGCGAACTGGTCGCCGGGCTTGTAGGCCGGCATCCGTGGCAGTGCCGCGATCCGCCATCCAAGTTCGGCCAGCAACTGGGTGTCCTCCACCGCGCCGGTCCAGTCCCAGTCGGGCGAAATTTCGTCGGACGGCTGGTGGTAGCGCGTCGCGTTGTACGCCTCCGAGATCTCGCGAGCCTTTGCCGCGCGCGGACCGCGGAAGCCGGATGCGTCGCCGAGTGTCAGCGAGAACGCGGGCACGCCGGCCTTGGCAAGCGGGAAGTGATCTGATCTGAAGAAGTAGCCGCGCTCCGGGTGCTCGTCCACGCCCGGCGCACGCTTCTGCTGCCGCGCGACCTCCTCGACCAGGCCGAACGCATCGGTCCGATCCGCACCGAGCAGCACGAACGTGGAGGACGAACCGTAGACGTTCATGCTGTCCATGTTCAGGTTCGCGGCGATGCGATCGATGGGGAACGGCGCGTGCTGCGCGAAGTATTCGGAGCCGAGCAGGCCGCGCTCCTCCGCCGTCGGCGCGAGGAAGTACACCGTGCGTCCGGGACGGACGCTGGCGGCCGCATAGGTCCGGGCGAGTTCGAGCAGGGCGGCAACGCCGGACGCGTTGTCGCGGGCGCCGTTCCAGATCCCGTCAGATCCGTCGCTCGTCTCGCGACGACCCATGTGGTCGTAGTGTGAGGAAAAGACGATCGCTTCGTCCGTGCGCTGGCCCGGGAACTTCGCGATCACGTTCGGCGACGTCTTGCGCACCGTTTTCTGCTGTACGCGCAGGGACACCGTCACTCCGAGTGGCACGGCCCTGGCGCCTCGCGTCAGCGCACGCTTTCGCAACGCTGCCAGGTCGTGGCCGCCGATCGCCGCAAGCGCTGTCGAGGCGTCCTCGGTCAGCCAGGCCTTCAGTTGCAGCGCCGGTGTGCCCGGTGCCGAGGGCACGAACACTTGCTCGCCGACGGTGGTCGACAGCACGACGCCGAACGGGTAGGTCGCCGACGCGTCCGTGTGGATGAGGATGGCGCCGGCCGCACCCTGCCGCAGCGCTTCCTCGTACTTGTACGTCCAGCGGCCGTAATACGTGAGCGCCTTGCCGCCGAACAGCGCCGGCTCGGTGGGTGTGGCTGGCGGGTCGTTGACCATGGCCATCACCACCTTGCCCTTCACGTCGGCGCCAGCGTAGTCGTTCCAGTCGAACTCGGGGGCCACGATGCCATGCCCCACGAACACGACCTCGGCATCCAGTGACACCGACGCCGCATCCACCGAGGCCAGCAGCGACAGGTCCTTGCCCATCGTGAAGGCGCGCGTTCCGCCCGAGCCCCTGGCCTCGAGCGTCGTGGCGTCGCGATCGACGGTGGCCTCGACGATCGGCACCGGCTGGTACCAGGTGCCGTCCTTGGCGCCCGGCTCGAGGCCGAGTAGCGCGAACTGCGTCGCGATGTATCGTGCGGCGAGATCGCCACCTCGCGAACCGGGCGCACGCCCTTCGTACAGATCGTCGGCGAGCAGCGTCGCATGCGCGACGATTCGTGCGGCGCTGACCGACGCAAGATCGAGCCCGCTCGCCGCCGGCGCCTGGGCCGCCGGACGCAACGCGAGCGGCGCCAGCACCATCACTGCGACCACACTCGCGGCGGCAGCCGCGGTTCTCCACGCGATGACACGAAACATGTCGTGATTGTACGAGAGCGAAGAGTTGGGGGCTCCGGCCTTCGGCGTTCGGGACGTGGGAGTCGGGAGTCGGGAGTGGGGAGGCTTGAGGCGGGTCAGCCTTCCTTCGACAGACCGACGGTTGGCGGTGATGGTCGCCAGGTTGCCGGGCTGCGGAAAGCGTCGCGATGCAGCGCGGGAATCGCTGCAGCAAGAAGCATGGCGGCGGCAAGTGTCATCGCGTGGATACGCGCCGTCGGGGCGTGGAGTCGCAGCAGGACGGCCTCCAACGCCAGGAGCCCGGCCACACCGACGATGGTCAGAACGAAGACGCCCTTCCAGACCCATGCCCGGCCGATTGGGCGCGAGGATAGATACCCGACGACCCCGACAGCGATGACAATGGCTCCGAGCAGGGGCCCATACCGGCTCAGCAGACCGCCGGAGTCCTTCACGACCTTCTCCGCGGTCCGACCGAAACCCAATGCAAGCACGCTGAGAATGTAGAGCGACCAGAATGCTCGGCGGGTAGGTGTCATGTGGCTCCTTGCAAGAGTACGGTGTCATGCGAGGCACGATGATGACGACGCCGACGTCAGGCGCCTGGTGCAGGCGGTAAGCGTTAAGCGTTAAGCGTTAGACTCTCCTCGATGCGTCTCGCCTGCCGTGCCCTGTTAGCCGTGAGTGTCTGCTTACTTGTCTGTCCCGCTGGCGCATTGGCACAGCCGGCCACACTCCCTGGCCCCTTCGTGCTCGACGCGCGTGGCGCATTCAGTACGGTCGGGCGCTCCGAGGAACTGGCTGCCCCGAGGGGCCTGACTTCCGGTGAGTTGCCCAAGAAGGTGCTGGGGCTGGACGTGGGAGCACATTTCTACCCGCTGCGGCGCAAGGTGACCGTGGGCCTGGGCGCGTCACTGTTGATGGTCGGGGGCACCCAGACGCCTGGTCCGCCGGAAGAAGGCGCCGTCGACGCGCCGGTCACGCCCGGCGAGTTCCGGGTCCGCGCCATCGTGCCGCAGGTGTCGCTGAACTTCGGGTCAGGCCGCGGCTGGAGCTATCTCGGGGGAGGGCTGGGGTTCTCGCAGATGAAGGCCGGCCGGGCCGAGTCGGATCTCGAGTACAGCCCACAGCTGCTGACGCTCAACGTCGGCGGCGGCGCCCGCTGGTTCGTCAGCGAGCATATCGCCTTCAACATCGAAGGCCGCTACTACCGCCTTGCCGCGAAGGACCTCGAAGCCGGCTACGTCGGCAACCCGGTCGTGACGATGTTCGTGCTCGCCGCGGGGCTCAGCTTCAAATAGGAGGCGAGGACGGAATCCCTGCCTCGCCTCACGTAGGCTGCAGGCTGCAGCCTGTAGCCTACCTACGAGTCGTGGTGTTCCTGTTCCTGTCGCGCCAGGCGCCCGCGGCGCAACTCCTCGAACAACCGCGGGATGTTGCCCGACACCGATCGCAGCGACGGGGCCCAGCCGAGGGCGTGCGCCCGCGGGCTCCGCACGCGCTGGTCGAGCGCGAGTGCGTCGGCGTACGCGCCCGTCTTGGCGCGCGCCTCGGCCAGGGGCACGAACCGGATGTCCGGCGGATGCGGCCGATGCGCCGCGATGGCGTCGGCGATGGTCCGGACCTGTTCGTCCGCCTCGTCGGTGCCATGGAACACGCCGCGGCCGTCCTTGCTCGCGAGCACACGCACGTAGAGGTCGGCCAGGTCGCGGTCGTACACCAGCGGCCAGTGGTTCTCACCGGACCCGACGATACGCATCAGCCCGTTTTCAGCCGACGCAAGCATATCGGCGACGATGCCGCGAGCGCCGCCGTAGACGATCCCGGGACGGATCACGGCAGTTCGGAGCTGAGCAGTGGCAGCGGAGAGCACCAACTGCTCATGGGCGGGACGCCACGCGGCGAGGCCCGTCGGAGCCAGGGGCGCCGATTCGTCGGCCGGCTCAGGCGTGGCGCCGAGGACCCAGATGACCGACGTATAGATCAGGGACGCGGGCCCACGCTCGCCGGCATGGCGTGCCAGGTCGATGAGTGCGTCGAGGGCGATACGTTCGATCTCGACGCTCTTGGCCGACGTCTCGAAGCCCGCGTGGATGAAGCCGTCGCAGGTGGAGGCCTGCTGGCGCCACATGTTCGGGTTCCCGAGCGTGCCGACGGCGGTGTCGATTCCGCGATCCGCCAGACGGCGGGCCTTCTCCTGGTGGCGCACCAGCGCCACGACGTCGTGCGACGCGCGTTGCAGCGCGTCGACCACCGCTGTCCCCACGTAGCCGGTGGCTCCGGTCACGAACACTCGCATACGAGTTGTCGCCTTCCTGTCCCTGCCCCCGGCGTGGACGCGCGGGGTGCGCCAGCCCCGCCGGGGACGTCATTCTAGCCCGCTTCCTGCCAGCGGACGCCCGCGGCACCCAATCGGCAGATAATTCCGTTTCGAGCCGTTCAGATGTTCCAGAGGCTGCGATCGTCGTAGCACGTGATCATTCCGTCGGTACTCACCTTGAGCACCGCGCCGAACCGGCCCGCCGTCTGGGCCGCCGTCGTCCGTGCCCCTTCCGAGACCCAGGCGTCGGTGCCCTCCCCGTGCGGATGCATCAGGATGGCACCAGCCGCGATGAGGCAGCCCCGCGTATCGACAACGGTCGCGCCGTCGAGGCTGGCCAGCGCCATCAGCACCGTCTCGTCGACATCCGCGAGCGTGCGACCCCGCAGCAGATAGTGCAACGGGCGCCTGAGCCCCTCGCTGTCGCCGCGGGCGGGTGCCGGGCGGTCGAGGCGATCGATGGGCGCAACGAGCGAGCCTGCCGCCCCCGCATCGCGCAGCACGACCAGCAGGGCCCCCTGGCGCGCGTCGGCCATGTCGAGTGCGCACTGGAACAGCTTTTCGGCGATGGGCCGGGATCCAACCGCCTGCAGCCACTGCACGTACTTGGCCTCGACGTCGAGCAGGTGCCACTCGGCATTGCGGAAGGTGAAGACGAGAGCCCCCTCGGCAAACACCTTGATCTCATGCGATGGGCTCAACACGATACAGGTGTCGCGGGTGCCCAACGTGGCCGCGGCATGCTGCCGGTAGGCCGACGGGCACGGCGACGTGATCGCCATCATGGGGTGGATTTCCCTGGCCCGGTGCGTGATGTCGATGATGTCCAGGAGCAGGCCGTCCTCACCGATGAGGAACACGGTGCGGACGCCGTCACAGAGCCGATAGAAGCTCTTGACGGCCGTGAGCGGCTGACCGTACGACCGCGCGGCCTGATGCCGAGGATGCGGAGCGTCGTCTCCGAGCACGAGCACGCCCGACGAGATGGCGTGGCTCTCGTAACTGGACAGCGCGGCGACCCGCAGCACCTCGATGCAGTTGGCAAGCCGATCGGCCCGGTTGCGCTCGGTGCCGGCGCGGTACGGCCGGCGGTCGAGGAACGCCCCGACGTAGCGGTCCTCGATCAGGCCCTGGAACAGGTCGGCACGGGTCGCGAGCACGGACGGATCGAGGATGCTCTGGTAGCGCGCCGAGAGCACCTCGCCGATGGCCCGCGCGACCCGCAGTTCGTGCGCCGTGAACGGCTGTGCACGCGGCACGTGCAGGATGTGCCGGGTGCCGAACCAGCACAGCACGAGCTCGCACGGATCGTCGGTGGGCTGCATCGACAGCGTGGAGATCGACGAATCGGTGAGCGACGCCTCGAGTTCGAGTGTCGCTCGCGCCAGGAAGCGCTTGAGCGCGCTCTGGAGGAGACTGTCGTACAGCGCGCTCGCGGCGAAGGCCGGCGGGAGTGCCATGAGGTCCCGCTATCATAAGCGGCTCATGGCCACTGCGGCACCGGCCCGCGCCACGCTGATCGACTTCTTCCACGACGCCACGAAACGCACCGGACCGTTCCTGGTGCACGACGACGGCTATCGCACGTGGACGTTCCGGTACGACGAGGTGGGCACGGCCGCGCGCCGCCTCGCCGCCCGGTTGCATGCGACAGGACTCGTGAAGGGTGATGCGGTCGTCCTGTGGGGCGAGAACAGGCCCGAATGGATCGTCGCCTTCTGGGCCTGCCTGCTTCGCGGCATCGTCGTGGTGCCGATCGACTATCGATCGGCACCGTCGCTCGTCGATCGGATCGCCGCGGTCGTGTCGGCACGCCTGCTGTTGATCGGCGAGGACGTCGACGCCAGTGCCGTGACGGTCGACGCGCCTCGCTGGCCCCTGACGGCGATATTGCGGGAGGAGGCTCACGCATCGGCCGACGTCGACGACGCCCCGCCGGTCGCCATCACCGCCGACGACACCGCCGAAATCATCTTCACGTCGGGAGCGACCGCCGAGCCCAAGGGCGTCATCATCACGCACCGCAACGTGCTCGCCAACATCGTGCCGATCGAGCGCGAGATGGCGAAGTACCTGCGCTACATCGGACCGTTCTCGCCGATCCGGTTCCTCAACCTGCTGCCCCTGAGTCACATGTTCGGGCAGGCGATGGCCGCCTTCGTGCCACCTATGCTGGGCGGCACCGTCGTGTTCATGCGCAGCCTCGCGCCAGCCGACGTCGTCCGGCAGATCTCGGCGCGACGCATCTCGGTCCTCGTGTGCGTGCCCAAGATTCTCGACGTGCTGCGCGAACACGTCCGGCACGCGTTTCCGGAGACGCGGGCGCTCCAGCCGCCTGCAGATTCAGGCCTCGCAGCGCTGCCGAAGGAGAAATGGTATCGACGCTGGTGGCGGTTCCGCCGCGTCCATCGGGCCTTCGGCCTCAAGTTCTGGAGCGCGGTGGTGGGCGCTGCCCCGCTCGACCCGGCGCTCGAGGAGTTCTGGGGCGGACTCGGCTTCCTCGTCGTCCAGGGCTACGGCCTCACCGAGACGGCGCCGATCGTCACCCTGAACCACCCCCTGCACGCGCGCAAGGGCACGGTCGGCAAGCCGATCCACGGCGTCGACGTGAAGATCGCCGAGGACGGCGAGATCCTCGTGCGTGGCGACAACGTCTCGCAGGGCTACGTCGGCGGCACGAGCGATAGCGCGCGGACGCTCGAGGACGGCTGGCTGCACACCGGCGACATCGGCAGCCTCGATGAGCAGGGCCGGCTCTCGATCCTCGGGCGCAAGAAGGAGATGATCGTCACCCCCGACGGCCTCAATGTCTTTCCGGAAGACGTGGAGCGGGCGCTGCTCGCGCAGCCAGGCGTACGTGACGCGGCGGTCGTGGGACGGCGATGGGACGGCGAGGAACGGGTCCACGCCGTGGTGGTGCTCGACGACCCGGAGAGCCTGCCGCACGTGGTCCAGCACGCCAATGCGACGCTGGCCGATCACCAGAAGATCCGCAGCGCCTCGCAGTGGACGGGGACGGACCTGCCGCGCACCGAGGGGACCCGCAAGCTGAAACGCACGGCCCTTCGCGCCTGGGTCGAGTCGGGCGAGCAGGCGAACGCGCGCCCCGTGACCGGCGAGGATGCCCTCCGCCACGTCCTGGCCCGGTTCGCCAAGGGCCGCGACGACGTCGGCGATGACACGACGCTGGAGGCGCTGGCCCTCAGTTCGCTCGAGCGGGTCGAGTTGCTGATGGCGCTCGAGCAGCAGTTCCAGACCATCGTGGACGAAGGGGCGTTCGCGGCGGCGCGCACCGTCGGAGACCTGCGGCGCCTGGTCGGCGACGGTGGGTTACCAGCGGCGGCGGACCAGGGAACGCCTGCGACGCCGCGTGTGCGTAGCGGCCGACCTTCCACCGTCGCCAAGGCTACGGTGGACAAGTCAGGTCGATCGTCTCGCGAGTCAGCGGTCGGTGAGGCGCCGTCCACGATCGACACCCTCCGAGAGGGGCTGGATGACTTCCCGAGCTGGAACCGGGCCTTGTTGCCGTCCTGGGTACGTCGCGTGAGCCAGGCGACGTGGATCCTGCCGATCGGCCGGCTCTTCGCCTGGGTGCGCGCCAGCGGCCTGGAACATCTGGCGGGCCTGGAAGGTCCCGTGGTCTTCGCGGCCAACCACCAAAGCCACATGGATACGCCGGTCGTCCTGATGGCCCTGCCACGGCGGTGGCGCGCCCACACCGCGGTCGCGATGGCCAAGGAGTTCTTCACGCCGCATTTCCATCCGGCCGGGCAGCCGTTGCACCGGCGGGTCACCAATGGCCTGAACTACTACCTGGCGTCGCTCTTCTTCAATGCGTTCCCGATCCCCCAGCGCGGGGCGGGGACACGGCACACCCTCCGTTACATCGGGCAACTGTTCGAAGAAGGCCAGTCGCTGCTGATCTTCCCCGAGGGCAAGCGGACGATGGCGGGCGAGATCAACGAGTTCCGGGCCGGGATCGGGATGATCGGCGCCAAACTGGGGGTCCCGGTGGTGCCGATACGGCTGGTGGGTGCCGACCGGCTCCTGCACCAGAAGGCGCGATTCCCGACGCCTGGGCGGGTCACGGTGCGGTTCGGGCCGCCGATCTATCTGCACGGTGACGACTACGCCGCCCTGGCGAGGCAGGTCGAGGCCGCGGTGCGGGCACTCGACTGACGTGTAATGCCTGATGCCTCATGCCGGTTACTGCCGGAATGCTGGAAGGCCGGAATGTCGAGAGCAGGGGGGTGATTTCGACATTCCGGCATTGCGGCATTCCCGGCATTTCCTGGCGAGCCCGTGGCGCATCTGCTAGATGCCTCAATGCTGAAAGGCCGGAATGTCGAGAGCGGGTGCGGTGGTTTCGACATTTCGGCAGTCCGGCATTCCCGGCATTTCTTGGCAAGCCCTGCGTTGTGGGACAATGCACTGTTGGAGACGAACTGATTGAGCAAAGACGATCTGATTGATGTCCAGGGAACCGTCACGGCCGTGCACAGCGGCGGACTGTACCGCGTGCAGTGCGATTCGGGCCAGGAAGTACTGGCACAGCTGAGCGGCCGCATGCGCCGGTTCCGCATCAAGGTGGTGCCTGGCGACCGGGTGACGGTCGGCGTATCCCCCTACGACCCGGTCCGCGGGATCATCACCTTCCGCGTCAGGTAGCCGGCGGCCTCGACCACGGCCGGCCCGGTTTCATTCCGCGAATTCGCGCGCCAGCGCGATCCACTCACCGTCCGGCGCCAGCCGCTGGTAATGCTGCCAGAGCGGCCGGGCGTCCTGTGAGCGCCCCAATTTCTCGTACGCCACCGCGAGGTAGAAGCACGCGTCAGCGGACTCGGGCAAGAGCTCGAGGGCCCGCGTGTAACAGCGCACGGCGTCGGCGAACCGCCCGGCGTCGTGGTGCGTGTGCCCCAGGTTGAACCAGCCCTCGAACGTGTCGGGGGCGAGCGAGACGGCCTGTGCGTACAGCGCCGCCGCTTCGGGCAGGTGGCCGTCCGCGTACTGCAGGTTTCCAAGGTTGATCAGGGCCGGCACCAGGGCAGGATCGAAGGCCAGCGCCTCGCGATATGCCTGCATCACGATGCCGCGCGACTGTCCCGGCTGCCCGTCCATCGCGGTGGCGCGCTCGAACGCGTCCTCGGCGCGCGAGGTGTCCACCGGTGAACCGGCCGGCACGGCCTCGGCACGGGTCGCGCGAGACGCAAGCGTCACCACGCGGGCACGGCTCTCCTGATCGGGCGTGACCGGGCCGCCGTCGAACAGCGTGAGTTGCCCCTGCCTCGCGGCGAGGAGCTGCCGCACGATCACCTTGAGGGGCATCCCGCGTCCAAGGGCGTCGTTTACCTCCCGCAGCGGGGCGAGATCGGCAAACGAGTACATGGTCTCGCCCTGTTCGCGTGTCGGCTGCACGAGCCGCCACTGCGCGAGCGACCGCAGATGATCGTCGCGCAATGCCGGAAACCTGGTGCGGACCACGCGCGCGGGCACCCGGGCGTCGGCCATGGTCGCAGGGTAGCATCACGGCGAACGCCGAACGTCGAACGCCGTACGCCGAACGCTGCTGCACGGGAACGGGTACCGGGCGCCGGGTACCGGGTACCGGGTAACGGGTACCGGGGAACGGGTACCGGGTACCGAAGTCGGGAATCGGGAGTCGCCGACCACCGCGTGTAGCCGTCGGACTCCAACGATATTCACCGCCTACGGCCTGCGGGCTGCAGCATATCGTGACTACCGGTGGCGCTGGCGCCATGGATCACTTGTCCGACGGGCAGCTGCGAAGATCGGACTCGAGTCACACGCGCGCGCTGAGTCGTAAGCCGTCGACTGCAGGCGGCAGGCCGTAGCCCGTCGGCGGTAAGCGTTAGGCGTTAGGCGTTATATCCTCTGCCTCATGTTGCTGGCTGGCGATCTCGGGGGCACCAAGACGCAGCTCGGGGTGTTTCGGCCGACTGGCGGACGCCCGGAATTGCTCGACTCTCGCGAGTACGTGACGCTCGACTATCCGAGCCTCTCGGCGATGATCCTTACGTTCCTCGGCGCCACGGGAGTGCGCGCGCAGGAAGTCGAGGTCGCGTGCGTGGGGGTGGCCGGGCCGAACATCAAGCAGGTGGCCAGGCTCACCAACGTGCCCTGGGCGATCGACAGCCGCGAAGTGATGGCCACGACCGGCATCCGGCGCGCGTGGATCCTCAATGACGTCGAGGCGATGGCCTACGGCGTACCAGCGTTGCGGGCCGACGAGTTGAAGGTCCTGCAGGCAGGCGAGTTCAATGCCGACGGTAACGCCTGCCTGATGGCGGCGGGCACCGGCCTGGGGCAGGCGATTCTCGTGCGTCAGCATGGTCGCCTGGTGCCGTCGCCCTCGGAGGGCGGGCACTCGGACTTCGGTCCGCGCGGGTCGCGAGAGATTGCCCTGCTCGAGTTCCTCACGTCGCGGTACGGCCGCGCGACCTACGAACACATCATCTCGGGCAAGGGGTTCATCAACCTGCTGAGGTTCACGAGCGACGACCGGTCGCCGTTGCTCACCGAGGTGGACGAGGACGATCTGCCGGCGACGATCAGTCGCCACGGACTGGACGGATCCGACCCGCATTGCGTCGAGGCACTTCAGTTGTTCGTGTCCATTTACGGCAGTGCCGCGGCCAACCTCGGGCTGCAATGCGTGGCCACGGGCGGCGTCTACCTCGGTGGCGGCATTCCCTCCAGACTCCTGCCGGCCTTCGACCTCCCCTTCTTCATGGACGCGTTCCGCGCCAAACCCCCGATGACCGGCCTGGTCGAGCGGATGCCCGTCTCGATCGTCCGCAACCGCCAGACCGGCCTCCTCGGCGCCGCCGTCTACGCCGCGTCGCTCATCAAGTAACCACCACTCAGCCTGCGGCCTACAGCCTGCAGCCTGCAGCCTGCAATTTCGCCTTCATGCGGCCTGCAGGCCGTAGCCGGTAGGCCGTAGCCGTAGGCATCAGGCATCAGCCATTACGGATCCCCGATCCACGCTTCCGTATGCGAAGTGGCGGGATGTGGACAGAACCCCATGCATTTGCTGGCAATCCGGCGCCCCGCCTGGGACCAGTGGCGGTCCGCCTGTTGCATCCAGATCCTTCTCGTCGGTAGCATCACGGCGGTTCCACGTTCGGGCGTCCGTTTCCGCGGAGACGGCCGCCCCTGACCATCGCTCCGGGAGGAGTGTTCCTATGGTGATCAAGCGCTGGCTGGCATCCGTGCTGGCCGTGCTCTCGTGTCTGGCACCCGCCATCGTGTGGGCAGCCGACACCGGCTCGATCTCTGGCGTCGTGTTCGATCAGGGTGGGCAACTCGTCGAGGGCGCGACCGTCCGCCTGACGGGCGACCCGCTGCCCGGGGAGCGTGTGGCGACGACGGATTCCAACGGCGCCTATCGCTTCCCGCTGCTGCTGCCTGGCGCGTACATCCTCGAAGTCACCAAGCAGGGCTCGGGGTCGGCCAAGCGGGCGGTCACCGTCCAGGTCGACGTCGATGCGCAGACCGACGTGGTGCTGGGGCTCAACCTCAACGAAACCATCGAAGTGAGCGCGGCCGCCCCTGTCGTCGACCTCAAGACGACCGAGGTCAACTTCAACTACGACGCGCAGCTGATCAAGGAACTGCCGCTGCAGCGCACGTATGCCGGCCTGTTCCAGTTGATTCCCGGCGTCGCCGAGAACAACAACGCGACGCCCGGCATGGTGAGCGGTGGCGCCACCCGCCAGGACAACACGTATCTGATCGACGGCGTCAACATCACCAATCCCGGCTTCGGCTACCTGAGCACCGAGGTCAACGAGTTCGATATCGCCGAGTTCAACGTCAAGCGCGGAGCGATTTCGGCGGAGTTCGGGCGATCGTCCGGCTTCGTCACCAACGCCGTCACGCGTTCTGGCACCAACCAGTTGAAGGGCGGGTTCCGGTTCGAGGCGATTCCGAAGTCCCTGATTGCCGAGGCCGAGACGCCTTTGGCGCTCGAGAACACCGACCGCTGGATTCCGGCGTATGCGCTCGGCGGCCCAATCATGAAGAACAAGCTGTTCTTCTACACGTCGGGACAGTTGATCAAGTCGACCACGTCGGAGCGCGTCAACAACCTCGGCCCGGTCCCCGATAGCGAAACGACGACGACGGAGTTCTTCGGCAAGCTGACGTTCGCGCCGGTGCAGTCGCAGTTCTTCAACGTCGGCTATCGCGTGCGCCCGAGCGAGACCGCCTTCGGCAGCGTCGGGATCAACGACTCACCCGAGGTCGCCACCGACAACGAGGGCACCAACCGCGTCGCCACCGCGAACTGGAACATGTTCTTCAGCCAGCGCAACTACGTCGAGGCAAAGTACCTGCGCCTCGATGAGGAAGGCGAACAAGTCGCCCGCACCGACCTCGGGTACCGGCCGACGTTCGACATCAACAACCTCCGGCAGATGGGGTACTTCGTCGATCCGGTCACTGGCTACCGGTACGGCGGCGCCCCACTGCTCCTCAACCGCCAGAACTACGTGCGCAACGAGTTCCGCCTGAACACGGGCACTCTGGTGAATCTCGGCAAGACGTCGCACGACATCCGCGGCGGCTTCATGTACGAGGACACCGAAGAGGACCTCACGCGCAATGCCAACGGCTGGGGCACGATCACCCTCGTCGAGGCCGGCCGCCGCTACCAGGGCAGCTACTACCCGACGCAGAACCCGCAGCTCTCCAAGTCGCGCACCTACAGCTTCTTCGTGCAGGACAACATCCAGATCGGCAGCCGCCTGGTGGTCAACGCCGGGATGTTGTTCAACAAGGACGAGTTCGCGCAACAGATCGGCGATGCCCGCAACACGTTCCTGACCTTCGACTACGGTGACCAGCTGCAGCCGCGCCTCGGCGTCAACTACAACATCCGCAAGGGCAAGGGCGACAAGGTCTACGCCAACTACGGCCGCTACTACGGCAGCGACCAGAAGAGCAGCGCCCGCGCGCACGCGCCGTTGCGGCTGGTGCAGAACACGCCGTTCTTCGACGCCGTCACGGGCGCGCTGATCAGCGATACGACGAGCTCGAACACGACGAACCGCGTGATCCGCCCGGGCCTGCAGCCGACGTACACCGATGAGTGGCTGATCGGGTATGCCACGCCGCTCGGCGGCAACTGGGGCCTCGACGCCTTCTACATGGACCGCACAGCGAAGGACTTCATCGAGGACCAGCCTTCGACCAATCTCGGACCGCCGGAGAACTTCGTCGTCGACAACCTCCAGAACGCCCGCCGCGATTACCGTGCATTCACCGTCGAGCTGAACCGGCGGATGGCCGATCGTTGGAGCACGACGGTCAGTTATGCGTGGAGCGAGTTGAAGGGCAACTATGACCTCGACTACGCGGCGGGCGCCGTGTTCAATACGTCGTCGATTCTGCAGGACGGCCCGGGCGTCTACATCGAGGATGACTTCCGCTACGGCAAGCTCGGCGAGGATCGACCACACGTGCTGAAGGTGTTCGGCACCTACATGATCACCGACAACTTCTCGCTCGGCGGCTACGTCCGCGCCCAGAGCGGCACGCCGTGGGAACGCCGCGTGCAGGACTGGTACTCGGGCTATCGCCTCCTGATCGAGCCGCTCGGCACCAACCGGAACGACTTCTGGACCAACGTCGACTTCCTCGCAGCGTACAACCTGCGCTTCGGCAGCCGCGTCGTCACGCGTCTCGAGGCCCGCGTTCTCAACCTGTTCAACCAGCAGACGGCCTTGAGCCGTGACAACCGAGCGTTCCTCGACCCGCGGACCCGGCAGTTCAACGGCACGCAAGTCGCGGGCGACCCGGCCAGCTACACGCGCGCGCTGATCATCAACACCAATCAGCCGAACGCGGCGCTCGGCCAGCCGACGAGCTATGCGCCACCGCGGCGACTCCTGCTGACGGCACGGATCGACTTCTAGAGCATCGGTCCAAGGGACAAGGGACAAGGAAGAAGTCACAAGGGCTATCAAGGGACGAGGGCCAAGGACGCGCCCTCGGAACAAGACACAAGGGACACGGCTTAGCGCGTCACGCGTTCTCCCGTGTCCTTTTTTGTGTCACTCCTTTCTTGTCACTCCTCCCTTGGCGCCCTTGTGACTACTTCCCTGTCGCTTCTCCCTTGATCGTCTTCGCCATTACCCTGTGGGTGATGGAACTCGGCATCACCAGCTTCGGCGACCGCTTCCCGGACCCTTCGACCGGCCACCTCGTCAGCGAGCAGCAGCGGATGCGCGACCTGGTGGAGGAGATCGCCCTCGCCGACCAGGTTGGGCTCGACGTCTACGCCGTCGGCGAACACCATCGACGCGACTTCGTGGTTTCGGCTCCGGCCGTGGTGCTGGCGGCCGCCGCGGCGCGCACATCGCGAATCCGCCTGGCCAGCGCCGTCACCGTGCTGAGCTCTGACGACCCGGTGCGTGCCTACCAGCAGTACGCCACGGTCGACCTGATCTCGAACGGCCGCGCCGAGATCATCGCCGGCCGGGGCTCCTTCATCGAGTCCTACCCGCTGTTCGGGCAGGACCTTGCCGACTATGACGCGCTGTTTGCCGAGAAACTGGACCTGCTGCTCCGCGTGCGGGCCCAGACACAGGTGACATGGCGCGGCCGGTATCGGCCGCCGATCGACGACCGCGGCGTGTATCCGCGCGCCGTCCAGGACCCATTGCCCGTCTGGGTCGGCGTCGGCGGCACGCCGGCATCGGCCGAACGTGCCGGGCGCCTCGGCCTGCCAATGACCCTGGCGATCATCGGCGGTATGCCGGCACGTTTCCGGCCATACGTGGACCTCCACCAGGACACCGCCGCGCGGGCCGGACACGCCCGTCCGCGACTCGCCATCAACTCGCACGGATACGTCGCAGCCACGTCGCAGCAGGCCGCCGACGCGTTCTTCCCCTCGTACGAAGTAGCGATGACCGGCATCGGCCGCGAACGCGGTTGGCCGCCGATGACGCGCGAGGCATTCGAATCGATGCGAGAGCCACAGGGCGCGCTCTTTGTCGGCAGCGCCGCGCAGGTCACCGACAAGATCCTGCGGCAGCGCGAGATCCTGGGCTTCGACCGTTTCCTGATGCACGTAAGCGTCGGGACGATGCCCCACGCGCAGGTGATGAAAGCGATCGAGCTGTTCGGGACAGAAGTTGCGCCCGCGGTCCGGCGCGCGCTCGCAGCGTGACCCGTGAAGGAAGGGACGCCTCTCCGGGACGTCCATTCGTGGCATAGGTAGGGACGCCTCTCCGAGGCGTCCAGCTCCCTCGTCGCAACGTCGCGGAGACGGACCGCTCGGAGAGCGGTCCCTACCAACAGACGTTGTACCCTCTGCCGCATGGACAACGTCACCAAGGGCCGCGTGGCGGCAGTTGCGTGTCTGGTCTTCGTCTTCGCGGCGGCACCGGCACGTGGCGAGGACGGCTACGACCTCTGGCTCCGCTATCGGCCCATCGTTGACGAGGCGCGCCGTGTGGAGATCAGCGCGCATGCAACCGCGATCGTCGCCCCCGCTGGTGGCGAGACGATGCGCGTCGCGGTGGACGAACTGCAGCGCGGCCTGCGCGGGCTGACGGGGCACGAGGCATCGCGAGTGCCGGCGCCCGATCGGGGCGGCGCGATCGTGCTCGGCACGCCGGCCTCATCGCCTGCCATCGCGGCGCTCAGGCTCGAGGAGGCGCTGAAGGCCGTCGGCGACGAGGGCTACGTCCTCCGGTCGGTGCGTGTGCAGGATCGACCCGTCACGGTCGTGGCGGCACGACATGACATCGGCGTGCTGTACGGGACGTTCCACCTGCTCCGCCTCATCCAGACGAGTGCGAGCGTGACCAGCCTCGACGTCTCCGAGCGGCCGCGGCTGAATCGACGCCTCCTGAACCACTGGGACAACATGGACGGATCGATCGAGCGCGGCTACGCGGGACGATCGCTCTGGAACTGGGCGGCCTTGCCGGCGACCGTGGACTCGCGCATCGCCGACTACGCGCGGGCAAACGCGTCGCTCGGCATCAACGGCACCGTGATCAACAGCGTCAACGCCAACGCCCGCACCCTGCAACCCGAGTACCTCGACAAGGTGGCGGCGATCGCGAGGGTGCTGCGGCCGTATGGCATCCGCGTCTACCTCTCGGCCAACTTCTCGGCGCCGCGCACGATCGGGGGCCTCGCGACGGCCGACCCGCTCGACGCTGCCGTCGCTGCCTGGTGGCGTGCGAAGGCCGACGAGATCTACGCGCGAATTCCGGACTTCGGCGGCTTCGCGGTCAAGGCCAACAGCGAAGGGCAACCCGGCCCCCAGGACTACAAGCGCACGCATGCCGACGGCGCCAACATGCTTGCCGACGCCCTCGCCTCGCACGGCGGTGTCGTAATGTGGCGAGCATTCGTCTACGACGATTCGGTCGATCCCGATCGCGTGAAGCGCGCGTACCTGGAGTTCACCCGGCTCGACGGGACGTTTCGCGACAACGTCTTCGTCCAGGTGAAGAACGGGGCGCTCGATTTCCAGCCACGTGAACCATTCCATCCGCTGTTCGGCGCCATGCCGAAGACGCCGCTGATGGCCGAACTGCAGATCACGCAGGAGTATCTCGGCCAGTCCACGCACGCCGTGTACCTGGCGCCCATGTGGCGCGAGTTCCTCGCGTCGGACACGTTCGCCGCCGGGCCGGGCTCCACGGTCGCGCGCGTGATCGAGGGCGACGTGCATCCGTATGCCGACACGGGGATCGCCGGCGTGGCCAATACCGGCAGCGACAGGAACTGGACCGGGCACGGTCTCGCGCAGGCCAATTGGCATGCGTACGGCCGGCTGGCGTGGAACCCCTCGCTGTCGCCGGAAGGCCTCGCCGACGAGTGGGTGCGCATGACCTGGTCGAATGAGGCCCGCATCGTCGCGACGATCACCGACCTGTTGCTGCGATCCCGCGAGACGTACGTCGACTACACGATGCCGCTCGGGTTGCACCACCTCATCGGCGGCGATCACTACGCACCGATGCCGGAGAACGCGGATCCACGTCGCGCCGACTGGTCGGCGATCTATTACCACCGCGCCAGTCGCGACGGTGTCGGCGTCGATCGCTCGCGGCGCGGCACGGACGCCGTCGGGCAGTACCGGTCGCCCTTGCGGGAGCGGTGGGCAGATCCGGCGACGACCCCGGACGCGCTGCTCCTGTGGTTCCATCGCCTGCCATGGACTTACCGCATGGCATCGGGTCGCACGCTGTGGGACGAGATCGTTTCGCACTACACGCGCGGCGCAGAGGGCGCCGCTGCGTTCGAGCAGGCGTGGCAGTCCATCGCCGGCCAGGTGGATGCAGAGCGACACGTCGCGGTCGCCGCGAAGTTGCACCAGCAGGCGATCGACGCCGCGGCCTGGCGAGACAAGTGCGTGGCGTACTTCAGGCAGTTCGCGCAACCATGACCCGAAGACTTGAGACATGAGTCCTGTCCGCGAGCCGCCTGACGCTACTGTGCGGCGAGCAGTTCACGCAGCGCGCCCGCGGCCTGCGCGTACGTCGGATCGATGCGCAAGGCCTCGCGTAGCAGCGCGATCGCCTCGAGCCGTCGTCCTTGCTGTACGCGCGCGATCGCCAGGTTGAAACGTGCGGTCGCGTCGGAAGCATCGAGCCGTAAGGCCTCCTCGAACAGGGCGGCTGCGGCGGTCACGTCACCACCGCGAGCCATCATCAGCCCCAGCTTTTCAGTCACTTCGGCATCGTCTCTGACGTAGCGACGATGCTCCGTGAGGAGCCAGGCCGCGAGATTCACACGGCCCGCCTCGACCGACGCCAGTGCGCGTGCCCGCAGCAACGGCAGCGCCTCGGGTGGCACGCCGGCCGCGAGCGTCGCCCGCGCGCCCGGTTCGTCGCCGGCCTGCCAGCGCGCCAGGGCGAGATCGAGGCGGGCGCGATCGGGGCGCACGCCGCCGCGTTCGGCCTGTTCCAGCAGGGGCACGGCTTCGGCGCCCTTGCCTTCGGAGATGAGTACCTCGCCGAGCGCGAACGCGACGTCGCTGACGTCGGGGTCGAGTCGATGGGCTTCCCTCAGGGCTCGCTCCGCATCGGCGAGCTGGTTACGTGCCTGCCAGGCGAGCCCGGCGCGGAACCAGGCGACGCCCGGCGCCGGATGACGAGCGACAGCACGATCCAGCCAGGCGCGCCCCTCCGCGTCGCGTCCACTGTCGATGGCATGCAGGGCCATACGCGTGTCAGCGTCCGCTTCGCCCAGGTGGAACGGCAGTGGAACGAGGCCGGCGGCCAGGACCACGCCTGCGACGGCCATGGCGGCGAAGGCTCCGCTGATTTCGGGTGGTTGGTCGGACGAGCGCCACATCGACGCGAGAATCCCCACGGAGATCGCGCCGAACACCAGGGCCGGAGCTCGGTAGCGATCGACGACGAAGAAGATGGCCACGCTTACCAGGTAGGCCGGCAGGAGCCAGCGGAACCAGCGCCATGCGCCCTGGTGGAGCACCGGCACGGCCACGTGCCCGCCGATGGCCGCCGCGAGGCCGAGCGGAACGAGCAACCACGCGCCGACCGGCAGGAACGTCAGCAGCAGCACCTGCTCGCGGAACCACGCGTAACTCACGTTGACCGGCAATTCCCACGCGTGTGTCGTCAGCCACAGCTTGTACGCGAACAGGCCGATGGCATCGACGGGCGCGCGTCGCCACCATGCAAGCGACTGCCGGACGAAGTGCGACGACACCGCGGCGTCCGAGAGCGGACGGCCCGCCGCCTGTTCCGCAACGCGTCGCATGTCGTCGCGCTGGCCCGCGATGGACGGCCGGACGCCGTCCACCACGGTGTACGTGCCGTTGGCGGCCGCGTGGTTGCCGATGTAGAAATTCAGCCCGCCGTGCCCCGGCAGCACCTGCCATGCGCCGGTGGCGATTCTCGAGCGGACCGTGAACGGCGCGAGCACGACGAGCGCACCGAGCGCGACTGCTGTCGCGGCGCGAAGGCGGTCGCCCCGCTCCTGCAGCACCCCGCCGCGACGCCATGCGCCCAGCAAGAGGATGACACCCAGTAGCCACGCGTTTGGTCGATTTGTCGCCAGCAGCGCCAAGATGATGCCGCTGCACGCCCACCTTCGGGCTGACGGCTCCTGTAGCGCCCGGCTGCACCCGTAGGCGAAGGCCGACATGAGCATCGCATCGAGCGCGGCCTGAAGGATGAGCGCCTCCTGCAACGCGACGATGCCCGTGAGCGCGAGCGCGCCGCCGGCCACGACCGCCGCGCGGACGCGCATGTCGTCGGCCACCCACAGGGCGGCGGTCCGCGCCGTCAGCCACACCGCCAGCGTGCCGAGCCCGGCCTGCAGCACGAGCACGCCCGCGACGCGGGCGCCGGTCATGGCCTGGGCGAACGCCAGCCAGTAGATGTACAGGGGTGACACGTAGAACGAAGTCCCGGTCAGCAGGACGTCGCCAGCCACGACCCGCTGCGCAAGGCGCCAGTACTCGCCCGCGTCGAGCTCGCCTTCGGGTTGGAGCAGCGGATGTCCAGCCAGTGTGAGTGCTAGCGCCGTCTTGAGGGCAAGCACCAGCCCGAGCAGGATCAGCGGCCAGCGCCATCGGTATGTGCCCTGCGCCTCAGGCGCAGCGGGCGGGGCAACCGAACGGCGCTGGCGGGTCGAACGGGACACGCAAAGAGGGTAACCTCGACTTCACTGCATGCGACGGGCCACGGCGGTTGCGCACCTGACGGTCACCGCGCCGGTTGCGGCATCGACCAGGCGGCTGGTCGCGGTGCTGTAGAACTCGTTCGGGTCGTCGCCAATCTCGATCGACTGTTCGATCGACTGCGTGCCGGCGTACGCGCCCGCCGCGTTGAAGAGAAAGGCCAGCGAGTAGGCGCGATACGTGCGTCCGCCCGTGTGCGACCAGGTGCCGTGACCAGCCGTCCGCAACGACGGCGCCGACGCGGTCGTGGTGTCGATCAGGACACCGCCGGGCATGAACGAGTTGAGCGCCGGAAATGTCCGAAGCACGGCGCCAGTGGCACAATCACGGCCACTCACCAGCGTGTCCTGCGTGTGACGCGCCTCGAGACGCCGGGAGATTCCCGCGAGTGCAGCGACCGACAGAAGGCCCACGAAGGCAAGCGTGATGCGGGTGCGCGTGTGTGGCAGGTATCGCATGGCGGTCTCCCAGGTTTGGCCGGGTCATCCCGGCATGCGCGATACTGACCGCGCGCTCCCGTGGCGTCTTGAAGACGGTGCTGAAACGTTCTGAAGGTTTCTGAAGGTGCCGAAGCGATGAGCGATCCGGCTCCGGCGGTCTATGGATTTGGCGAATGGCGCGTGGACCTGACGCGCCGTCTCGTCTTGCGTCACGACCAGCCCGTGCCGCTTCCCCCACGCGCGTTCGATACCCTGCTCTTCCTCCTGCAACATCGTGGACGGGTCGTGGGCAAGGACGAACTGTTGCAGGCGGTCTGGCCTGACACGTTCGTCGAGAACAACCTGAACCAGAGCATCTCGGCCCTGCGACGCGCATTCGGCGAGCGGCGTGGAGATCACAGGTTCATTGCGACCGTCGCCGGACGCGGCTACCAGTTCGTCGCGGAAACACACCTCGCACCGCCGGAGGCGACCGCGGTCGCGCCAGACCCTGTCGTTACCGGCATTGCCGAGCCCGCAACATCACCGGTTCGCACTGCCGTCGTGAGGGCCGGCACGGCGAATCGCCGGGGCATGTGGACGGCAGTGGCGCTCGTTGCCCTGAGCATCGTTGGGGGGCTCGGGCTCACGACGTGGTCCTGGTCGAAGCAGTCGCCCGGTATTCCGCGACGCATCGCCGTCCTGCCATTCAAGGCCCTTGTGCCCGATGCGGCCGACACCTCGCTCCAGTTCGGCATGGCGGAGGCGATCATCGGCAAGCTGGCGGCGCTCCGCGACCTCACGGTGCGCCCGATGAGCGCGGTGCGGCGATACGCCGCGGCCGATCAGGACCCGATCGATGCAGGGCGCGAGCTTGGCGTCGATGCGGTCCTCGACGGGCAGGTGCAGCGCTGGGGCGACCGCGTCCGCATTACCGCCCGGCTCGTGAGAGTCGCCGACGACCGCCAGCTGTGGGCCGGTCAGTTCGACGAGGCGTTCAACGACATCTTCGCGCTACAGACGTCCATCTCGGAGCAGGTGACCCGCAGTCTCGCACTCACCCTGACGCCAGGTGAGCGGACGAGACTTGCCCGGCGCCACACCGCCGACCCGGTCGCTTATCAGCTGTACATGAAGGCGCGCGTGTTCGCAGCACAGTCCAATCGAGATTCGATGCAACGGGCGATAGCGCTGCTGGAGGACGCGACCGCTCGCGATTCGGGGTACGCGCTCGCTCACGCTGCGTTGGCGGAGTGCTACAGCCGCCTGCCGGTGACGAGCGATGTGCCGCCCCTCGAGGCGTTCCCGCGCGCGAGGCAGGCCGCCACGCACGCCCTGCAGCTGGATGCGGAACTGGCCGACGCACACGTGACGCTGGGGTGGATCGCGCTGTGGCATGACTGGGACTGGGAGGCCTCCGAAGCGGCGTTCAAGCGCGCGCTCGCGCTCCAGGCCGACAATGCCTCCGCGCACATGGGCTATGGCCACCTGCTCTCGGACCTCGGGCGTAATGACGATGCGCGGCGTGAGGCGGATCTGGCCCTTGCAAGCGATCCCGTCTCAGCGCTGGCGATGACGCTCCAGGGGCATTTCCTGTACCAGTCGCGCCGCTACGAGGAGGAGGCGCAGGCGGTGCGCCAAGCGCTCGATCTGGCGCCGGACTTCTGGGTGGCGTGGGTGACCCTGGCCAAGATCGACATGACACGAGGCCGTCGAGATGCGGCGCTCGAACAGCTTGCCAGGGCGGTGGAGCTTTCTGGCGGGTCGTCCGAGCCGCTTTCGCTGATTGCGTATGCGCACGCGCTCGCCGGCAGACGCGCTGAGGCAAGGCGCGCGCTGCAGGAACTGGAAACACGCGCCCGGGAGCGGTACGTCCCCGCGTACTACGTCGCAGTGGTCCATCTCGGGCTCGGCGACACGCCTGCCACGATGCGCTGGCTGGAACGCGCATACACCGAGCGGGACGCGCACCTCGTGTTCCTCGCCGCCGATCCGAAATGGGACGTGCTGCGCCGCGACGCTGGATTCGCACGACTCTTGAAGCAGCTGCGGCTGCCGTTACTCGGTCCTGAGAACAGCGGGTCAACCCACTGACGCGTCAGGGCACCAGGAAGGCGAGCGATCGCGGCGTCCGAACGCCCAGCCGGCCTTCTCGAATCGCGATGCCCCGTCCTGCGCACAGTCGCTAAACTTCTGATGTGCCCCGCTGTCCAGCCCCCATCGCCCACGATGCGCTTCGTCGCTTTTCGCACCGACTCTGCATCGGTGCCATCCTGGCGATCGCGACGCCCGCGCACGCCCAGCAGGCACAGAACCCCTCGCCGATCTCGGACACCACGCGACCGCATCCCCGTGTCGCAGAGTCGCGCGCTGACGGCGAACGCACCACGCTCTCGCTTGGCGAACTCTTCGTGCCTGCCGCCGCCGCGGCGCGCAAGCGGGTGACGATGCCACTGGTGATGCACTTGCACGGCACGCCGTGGCTCATCGAGCGTCACATCGCCAAGGCAGTTCCACACGCTGCGCTGGTCACGGTAAATCTGGGCGCCGGGTCTGGCCGCTACGCTGCGCCGTTCGCGGATGCCGCGAAGTTCTCTGCCCTGCTCGACGAGGCCGCGGACGCCACCGCACGGATCACGGGCCGACGCCCAACGTGGTCGAGCGTGACCCTCACTTCGTGGAGCGCCGGCTACGGCGCGGTGCGGGCCATCCTCTCGACGCCGGACACCGCCGCGCGCGTGAATACCGTGATCCTGCTGGATAGCCTGCATGCGTCGTATGTGATCGGGGGCGACCCGTCAGCAGCGCGCTCGAAGGATCCGGCGGTGAACGTCTCGGACCTCGACGCCTTCACACGCCTGGCGGCCGATGCCGCGGCTGGCCGCAAGCGGTTCTGGATCACGCACTCGGAGGTCTATCCTGGCACCTATGCCAGCACGACGGACACGGCCAACGCGCTGCTCGCGTCGCTTGGCCTCTCGCGGCAGCCCGTGCTGAAACACGGGCCGCTCGGCATGCAGCAACTGAGCGAGGCGCGTCGCGAAGGCTTCCAGCTCCTCGGCTTCGCTGGCAACTCCGCTGCGGATCACGTGGATCACCTGTACGCGCTGGGGGATTGGCTGCGTGCGTGGAAGGTCGTGCAATGAGCAGCCGGTCGGACGAGGCGTGCCTACAACATCAGCGCGAGCGATCGCGCGTCGGCGGGACGTTCGCCCGGCATGGGCGACAGCGTCTTCATGATCGCGTCGCTGAAGGCCTGTGGGACGTCCTGCCGGATGCGGGACAGGGGTTCGGGTGGCTGCCGAAGCATGGCGCCCATCAACTGCGGCAGGGTCGGCTCGAGGAACGGCGGCGACCCCGTTGCCATCATGTAGGCCAGCGCGCCGATGGTGAAGAGGTCGCTGGCGATCGTGGGCGCTTCGCCCATCAGGATCTCCGGCGCGACAAACGGCAACTCCGACTCGCCCAGGTCCGTGCCGCGGAGCACGCCGACGCTGACCGTGCCGAGGAGTTCCCCGACCTGGCTCACGCCGCCCGACGACACCAGCAGGCGCTCCTCGTCGTCCTCCCTGGTCAGGCGCGTCGTGAGGGGCGTGATGCCGCAGATGAAGGCGCCCCGGCGGTGCAACGCGGCGACGCCATCGACCAGTTGCGACGTGAACCGCTCGAGGACCGGCCACGGCAGTGGGCCGTCGTCGGCCAGGCGCTGTGCCAGGCTCTTGCCGAGCACGAGATCGGTCACGACATACACGTAATCGGACTCTTCCCCGAAATCGCGCACGTGCATCACGTTGGGATGGACGACCTGCATCGCGCGAGCCTCGCGGATGAAACGATCGCGGGCCGCGTCCCAATCGGCGACGTCCGCGCGGTGCAGGACACGAATGGCGACTGCCGTTCCGAGCGCCTTGTGCGTGCCCAGGTAGATTTGGCTCCCGAGCCGTCCCTTGCTGATCGGCGCCCCGAGTTGGTAGCCACGCACCGTCGGCGGCGGCGCATCGAGGACGGCAATCGGCGTCGCGCCGGCCACCGCGGACTCGCGCAGCGCCCGTGATAGCGCGTCCATCGACTGCGGCCGCTGTGCCGGATCCTTCGCGAGGCCACGCAGGATGACCGCCTCCAGTGCCTCCGGCATCGACGGCGCCAGGTCGCGAGGCGGCGGCGGCTCCTTCATCAGGTGCTTCGTGATCACGACGAACGGGTCCTCGTGGTCGAACGGCGGCCGCCCGGTGAGCAGTTCGTACAGCATCGCGGAAAAGCTGTAGATGTCGGAGCGGGCATCGACCGGCTCGCCGCGCAACTGCTCGGGTGAGGCATAGGCCACCGTCCCGAGGAATTGCCGATCCAGCGTCAGCTTCAGCGCGCCGGCGATCTCGCGGACGTTCACCAGTCCGAAGTCGACCACCTTGTACACGTATCGGCCGGGCATGTACTCGTGGCTGACGACGTTGGCGGGTTTCAGGTCGCGATGGACGACGCCGGCGTCATGGGCCAGTTGGAGGGCGCTGCAGAGGGACCCGGCAATGTCGAGCACTTCCTGGACCGGCAGCTGGCGATCCACGGCCACGCGCTGCAGCAGGCTGGGCCCGTTCAGGTACTCCATGACGAGGAACGGGTGACCCTCGGCATCGATGTCGTAGTCGAGGACGCCGACGATGTGCGGGTGCCGGAGCTGCGCCGCGGCGCGGCTCTCGCGCAGGAAGCGTTCGCGGAGTGATGCGTCGTCCGGGGTGCTCAGGACCTTGACCGCGACGTCGTCGCCGAGGAGGATCCGGCGGGCGCGGTAGACGGCGCCCATGCCGCCGCGGGCGAGTAGCTCGAGAATCTCGTAGCGACCGTCGAGCACATCGCCTGGCGTGAGCACGCGGATGGAATCTCCTATGATTTCAATAGCGGCCTGTCCACGCCGGGCAACGCCGGTAAATGGTACCAGAGCCCAATGCTGCGTCTTGTCCTGCTCCTGCTGGCGTCGATCGCCTGCCTGCCCATGACCACTGAAGCCCAGACTGCCGGCGCCGCCACGGGCGCGCGACCGGGCGCCGCCGATCCGATCACGTACACGCTGCGCTTCCCCGATGCGCCGCGGCACTACGTCGACGTGGAGGCCTCGTTCCCTGCCGCCGGCCAGAAGCGCATCGAGTTGATGATGGCCGTATGGACGCCGGGGTCATACCTCGTGCGCGAGTACGCGCGACACGTCGAAGGACTCGAGGTCGTGCGGCCATCAGGGGTGGCTGCGCCGATCAAGACCCGCAAGAATCGCTGGGCCATCGACACTGGTGGCGCGTCGCGGGTGGTGGTGCGCTACCGGGTCTACGGCCGTGAGATGACGGTCAGGACGAACTGGATCGAGTCGCGGTTCGCACTGCTGCAGGGACCTGCCACCTACCTCACGCTCGTCGGCGGACTCCACCGCCCGCACCAGGTCACGTTGGACCTGCCAGCCGCCTGGACGCGCGCGATGTCCGGGTTGCCCGAGATGGACGGACGGCCGCACACGTTCGAGGCGGCCGACTACGACACGCTGGTGGATGGCCCGATCGTCGCCGGCGATCTCGAGGTCTACGAGTTCACCCGCAGCGGCAAGCCGCACTACCTGGTGAACGCCAATGAGGGCGGCAGCTGGGATGGCGCGCGCGCGATCGGAGACGTCGATCGGATCGTTGCCGAACACGAGAAGCTGTGGGGCTCGCTGCCATACGACAAGTACGTGTTCGTCAACATGATCACGGAGGCGAGTGGCGGCCTCGAGCACCGCAACTCCAGTGTGCTGATGACATCGCGCTGGGCGATGGGCACCCGGCAGGCCTACGTGGGCTGGCTGAACCTGGTCAGCCACGAGTTCTTCCACGTCTGGAACGTGAAGCGACTGCGGCCGGCAGCACTCGGCCCGTTCGACTACGAGAACGAGAACTACACGCCAAGCCTGTGGGTCTCGGAGGGCTTCACGTCCTATTACGGCGACCTGCTCGTGCGGCGCGCAGGCCTCTCGAGTGATGCGGAGTTCTTCGGGGCCCTGTCGTCGGACATCCGGGGCCTGGAGACCACGCCGGGACGCCTCGTGCAGCCGGTCACGCAGTCTTCGTACGACGCCTGGATCAAGCAGTACCGCCCCGATGAGAACTCTGCCAACACGTCGGTCAGCTATTACGCGAAGGGGCAGGTGATCGCCGTCCTGCTGGACGCTCGCATCCGGCTGGCCACCAACGGGCAGAGGTCCCTGGACGACGTGATGCGCCTGGCCTTCGCACGGTACGCGGGGACGAAGGGCTTTACCGAAGCCGCGTTCCGCAGCGTGATCACGGAGGTGGGCGGCAGCGAACTCGCGGACGTTCTGGCCCGCGCCCTCGACACCACACAACCGCTCGAATACCAGCCCTTGCTCGACGCCTACGGCCTGCAGTTCGTGCCGGCCGAAAGCCTCGCGACCCGGGGATGGCTTGGCATCACCACCCGCAACGACGGCGGCCGGCTGGTCGTGACGCAGGTGCGGCGCGACGGTCCTGGCGCCGCCGCGGGCGTCAACGTGGACGACGAGATCCTCGCCATCGGCGACTACCGTGTCCGCGCGGATCAGTGGGATCGGCGGCTCGATCAGTACCCGCCGACGACGCAGGCGATGCTGCTGGTGGCAAGGCGCGACGAGTTGATGCGACTGGAGGTCACCTTCGGCCAGGAGCCCGGCAACGCCTGGCGGCTCGCACCGCGGGTGGCGCCGTCGACGGCGCAACTCGCGACGCGGGCGGCGTGGCTCGGGGGGACGTAGAGCGGTCTCAGGTCTCAGGTCTCAGGTCTCAGGCCTGACTTGAGACCTGAGACTTGAGACCCGCCACGCAAGGCCGACCAGCCCGTTTCACTCCGCTGTCGGCCGCAGATTGAGCCAGGCCGAGAGCGCGAAGTAATAGATTGGATAGATCGGGCTGGTCCAGAGGAGCCAGGCAGGCACGGTCGGCAGCCACCAGATCATCAACAGCATCTGGATCCCCCAGATCGCTCCGAGCGCGATCGTGGTCCGCATGAGGGTCGCCGTGCGCGACGGATAGACGTACTTGATCGGCACGAACACCAGGACGGCGAGGGCGATCAGCACCACGGTGGTCGTGGCCTGCGAGAGCCGCCAGGCCAGGCAATACACCGCGACCAGGTTCCAGTAGGACGGCCATCCCGTGAAGAAATGGTCGGTCGTCTTGGCGTGGAGGTTGGAGAAGCCGAGGCCGCTCGCGATGAGGACGGCGCCAACGGCAACCAGGCCGGGCACCCCACCGAGCAGCTGCTGGTCCCACAGGATGGCCAGCGGTACGAACACATACGTCAGGAAGTCGACGATGTCGTCGAGGCGGGCGCCGTCGATCCACGAGGCGTAGCGACGTACGTCAACGGCGCGCGCCGCGAAGCCGTCGGTGGCATCGACAAAGACGGCAAGGCTCAGCCAGAAAAGGGCCGTGCGCGGGTCGTGATCCCACGTACTCCGCAACGCAAGCCATCCGAGGACGGCGCCCGACGCCGTGTAGGCGTGGACCGCAACGGCGGCTGCGCTACGGGCAAGGGACATGGTCCCTCCTTGGTCTAGACCGCCGCCATGCGCCGATCGAGTTCAGCCACGGCCGCCTCGATCTGCTGCTTGCGGATCGGGTGGGTGGTGTTGTCGAGTTGGCGGGTCAGCTCGGCCCGGGCGAGGCGGAGCGACTCGCGGGCACGCAGCTTTTCGGGGTCCACGCCGGCGGCCAGGCCGCGGCGTCGTTTCTCATGCTCGCGCGCGTCGAGCTGTTCCTGCAGTCGGGCTTCAGCGTCGACGAGCCCTTCACCAGCATCACTCATTCAGGTCTGTCCTCCTGTCCGGCCTCATGGCCGGTGGTCAACGTGAGAGCATAGCGAAAAAAGGGACCAAAAGGGCGAAAAGTGAGAAAAGCTCAAAAAGGACGGGGAGGAGCCGGCGTGGCGATCGTGCGAGACGCGCCCGTCCTGGACCTTTTCCACCCTGTGGTTGCTCGCTGGTTCAGAGATGCGTTCAGCGCGCCGACGGCTCCCCAGGCACAGGGCTGGCCGGTCATCGCGGGTGGATCCAGCACATTGCTGCTGGCGCCGACGGGCAGCGGCAAGACGCTGACCGGGTTCCTCTGGTGCGTCAACCGCTTGATGTTCGAGCCGGCGCCCGACGAGATGGAGCGGTGCCGCGTCCTCTACATTTCGCCGCTGAAGGCGCTGGCCGTCGATGTCGAGCGCAACCTGCGCGCGCCACTCGCGGGCATCAGCCGTCTCGCTCGAGAGGAGGGCGTCTCGCACCACCTGCCACAGGTGGCCATCAGGACGGGCGACACGCCTGCGGCCGAACGCGCCCGCTTCACGCGGCACCCGGCCGACATCCTGATCACCACCCCCGAGTCGCTGTACCTGTTGCTGACGTCGAATGCGCGCGAAGCGCTGCGCCACATCCACACGGTCATCATCGACGAGATCCACGCGATGGTGGCGACCAAGCGCGGCGCCCATCTCGCCCTGTCGCTGGAGCGACTGGAGACGATTGCCCGCGTGCCCATCCAGCGCATCGGGCTCTCGGCGACGCAACGTCCACTCGATGAGGTCGCCCGGTTCCTTGCGGGCGCTGAGCCCGCGCCCGCGCGTAGCCTGCAGGCTGCAGGCTGCGGCCTGCCCGAGGGCGACATCCACGAGCAGTTCGCGGCCACCACCGACGACCCGTCATATCGCCCCGTGGCGATCGTCGATGCGGGACGCACGCGACAGCTGTCGCTGCGGATCGAAGTGCCGGTCGAGGACATGGCGCGGCTGACACAGGTCGAAGCGATCACGAGTGGTCCCGCGGCGGCCGGTCCGCAGGCGCCGTCGATCTGGGCGGCGATCCACCCGCGGTTGCTCGAGGTGGTGCTCGCCCACACGTCCACGCTGCTGTTCGTGAACAGCCGGCGCCTCGCCGAACGACTCGCCGCTGCCATCAACGAGCTCGCCGACGAGACGCTCGTGCGTGCGCATCACGGCTCGCTGGCGCGCGAGCAGCGCGTCGAGATCGAGGACGCGCTGAAGGCCGGACGCTTGCGCGGGCTGGCCTGCACGTCCTCCCTGGAACTCGGCATCGACATGGGCGCCGTCGATCTCGTGGTGCAGATCGAGGCTCCGCCGTCGGTGGCGAGCGGGCTGCAGAGAATCGGCCGTGCAGGACACCAGGTGGATGCCACCAGTACCGGCCTCATCTTCCCGAAGTACCGCGGCGACCTGCTGGCCTGCGCGGCAGCCGTGCGGGCGATGCGCGAGGGGCGCGTCGAGGCCACGCACATGCCGCGTAATCCACTCGACGTGCTCGCCCAGCAGATCGTCGCGATGGTCGCGATGGACGACTGGGCGGTGGACGACCTGTTCGCGCGGGTACGCCAGGCCGCGCCGTTCGCGTCGCTCGCACGCCCAATCTTCGACGGCGTGCTGGACATGCTGTCGGGGCGATATCCGTCGGATGAATTCGCCGAGCTCCGGCCGCGTCTCACGTGGGATCGCGTCGCGCATCGCGTCACGACGCGCGAAGGCGCCAAGCGAGTGGCCATCGCGAACGCGGGCACGATTCCCGACCGTGGTCTTTATGGGGTGTTCCTGGCTGGCGCGCCCGCGGGCACGGCGCGCGTCGGCGAACTCGACGAGGAGATGGTGTTCGAGAGCCGCGTCGGCGAGACGTTCC
Source organism: Luteitalea pratensis (assembly GCF_001618865.1). Lineage (GTDB taxonomy): Bacteria > Acidobacteriota > Vicinamibacteria > Vicinamibacterales > Vicinamibacteraceae > Luteitalea > Luteitalea pratensis. Next base: position 6,647,612 of record NZ_CP015136.1, read on the forward strand.
TGCTCGGCGCCTCCTCCTGGCGCATCGAGGACATCTCGCACGATCGCGTGACCGTATCGCCGGCGCCCGGCCAGCCCGGCAAGATGCCGTTCTGGAAGGGCGATGGCCCCGGACGGCCGCTGGAGTTCGGTCGAGAAATCGGCGCGCTCGTCCGGCAATTGCGGCGTGACTCGCCCGACCAGGCACGTGTCAGGCTCGAACGGGAACACGACCTCGACGCGCTGGCTGCGACCAATCTCGTGCAATACCTCGCCGAGCAGATCGAGGCCACCGGCGCCGTACCTGACGACCGCACGATCGTCATCGAACGGGTGCGCGACGAACTCGGCGACTGGAGGTTGTGCCTGTTGTCCCCGCTCGGCGCCCAGGTACTCGCGCCGTGGGCCATGGCGGTGTCGTCGCGCCTGCGCGACCAGTTCGGCCTCGACGTCGAGACGATGTGGGCCGATGACGGATTCGTCGTCCGCTTCCCGGAAACGGACGAACCGCCGGACCCGCAGTGGCTCGTGCCCGATGCCGACGAGGTCGAGGCGCTGGTGATTCGCCAGCTTGGCGCAACATCGCTGTTTGCCGCGCGGTTCCGCGAATGCGCGGGGCGAGCCCTCCTGCTGCCGCGGCGGCGGCCGGGGCGACGGGCGCCACTGTGGCAGCAGCGCAAGCGGGCCCAGGACCTGCTCGGCGTCGCGGCGAAGTACGGCTCGTTCCCGATCCTGCTCGAGACGTATCGCGAGTGCCTGCGCGACGTGTTCGACATCCCCGCGCTCGCGGAGACACTGCGTGCGGTGCAGTCACGCCAGGTGCGTGTGGTGCCGGTGGACACGCCGACGCCGTCACCCTTCGCGGCCTCGCTGCTGTTCGGGTATGTGGCCAATTACCTGTACGACGGCGACGCGCCTCTCGCCGAGCGGCGGGCACAGGCGCTGACCATCGACCAGGCACAACTGCAGGCGCTGCTGGGGTCGGCCGAGCTGCGAGACCTTCTCGACGCCGACGCGCTGGACACGCTCGAAGCGCAGCTGCAATGCCTGCCCGCAGAGTACCGTGCGCGCACCCTGGACGGCGTGCACGACCTGCTGCTCCGCATTGGCGACCTCTCGACCACGCAACTGCGCGAACGCGTGGCTGCCGACGTCCCGCCGGACGCAGGGGACCGGTTGGTCCGCGCTCGTCGGGCAGTCTGGCTCGGCGTGGCCGGCGAGCAGCGCCTCGTGGCAACCGAGGATGCGGCGCGGTATCGTGACGCGCTCGGTGTGCCGCTGCCCCAGGGACTCCCTGACGCCCTGCTGGTCGCACAGCCGCACGCGTTGCGCGATCTCGTCTCCCGCTACGCTCGCACGCACGGGCCGTTCACGACCGAGGAGGTCGCCGCACGGTACGGCCTCGGGCGTTCGACGGCCGATCTCGCCCTCAAGGCGCTGCAGTCCGAGGGACGCCTGCTCGAGGGCGAGTTCCGTCCAGGCGGGCAGCAACAGGAGTGGTGCGACAGCTCGGTGCTGACGGCGATCCGGCGGCGGTCGCTCGCGAAACTGCGGCACGACGTCGAGCCCGTCGAGTTGCCGGTGCTGGGCCGGCTGCTGACGCAATGGCAGGGCGTGACCCGCCCACGCCGTGGCCTCGACGCGCTGCTCGACGTCGTCGAGACACTGCAGGGCCTGCCCCTTGCGGCGTCGATTCTCGAGCGGGAGATCCTCCCCGCACGGCTTGAACGGTACCAGCCCTCCGACCTGGATACGCTGATCTCCGCCGGTGAGGTCGTGTGGGCGGGCGTCGAGCCGCTCGGCGAGCGCGACGGACGCATCGCGCTCTTCCTCACCGACCACGTGGGGTCGCTGTGGCGTGGCGTGCTCCAGCCGCCCTCGCTGGAGGACCTGTCCGCACGCGAGCAGGCGATACTCGGTGCGCTCGACGCGCGCGGCGCGCTGTTCTTCGCCACGCTGCAGGAGGCGGCCGGCGGCGGCTTCCCGCAGGACACCGTCGATGCCATCTGGAGCCTGGTCTGGCGCGGCCTGATCACCAACGACACACTGCAGCCGCTGCGTGCGCAGGTGGGCAGTGTCGGACGCGAGAAGCGCAGCCGGACGGCGAGCCGGCCCTTCCGGTCGCGGCGCGTGGCTCCGGCGGCGGCCGAGGGCAGATGGACCCGACTGGCGCCCACGGTCGCGGCGAACGCGACCGGCTGGAGCGCGGCGATGGGTCAGCAATTGCTGACGCGCTACGGCGTGGTCACTCGCGAAGTAGCCGGGGCCGAGGGATTACCCGGCGGCTTCACGGCCATCCACGACGTGTTCCGGACCCTCGAGGAGAGCGGTCGCATCCGTCGCGGCTACTTCGTGAGCGGCGTCGGCGCCATGCAGTTTGCGGCGCCGGCCGCGGTGGACCTGCTGCGCGCGCTGCGGACGCCGCCGGAAGCGCCCGAAGTGGCGGTGCTTGCCGCTACCGACCCGGCCAATCCGTACGGCGCCCTCGTGAAGTGGCCGGAGTCGCCCGATGGCGCACCGGGTCGTGGGCCCACGCGCAGCGTCGGCGCCCGCGTCGTGCTCGTCGATGGCCATCTCACGGCCTGGATCGCGCGAGGCATGCGGGCCCTGCTGGTCTGGCTACCCGAGCACGATCCGGAACGCGCTCGTCACGCCGAGGCTTTGGCCCGCGCGCTGCCGCTGACTGGCACCGATCGCGAGCACCGTGCCGCGTCGATTCTCCTCACGGAGGTGAATGGCAGCCCCTCGCTCGACGCGCCGATCCGCCCATTCCTGGAGGCCGCCGGCTTCGTGGCCACCTCGCAAGGCCTGCAACTGCGCGACGTGACCGGCACCTCCCCCGCGATGCCGCGCCTTCGTCGCCCCGACCACTGGGGCCCGGACACCGCCGTGAACGACGTCCCCGAGGTGCCCGATGAGGCAATCGCCCCGATCAGTTGGCCTCGCCGGCAGCGGTGAGATCAGGTCTCAGGTCTCAGGGCTCAGGGCTCAAGCGGCTCTTGCCTGAGACTTGAGACCTGAGACTTGAGACCTGAGTTGGGGCTTAGGGCTTACCGGGCAAGGCTCAAGGTAGGCGGCAAGCGGTAAGCCGTAAGCTGTAGGCCGTAGGCGGGAACGGTCGTTAGGCGTTAGGCGTTAGGCGTTAGGCGTTAATGATGCCTGAAGGCGACACGATATTCCGCGCGGCGCGTACGCTGCACCGCGCCCTGGCCGGTCAGGTGGTGACGCGCTTCGAGACGCAGTACGCGCAGATCGCACGGGTGCATGACGACGCACCGATTACCGGTCGGATCGTCGAGAAGGTGGAGTCGCGGGGCAAGCACCTGCTCATCTACTTTACGGGTACCGGGTACCGGGTACCGGGTACCGGGTGCCGGCTACTGGATGAGGGGGGCCATGAACCGGGAATCGGCAGCCGCGAATCCGGAGTGGTGACACCTGCAACGACCGCGGGCACGCGACGGGGCGAGGTCGAAGGCCCCCTGGTGCTGCGGACACACATGTTGATGTCGGGGTCGTGGCACATCTACCGTGCGGGTGAGGCCTGGCACCGTTCGCCGTCGGCGGCGCGGGTGGTGGTCGGGACGGCGGCGTTCGTGGCCGTCGGCTTCGCGGTGCCCGTCGCGGAGTTCGTGCCGGCGAGCGCTCTCGAGCAAGACGAGACCATCGGCAGGCTCGGGCCGGACCTGCTGTCGCCGGACTTCGATGCTGGCGAGGCGATGGCCCGGTTGGCGGCAAGCGGGCGGCCGACCGTCGCCGAGGCACTCCTCGAGCAACGATCCGTGGCCGGCATCGGCAATGTGTTCAAGAGCGAGTTGCTGTTCCTGGCGCGCCTCTGGCCGTTCGTGCCGCCTGCCGAGGTCACCGAGGCGCAATGGGCCCGCATGATGCGCGACGCCCATGTGCTGCTGAAGGCCAACGTGATCGATCCCGCCGAGGCCGGCGTGCTCACATGGCGAGGGGCGCGCCGCACCACGGGACGATCGAATCCGACGCAACGCTTGTACGTGTATGGCAGGCACGGTCGCCCATGTCGCCGCTGCGGTACTGCAATCCTCGTGCGCCACCACGGCGAACACAACCGCTCGACGTACTGGTGCCCTGCGTGCCAGGCGGCGCCGCTGAACGGTCAGCCCGGACCGTGAACCGCGGGAACCTTGCATGTTTGTGCTACTTGTGACACATGCGGGCGTGCGAGAAGCCCGGCAGGATCTGACGAGCCTGCTGGAGGATGTCGGCAAGGGCCGCGAAGTGACGATCACGGATCGTGGACGACCCGTGGCGCGGCTGGTGCCGGTCTCCGTGCGACAGCCCTTCCCTGACCTGGCCAGGGTGCGGACGGCGACTCGCGGCCGCCAGGTGTGTCTGGCCGATGCAGTACTCGGGGACCGTGAGGACCGGGTGTGAGCGTGCCCGTGCCGGTGGATTCGTGGGTGTGGCCCGTCTATCTCGACACCAGTGCCTTCGTGAAGCTGTTGGTCGACGAGACTGAGAGCGACGCGTTGAACGCCGAACTCTCGGCCGTCGGCGAAGTGGTGCTGTCGGACCTCGCGATGACCGAGCTCGCCTCGGCCCTGGCCAGGCGGGCACGCGAGAGCCTGCTCGCCAGCGCGGAGGCCAAGCGGCTGTACGGCCATGCGGAGCGCGTGGTTTCGTCCTGCCGCGTCGTCGAATGCACGCCGCCCGTGCAACGGCGTGCCGCACGCCTGCTCCTCACATCCAGGCACGTCTCACTGCGGACGCTGGACGCCATCCATCTCGCGCTGGCCATCGAGGCCGATGTGTCCACGCTGGTGACCTACGACCCCCGCCTGCGTGAGGCCGCCGCGGCGCAGGGGCTGTTCACCGCACCTGCGTGACCTGAGGTTCAGGATCGAAGGACCTGGTGGAAGACGTCGATGGCGCGGGTCATCTCGTCCGGAGTGCCGAACGAGATGCGGGCCTGCGTCGCGAGTGGCGGAAACGGTCGCCCGACGAGCACGCCGTGCGCTCGACATGCGACGCCGAAGTCGCGGACATCGCGTCGCACGTCCACCATCACGAAGTTGGCTTGCGATGGCACTGGCGGATAGCCGAGGTCGGTCATTGCCTTCGTGAGGCGCGTCCGTGCCTCGCGGTTCAACACCTGCTGCCGCCGGAAGTACTCGATGTTGTCGAGCGAGGCCATCGCCGCGGCCGCCGACGCACAGGCCACCACCCCGCCGCCCGCGCAGAGACGAAGGCGATCGAGCGTTTCGGGGTGCGCCACGGCGTATCCGATGCGCATGCCCGCGAGGCCGTGAATCTTCGAGAACGTCCTGACCACGACGAGGTTGCGGCGCTCGGTGGCAAGCATCGCTACCGACCCGTATGACGGATCGTCTGCGCAGTCGAAGTAGGCCTCGTCGATCATCACGACAGTCTCGGGCGACATCGCCGCGAGCTTGTCGATGAACTCGACGATCGCGGTCTTCGCGTGGAAGGTGCCCGTCGGGTTGTCGGGGTTGCACACGTAGACGAGGCCGGCCCCCTTGCCCTGCTCCGCCATGCGGTCGAGATCGTTGGACAGCGCGGCGGTCAGCGGCACGAGCCGCAAGGGCAGTCGGAGCGATTCCGCCACGCGCACGGGTGTCTCGAAGGTCGGCGTCGCGGCGACCAGCGGCTTGTCCGCCGTGACATACGCGAGGACGGCCGCACGAAGCAGGTCGCCCGATCCCGCCGACACCAGCAGCGAACCGCCCGAAACGCTCAGCATGGACGCGAGGCGTCCGGTCAGCAGTTGCGGCAGACGTGTGTACCGATTGCCGTCGTCGTGGAGCGCACGCTCGACCGCCGTCACCACGTGCGGCCCCGGACCGTACGGGTTTTCGTTGCTGCCAAGCCGGACCATGCCGGGCGGAATCTCGGGGCGATCCTGTCCTGCCGCGTGCGCGGCCACGAGATCCTCGAAGCCGCGCGCCGCCAGCATCGTTCCCGTCACGGTGCCGGCGGTGGCCTGTCCGATCCGCCGTACGAATCCTCGTCGCGTGAGTGCCATCGTTCCCCCGCTGTCCTAGACGCGCGCCGTGGTTGCACCGCCTCGTGCCGACGCCGGCACGCACGCAAAGATGACGAGCGCGGCGTGCCCCTCACGGGCGTCACCCAGGATCGCTCGCGACATTCGCGCCTCCGATCACGCTCCGCGCGCCAAGGTACATCAGCAGGCCGACCGGGCCGATCAGCAGCGTCAGCACGAGAATCGGGGACACCCCCCACGCCGAGTAGCTGCGGCTGCGGCTGTCCAGGTAGATCCAGCGCCCGACGAACAGGTCGAACGCCACGAGGTGCGCCCACGCCAGCGTCGTCCCCGTCGGCGTGCCGAGCAGCGACATGATCCGGGCCTGCACCGGGTTGATCACCTCGGGGAGGACCATGGTCGCGACCGGCACCAGCGTGACCAGGTACAGGAGCGCGGGCGGCGCGACGACCCAGGGCGACGCCATGATTCGTCGTGTCATGCCCCAGGTCGGTACGAGCACCATCAATATCCAGAACGGAAGGACCAGCAGGTTGCTGAGCTCGAACACCGTCATGCGTCCGCCTTGCGAAACCGGATAGTGCCTCCGATGAGGGGCTAGTATCCTCCGATTCATGGTCACCACGGCCCCTGCCCCTGCCAGTCCTCGAGACGACGCCGCGTGGAACGCCGTGCAGAATCGCGATGCGTCCCTCGCGGGCCGCTTCGTGTTCGGCGTCACCACCACCGGCATCTACTGCCGGCCCGGATGCCCGTCTCCGCGACCCCGTCGCGACAACGTCCGGTTCTTCGCGACGACGGCCGCGGCGCGGACAGCGGGCTTTCGGGCGTGCCGACGCTGTCATCCTGACGACGTGAATGACGCCTCGCGGAACGCCACGGGCAACGAAGCCACGGCGCGCCTGCGCGACACGGACCTGCGACTGCTCGTGAGCCACATCGACGCGGCGCTGGCCGACGGTGGACGTCCGTCCGTGGCCTCGCTGGCCGCCGCGGTTGGCCTCGCTCCTGTCGTCTTTCGGCAGCGCCTCGAGGCGACCCTCGGGATCGGGCCGCGAGCCCTGCTGTCGGGCCGGCAACTCGCCAGGCTGCGTGAGCGACTGCTGGCCGGAGACGACGTCACCGATGCGCTCTACTCTGCCGGCTACGGTTCCTCCTCGCGACTCTACGAGCGCGCCCAGGAAGGACTTGGCATGACCCCGGGCGCCTACCGCAGGGGCGGTGCCGGCGTCGCCATCGGCTGGACGACGGCGCCGAGCCCGCTCGGACTGCTGCTCGTGGCGACGACCATCCACGGCGTGTGCGCGGTCTACCTCGGCGACTCCGAGGCCACCCTCCGCGACGCACTCGAGGCCGAATTCCCGCGCGCCACGATCACGCGCGGCGTGAACCGCAACGAGTGGGTCGCGGCGGCTGTGGCCGTCGCCAGTGGACAGGCACTTGAAGACGTACCGCTCGACCTGCAGGGCACGGCGTTCCAGCAGCGCGTCTGGCTGGCGTTGCGGGCCATCCCCCGTGGCGAGACCCGCACCTATGCGCAACTGGCGGCGATGATCGGGCAGCCGACGGCCGTGCGCGCGGCCGCACGCGCGTGCGCCACCAACAAGGTCTCCCTGTTGGTGCCCTGCCATCGTGTCGTCGGCAGCGATGCGTCATTGACAGGTTACCGGTGGGGCGTCGAGCGGAAGCGGCGCCTCCTGGACCTCGAGCGCGGCCAAAACAGGCTGTAGCCTGCAGCCTGCAGGCTACGGACGGAGGCTGCAGGCCTCTACCTGATGAGCGCCCTTGCCTCGGCGTCGGCCGACGCCCAGAGTGCCCTCGCCTGCGCGAGCGTCTCCTCGGCCTCGCGTGCGAAGCCGAGCCGGCGATAGGCATCGGCAAGGCCGATTCGGCTCTGAACGCGGCGGGGCCATTCGACGAGCAGGACGCGGTAGCGTTCGCTGGCGGCGGCGTACCTGTCGGTGACTCGCAGCAGGTCGGCTTCGAGTTCCCCGGCGAGGACGACCGGCGCGCGCAGCTCGCCGCCGGCCAGCAGGCGCATCTCGAGATCGTGGGCCGCCTCGAGCAACAACTGCATCTCGTCACGTTCGTACTGGGCGCCGGCGATGGCGCCCTGGACCAGCAGGCGAGCCAGTTCCGCTTCGCTACGCGGACCCATGCTCCGCGCCAGCCGCTCGAGTCGCACGAGTTCGGCTCGGGCGCGCTGTTGCAGGGCAGGGTCCTGCCGGGCCCACGATGCGCGCGCCGCCGCCACGCCTCGGACGAGCGGCCCGGCCCACGGCAGCACGTCCTCCTGCGGAATCACCGCGTCGATCAATGCTGTCCATTGGCCGACATCCACGTGTCGGGTCGCTTCGAGCCGCACGACCAGCGCCTGCCAGGCACGGCGGTCGGTGTCTCGCAAGAGCGCGCCCGCCTGCCGCGCCCGCGCCAGCCGTTCCGCCGCGTCGCGCCAGCGACCTCCGTCGAGGTCTCCTCGCACGCAGCGGACCAGGGTCAATCGGGCGGTGGCAAGGACAGCCTCGGGCGTGATCTGCGGCTCGGCCGAGGGCGCCGCGCACGCGGCGGCCACGACGGATGGCTGCCAGGTCGAACCGGGTGCGAACGCGAGACCGGCCACGACCAGGCTGCGGAGGACCTGACTGGCCATCAGCTGACGGCGGTCGCCGAGATCTGCACGCGCGCGTCGTGCGGCAGGAGTCCGCAGATGAGCGTCGTGCCCGCGGGCAACGGTTGCAGCATGCTTTCCCGGATGGCTCGGCGTGCCGTCGCCGCATGCGCCGCGTCGCTCACCTGCAACGTGATGTCGGCGACGTCGGCCCATGCGAGACCGGCTTGCCGCAGCGAGTTGAGAAGCCGGCCGGTTGCCGTACGGGCGTGCGCATCGATGGCGGCCGGGGCGTAGTCGCCGTCGGTCGCGGACAAGAAGAGGTGGGACCCGCCACGCATCAACGGGGATGCGATCGCATCGTCGGGGATCGCCGCGTCGGGAAACCCGAGGGCACGCTTACCGGCCATGGCCACGAACGTCATCTCGACGAGGTACGCCGGATTCATGAGGGCCGCGACCACGATCGATCGGGCCGGCCGCGGCGGTGGCATGTGCCGCCGGTAGTACTCTTCGGCCGCCGGCGCGTGCGCAGGGTCGGTCAGGTAGACGCGCGCCGAGACGACGTCGGCCAGCGAGAGGCCGGCGGCACCGAGGACGTCCGTGGCGTTACAGAAGATCGACGCGATCTGCGTCTCGAGATCGCCGGTGACCACGGCATTGGTGCGTCCGTCGCGAGGCACGAGTCCCGCCAGGAAGACCAGATCGCCCGAACGGGCGGCATAGCTGTAGGGGTTCGGCGACACCGGCCAGCCGGCTGGGTGCAGCACCTCGCGCGGTGCACCAGCCGCCGCTGCGACAGCGCTCATCTGGACCAGCGCGCCCGACGACTCGGGCGGCGCGACGACTGTCGTGCGAACGGGCGGAGCGGACGGAAAAAACCGCGCATACGCCGCATTCATGGCGGCAAAGTCCGCGGCATGGCGGACCTGCACGTGGATCGAGAGCGCACGCGTCAGCGAACTGCCGTACTCCAGCAGCGTGAGATCGAGCCGGCGAAGGACGTCGGTGACCTGCCCTGGCACGGGCTCGGCAAGCGCCGCCTGGCCCGCCGAGACGCCCGATACGTATACCAGACCTCCGGCCGTCGTCGCGGGCGCAAAGGCGTCCATGGCGGCGATTATGACCCGGCAGGGTGGTAAGGTTGGGCCATGACCTTACCAGCGGGGCTCTACGCCCACTTCAATACCAGTGAGGGCGCCTTCGTCGCCAGGCTGTTCGAGGAAGAGGCGCCCAAGACGGTAGCGACCTTCGCGGGCCTCGCCGACGGCAGTATCGAATGGCAGGATCCGGTCTCTCGGCAGACCATCCATCGGCCGTTCTACGACGGGTTGATTTTCCACCGTGTGATCGACGGCTTCGTCATCCAGGGCGGCTGCCCGATGGGCAACGGCATGGGCGGCCCCGGCTTCAAGTTCGAGGACGAGTTCCACCCGTCCCGCCGCCACAGCAAGGCAGGCATCCTGTCGATGGCCAACGCCGGCCCCGGGACCAACGGCAGCCAGTTCTTCGTCACCCTCGGGCCGACGCCGCACCTCGACGACCGGCACTCGGTCTTCGGTGAGGTCGTATCCGGGATGGACGTCGTCTCGCGCATCGGCCATGTCCCCACCGGCCGAGGTGATCGTCCGGTGAAGGACGTCGTCATTCAATCGCTCAAGATCGAGCGGGTCCCCGCCACAACCTAGGCGGGCAGGCACGTTGCCCTGCATCAGTAATGCTCGAATGCTGGAATGCTGCAATGCTGCAATGTCGAGAGCGTCACGGTTTTCGACATTCCGGCATTCCCGGCATTCCGGCATTGGTCAATGGCTGCAATGTCGAGAGCGTGATGGCTTTCGACATTCCGGCATTCCCGGCATTCCGGCATTTCTCAATGCACCACCTCAGCCCAACACTTCCTTCACCCTGGCGACCAGGCGATCCGGGGCGAAGGGTTTCTGCAGGAACGGGCGGCCCGTATCGATGATGTCGCGCTGCACGACGGCATGGTCGGCGTAGCCGGACATGAACAGCACGCGCAGATGCGGCCGCTCGGCCATTACCCGCTGCGCCAGTTCCAACCCGTTCAATCCCGGCATCACCACGTCGGTCAGCAGCAGGTCGATCACCCCGCCGTGCTGTGACGTGAGCAGCAGCGCCTCCTCGGCGTCCTGCGCCGAGAGCACGACCATCGCCTCCGATTCGAGCACGCGGCGCACGAGTCGCAGCACGGACGCCTCGTCTTCCACCACCAGCACTACCGCGGGGCCGACACGCTCGCGTACCGCCGGAGTCACCGACACCAGCGAGGTCGGACCCTCGCTCACCGCGTCGGTGTACGCCGGCAGGATGATGTCCACACGCGCGCCTGCACCAGGCACACTCTCCAATGTGACAGCGCCGCCGGTCTGTCGCACGATGCCGTACACGGTCGGCAGGCCGAGTCCCTGCGCGAGCGGCCTGGTCGTGAAGAACGGATCGAATGCGCTCGCGCGCGTCGCGTCATCCATGCCCGTGCCGGTATCCCACACGGTCACCGTCACCACCGGACCGCTGCGCATGTCGAGCGTGCGGGCCCGGTCGATGTCCAAGTGCCCTTGACGGACGTCGACGCCAAGCGTCCCACCGTCTGGCATGGCGTCGCGGGCGTTGGCCGCGAGGCTGAAGATCGCCTGCTCGATCTGGCCCGGGTCGGCAAACACCTCCAACGGCTCGTCGGGAACGCTGATGTCGACTTTCACCTGTTCGCCCATCAGCCGCGACAGCATCTTCGGCATCTCGCCGATCATCAGGCCGACGTCGACGACCTCGGGCTGCATGATCTGGCGGCGGCTGAAGGCCAGCAACTGCCGCGTGAGCGATGACGCACGAATCGCCGCGTTGCGAATCTCGTGAAGGTCGAAGCGTCGGGGGTCGCCGTGGTCGAACTGCGTGTCGAGCAGGTCGCAGTAGCCGACGACGGCCGTCAGCAGGTTGTTGAAGTCGTGCGCGATCCCGCCTGCCAGCCGCCCGACGGTGTTCAGGCGCTGCGCCTGTCGCACCGACTCCTCCAGCTTGCGCTGGTGAGTCGCGTCCCTGAACCGCCACAGGTGCGCGAGCACGTTGCCGCCGATCGCGATCGGCGAGTGATCCCACTCGAGCGTGCGACCGTCGGTGGTGGCCAGCGTCTCGTGCGAACTCGCGACGCGGGTCGTGCGTCGCGCAGTGACGCGCGCCGACAGTGCCTCGGGATCTTCGAATGCCGACAACACCGGCGCCCACGCCGTGGCGCCCGGTCCTTCCAGCAGCGGCGAGAGGCGTCCGGCCGCGCCGAACAACGCCAGCCAGGCCTCGTTGACCACGGCCAGGGTGCCGTCAGCCGTCTCGAGACATGCCGCTTCCTGCAGGTGCTCGATGACCGGGATGAACGGCGCGAGAGAGGACGAAGGTGAACCGATCCACATGACGTTTTTTCAGCTCGTGCACGCCCATTGCCGCGACAGACGCTCGACGCGGGTGAGCAGGGTTTCGTGCAGCAGGACGTTGACGATGAGGAGCACGGTTACGCCGAGGAAGATGCGTCCCGTCGTGGCGTACAGGTACGGTCGCCAGAGCGGAATCGTCGTGATGATCGCCATCGTCGGCACCATCAGCGCGAGCAGCGCCAGTGAACGGGTGCCCTGGCGCGTCGGCTGCGAGAACGGCAGCGACGGATTGACGAGAAGATCGGCGGTCAGCAGCGCATGCGAGAGCAGGCCGATGACCAGGCCGAGCGTCAGCAACTCGAGCGGCGGGCGGGGATACAGCCACCCGAGCAGCGTCATCACCAGAAGGAGATACGGGACCAGGAAGTGTGAGACGACCGTGTTCTTCAGCCCGATGACGATCTCGTCGAAGGGCATCGGCGCTGCATGGAAGACCCACGATGCGCGCCACGACTCGCTGTAGACGAGGAACTGCCGCAGCATCACCGGGAAGAAGAGGACCGCGTAGTAGACCAGCAGTGGTTCACGCCGCATGACCTCCGGCCCGCCCTCATCGTTGAATCCCGCGAGCAGGTAGATGACGGTCAGGGGCAGGATCCCGAGGACACCGAGCCTGAACTTCTGATCGGTCCGGAACTGTGCACCCGCGAGCAGGCCGACCGCATGATGCGCCGGACCGAAGACCGGGTGCGGCACTGGTCGATGGCTCGTCGTGTCGCCAGGGCGGTCGACGAACATCGTCGACATGCGCTCGGCATAGGCGAGCGACAAACGACTGCGCACGAGCAGTCCGGTGACGACAAGCAGGAGCAGGGGCACGGCGGCCGCGATCCAGTCGGTGGCCGTGGCGCGCCGTTCGGCGATCTCGATCCACGCCGCGAACCAGGCCGCGGGGTTGACGTAGATCGCGGCGGCCTTCTCCAGGCGCACGGCGTCGATGGCGCGGGTGGTCCGCGAGAGCAGGAAGAACCCGCCGATGAAGACGAACGACAGCAGGAACTGCACGTAGCCGAGCGCGCGATGCAGCCGCCCGGCCGGGATCAATTGGACCAGGCCTAGGAACACGAGGATCACGACCAGTGGAACGAGCACGGCGCTCAGCGCCGCCGCCGCGACGCTGGCGATGGCCCCCGCGAGCGAGCCGCCCCCGTCCCTGAACAGGTACGCCACCGCCGGAAGCAGCGCGAAGGGTGCCGTCAGCAGCAGCGCAAAGCCGACCACCGAGGTCAGCCGCGCCACGAAGAAGGTGCGGCTGTCGATGGGACGCGGGGCGAGTTGCACATGGTCCTCCGGCGAGAGGACAACAGACGTGAAGTCGACGAGCAGCGCCAGGCCGAGTGTCACCAGCAACAGCGTGAAGTAGATCGTGCTCGAGGCGAACACGTTGGGCAGCACCGCGATGATGGCCGCGCAGAAGGCCCCGTACAGCAGCTGCGAGACCAGCGCCCCACCCAGGCTGCCGGCGGCCGCCCTCGCAATCCCGATGCCCGACCCCTTCATCTGGCGGAAGTCGGTGATGAACGAGGCCCAGACGAGCGCGCGCCATTGCACCGGGTCGACTCCCAGCAGGCGCGCGAGGACGACCGTCACGCTCGCCACTCCAGCGACGACAACACGCCGGCCGTGGCGTCCTGGACGCTGCGGGCGCCGGTGAGCACGGCGAAAGCCTGCTCCAGCGTCGGCCGATGCGTGCGCTGCGCGATGGCGTCGGGCGTGCCTTCGGCGATCGCCCTCCCCTTGTCGACGATGACGATGCGCGGGCACAGCCGCTCGACGACGTCGAGCAGGTGGGAGCAGAAGAGGATGGTGCGCCCCTGCGCCGCGAGGCCGCGAAGCAGTTCCTTGAACACCAGCATCGCGTTCGCGTCGAGGCCGTTGAGCGGTTCGTCGAAGATGATGACGTCGGGCGCGTGCAGCAACGCGGCCGCAATCAGCACCTTCTGTCGCATCCCCTTCGAAAACGTCACCATGCGTGCGCTGCGCACACTGTCGAGCTCGAACATGCGCAGCATTTCCTCGATCCGCGGCTGTACGACCCCGGGATCGAGGCGATAGAGCATCGAGATGAAGCGGAAGTACTCGTCGGGCGTGAGCGCGTCATACAGCGCCCCGGTTTCGGGCACGTAGCCGACGCGCCGCTTGACGTCGAGCGGATGCGACGCGATGTCGAAACCCGCCACCTCGACGTGGCCGCGCTGCAACGGCAGGAGCCCGGTCAAGATCTTGACCGTGGTGGACTTGCCGGCTCCATTCGGCCCCAGCAGACCGAGCACTTCCCCAACGCCCGCCTCGAACGAGAGCCCCTGGACCGCCGGCGTCTCGCCATAGGCGTGGTGGAGGTCGACGACACGGATCACTCTGAGAGTGTACCCGCCAAGGTGTATCGGGGCCGTACGCGTTCGGCTCCCTCGCCCTCGCCCGTCGGCCTGGTCGTCGGGCTTCGGCCTTGGGCTTGGGCCTTGGGCCTGCTGTCTAGAGCCGTGAGCGCTGAGCCGTCAACCACGAGCCCGGCAGGCCGCAGGCTGTAGGCTGCAGGCCGTAGGCGTTGAGCGGTAAGCGCCAGGCGTTGGCGTCTACGCGGTCTTCGCGCCCGGCATCACCGGCGGCGTCAGGAACTTCGTGTCGACAGCCATGCGCTTGAGCATGGCCTCGAAGCCGGCCTTGTCGACCGCCTTGACGTACGCCTCCTCCGGCGAGACGAGCTTGTTCTTGACCAGGTCGGAGAGCGCGTCGTTCAGCGTCTGCATGCCGAGGGCCTTGCCGACCTGCATCATCGACGGGATCTGGAACGTCTTGCCCTCACGAATCAGGTTGCTGATCGCAGTATTGACGACCAGCACCTCGAGCGCGGCGATGCGTCCGCCGCCCACCTTGCGGCACAGCGTCTGCGCGATCACGCCCTTGAGTGATTCGCTGAGCATCACGCGAATCTGGCTCTGCCGGTCGGCAGGGAACTGGTCGATGATCCGGTCCACCGTCGATGCCGCCGTGCTCGTGTGCAGTGTGCCGAACACCAGGTGCCCGGTCTCGGCCGTCTCGATGGCAATCGCGACCGTCTCGAGATCCCGCATCTCGCCGACCAGCACGATGTCGGGGTCCTCGCGCAGCGCTGCACGCAACGCGTCCTTGAACCCGTCGGTGTGCGTGTGCACCTCGCGCTGGTTGATCAGACACTGCTTGTTGTCGTGCACGAACTCGATCGGGTCCTCGATCGTGATCACGTGGTCGTGACGCACGCGATTGATGTAGTCGACCATCGCGCAGAGCGTCGTCGACTTGCCGGAGCCGGTCGGCCCCGTGACCAGCACCAGCCCCTTGCTGAGGTGACAGAGTTGCAGCAACTGCGGCGACAGGCCGAGTTCCTCGGACGTCAGGATCTTGCTCGGGATCACCCGGAACACCGCCCCCATGCCCTTGCGGTCCATGAAGATGTTGGCGCGGAAGCGAGCCAGACCGGGAATTTCGTAGGCGAAATCGGTGTCGTGCCGGCGCTCGAACTCGGTGCGGTTCTTCTCCGGCGTGATTGGCCCGAGCAGGCGTCGAATGTCCTCCGCGGTCAGGCGCGGCGCGGATTCCTCGACGGCGAGCATGCGTCCGTCCTTGCGGACCATCGGTGGCACGCTGACGCTCAGGTGCAGGTCCGAGGCGCCCGTCTGCACCATCAGGCGGAAGAGGCGGTTGATGGGCGGTTCCTGAACGATGGGCGTCGGCAATGCGGGTGAGGCCATGTCACCGACCAATCGGCACCCGCCCGCGCGCAGTGCAGTCGACGGAGGTCGGGAGTCGGGAACCGGGAGTCGGGAGTTCTGGCGAGGAGCGTATCAAGCTCGACGCTTACGTCCTCAGGCTGAGTGGCGAAGCGTGTGCGGCGTTCGGCGTTCAGCGTTCAACGTTCGTCGATGCGTGACTCGCAGCTATCGACCCGGGTTCGACGCAACCGCGCCTGACGGAACTACACTGGCGCCATGCGTCCACGCGCGTTTCCGACCGCAATTCTGGGCCTCCTGGCCGCTGTCACCTGCCTCTCCGCGGCGATCGACACACCGGCCCCGACGCTGGTGCCGGGCGCCCGCGTGCTGCTCGATGCCCACAACGCCTATCCCTACGAGGGCCGTTTTGGCGACCGCGTCGCCCGCGCCCTGGCCACGGGCGTGCCGGTGGCCATCGAGCAGGACCTGATCTGGCGAGCCGGAGCCAACGGCACGGGCGTGTCGGTCGTTGGCCACGACGTCGACAAGGTCGTGGATGCGCCGACGTTCGAGTCCTACTTCTTCGGCACGATCGCGCCGGTCATGGAGCAGGCGCTGAAGGAGAACCGCCGCGACCGATGGCCGCTGGTGGTGCTCAACCTCGACTTCAAGACCAACGAGCCGGCCCACCACGCACAAGTCCGGCAGGTGCTCGGGCGATACCAACGGTGGCTGACGAGCGCGCCGCGCACGGCGACGCCAGACCAGCCGTCGCCGATGACGGTCGGACCGCTCCTGGTCCTGACCGGATCCCATCAGAGCCAGCAGACGGATTTTCATGACCAGCTCGTGGTAGGCGATGCCCTCTGGCTGTTCGGTGCGTACGAAGCGCCGCCCCCGGCGGGTGCGACCGCCGAGGATCGGGCCCTGGCGCTGGCAGCCACGCCCGTGGAGACACTGCTTGCTCACCGCGCGACCAACTACCGCCGGTGGGCCAACTTCCCGTGGCACGTCATCGAGAAGGGCGGGCAGCCGCACGCGGGTCCCTGGGACGCCGCCGATCGGGCGCGACTCGATGCGCTCGTATCGCGCGCGCATGCGCAGGGTCTCTGGATTCGCTTCTACACGCTGAACGGCCACCCCGCCGCCGACGCAGACGCGCAGGGCTGGTCGAAGGGCTACAACTTCGGCAACCTCGCCAACGCCGCGATTCGCTGGAAGGCCGCGCGGGAGGCCAAGGTCGATTTCGTCGCGACCGATCAGTATGAGGAATACGCGGGCGAACGCCGAACGCAGAACGCGGGACGCTGACGGATTCGGACTCGGGATTCGGGATTCGCGATTCGGGATTCAGGAATGGGAACCGGGTTCCGGGTGCCGGGTACCAAACGCGGGGGCTTCGGCCTGGGCCTTGAGACCTGAGACCTGAGACCTGAGACTTGGCCCGTCGCCAGTAGGCCGTAGGCTGCAGGCCGCAGGCTGTAAGCGTTCGGCGTTCGGCGTTCGGCGTTCATCACGGATACAGCCTGTGCGTTGTCCACCCTTCGCCCACCCGCTCGTACACCTCGCGGTCGTGCAGGCGGAACTCACCGGCCTTCCAGAACTCGATCCGCAGCGGCGACAGGCGGTAGCCGCCCCAGGTGTCGGGCCGCGGCACGTCGCCGCCCTCGAACTTCGCCTCGAATTCGCGGACTCGGGCGATGAGCGCGTCACGCGATTCGAGCGGCTGGCTCTGGAGCGACGCCCAGGCGCCGATCTGGCTACCGCGGGGACGGACGGCGAAGTACCCGTCGGACTCGGCCGACGACACCCGTGCGATCGACCCCTCGATGCGGACCTGCTCGTCGGTCCACGGCCAGTACGCGCAGATCGCAGCCCACGGATTGGCCTCGATCTCGGTCGCCTTGCGGCCGCCGTAGTTGGTATGGAACACGACGCCTCGCTCGTTCACCTCGTGCACCAGGACGATGCGGCAGGATGGCCGGCCGTCGGACGTGCTCGTCGCTAGGGACATGGCGATGGGGTCGAACGGCGCGTCCTGCGCTGCCCTGGCCATGGCCTCGGCGAAGCGGGCGATCGGGTCCACCATGCGTCCATCTTACCCACGGCGCAGGCTCAGGTCTGAGGTCTCAAGTCTCAGGCCAGGCCCTGACCGGTAGCCATGAGGCATCAGGCATCAGGCATGAGGCATCAATGAGTGTTCGCCCGGGCGCGCCGTGGCGTTATCACATGCGAGCGTGCAGGAACGGCCTGCCAACGATAGCTTCATAATCACCACGTACGTTCGTCTTCTTCTCTGACGCGTGAGTCATCGCTCGCGCGCTCCTTGCCACAATCCATCCTTCTGGCCGGTCCTGCCGCTCATTCCGACACGGCCTCGGTCGGTAGGCCGCGCTCGGAGAGCGGGCCCTACCGCGAACGGCGGTTGGTTCTGCACCACCCTGCCCGTCGCTCGAGAAACACCTCGAACGGCGCCTGAGTTCCTCCTGAGTTCCTGAGCTCCTGCGATCCTGAGCTCCTGTGTTCCTGAAAAGAAACGAGCGGACCCGGCCGAAGCCGAGCCCGCTCGCTGCACTCCGACGAACCAGGGAAGGGGAAGGGGCTCGTCGCGAGAGTATTGGCCGGCGTCAGAAGCCGACGCGCATGCCCAGTTCGAGTCGCCGTGCCGGTGCAGCCGCCGTCGGATCGCCGTACGAGCGTGCGGAGACGACTGAGCCGTATCGGGTGTAGTTCACCTGGTTGAAGACGTTGAACGCCTGCAGGTACACCTCCAGGCGCACCGCCTTGTCGTTGCCGCCCATCGGACCGCCCATCATGCCGCCACCGCCGCCGGGACCGCCGCCACCGGGACCACCGCGCATGATGACGGGACCGCCGCCACCCATGCCGCCAGGGCCTGACGGATTGCGCGAGGGACCGAACCCGCGGCCCCAGCTGAGTCGCAGGTCGGTGTTGCTCTGCCACGGCAGGCGCCCGGCGTTGCGGCCAAAGCCTTCCGGGCGCTCGTTGATCACGCCGTCCAGGTTGGTGTCGAAACCGGTCGTGATGTTGTACGGCCGGCCCGAGAGCGCGCGGTAGTTGATGCCCGCGCGCAGGCCCCAGAACAGCTCGGTGTTGAAGAAGCCGAAAATCCGGTGCCGGATGTCATCACTGGCCGGCCCCCACTCGGCCTCGAGGTCGTTGCTGTTGACCGGCAGCGTCAGCGCGCCGTCGGTGTAGTTGTTGCGCTCGCCGATGGTGTAGCCCAGCACCCCGAACAGCCGCCGAGGCTGGTAGTTGAAGTTGAAGTTGAGGTCTAGCCCCTGGCTGTCGGCCTGACCGGTCGTTTCGAGATAGGTGATGTTGCCAAGCGTCGAGTCCGGCCGGACGCCGACCACCGGGTCGTTGATGTTCCGCGAGCGGAACTGGTTCCATCCGTGCTGATTGAAGTAGTTCGCACGCATCCGCAGCCAGCCCAGCAACTGCTGCTCGACACCCAGGGAGAACCGCCGCACCGTCGGCATCTCGAGGTCGTTACCGACCTGGACGATGCTCGGCGCGGTCACGATGACGGTGCCACCCTCGTACGGGTTCGGATACCCCGGGTTACGGATGATCGTGTCGTACTGGTGCAACCCGTCCTGACGGATGGTGTTCTCGTACAGGCTCGTCTCGTACCAGTCGTAGAAGATGCCGACGCCGGCGCGGACGGTGGTCTTGTTGCTCTTGAACGGCGACCAGGTCATCCCCGCGCGCGGCGCGAAGTTCATCTTGTCGTCGATCAGCGTCTGCGTCTCGTACCGGCCTCCGAAGGACAGCAGCAGGTTCTTCCTGAATCGGTAGTCGTCCTGGATGAAGAGGCCGGCCTCGGTGTTGCCATACTCGACGTACGGGTTGCCCTCGCGGATCGTGTAGTTGTTGGGCCGCCCCGTCTCGTAGGCCAGCATCGTCGGGAACGTGAACGTGCCCGCGAAGTTGCGCAGTTCATCGCCGATGTAGTTGCCGGTCTCGACCTCGAAGCCGGTGCGCACGCTGTGCTTCTTGCCGAGCGGGATGTCCAGGTTGTCGGCCACCGACAGCTCCCAGAATTTCCGGCCGCCCGAGATCTGCGCGCCCCCGTCCGTGAACGCGTCCTGCACCCGCACCGTCGTCTCGTCGCTCGCCGAGATGGAGTCGGACTCCTGCCACGAGTACTGCACGCGGATCTCGTTCAGGTACTTCTTCTTGAACGAGCCGACGTCGGACACGCGCACCCTGTTGTCGAAGCCGTCGCGGCTGTAGGCGCGCGACTCGAGATCGAAGTCGCCGATCCCGAGGTTGTCGGCGCTGTTGGTGTCGCGGTCGAACGAGAAGCGCAGCGTGTGGGTCTTGGTGAGCACGTGCTCGATGTTGAAATCCACGTTGAGCCGATCGGCAGGCTGATTGACCAGACTGTTGTACTGGCCCTCAGGGGTCAGCGCGACGATGGTCTGGACGTCGTTCTCGTTGTTGCTGCGGACGTTCAGCGAGAAGCCGGTGCGGCCCTTGACGATCGGGCCGTCGATCGACCAGCCGTACCGCTGCGTCTGCCCTTCGCCCTGCACCGGCGAGAAGGCGTTGCGGGCGTCGAGCGCGTTGTTCCGGAAGCCCAACGTCATGTTGTTGCGGATCGGTCCGTTGCCCGGCCGCGTGATGATGTCGACGCGCGGGAAGCCGGCGTTGTGGTTCTCGGCGGCGAACGGATCGAAGCGGAAGCGGATTTCGCGGATCTGCGACTTGGGCGGCAACTGCCCGCCTTCGAAGCCGTTGACGCGAATGCGCGCACCAGGGCCCGCCAACTGTTCGAGTTGCTGCTGCATCTCGTCCGGATCGTCGGCAAGTGCTTCGATCTGCGACGCGCTCAAGGCAGTGGAGAACGAATCGGTGACGGCGCGGTCGGCCGTGTCCTGCTCGACGTCGACCTGCTCGACGAAGCCGGCGATTTCCAGCGTGATGTCCTGCTTGGTGTTGCGTCCGGCACGCACCTGCAGTTCGGCCGCGGCGTTGGGGTCGAAGCCCGGGAACTCGGCGACAACGGCGTACTTGCCGGGCAGGAGGGCCTGGAACATGACCGTGCCCTTCTCGTCGGCCAGCTGCTGCGTGATCCTGCCGTCAGGCGCGGTCAGGTTCACATTCGCCGCGGCGATGGCAGCGCCCGTCGTGTCGTAGACGGTGATCGTCAGCGACCCGGGGCGCTCCTGCGCAGACGCAACTGTGGTGAGCCCGGCGGCGAGGAACATCGCCGCCAGGAGGGTGCGGAGGGTCTTCATGTCAGTTACTGGCCTTCTTCTGGAACTGGTCCGGCTTGATCGGCGCGTTCAGCTTGTACTTCTCGATCGTCCACTCCTCCTGCACCTTCCCCTCGACCTGGCGGGAAATCTTGTGGGGGAGCATGACGCCGTCGACCTTCCGGTAATCGGTGTAGAACACGTTGGCCTCGACCAGGGGCGGCGGCGGCTCGGCCTCGAACTTCTTGCGCTGCTCTTCGAAGTAGGCGCGGCGCTCGTCGTCGTTCTTGAACTGCGGCGGCGCCGTCATCTGGCGCATCCGCGGCTGTCGCATCATGTAGCTCAGCATCAACGGGCGATGCTCGGCCTGGTCCACGAAGAGGCGCGCCCGGAAGCCGTCCGGCCCGGACACGTCGATGACGTCGGCGACGCCGTTGGGCGCCTCGGCCTCGGCCACATGGGTGAAGGTCAGGGCGGAGAGCAGCGGCGAGCTCGGCATGATCCCGAGGAGCGTGCGGTAGAGCTCGGCCTTGATGCCGATGGACGGATCCTGCCGGTTCGCGCCGCTGGGACCGGCTGCGCCAGGGCCGCCAGGGCCGCCTCCGGGACCGCCCGGGCCACCACCAGGGCCGCCGGGGCCCATGCGCATCATGAACCCGCCGCCGCCGCCCATGCCCGTCATGTCACGGAAGGCGTCGGTACCCTTGATGGTCTGGGAAATGCGCGGGCCGGCCATGCCGTCGGGGCGCGTCATGACCTGCACGACCTGGAACGCATCGGGCAGGAGGCCGGCCAGCTCGATGCCACCCGACATCTCGCGCTCGCCGAACACACGTCTCGACTCGCCTTCGGCGGTGAATGACTTCAGCCCGGTCAGCTTGTCGCCCCCCATGGCCTTGGTCATCGCGGCCAGGACGGCCTGCGCCTTGGCGGGATCGCCCTTGGCCGGCGCCGCCGCAGGGGCCGGAGTCTGCGCCGGAGCCGGGGCCGGGGCCTGCGCCACGGCTGCGCCCGTCGCCACGATGCTCATCAACCCGGCCATCGCCACGGTCCTGAAAACCTGCTGCTGCATATGAGTGCCCTTCCCCTTGAGGTGACAGCCCCTTCCCTTGGGCTCCAAACCATTGGACGATCCCTTGTGCCAGTCCGTGGTTAAGTGGCAGCAAAAAGATTGTTAAGGATGAAAAAAGACGCGATCGTCGTGATCGGCGCGGGCGCCGCGGGCCTGATGGCCGCCATCACGGCGGCCCGCGCCGCACCGCAGGTCCGCGTCGTGGCCGTCGATGGCGCACCCCGGCTCGGCGCCAAAATCCTGATCGCGGGCGGCGGACGGTGCAACGTGACGCACCACGTGGTGACCGAACGGGACTTCCACGGCTCCACCCCGGCCGCCATCCGGCGGGTGCTCCGTGCCTTCGACGTCGAAGCCGCGCGGCGCTTCTTCGAGGCCGAGGGTGTGCCCCTGAAAAGGGAGTCGACGGGGAAGCTCTTTCCGGTGTCCGACCGCGCCCAGGACGTGCTCCAGGCGCTGCTCGGCGCGGCCCGGCGCGCCGGTGTCGAGCTCCTCCACCCCTACAAGGTCACGGCAATCCGGCCTGACGACGTCGGTGGATTCGAGGTGGACGGGCCGAAGGGTCGCGAAGCGCCGGCTGCGGCGACCGGGACGGTCACGGGAGGACCTGCCGGCCTTGGCGCGAGCGCGGTGATCCTCGCGCCCGGCGGCAGGAGCGTTCCGAAAACCGGGTCCGACGGCTCCGGCTACGCCATGGTCAGCAACCTCGGTTTGCCGCTCACTCCCCGCATCTTCCCGGCACTGGTGCCGCTGCGGCTTCCCGACGGCCACCTCGTCCGGGCGCTCTCCGGGCTCGCCACCGACGTGCGCCTGATCGTCGTCTCAAGTTCGGGGCGGCACCTCGCCTCCGTGACCGGCGCCCTGCTCTGCACCCATCAAGGCGTCTCTGGACCGGCGGTCCTCGACGTCAGCCGGCACTGGCAAGCCGCCATGGACGACGACGCCCAGTCGGGCGTGCTGGTGAACTGGCTGCCCGACGTTGTCGCCGAGGACCTCGATCGCCGATTCCAGAACCATGGAGCCCGGCCGATTCGGCGCGCCCTCGCGCCGCCACTGCCCGACCGCCTGGCCGACGCCCTGTGCGCCCTTGCCGGCGTGGACCCTGACGAGCCCGGTGCGACGTTGACGCGCGACGCTCGCAAACGCCTCGTCGCTGTCTGCACCGCCTGGCGGCTTCCCGTCGTCGGCACCCGCGGATTCGAGGTGGCCGAGGTGACGGCCGGGGGCGTCCCCCTGTCAGCCCTGACGGCGGGCCTCGAAGCGCGGAATCGCCCCGGTCTCTTCGTGTGCGGAGAGCTGTGCGACGTGGACGGCCGGATCGGCGGATTCAACTTCCAATGGGCCTGGGCGAGCGGCACGGTCGCCGGGCGAGCGGCGGCGGCGCGGGTCGCCGCCGGGACGATGGAACCTGTGTCAGGATGACCAATCCATGATCAGGCGAGGATCGGCGGGATTGGTGCTCGTGGCGGTGCTGGCGCTGGTCGTGGCTGCGCGCAGCGAGCCCGCGGCGCGAACGCCGGCGGCCGCGCCGCTGCTGTGGCAGGGCCTGCTCGGTGCGCACCAGGTCTCCCTGTTCGGCACCATCCACGTCCCGGACCCGCGGGTCCTCGCGCTCTCGCCGCCGGTTCGCGTCGCGTTCGACCGCGCCGACCGGGTGGTGACCGAGATTCCGCTGGACGGAGCCCAGCAGGCCGAACTGGCCGCGGCGCTGGTGCTGCCGGATGGACAGCGGCTTCGCGCGATCGTTGGCGAAGCGATGTTTGCGCGTCTCGAAGCACGTGTCCGGGCCGCACTGACGCCGATCGCTCCTGAAATGGCGCCGCTCGTGGCCGGCATGCTCGACCGCTTGAAACCGTGGGCGGCCTTGTCGCAGCTCGCCACCCTCGAATACCTCCCGGACCTGTTGGCAGGCCGCACGCCGCTCGATGTGAAGCTGTATGGCGAGGCCGTCGCCGCCGGCAAGAAGGTCGGCGGGCTCGAAACCGTGGCCGAACAGGCCGGCACGTTCGACGCCTTCAGCCCGGAGGAACAGGCCACCCTGCTCGACGAAGCGCTGCGCGACTTCGAGGCTCCGGCTGGCCCGACCGGCAAGCAGCTGGTGGAGTGGTACCTCGAAGGAAATGGTGACAAGCTGGCCGCGGCCCTTTCGCAGGGCAGCCGCAACGACGCGCTGGCGCGGAAGTTCGAGGCCGAAGTGCTCGTCAAGCGCAATCACCGCATGGCAGACCGGATCGACGACTTGCGCCGCGATGCGCCGGGCGAGACGCTCTTTGTGGCCGTCGGCGCGCTGCACCTGGTGGGCAGCGACAACCTCCCGCAGCTGCTGCAGGCTCGCGGGTACGAGATCAGCCGGGTGCGGCCCTGAGCCGCGCCGGACGAAGGAAGACGTAGGCATGCGTTTCAGTTCGCTGTTGATGGCCATGGTCCTGGTCGGGGGATGCTCGGGCACACCCGCGTCGGAGGCGCAGACTCCTCCGCCTCCGGCAGCGCCCGCAGCCGGCACGCCGCCCGTGCTCGCGACCGTGAACGGCTCCCCCATCACCGAAGATGACGTCCGCAAAGCGGCCGGACTCGAGATCGCGCGACTCGAGGAGCAGCTCTATCAGCTCCGCAAGCAGCAGGTCGACGAGCTCGTCGCCCGGCGTCTCCTCGAATCCGAAGCTGCCCGCCGCGGCCAGTCGGTCGAGGCACTGGAGCAGTCCGAGATCACCGCCAAGGCCGGCGACGTCACCGAACCCGAGGTCGACGCCTTCATCGAGACCAATCGTGCTCGCATCCGCGGCGACGTGACACAACTCCGCCCGCAGATTCGCGAATTCCTGCAGCAGCAGAAGACCGACGCGCGCCGCACCGCGCTCGTCGACGGCTTGCGCGCTTCGGCGAAGATCGACATGCGACTCGAGCCGCCGGTGCCATTCCGCGCCACGGTCGACATCGTGGGCGCGCCGGTTCGGGGCACGACGACCGCCCCAGTCACCATCGTCGAGTACTCGGACTTCCACTGTCCCTTCTGTCGCCGCGTCCAGCCGACGCTCGCGAGCCTGCTCCAGAAGTACCCGGGCAAGGTGCGCCTGGTGTACAAGCACCTGCCGCTCGACGGGCTGCACCCGCAGGCTCGCCGCGTGTCCGAGGCGTCGTGGTGTGCCGCGAAGCAGGACAAGTTCTGGGGCTTCCACGATGCCGTCTACGCCGACGCCGGCACTGACGCCAGCGACGCGACCTTGACGCGCTATGCCACGACGGCTGGCCTCGATGCCGCGGCGTTCGGCGCGTGCCTCGCCAGTCCGGAGACGAAGGCGGCGATCCAGCGCGACATCGCGCAGGGTGAGGCGCTCGGCCTGAACAGCACGCCGGGCTTCTTCGTGAACGGGCGTGAAGTCCGCGGTGCACAACCGATCGAGGCCTTCGAGTCGATCATCGACGAAGAACTGCGCGGCGGGCGCCGCTGAGGCCCCTCGTGCTGCGACCACCGACTCCCGAGAACGAACAGGCACGGCTCGAGGCACTTCGCCGCTACGCGGTCCTCGATACCGCACCAGAGGAGCCGTTCGACCGCCTGACGCGGCTGGCCTCGTCGATTCTCGGCACGCCGATCGCGCTGATCTCGCTGATCGACGAGTCGCGGCAGTGGTTCAAGTCGGCGGTCGGCCTCGACATGACGTCGACACCGCGCGACCTCGCCTTCTGTGCGCACGCCATCCTGAGCGATGAGGTGCTCGTCGTCCCCGACGCCACCGCTGACGAGCGATTCGTCGACAACCCGCTCGTCACCGGCGCTCCGGGCATCCGGTTCTATGCCGCCGCGCCGCTGACGACGCCCGACGGACATCGGCTCGGCACGCTGTGCGTCATCGATCGCGAGGAGCGCCAGGCCGGCCTGACGCCCTTCCAGCAACAGCAGTTGCGCGACCTCGCCGCGCTCGTGGTCGACCAGCTCGAACTGCGTCGAAGGATCGAGGAACTGAAGGAGAGCGAGCAGCGCTACCGCCTGCTGTTCCGCAACAACCCGCAGCCGATGTGGGTCTACGACCGCGAAACCCTTGCGTTCCTCGACGTCAACGCGGCCAGCGAATCGATGTACGGCTACTCGCGCGACGAGTTCCTGGCGTCCACGATCCTCGACATCCGGCCGCCGGAAGAAGCCGATCACGTGCGGGAGATGGCACAGCGCGCGCCCGAGGGGATGGCCCGGACGGGGCCATGGCGGCACCTCCGCAAGGACGGCACGGTCCTCTTCGTGCGCATCTCGTCCTACCCGACGTTGTTCGAGGGCCGCCGCGCCAGGCTCGTGCTCGCGCACGACATCAGCGCCGAGAAGCAGCTCGAGGAGCAACTGGTCCAGGCGCAGAAGATGGAAGCCATCGGCCAGCTCGCCGGGGGCGTCGCGCACGACTTCAACAATCTGCTCACGGTGATCAACGGGTATGCGCAGCTGCTCGTCTCGCGGCTCCACGAGGCGGACCCGCTGCGCGTCGATGCCGGCCACATCCTCCAGGCCGGCGAGCGCGCGGCATCGCTGACGCAGCAGTTGCTGGCCTTCAGCCGTCGCCAGGTGCTGCAGCCACGTCCGCTCGACGTCGGCGCCGTCATCGACAACCTGCGGCCGATGCTGCGCCGGTTGTTGCGCGACGATATCGAGGTCCGGACGTCGTTGCCGGCGGCACTGCCGCCGGTCATGGTCGATCCGGGTCAACTCGAACAGGTGCTGTTGAACCTCGCGATCAACGGCTCGGATGCGATGCCCGGCGGCGGCGCCTTGTCGGTGGAGGCCAGTGAAGCGCTCGTCGACGAAGAGGCCGGGGAGCGGCACGGCGTGGCGGCGGGCCTGTACGTCACCGTGTCGGTCTCCGACAGCGGCATCGGCATGGACGAGGAGACGCGCGGCCGCATCTTCGAGCCGTTCTTCACGACCAAGGCGAAGGGGCGCGGGTCAGGCCTTGGCCTGCCCGTCGTCTACGGCATCATCAAGCAAAGCGGCGGCAACATCGTCGTCCAGACGACGCCTGGCGGGGGATCGACCTTCACGGTGTACCTGCCGCTGGCCCATGCACCGGCCCATGCGGAGGCCGCGGCGCCCGCCGCGGACGTCTCGGGATTGCGTGGGCACGAGACCGTGCTGGTGGTGGAAGACCACGAGGCGCTCCGCCGACTCGCTGCCGATGTCCTGCGTGCGCACGGGTATCACGTGCTCGTGGCCGACCGGGGCACGGACGCCATCGCGCTCGTCGAGAGTCGCGGCGGCGGCGTCGACCTGCTGCTGACCGACGTGATCATGCCCCGCATGAGTGGCCGCGACGTCGCCACCGCCCTGCAGCAGCGCGTGCCGGACATCGCCGTCCTGTTCATGAGTGGCTACACCGAGACCACCATCGTGCAGGACGGCGCGCTGGAGTCGGGATTGCATTTCCTCGCGAAGCCGTTCACGCCGGCCGAGCTGCTGGCCCGCGTGCGCGACGTGCTGGCAGCGCGTGCCGCGCTTGGAGTTCAGATGTCGAGCACCGAGCCTGTCGATTCCCACCCAACGGCCGCCGCCGGACCGCGGCGCGTGGTGGTGGCCGACGACGAACCCGGACTGCGCCTGCTCCTGGTCGCGACCCTGCGCGGCGCCGGCTACGAGGTGCTTCAGGCGACCAATGGCCTGGAAGCGCTGCGGCTCTGCGAAAAGGGCCGTGTCGATCTGCTCCTGACCGACCTCGTGATGCCGGATCACGAAGGCCTCGAGACCATCCGCCGCATGCGGCAGCAATGCCCGGACATCCCGGTCGTGGCGATGTCGGGTGCGTTCGACGGCGGCTTCCTCGAGGTGGCGCGCGCGATGGGCGCCGCCGCCGTGATCCAGAAGCCCTTCACCCCGGACCAGGTCGTGCAGGTGGTGGGTCGAGCCCTCGACGAACGGCCGGCGACTCCCTGATCGGCAGGACGCGCGATCAGTCGCCGAGCAGCTCTCCGACCCCCTGCAGGTCTTCCACCCGGTCGGCGATCACCTTGATGGCCATCAGCAGGGGCACGCCGAGGACGACGCCCCAGGCGCCCCACAGCCAGCCCCAGAACAGCAGGCCCACGAACATCGCCACCGGATTCATCCGCGCCGATCGGCTCATCAGATGCGGTGTGAGCACGAAGCCCTCGAGCGACGTGATGACGATCTGGATGCCACCCACGAGCAGGGCCTGGCCCACCGTACCGAATTGGGAGAAGGCCATCACCGACGCCGCGCCGGAGACCAGCGTCGGGCCGATATAGGGCACGACGTTGGCGACCGCCGCGAGCAGGCCCCAGACGGTGGCGTTGGGCATCCCGACGGCCAGGTACGCGAGCCACGTCACGATGCCGACGATCGCGCTGACCAGGACGAGCGTGCGCAGGTAGACGCCGATCTGCTCCCGGACCTCGTCGATGATCTGGACGGTGATCTTCTTGCGCGACAGTGACGGACCGGCGAGCTTCACGAACTTGCGCTTGTAGAGATCCCCGGCCGACAGCAGGAAGAACACCAGGAACAGGACGAGCAGGACCTGAGCCGCCATGCCCGTGCCGGTGATCACGTAGTAGCGCAGCGGCGTCGGCGGCTCGACCATGCGCACCGGCTGTGCGCCGCTACGATCACGCGGCGCGGCCGAGGCCGCGGTCGTCAGTTCTTCCGCAGCCTCCTGCAGGTTCGTGATCGGGCTCTCGCGAACTACGGTCGTCCGCATCAGGGCCTGCCGGACCTGCCGTGCCACCCGCGGCAAATCGTCTGCAAGGTCGGCCGCCGGCGCGGAGAGCTGGGAGCCGATGCCACCAATCGCGGCGATGAGCAGCGCGATCACGACCGTCGCGCCAGCTGGCCGCGGCACGTGTGCACGGTGCAGGACCTCGACGACAGGCGAGAGCACCAGGCTGATGACGATACCGACCAGCAACGGGATGAAGAGCGTCTGCGCGGCGTAGAGCGCCCAGGTAACCGCGATGACCGTCAGTACGGTCAGCGCCACGCTGCGCACGCTCGTCGGGATCGAGAGCGTCGGCAGGACCTCGTCGCGGGCAAGGTCGGCGCTGCCGCCAGGGCGAACGTCCGCGACGTCGGGCATGCCGGGCGAGTCGGGGATGGAGTGCAGGTCGGCGCTTTCCACACCCGGCTCGGCAGCAAGATGCGATCCACGTCAACCGGGCGCTCATCCCGGAAAAGTCTTCAGACCGCCAGCTCGGCAGGGGATGAATACGCTACGGCCGTCACGGCAAGCCCATGCTGCGGCAACGCCGGCCATCGGCTCAATACGCCATCTCGGCAGCTGGCGAGATCCGGCCAAGGGCGAGATGGATCAGGTACCACACGGTGGCTGCCGCCAGCAGCGCCGCGATCATGAGCAGCTCGAAGCGCGTCGCCTGTGCCAACAGGACGATGCAGAACACTGCGCCGGCGCCGAGCACCGGCGCGGGCACGTGCATGGGCGGCCGCTCCGGCGTGGCGGTGCTGGAAGTCGCGGCGCTCACGGTGATGCCGCGTCGCTGCAACTGCAGGGCTGACACGCAGGCCATCAAATACACCGCGACCACCGAGACGCTCGCGAGCACCGCGAGTGCCGCAAATGTGCCCGACGACGAGAGCAGGAACGAGATCGTGGTGTGCGCGATGATCGCGGCAGCCGGCGTGCGACGCACGGGGTGTACCCGGGCGAGCCATGGCGGCAGCAATCCCCGGCACGCAATGGCGTAGACGAGACGTGGCGTGGTCATCACGGCGACGCTTGCAAAGCCCGTCATCGACACCACCGTGCCAATCGCCAGGAGAAACTGCCCCTTCGGACCGAGCAGGTTGCCGGCCGCGATGGCCAGCGTGGCGTTCGGCGTGGCGGCCAGCGCCTGCCCGAGACCAACGGCCGCGGCCAGTTGCACCGAGATGTAGAGGCTGGTGACGAGCGCGAGCGCCGCGACCAGCGCCATCGGAATCGTCCGCGTCGGACGCAGCACTTCCCCGCCGAGGGCCATCACGCTCTCGGGCCCGGAAAAGGCGAAGATCAGCACCAGGCTGGCGCGGCCGATCGTGCCGATATCCGGGAGCGGCCCTATCCGCCACATCCCGCCGCCGCCCGCGAACGCCGCTGCGCCCACCAGGACCAGCAGCGGCAGGAGCTTGGCGATGGTCATCACTTCGGCCACCCGCGTCCCGTGTCGAACCCCGCGGACGTTGATCCACGCGAACGTGCCGAGGATCGCTGCCACCAACGCGGTGCGTGCCACAACGCCTCCCAGCGGCGGCACGAGCGCGCCTATGGCCGCTGCGAGTCCTGCCATCACGGCGGCCACGGCAAGGGTGTCGCTCAGCCAGCCGAGAATGCCCGTCAGGAACCCCACCAGCGGACCGAATGCGGCCTCCGCATACACCGCCGCACCTCCTGCCGATGGCACGCGGCTGCCCGCCACCGCAAAGGCCAGGACGATGCACAGCATCGCGATGGCGCAGGCCAGGTACGCGTAGACGGCGGAGGTGCCGACCATCTGCGCCACCAGCGAGGGCATCGCGAAGATGCCGCCTCCGACCGTCATGTTGAACAGTGTTGCCGTGAGGCCACGAACGCCGATGGAGCGGGTGAGATGAGGCATAAGCGAGGACGGAGGACGGAGGAGAGAGGACGGAGGAAGGACGGAGGACGGAGGATGGAGGACGGAGGACGAAGGACGAAGGACGGAGGAGGAGGAGGGAGGAGGGAGGAGGGAGGAGGGAGGAGGGAGGAGGGAATTGAAAGAGGCGACGGCAAAGTCATGAGGCAATGGGGAAATGGTCGAGACGTCGCGAGCCTGACCGTCGGTGCCTTGCCGTCCTTGGCCTCCGTCCTGCCTCCGTCCTCCCTCCTCTTTCCTCCGTCCTCGTCAGATGCGCAGGAGTACCGCCCTGGCCGGTTGGCCGGTGGCTGTCGCGAGCGCGCGTGCATAGAGCGCGACCTGCCGGCGATAGGCGTCCAGGCCGGCGTCCATGTCGGCGTCGGTCTTGAAGTCCACGACCGTCCAGGCTCCTTCGTCCTCGAAGGCGAGATCCAGTTGGCCCTCGATCCAGGCGCCATCCTCGAGTCGCAGCGTCACCGGCGTTTCCCGGCGGCACTGCCCGCGGGCGTGCGCCACCGCCGCCGCTTTCAACAAGGGGTGCTGCAGGGTATCGCATACGGCGGTGATCACCGAGGACTGGTCGACGTCGGTGTCGCCGAGCACGCGCGCCGAGTAGGCGGTGGCCGTCGCGACGTCGGCGTGCGTGGCGTCCAGCCCGATCACCGCGAGGACGTCGTGCACGAGCGACCCGAAGGCGCGTCCGCCACGACGCGGCGCCGCCGACGGCACCTGCAGCACCGCGACGTCGTTGCCGGCGAGATCGAGATCCCGGGCGGCCTCGGTGACGCGCTGCACGCGCAAGGACGGCACGCGCCCCGCCGCCAGGCGGCCCGCGTGCAACTGCGTCCAGTGGTCCACGGCCTCGTGGCCCTCGCGCACGCGACTCTCCGACGCATTCTTGTCGATCAAGGCCTTCTGCCGCGACCCCAGCGAGGGCTCCGTGCCCAGATTTAGTTGCGCGGGATCCCACCACGTGACGTCGAAGGGCGCGAGGGAATCGCCGCGCACGTAGCGCCCCGGACGAATCGGCGTCGCATGCATCGCCGACTCCTCGTCGGGCCGATCCAGCACGGTATCGCGCCCGAACGGCGGGCTACCCACCGCTGCTTCGGGAGCCGACCAGGGGCGATCTGGATACAAGGCCCGGTTCATGACGTCCACCCACTTCTCGCCCTGCTTGACGTGCGGGTACGGCTCGTCACCGACGCCGGGCACGACCAGCAGGTCCCGGGCGCGCGTGGCGGCGACGTACGCAAGCCGATGGCCTTCAGCACGGTCGCGTGCGGTCTCCGCGTCGCGCAGTTGCACGAGTTCGAGCGGGCTGCACCCGGCAATCGTCTGCACGCACAGCCCGCGCGACGCCACGAGCGCGCGCGACGGGCGATCGGAGTACAGCCGCCACGTGATGTCGGCCAGGATCACCACCGGGAACTCCAGGCCCTTCGCCTTGTGCACCGTCATCAGGCGAACGCCATCGGTGCCCTCTTCGAGGATCGGGCTCTCGCCGGCTTCGACGTGCGTGGCGTCGAGGAACTGCTGGACGAAGCCACGGAACGACGCGCCGTCGGACGCCTCGTACTGGCGCGCGAGTTCCACCACGTGGAGCACGTTGGCGAGTGCCTGCTCGCCGCCCGGACGCAACACCAGGCCCGCATGCGCGCGTGTCGCCCGCAGCAAGGCCTGCACCGTCTCCTGCACCGGCACCTGGTTGCGCTGTCGGTGCAGCGACCGCAACAAGCCCAGGGCGTCGTCAATCGCCTGCAGGTCGGTGGGCTCGCCGTCTCGCACGCGGTCGGCGGCGGCAGCGACGGCGATTGGATTCAGGCGGCCGCCGTGCGCGTTGCGATACTCGAGCAGCAGGTGATCGGGGAAGGCAAAGAATCCGCCTCGCAACGTGGCATAGACGGACAACTCGTCATCGGGCCACTCGATGGCGCTGAGCGCCACGCGCAGCGCGTCGACCTCCTCGCGCTCGTGGAAGCTGCGGCCGCCGACGAGCAGGTGCGGCACCTGCCGTGATTCCAGCGCCTCGACGTAGGGCCGCGTGACGTCGGTCCCCCAGCTCGTGAACCGACGAAAGAGGATGGCAACATGCCGCGCCTGCAGCGGCACGCGCACCTCGTCGCCGCCGGGCGCGCGCTCGGAGACCGTCCATCCGCTCTCCTGCACCAACCATGCGACGAAGGCGCCGACTGCGTCCGGCAGCGACGCGTCGATGGCCTCGTAGCTGACGAACTTGCCTTTGTACGGCCGCGGCACGGGCAATGCGACCAGCGCCGGTTGCGTGTCGTTGTCGCTGCGCACCGGCTCGAGCGGCACATAGGCGGCCTGCGCCGAATCCGCGCTGTCGTCCATCACCGTGGCAAAGACGTGGTTGATCGCTCGCTGCAGCGCCGGCACGCTTCGAAAACACGTCCGCAACTGGCACGACTGGGCGCCCGCGGCAATGAGTTGCCGCTTGACCTGCCAGTACGTCTCCACGTCCGCGCGCCGGAACCGGTAGATCGCCTGCTTGGGGTCGCCGACGATGAAGAGCTTGCCCGGTACCGGGCGCACCTGCGTCCAGTCGGCGTGCCCGGGATCATCGGCGGCGAGCAGCAGGAGGATCTCGGCCTGGATGGGATCGGTATCCTGGAACTCGTCGACGAAGAGCCGCTGGTAGCGGACCTGGAAGTCACCCCGGACCTCGGCGTCGCGCCGCAGCAAGTCTCGCGCACACATCAGCAGATCGGTGAAATCCAGGACGCCGCGTTCCTGCTTGACAACCGCGTAGCGCACCAGGCAGGGCTGCAGTTCCTGTTGCAGGCAGGCCGCGAGGTCGGCGTCGAGGGCCGCCGTCGTCTGCTGCAGGAGTGCCTTCAGCGCCGCATGCTGCGTTTTCATCTCGGCACGCGGTACGCCCACCGCGTACGTGCTGCCATAGCCGGTGCGACATTTCGTGAGCGCGCGGTCGCGCGCCAGCATCCCGACCAGCGACTCGAGCGCGTCGAGCGCATCCTCGCCGGCTGGCCCCGGCGGCACCGCGGTGCCATGCCGCCAACTGAAGCGCCGGATGGGCGCGGTATCGACGAAGAAGTTGTCGTTCGACGATCCCTTCGCGCTCAGCGCCGCGAAGGCATGGATCGCATCCATGGCGGCGCCGACGAGAACGCGGCGATCGATCGGATCGCGGCGCCACGGCGCGTTGAAGTCGCGCCACTCCGCCAGCGACTGCACCGCCTTGCGGAGCGCGGCGCGCGGCCCGGCCTCGCCGTCATCGTCGCGGTACGCACGACGCAGCACGCGACGGACGCCCTCGCCCGGCGCCTCGAGTGTTTCCTGCAACCACTGGTCGACGACACCGTCGAGCACCTGGTTGGCCACCGGTTCGAGCAACACCTCGAAGCGCGGATCGACGCCGGCCTCCACCGGACGCTCCCGCAGCAGGTCCGCGCAGAACCCATGGATCGTGCTCACGTGCGCCTCCTCGAGGTGCGCGAGGGCCTCTTCGAGCAGCAGGCGGGCTGCCCCGGCACGCTGCTCCCGCGCATGCTCGACCTCCTCGCGCAGGCGCAGCTTCAGTTCGCCCGCGGCCTTCTCGGTGAAGGTGACCGCGACGATCTGGCCGATGGTTGCCCGCCCTTCCGCGAGCGTGTTGACCATCCGGGCCACGAGTTCAGTCGTCTTGCCGGTGCCAGCCGCCGCCTCGACGACGAGCGTCGTGTCGAGGTCGTGCCTGATCCGGTTTCGGTCCGCGTCGTCCACCAGGTGCCGAGGCGTCGCGCTCATTTCATCCTCCGCAACAGCGTCAGTTCTTCGAGCGGCCGCCGGTCCTTGCGGCCGGGCACGCGCTGCGCCGACGGGCCGCACACCGCGGTGAAATCGCACCACATGCACGCGTCCTTGTCCGGAGCCGCTGGCAGCCTGCCCTCCTGGATGGCGTGGTCGACGATGGCGAGCACCTCCAGGCCGGCCTTGCGGGTCTCTTCCCCAACCGCGCCCGCGATCGCCCACGGATGGTCCTCGTAACCACCGTCGGCGGTGCAGTAATAAAGACGCGACGCGGTGACGCGGCCCCCGAATGCCGCCTCGACGGCCATGGCGTAGAGGATCGGCTGCAACGTGCGGCCGCCGTTGACGACGACGTTGCCGGCGAGGCGGTACTTGCCGGTCTTGTAGTCGGTGATGCGCCACTGGTCGCCGTCGCCGCGTTCGAGCAGATCGACGACGCCGTGCAAGCGGGTGCCATCGGGCAACACGGCCTCTTCGCGCCGGCTCGCCTCGTCACGGCCGAAGCCACCCGCGAAGCCGACGCCGATCTCGACGCCCTCCGGCGTCCACGGCGTGCCGTCGCCCGGGAGGCGGCGAACCCAGTCGTGGACGTCACGCCGGATGGCGGCGACGGCGTCCTGCCAAACGCGAAGGATCGGCGGCGTGAGGCGATCCTCGTAGTCGGCGGCGACGCGCGTCACGATCCTCTCGGCCACCTCGTGGGCGCCGACGACGCGATCGTCGGTGAGCGGCACCCATGCCGAGGCCATCAACTCACGCATGATCTCGGCGAGCATCACGTGGACCATCGACCCGCGCGTGAGCGGGTCGAGGATGGTCAGCGGCATCGCCTCCTGCCGCGGCTCGAGGCGCAACACCGTCGAGAGGTAGAACTGATACGGGCAGGTGGCAAAGCGCTGCAGTGCCGAAGCCGAGTAAGCCCGCGCGTTGAGGCGATGCGATGCGAGCACCTCGGGCGGCGCGACGAGCCCGTCGTGCGGCGTCCATGCGCGAGTGAAGCGCAGGTGCCGCGCCAGCAGCGAACGACGCAACGCCGGATTCAGATCGAACAGGTAGCGCGCACGCCCGGCGATGTCCACCTCGTTGCCGTGCAGGTACTTCTGGAGCACGCTGAGGTCGTGTTCGGCGGCATCGATGGCAGTCGCCGGGTCCTGCGGAGCGGGCCACGCGAGCCGCGCACCGCTACGTTGCTGGGCGTCACGGATCAGCGCTTCGTAGCCGGGCACGTGTCCGGTCACGGCACGCTGCAGGTCGATTGCGTAGAACGACGGCACCCGCGGACGCGACTGCGCCGTGTCCATCGAGGCGTACGACGCTACGAGGGCCTGCGTCGCGGCGCCGGTCGCGAGCCGCAACTGGAGGCGCTCGGCCGTGACGCGCTCGTCGTCGGTGACGAGGTCGGGGGAGAGCGCCGCCCGCTCGCGGTCGAGCAGGAGCGGATCCTGGCGGCTGCGCTGCGGGAACACACGCTCGGAGAGGCCGAGTACACAGACGACGTCGAAGGCTCGGCCGCGGAGCTGGTCCGGCGTGCCGACAAAGACACTGCCGTAGCGGTGCGGGGGCGGCGGCACCGGCAGGTGCGTGAGCCGATCCCGCAGCACGTCGCGGACTTCGTCGAGTCGCACGTCGGCCACTCCGGCGAGCGGCTGCAGTTCCTTCAGGGTCGCGAGGACGCGATCCGGGCGCGCGAGCACGCGCGGGGCGAGGCGTTGCAACCTGGCCAGCCAGCTGCCCCAATCGTCGGCGACGGGCCAGGTGGCCATTTCGCCGATCACATCGGTGGCAAACGCGATCAGTTCGTCCGTCCACGCCACCTGGCGCGTGAGGGCCTCGTGGCGTGGCGAACTCGGGTCGTCGTTGTACGCCGCGGTGGCACGTACCATGACTTGCTCGCGATGCCCGGCCAGCCGCCGCGCCCAGCGGTCGGCACCGCCGATCACCTGCGCGTCGTTGAGGATCGCTTCCCAACGCCATGGCGAGCGCCGTGGCATCGTCGCATCGGCCTGCGGCACCGCCGCCGATCGGGCCTCGTCGTCCGGTGCCCAGTCGATATCCGGCAGACGCAGCCCCAATGCTTCGGCCTCGTCCGGAAGTAGCGCCCCGGTTCCCGGTTCCCGGTTCCCGGTTCCCGACTCCCGATCCGCGATCCGCGATCCGCGATCCGCGGTCCCCGGCAGCGCCGGTACCTGCGCGAGCGACAGGTACTCCGAGAAGCGCCGCGCCGACAGTCCTTCCACAGCGCAGGCAAGCAGCGCCAGCATCGCGCGTCCAGCGGGATCGGGGCGACGCGTGCCGCGACCGAAATGCACGGGCACGTCCGCGCGCCGCAGCGCCGTCTCGAGATGGCTCGCGTAGAGTGCCGGTGCGCGCATCACCACGGCGATGCGATCGAAGCGCGTCCCCCGCTCCGCGTGCGCAAGCACCACACGCGCGACTTCCACGCATTCGCGGCCCTCGCCTGGCGCCGACAGGCACACCACCGACGCGTCATCGCCGGCGACAGCGACATCGGAGGGCTCGAAGAGGCCGACCTGCACGCGCTGAATCGCCGCTGGCGTCCCCGCGAGATCGGCGGCGTCGACGTCGTCTGCGCAGGGTCCGAGATCGGCCACGAGGCGCTGCAGCCACGGATCGCCGGTCGGCGCCGTGAGCAGGGCCGATGCGCTCCGGCGGACCAACGCGTAAGCGAGCGCCACGTCGCGGCGGCTGGCCAGCGGCGGATCCACGAGGGCCAGCGGCAGGGTCAGTTCCGGCGTGTTGTCGGTCTGGACCGCCGCGGCGGCCAACGCCAGCACCTCGGCGCGATCGGCATGACGCAACTCGCCCAACGCCTGCTCGACCGTCGTGAGCAGCCAGGCAAGGTCGCGCCCTTTGGCCGTGCCGTTGTCGAGCGCCGCCGCCGGCACACCCGCGAGGCGAACGTCGGCCATGGTGCGCGCGAGCGACGGCACGAAGCCGGGATGCCGGGCAGCATCGCCGAAGAACTCGAGCGCGTTCTCTTCTCGCGCTCGCGAGACGACCCGCGCCACGATGGCTTCGAATCCGAGACTCGAGACCGGTGTGAGGCCTCGCGCCATCAGCGCGGGCGTGGCGAGACGGACGCTGAATCCCACCCAGCCGGCGCGCTCGACGCCGATCGACGCGGGCAGGGCCGCAAGGACGTGCCGTACGACGTCGTGGGCCTGCTCGTGCGTCGGGGCCAGGACGCGGACGCCGGAACGGCAGTGGGACAGCACATGCCGGCGAACGGCCGCGAGGCGCGCGGCGGCAGAGCCGTGCACGGCGGTGCGGACGGCACCCGGCGGCACGTCGCGACGCACCGGAGCGGCTGTGGCGACTGGCGCCTCAGGCAACGGCGTGACTGGGTATGGAAGATCTTCGGCCTGGGCGTCATCGTCCCAGGGCAGACGTGGGGTGGACATCGCGCCTCGCATGCCCCGGGTCGCATTGCCAGGGCTCTCTCGGTGCACCAACGTGAAACGTGGCCGCGGTCTGACAATAGTACCCTTTCGGGGTGCGCGCGCTGCCGCCGCTGATCGACGTCACGTTCGTCCGAGGGGTGGACGGCGAACCACCCTGGACCGGGCATGTCCTCGACGCTGGCGAACTGGCGCGGTGGACCGGCCTGCACACGACGGCGCGGCCGCTGTTCCTGGCCGCACACCTCGGCGCCAGGCTTCTCGCGGCGCGGCGGGCCGGCTTGCAGGCCGACGGCCTGGGACTGGCGCCGGAGCTCACCGCCTTCGGGTGGGCGACGCTGCCGTCGGGGAAGCCGCTGCTGACCTTCCGGGATGGCAGGCCGCAGCCGTTGCACGTGAGCGTGGCACACGGCGGTGGCCTGGCCGTCGCGGCCGTCTGCGAGCACGGCCCGATCGGCGTCGACCTCGAACACGTGGACACGCGGCGCAATCTCGTCGGCATCGCGCGGCGGTTCTTCGCGGCCGAGGAGTGCGCGGAACTGGAAGCCTGTGGCAGCGACGAGCGGTCGCTGCTGTTTCATCAATGGTGGACGCGCAAGGAAGCCGTGCTCAAGGCCACCGGTCACGGACTGCGTGGCGGTCTCACGGTACGCGTCGATGCGCCGGCCGACCGCGACGGCTGGCGACCCGTGGCGCTCGAAGGGCATGAGGCGCCGCTGTTCGTGCGCGACCTGCGCACGCCCGACACCGGCGTCGTCGGCGCCGTCGCGATCGAAGGACAAGCCGGTGTGGTGCAGATGGTCATGACCACGGCCGCCGAGGAGAGCACCTGATGGATCCCACGACCCTGCCGGCCGGCGTCGTCAACCCGTTCGCGGCGCTCACCTTCATCGCCGCGCCGGCGTTGCTGACCAACGCGTCGAGCCTGCTGCTCATGGGCACCACCAACCGGCTCGCTCGCGCCGTCGATCGCGTCCGTGAGCTCGCGTCGCAACTCGAACATCATGCCCGCGGCGAGCAGGCGATCGCCGAGGTCGAACTGTGGTTGATGCAGCGGGCCGAGCAGCGCGTGCGCATCATCGTGCATGCGATGACGACGTTCTACCTTGCCGTTGGCAGCTTTTCTTTCGGCACCATGCTCGCGCTGATAGGCGCGGCGCTGGTCACGCCGGCGCACGAGGGCACGCGCATGTGGGTCCTGCGCTTCACCATCGGCGCCTGCGTCATCGGGGTGGCCGCGATCATGTCCGGATCACTGGCCCTCGTGTTCGAGAGCCGGATCACGTTCCGGATCCTGACCGAGGAAGCCCGCCAGGCCCGCGAACGTTACGCGAAGAGACAGATCGCCTAGGGCGCGAAAAGCGGTCCGTAGGTGAGCGTCGAGCAAGCTCGACGCTCACCTACCGGGTTCCGGGTACCGGGTTCCGGGTACCGGGTTAAGGCCGAAGGCCGACGGCCTTGGTAGGGGCCGGCTCTCCCCGGGCGCCGAATCGCGGAG
Source organism: Luteitalea pratensis (assembly GCF_001618865.1). Classification (GTDB taxonomy): domain Bacteria; phylum Acidobacteriota; class Vicinamibacteria; order Vicinamibacterales; family Vicinamibacteraceae; genus Luteitalea; species Luteitalea pratensis. The sequence goes on from NZ_CP015136.1 coordinate 6,686,896, forward strand.
CGCGAAGGTGGCCGAGCCCGGCCGAAGCGATAGCCCAGTTCACTCGTCCCGGAGCGCCACGTACAGCAGCACGGGTGTGGCGACGAGCATCGCGCCCGCGCAGAGCCAGATGGCGAGACGGAGCCCGGTTGGGGCGCCCCACGCACTGGCAGTCACCAGGTCGGCCAGGGCCTGGAGCACCGTCGACTTGCCCAGCCAATCCTGCAGCCACCATGCGAGCACACCGGTCAGCGAGGCGAGGAGTCCGACGACGGCCGCGGCGGCGATTCCGGTGGCGACAGTGATCGGCCGCGCCGCGAGCGCGGTCGCTTCCTGACGGGCACGCAATTCCGCCCGCCACCAGGCCTGCCCAGCCGATGGCACATGCGCCTCGGCAAGCGCCACCGCGCTGTCGTCGTGCAGTGCCGACGCGATGGTGTGGAGATCGCGGCAGCTGTCGCATGCCTCGAGATGCGCGGCCAGGTCGTCCGGCGTCGTGCGCGTGGCGTCGAGCGCGGCAGCGAGGGCGGCGTCCTCATGAGCGCAGACGCGACGCATCATCGGGCACCTCCACGGGACGGTGTGCGCGGAAGCAGCGCGGCGAGGCGCTGACGCGCGCGGAACAACAGCGTCTTGACGCTGCCGGCACGGAGGCCGAGCGACGCGGCAATCTCCTCGTGCGAGGAGCCTTCCGCGTAGGCGAGCCACAACAACTGCTGGTCGCGATCGCGCAACTGCGACAGCGCGCGACGGACGTCGGTCCGATCTCCGGTGGCATGGACTGCATCGGGAGCGCCCGCCAGCGATGCGCCGGCGGGCTCGTCGATGGAGACCGTCACCGGACGGAGGCGGCGGCGGCTGTCCCGCACCAGGTTGGTCGCGATGCGGTACAGCGCGTTGCGCTCGTGCGCCTGACCCTCATATGTGCCCGGCGTACGCAGGAACCGGTAGTACGTCTCCTGCAGCAGGTCGTCGGACGCGTGCGCGTCACGCGTCAGTCGATACAGGTACACCCAGAGCGCGCGGGACGTGCGGTCGTACAGCAGGCGAAACTCGTCTTCGCGCAGCACGAACGTGTCGTCGCTGGTAGACGCGGGAAGGGCGAGGACGTCGGCGCGGCTGTCGGTCATGTCAGAGCTGCGGTGCCGTACCGATGGTCGCACGATCCTCGCCATTCCGGATGAGGCCGAGGCGCCGCGAGATGGCGTACGAGAGACCGGCCGAGACCACGAACCCGCTGCCGATCGCCGTCACGAGCACGCCCAGCACTCGCAGCGGCTGGGCGATGTCGTCGATCACCCCGCGGCTGACGAACTGCAGCGCGATGCCCAGGGCGAGCGCGACAACCCCGGCCTGCATCGACCAGAGGATGCGGTTGATTGGCGCGGCGATTGGGGCGGTCTTGCCATCCAGCGCAATCGGAGCGGACTCCAGGAACTGCCTTCCGGCCTTCGACTCCATGTAGACGCGAAGGTCCTCGTTGTTCGACATGCGGTCCAGCAGCTTGCTGTGCGTGTCGACCTGCACCCTCGAGACCCGCTGCCAGCGGCGATGATCGAGGGTGGTCCTGACGATCCAGCCGAAGCCGAGCGCGGCACCCAGGATCAGGAACCCGGCCGAAATCGAGTTCATCAGTTCACGCCACATCCAGGTACCCCGCTCGGGCTCCTGAAAGCGGTGGGGTTCGCCGAGGAAGTAGGAGGGCGACCGCACGATTTCCGGATGCGCGGCGACGAAGGCCGCCAACCGGGGGTACGGGGCGAGGTAGTCGCCGTTGGTCAGGAGGGCCGGTTCTCGCTGGAGGACCTCGCGGACCGCCGGCGGGTGGTCCTGGAGCAACTCGTTCAGTTGGTTGCGGACGTCATCGGCATTCAGCTGCCGGCCGTCGGTCACGACCACGGGCGGCTGGGCCGCGGCGGCCACCGGCGCCGGGGCCTGGGTGGCAGCGTTGGCGCGCTGGGCGCACACCGGCGACGGTGCGGCGGAGAGGCACAGGACACCGAAGAAAGCGCGGAGAGCCAGGGGCCGGAGCGCGGCCGGGGCGGGAATCGTCATCATGCCCGGTATTACGTGGGCCCACGTAAAAGGTTGACCGATCCATTGGCCCGAACAGCGCCCTTGCTATAGCCTGCCCTTGCGGGTCGAGGCAGGCGCCCCCCCGGACATGGCGTCCGGCCGCGTGCCTGGGTCGACAGGTGCCGCGTGCCAACTGCCCGATTCACGGCGTCGTCCTTCCTTGTCGCCACGACCCTCGTTGTCGCGTGCCCCGTGAAGCCGGCGGCGGCGCAGCCGGCACCCGGCGCGCCGCAGGCGATCCCCACGGACTTCACGCTCACGGTGCGCGATTGGACGCGAGCGGAGGCGTGGAGCTACTTCGAACCCAATCCCGGCGGGGCGGATCCGGAGTACGCATACCTCTCCAATCGACTGCAACTGGAGCTCAAGCGGGTATGGCGCCGGGTGGACGTGCAGCTCACCGCCCAGCACGTCGGCTTCGTCGGGCTGCCCGATGACGCCACCGGGCCTGGGCCGCTCGGCCTCGGTTCGCTGTACTACGAGCAGGGCCTGCGCAGCACCCATCCCCAGCAACTGTGGCTCCGCTATGGCAATGTTCGCCTCAAGCAGATCCTGCCCGGGCTCGACGTGCAGGTCGGCCGATTCGGCTACACGTCGGGCGCCGAAGCCACGAGCGGCGAGGCCCGTATCGAGTCCATCAAGCGATCACGCCTCGATGCACGCATCCTCGGCGAGTTCGAGTGGTCGCTCTGGCAGCGAGGCTTCGATGGCCTGCGCGCGGACTGGACGCGCGGGGCCGTCAAGGTCACCGGCGTCGCGGTCAGGCCGACGCAGGGTGGATTCGCCCGGGTCGCCGGGCCCACGATCGATGACATCGACGTCTACGGCGGGACGGTGAGCGTGCAGCCCACGAAAAGGCTTCCGCACACGCAGCTGCAGGGTTTCGCGTTGCAGTACGACGACTCCCGTCGCGTGACGCAGCGCCCTGACAACACGGGCCTCGCCGCCGCGCGCGTCGACGTCGCCGTGACCAGCGTCGGCGGCACGCTCGTCGGCGCGTATCCGGTGGGACCGGGCACCCTCGACGTGCTGGCCTGGGGCGTCCTCCAGCGTGGCGACTGGTACGAACAGGACCATCGCGCAGGCACGGCCGCGCTCGAAGCCGGCTACGAGTGGACCAGGGCGCCGTGGACGCCATCGGTGCGGGCAGGCATGCTGCACGCCTCGGGCGACGACTCCGCGACCGACGGCCGTCACGGCACCTACTTCCCCGTTCTGCCCACGGTTCGCCGCTTCTCGCAGACGACGCTGTTTTCGACGATGAACGTCAACGATGCGTTCGTGCAGGTGATGGCGCGCCCGGCGCGCCGGGTTGGTATCCGCCTCGACATGCACGACCTGCGGCTGGCCTCTGCGGCCGACCTCTGGTACATCGGCAGCGGCGCAACCCTCGAGGAAGGCGGCGCGTTCGGCTACTCGGGCCGCTCCTCCAACGGCTCGCGCAACCTGGGCTTCTCCACAGAGGGATCGGTCGACATCGCCCTCACGCCGGTCTGGTCGGTCAACACGTTCGTCGGCCACGTGAACGGCGGCCGGGTCGTCACCGGCACGTTCCGCGACGATTCCTTCTGGTTCGGCTACGTCGAACAGGTGCTGCGCCTGGACAACGTCCTCCGACGGAGGTAGGGCCGCTGGGACTAACGCTTAACGCTTAACAATTGACGCTTGACGGTCGGGCCGGCTCTCCGATTCGTCCGCCGCAGCCTTGGCGGAGGTGGAGCCCGGCCCTCGCCTCGACCTGCATCATCGCGGGCTCGCCAGACCCTCACGCAGGGCGGCGGGGGCCTGTACCGGCGCGGGCGCAGGAGCTCCCGCGCGCAGCAGCGCGATCTGCCCCTGTCGCGAGTAGTCGATCGAGATCGCGAGCAGCCGCTCGGCTTCCTCCGGCGCATGGAAGCCAACCGAGTTCTCCGCTTCCACGAAGTCGAGGAGGAATTGCGAGCGGCGCTGATAGCCGCGCGCCTGCTCGAGCTGTGCCTCGCTCGCACCCTTGTCGCGTGCCGCCTTGGTGTCGGCGATGAGCGACATGAGCGCGTCCATGGCGCGGTTGCGCAGTTCGAACACGCGTCCCTGCAGCGTCTCGGCCCGGGCCTTCAACTCCTCTTCCGGCCACTTGTGGCACGTCTGGCACGCCCGGTTGATGTTCAGCAGCGGGCTGCGCACCCAGTGGTCGCTCACCTTCTGGCTGCCCTCGCGCTGGTACGGCATGTGGCAGTCCGCACACGCGACGCCCGAGCGAGCGTGAATGCCCTGGTTGTACATCTCGAACTCGGGGTGCTGCGCCTTGAGGGTCTTCGCGCCGGTCTCGGCATGCGTCCAGTCGGAGAAGCCCTCCTTCTCGTAGTACGCGAGGATCTCGTCGCCCTTGATGCCGTCCCGCCAGGGATAGGTGAGGCGCTTCTCGGGTCCCTTGAAGTAGTACTCGACGTGACACTGCCCGCACACGTAGGTGCGCATCTCCTGACGCGTCGCCATCGTGTTGACGTCGTAGTTCTCGATCCCGGCCTTCGCCTTCACGAGCTTGATGCCCTCGAGGAAGCCGGGGCGCGTGACCCGCAGCTGCATCGTTGCCGGGTCGTGACAGTCGATACAGGCCACGGGGTGTTCGACCCGCTTGCGTGCCTCGGCGAATGGCAGCTGATTCATCATCTCGAAGCCCTTGATGAGATCGCCACCACCCATCTTCTTGTAGGGCACGTAGACGGAGCCGTGGCAGTGGATGCACGTGCCCGGCTGTTTGGTCACCTGCTGGCGTTCCGTGTAGGTCTGGTCGGCAAGCATGTAGGCATGCCCGCGCTCCTCGCGGAAGTCCTTCGCAAACGCATAGCCGGCCCACATCGTCCGCAGGCGCGGGTCTTCGTCGAGGCGTGACTGCGCGACCATCGACCGGGGATCGGCCGCGCTCGGCGCATGCGGCACGGCCTCGCTGCCACCGTAGCGGGTCCGCTGCTGGTCAACGGTGCGTCGGTAGCTGTCGTACTGGGACGGGAAGTTCTTGCCCCACACGGCGGGATCGGTCGTTTCGTCGGTGAGTTCCACGACGCGGAAGAACGGTTCGCGCGCCTCCTGCTTGCGCTGGAAGATGTTCACGAGCAGCGCCGTGACGCCGATCGCGAACGCGGCAGCAAGGACGGTCGTGATCGCCAGCAGCGTCCGGCTTGGCCGGCGAGAAGGTGCGGCCCCTGACGTACCGTCGGTCGGGGTGGTCACGTCGATGCTCCTTCGGGCCGCAGCGCGGCCCGTATGCGCGGTGAAAGTGCCGTCATCGCAGATGTCCGACCGAGTCGTGGCAGCGCACGCACGCAATCGTCTCGCCGCTCGGATGCGCGGTCTGGATCGCCGTGGTCATCGGGGCGTGGCACTTCTGGCAAGCGGCCTCGGCAATGCGCTTGTTCCGCGGGGTCGCTCGAATGTGTTCCGGATACCGGCCCGTCGTGAAGGCCAGCGAGTGCCAGAAGCCGTTGATGCCCTTGGTGACGTACTTCGCGACGTGCCCCGCGGGGGCGTGACAGTCGTTGCACACGGCCACCGAACGATGACTCGATCGCGTCCAGCCGTCGAACTGCTCGCGCATCACATGGCAGTTCGCGCACGCCGCCGGGTCATCAGTGAGGTACGCGGCGCCCTTTGCGTAGACAAACGTGTAGCTGCCGATGCCCGCGAGGACGCCGACCAGCGCGGCGGGGATCAAATACCACCGCAACCGGTACACCCCCTCGGCGATCGATGCCCCGGGACCCCACCTCATGCGAGCCACGATGCCCGCAACCCTACGCTTCCGGTCAGGAGGAGGCAAGCCCGACGTTCAAGACCGGCGTTCCGGAAGGCACCATGCTTGCAAGGACCATCGGCATGGGAGAACGACACATGTGGTTGCACGCACGACGCTACATCGCCTCGACGGTCCTGGTGGTCGCCGGTATCGGTGCCACCCCATCGCCCGCCCTTGCCCAGGAGCCAACGCGGCTTTCAGACGAGCAGGTCGAGCAGTTGCTCGAGCGTATCGAGAAGGCCGCTGACAAGTATCGCGAGTCGCTCGACGACGCGCTCGACAAGAGCCACCTCGACGACTCGAAGCGTGAGGACGAGATCAACCGGTACGTGAAAGAGTTCGAGGACGCTACCGATCGCCTGGAGAGCCGCTTCGACGACGACAAGACGGCGGCCGAGGACGTGCGCAACGTGCTCACGCGCGCGGTTCGGCTCGACAACATGATGAGCCGCTTCGCGTTCACCGACCGCGCCCAGGGCGACTGGCGGTTGCTCCGGAACGACCTGAGCGAGTTGGCGCGTGCTTACGGCGTGGCGTGGGACTGGACGGTCGCTACCGCGTCGCCGCGATGACGTCGGTGATCACGGGGGCGGTGTCGTCACTCTTGCCCTGGTCGTCGAATGCGGTGAGCCAATCTTCGCCGAAGAGTTCGATCGGGTGCGGGCAGCGGATGGTGCCGTTCCCGCAAACCATGTCCTCGGCGGGACAGTAGCGGCTGCAGCCCCAGCAGATACGTTCGGGGTGCCGCGGCGCGAGCGGAATCTTCGGAGCCGCCATGGATCGATCGTGCTACCGCCGTGCGGGTCGCGTCAAGGCTCGGCGGCGGTGTGCGTCTGTTCCGTGGAGCCCGGCGTTCTGGTCCACCGCTCGAGCATCTCGCGCAGCACCGGCATCTGTACGGGTTTGCTCAGGTAATCGCTCATGCCTGCGTAGAGGCAGCGTTCGCGATCGCCGTCGGCGCCAGCTGCCGTCATCGCAAGGATTGGCGGGCAGCGCTCGACCGACAGCGCCTCCCTGATCCGTCGGGTGGCTTCGTAGCCGTCGACGTCCGGCATGTGGCAGTCCATCAGGATGACCGCGTAGCGCGTGTCCTGCGCCATGCGCACCGCCTCGCGACCGTCTACGGCCACATCCGCGACGTAGCCAAGCTTCTCGAGCATCCGCACCGCCACGCGCTGGTTGACGGGGTTGTCCTCGGCCACGAGGATCCGTCGTCCAGGCGAGCGGGAGGCGTCCTTGGGTGGCGAGTCGGGTACATCGGCCGTGAAGGGCGAACGATGCGGCTCGATCGCCGTGTCAGCCGGCGCGACGAACGTGAACCAGAACTGCGAACCGACCCCGAGGGTGCTCGTCACGCCAATCGTGCCGCCGAGGCTCTCGACGAGCCCCTTCGAAATTGCGAGGCCGAGGCCGGTCCCGCCGAACCTTCGCGTGGTGGAGGCGTCGGCCTGCGTGAACTTCTCGAACAGCAGGCGCTGCTTGTCCTCGGCAATGCCGATGCCGGTGTCGGTCACCGTCACGCGCAGCGTGACCTGGCCGCCCTCGACTGCGTCTGCTGCCACGGTCACGTGCACGGCACCAGCCTGCGTGAACTTGATCGCATTGCCGACGAGGTTGAACAGGACCTGGCGGATCCGGCCCGGATCGGTGATGACGGCGGGCGTGCCAGGCACGACGTGCGCGTCGAGTCGCAGCCGCTTCATCTGTGCCTGCACGCTCAACAGCGTCACCACTTCGCGCGCAATGACGCCGACATCGCACGTCATCTGCTCGAGCACGACGCGTCCTGCCTCGATCTTCGAAAAGTCCAGGATGTCGTCGATGAGGCGCAGCAGCGCGTTGCCGGAACGCCCGATGATCTCGAGGTACTCGCGCTGCTCGTCGGTGAGCCTGGTGCTCGACAGGAGGTTGGTCATTCCGAGCACGCCGTTCATCGGCGTCCGCAACTCGTGGCTCATGATCGCCAGGAAGTCGCTCTTGCTGCGGGCCGCCTGTTCGGCCTGCTCCCGGGCGAACCGGAGCGTCTCCTCGGCGTGGCGCCGCTCGGTGACGTCAGTACAGGTGCCGACGAGACGCGCCGGCCGGCCGTGCGCGTCGCGGGTGATGATCCGGCCACGCGCCAGCAACCAGCGCCAGTCGCCATCACGCGCCTGGATGCGGTACTCGGAGGCGTAGCGATCCCGCCCGCCGGCGAGATGCGCATCGAGATTGCGCAGCACCGCCGGCAGGTCGTCCTGATGCACGAGGGCGTGCCAGCGGTCGATGTTGATGGCCCCAGTCGGGGCGTCGAGGCCGACCAGCTCGAACAATCGCCGCGACCCGTACAGCGTGCCGATAGCCACGTCCCAGTCCCACACGCCATCGTCGGTGCTCTCCAGCGCGACCTTCCACCGCTCCTCGGCATCCCGCGCGGCAGCCTCGGTACGCAGGCGTTCGGTCAGGTCGACGAGCACGCCGGTGATGTAACGCCCCTCGGGCGCGTCATACCAGGACAGAGAGATCTCGCACGGGAACACCTCCCCCGAGTGTCGCCGGCCCATGATCCGGATCGCCGCCCCGGCGGCCACGCGACCCTTGCCGGAGAGGAACTTGCGGAGACCATCCTCGAACCGCTCGCGGTCGACCTCGGCGATGTACTGGATGCTGTTGACGCCGCGCAACTGCTCACGCGACGCGCCCAGTATCTGCTCGGCGGTGGCGTTGGCGTAAGTCAGTCGTCCCTGCGCATCGGTCGTGACGATGGCGACGCGAGCCGATTCGGCAACAGCCATGAACGCGCCTTCCGATCGCTGCAGAGCCACCGCCCGTTCTGCCGCGAGCGCCTCGGCACGGTTGCGGACACGCCGCTGCGCGAACAACAGCATTGCCAGCACGCCGTTGAGCGCGAGTGCGGTGAGCGCGGCAACGCCTGACATGACCCTCTCGGTCGACACGAGGCTCGACGGGCCCGCCTCGAACACGAGGCTCCAGCGCTGTCCACCGGTGATCACCTCTCGCACGACGGTGAAAAGCGGCGCACCGTCGATGCGATCGGTTCCTTCGTCCAGGTGCAGCACGGGCCCGTCCTCGCCACCCTCGCGCAGGGAGAAGCGGGGCGCCGGTTGTCGCTGCGCGATTTCCGCCACGACGTCCGGCAACCTGAAGGGCGCGTACACGAACCCCAGAAGCGCGGAGCGCTGTCGTTCGGGGCCACCGAGCGGCAGCGACGCGCCGTACACCGGCATCAGCAGCGCGAACGCGAGCGCATGCGGGGCACGAGGGTCACGACGCAGCCGGACGCCTCCGACCAGCACGACGCGCCCGCTGTCACGCGCCCGCTCGATGCCGTTCAGCCGGGCCGTCTCGGACCCGAGATCGAAGCCGAGTGCCTGCCGCAGGTCCTCCGATTCCGGCTCGAAGTAGGCGACCGGGTAACGGTCGGCACGCTGACCTGTGGGCCAGACGTCATACGCCGGGGAGCCCTGTGCACGCAGCCGCGCGACGTGCGCCGCCAGATCCTCCTGGGGAACGCGGGGCGTGAAGCCGAGGCCCACCATCCCGGGCGCCGTCTCGCGCAGGGCGAGGCCGCTGGCGTACGTGTGCCAGAGCGGACGGTCGAGTTCGGGCGTCGAGCGTGCGAACGCCGCGGCGCCGCGGAGGACGTCCTCGTAACGGGCAAGCTGTTCCTGCAGCTGCGCAGTGGCATCCTCGGCCTGATGGACGAAGCGCTCTTCGGCACGCCGGCGCATCGTCCGGTCGCCGTGATACCAGCCGAGCAGGCAGGTCAGCAGCGACACGCTCAGCACCACCCACGCCGCGGCGCGGTGCATCGCCAGGCGGTCCAGCCCTTCGGGGGCTGCGATGCCGTGGCCTGGCGTTGGCATTGGTGGCATGACGTGCGGAGCGACGCTCACTCGAAGGCCGCGACCATGCGCCGCCGCAGGCCCGCGTCGGGGAGGATGCCTGCCCCGGCCGCCGCGTTCTCGCGCATGTGCTCGGGACGGCTGGTGCCGGGAATCACGCAGGTGACAGACGGATGCGCGATGACGTACTTCAGGAGGACCTGCGCCCAGCTGCGACAACCGAGTTCCGACGCCCAGGCTGGCAGTGGCGTGCCCTGGACGCGTTGGAGCAGTCCGCCCCCGCCGAACGGCAGATTCACCAACACGGCAACGCCGCGATCGGCCGCCAGCGGCAGCAGCCGCGCTTCCGATGCGCGGTCGTCGATCGAGTAATTGAGCTGTACGGAATCGACCGCCTCGGCACGGATGACCGACTCCAGCGCCGCGTGGGCATCGTCACGATAATGCGTAATCCCAAGGTGACCTATTCGCCGCTCGTGTTTCCACGCGCGCAACGTGTCGAGGTGCGTGCGCCAGTCCACGAGATTGTGGATCTGCATCAGCTCGATGCGCGGATGCTGCAGCTTGCGTATCGAGGCCTCCATCTGCGCGATACCGGCCTCGCGGCCCTCCGTCCACACCTTCGTGGCCACGAAGGCGCGATCGTGCGCCTGCAGCTGCGTCAGCAGCGCACCGGCGACGTCTTCGGACGACCCGTACATGGGTGAGCTGTCGATGACGCGGCCGCCGGCGTCGAACAGCGCGCGGAGCACGTCGGCCCGCTGGGCACGCGCCGCCGCATCCGCGCCGACGTCGAATCCCCGCCAGGTCCCGACACCGACCACGGGCAGCGGGATGCCCGATGAGGGAATGGGCCTGGTGAGCATCGTCGAGCTGCCCTCTGTGAACGCCGTGGCGACAGGCGTGCCGCCCGCAATCGCGGCGGCCGACGCGCGCAGGAACTGGGCACGAGTCAGCATCATGACCGACGCCATTATGGCTCCGTCAGTCCGGTCCGCTATCGGCGGAAGCGTGGGACGGTGTCCGTCAACCGAACCTGTCCGCCGTAGCCCTAGCGAAAGTGGAAGGTCGGCGGGTCAGCAGCCCGGTCTGGCGGCGAGCACACGCACCGTCGCGTGCCGATGGATCTCGAGCATCGGAGCGGCCGAATCGCCCCAGCAGGAAATCGGACCGAATCGCTGCTCGAAGTCGGCACGGTCGTCGGAATCATCGATCAGGATTGGCCGGCGGCCCTCGGCAATGGCTGCTGCGATGCCGCGCCGCAGTTCTTCCGGAGAGATGACGTCCCAGCGAAAGGCGGTGATGCCCGCGTAGTGTCGCAGGCTGCCGCTGTGGATGCGTGTGATCGCCGGCCGATCGAGCAGGCCTGCGCGGCGCATCGCCTCTGGCAGAACCTTGAACCGCATCATCGACTCGTGCGAGATCCGCATCGCCACCGATCGCTGTGCAAACTGCACCTGCCAGCCGATCACCACGAGGGCGAGCACCGGGAACACGACGGGCCAGCGCGCCGTCCAGCGTCGCGTCACCGACGCGGCGATCAGGAGCATGACGGGGAGGGCGGGCAGCAGGAACCGCGCGAACGTCCATTGCGGCCACGGCAGGTAGACCAGGTAGATAGCGACGTTGACCGCGGCAAACGCGACGAGCGGGATCAGTCGCGCGCGTCCCCTCGCGACGACCTCGATGCCCCCCAGCACGAAAGCTACCAGCGGCAGCGGCGACATCGTCTGCCACAACCACGCAGCGTACCGCTTCGCGTTGTCTGGGACATGCGACGCAGAGAACAGCTCGGCGAAAGGTCCGTAGCCGGTCGCCGCCGGCCCGCCGTACAGCCGTTGGTTGTGCCACGCCAGGAGCCCGGCAAGCGGAGACGCCGCGAAGCCGACAGCGATCGCGCCCCGCACACCCGAGGTGACCAGCGCGCCGCCAACCGGACCGATCAGCAGCGGCACCAGGTTCGGTCGCACCGCGATGGCCACTCCGGCCAGCATGCCCGAGACAACCGGCATCAGCGGACGTGCGCTTGCCGCCACCGCGAGACTCCACGTCCAGTACGCCGCGGCAAGCGTGTCGCTCATGGGCACGGCGGCCTGGATCAGCACGACAGGATTGCAGGCGACGATGGCAGCCGCGACGAGCGCGGACGTCTCGTCGAACCACGCACGACCGAGGACGTACGTCCCCAGTACCAGCGCAACTGCCGCCATCGGCGAGACCAGGTACACGGCCCACTCGCCGGCTGCGGCAAACAGCGCCATGTGCAACGACGTGCCTGGGGGATACAGGGCGATGGCCATGGGCACCGAGTCGTTCCGGTGGATGTACCCGAGCGGCACTGACGCGGCAGCGGGAAAGAAATGCCCGTCAATCCAGTCCAGGTGCACGAGCGTGCCCTGCCGCCAGTCGTTTGCCTGTGACACGTACCCGAACATGTCGGCAGCCGCGGCGACGGGCGCGGCATGCGTCCAGGCGAACCCGGCGCAGGCGGCCATCGACAGCGGAAGTACTACTTTGCCGAACAGCTGGAGCAAGACCGTCCGCTCACGAGGGGCGTTCGCGAGGAAGGAACCTGCAATGACGGCAATCGCCATCGGCTTGAGCACCGACGATGATGAGACACGGAGGCCAAACGGGTCGAACCGAAAGCCGCCGGTGATCCACGTCGCGAGCGCCACGACACCGGCCACCGCCAAGATGGCCCAGAGGGCCCATGCGCCCCACCGACGCGGCTGGCGCGCCTGCTCGCCCATCAGCGATGCCCCAGCCTGAACGCGCCCTCAGGTTGTGCGTCGTCGATGATCAGTTTCGCACCATACTCGCCGATCGCCGGGCCCATCTTGAAGCCGTGACCGGATCCTCCGCCCACGAGCCACACGTTCGATGCGCCCGGGTGACGATCGATCAGGAAATGCGAGTCCGAGGTCAGCTCGTACTGGCACACCTCGGAGCCGAGCAGCGGGGCGTCGGCGAGGGCCGGGAAGCGGAGGCGCAGGAACGCGCGCGCCTCGGCAAGCATCTCGGGGGTGTGGGCGCGATCGCCGCTGGTCGGGTCGAACGTTGCGCCGTTGGTGTCGTCAGCGACCTTGAAGCCGCGATTGGCATTGCCCGGAATGCCGTAGATCATCCGGTCGCCGTAGTCCACCCACACCGGCATCCGGGGTGGCAGCCAGCCGGCATCGCCCGCAGGCGTGGCGAAGTAAAACGACTCCTGGCGTGACGGGCGGATCCGTGAGCCGACGACGTCGGGCAACATCGTGCCCAGCCAGGGACCGCACGCGAATGCGAAGCGATCGGCTGTGAGCGTGCGGCCATCGTCCAGGGTGATGGCGCGCAGCGTCCCACCAGCGGGCTCCGGCGACCTCACCTGGCCTACCAGGTACTGCCCGCCTTCCGCAACGAGCGTCTCGACGACGTTCTCGCAGGCGCGACGCGCGAGCGCAAATCCCGCCTCGGGCTCCCAGAGCACGTGGGTCACGCCGGTGAAGCCGACCTGGGGCCACCGTGCGCGGGCATCGGCCGGGTCGAGCCATTCCACGGGCAGGCCGGCGGCCCGCATCGGTTCGACGGACTGCTCGCCGAACGACGCGTTGCCGCTGAAGAGCCAGAGCGCTCCGGTGCGGTGGAAAAACTGGCGCTGTGTCCTCGCGTCGTGTTCCTGCCACAACCGCATGGCACGCGCGGCGAGGTGTGTGTAGATGGCGCGGTCGCCGTAGGTGCCGCGAATGATGCGCGTCTCGCCGCCGGAACTCGCCCGCGCGTGCCCGGGCCCCCAGGCGTCGACCAGCGTCACCGCCGCGCCGGCGCGGCGCAACATCAGCGCGATCCAGCCCCCAAACGCGCCGGCTCCCACCACCACCACGTGCAATTTCACGATTTCAGAATTTCAGAAGTTCATCACGGCCGGCAACCTTCGACGCCTGCCCGACGGCGGTCACGTCAGCTCCACCCGCCCTGCCGCATGACCGTCGACCTGAAGGTCGACGGCTACGTCGATCGACGATCGGCGTTTCGGCGTTCGGCGTTCGGCGTTCGGCGTTCGGCGTTCGGCGTCCGGCGTTCGGCGTTCGGCGTTCGGCGTCCGGCGTTCAGCGTCAAGCGTCAAGCCTCAAGCCTCAGGCGTCAGGCGTCAATGCATCCCGCCCTCGCCACTCAATTGCTTGGCGAGTTCGCCCATCACCACCTTCGAGTCACCGAAGAGCATGAGCGTGTTGGGTGCGAAGTAGAGCTCGTTTTCAATGCCCGCGAACCCCGGGTTCATCGAGCGCTTGTTGGCGAGCACGGTGCGCGCCTTGTCGGCGTCGATGATCGGCATGCCGAAGATGGGGCTGCTCTTGTCGTGACGTGCCGCCGGGTTCACGACGTCGTTGGCGCCGAGGATGATGCAGACATCCACCTGGCCCATCTCCGGGTTGATGTCGTCCATCTCCACGAGCTGGTCGTAAGGAATCTCCGCCTCGGCCAGCAGCACGTTCATGTGCCCGGGCATGCGGCCCGCCACCGGATGGATGGCGAACTTCACGTCGACGCCCTTCTTCGTGAGCTGCTCGAACACGTCGCGCACGCGGTGCTGGGCCTGCGCCACGGCCATGCCGTAGCCGGGCACGATGACCACGCGGTCGGCGTTCTCGAGAATCTGCGCCGCGTCCTCGATGGTCGCCGACTTCGCTGTCCGCTGCTCGCCCTGCGCCGTCGCCGCGGCGACCTGGCCGAATGCCCCGAACAGCACGTTGGCGAACGAGCGGTTCATCGCGCGGCACATGATGATCGAGAGGATCAGGCCCGACGATCCGTCGAGGGCACCGGCGACGATCAGCAGCTTGTTCTCGAGCACGAAGCCCATCGCCACGGCCGCCAGGCCCGCGTACGAGTTCAGCAGCGAGATCACGGTCGGCATGTCGGCGCCGCCGATCGGCATCACGAGCATCACGCCGAACACCAGCGACAGCACGATCAGCGCCGGGAACAGGAACGTCCACGCCGGGTTGACCACCAGCAGGACGCCGATGAGGACGCCGGCGCCAATCAGCGAGAAGTTGACGAAGTTCTGGCCGGGATAAGTAACCGGACGCGTCGGCAGCACTTCCTGCAGCTTGCCGGCGGCCACCAGGCTGCCGGTGCAGGTCATCAGGCCGAGTGCGACCTCGAAGACGATGGCGCCGGTGCGGAACGCGGTCAGCTCGCCGCCATGCAGGAACAGGTAGTACTTGCCGATACCGACCAGGCCTGCGGCAAGGCCACCAAACGCGTGCGAGAGCGCCGTCCGCTGCGGCACGGCGGTCAGCGGCACCCACGACAGCGGCACGCCGACGATCGTGCCGAGCACGATCGCGATGAAGATCCAGGTGTAGCTCGCGATGTCGGGACGCAGCAGCGTGCCGACCACGGCAAGGGTCATCGCCGCGACGCCGGCGAAGACGCCGTTGCGGGCGGTCTTCGGGTCGCTCATCCACTTGAGCGAGAAGATGAAGAGCGCGGCCGAGACGAGGTAGACGAGATCGATAGTCTGCGAATTCACTTGGCCGCTTCCTTCCGCTTGAACATCTTCAGCATGCGATCGGTGATCAGGAAGCCGCTGATGATGTTGGTGGTGGAAGCGAAGACCGCGATGGCGCCGAGGACCGTGCTCGTCCGATCGTGCTGCGGACCCGCGAGGATGATCGCGCCGACGATGGCGATCGCCGAGATCGCGTTGGTCAGCGACATCAGCGGCGTGTGCAGCAATCGCGAGACGCGGCGGATGACGTCCATGCCGATGAACGTCGACAGCATGAACACGAACAGCGAGGTGATGAAATCCATGGCTCAGGCCTTGTTGATGGCGTCGCGGAGGATGGCGAGCTGCCTGGGGATGGCGTCGTACGGTTCTGGCGACGACTCGTACTCGAGCACGACGTAGCCGCGGTAGTTGGCATCCTTGAGCATCTTCACGAAACGCGGCACGTCGGTCGGCACCTTCTGCTTCACCGGCCCGGTCTCGACCTTGAGCTGCACGTTGACCGCATACGGCACGATCTTCTGCAGCTGCGTGTAGACGTCGGTGTCGTCGACGTTGCCCGAGTCGAGGTTGACGCCGAACCACGGCGAGTCGATCGCCTTCAGCGCCGGCAGCATGCGGTCGATCTTCATCAGGTAGTCGTGGTTCTCGAGCCCGAGAATCACGCCGTGCTTCTCGGCAGACACCAGCGCCTTCTTCAGGTTCTTGATGCCGTTGGCGATGCCCTGTTCCTCGGTCATCCCCTTGGGCGGCACGCCGCTGAACACCCGGACGACCGGCGCACCGAGCACGGCGTAGTGCCCGAGCCAGGTGTCGGTGTGGTCGAGCCATTTCTGCAGCTGCGGGTCGTCGTCTGGCAGCGTGAAGTTGTTGCGGATGGCACCGCCCGAGATGTCGAGGCCGTTGATGTGGCAGCGGCGCTTCACCTCGTTCAGGTAGGCGCGGTCGAACGTCTCCGGGAAGAAATAGGAGGTCAGCTCCACTGCGTCCACGCCGAGCGTGGCCGACCAGTCGATGAAGCCGAGCAGGTCCATCGCCCCCTTGGTCCCGGCCTTGGCCTGCAGGTACTGACGCATCGAGTAGGCGGCCAGACCGACTCGCAGCTGGCTCTTGCCGGCGCGGCTGATCGGCGCGGCGGGCGCCGCGGTGGGAGACAAGGTCGTGGCCACGGCCGCCGAGGCCGTAGCGGAGAGGAAGGCACGTCGATTCAGGGACATGGCTGTCGCGCAGTGTATTACGGCTTTGGTAGCCTGCAGCCTGCAGCCTACGGGCTACGTGTGGCGTTCGGCGTTCAGCGTTCGTCGCTACCTGGCGCCGAACCAGTAGGACATCTTGACGAGAAGCACGTCATCGGCCGGGGCGCTGAAGAGCCGGCCGCTATCGCCGGTGAGGTCGAAGGCGCCCGTGGCGTCCGCGTCTCGGCGTTGCTGGGTCCAGACGAAGTAGAAGGCCGAGCCCGGGCGAAACTCCCAGCGGAAGACGGTATTGGCGCGTAGCGACCGCACGTTGAAGTCCGGCTGCGCGATCGCGAACGGCGACGCGGCGCCGGCGCCGTCCGGGTCGATCACCAGTCCCTGTCCGCCTGGGCCCGCGGTAATGGTGCTGCCGGCGTCCTCGCCGTAGCGCACGAAGTCGAACGTGCGCGGCGCCGCCACTTCCTTGATGGCGCCGTAGTCGCCGGCCGACACCAACGGCTGCAGGAACGTCTGCAGCGACATGCGCGGCGAGAGCACGACACTCAGCCGCGCAATCATCGAGACTGCGGTCTGGTCCAGTTCACCGAAGACGTAGCGCTGGCCGTAGGTCCGCGTCGCCAGCGGATCGTTGACCGTCGAAAGGTACTGCGCGGCGACGATGTTGCGCCGGATGGCGGGCCCGGCACTCACGGTGACGGCCGGCACCGGCCGCAGGGTCAGGCTCGCACCTCCGGTGAACGCGGACGCCTCGTACTGTCGTGCCGTGTAGCCGACGTCGGTGGCCAGCACCGCGACCTTGCGGTTGTCGGTGACCACCGACAACTGCGCACCGATGCTGCCGGGACGGATGACGGTGGGCCCACCGCGCGTCAATTTGTCGTCCCACACGCGCCGGGCATAGGTGCCGGTCAGCGTCGACCGCCAGAAGTTGCGGAACTGGATGCTGCTGGCCGCCTGCCAGCCGTCACCCTGCAGCTCGGCGCCGTAGTTCCAGGTCCACCACTTGGAGATCCGGGCCGATCGTTCGCGCGTCCAGCCGTCCGGAACGAGCTTGCGGAACAACACCATCGCGTGGCCGCCGGCGCGGTCGGTCTGGGTTGAGAAACCGAGGTCGTTGACCTCGAGCCCCGGGCTCATCCCCCAGACGCCGAAGTTGGCTGTGACGTTGCCGCTCTGCTTGTTCAGGTTGGCCTGCCCGGTCCAGCCCGAGAGGCTCGTCGCGCTCGGATCGAGCGACACATGCGGTGCGTCCGGCCGCTGGTAGTAACGCGGCTCGGCGCGCTGCAGTCGCGTGATCGCCGCCTGGCTACCCTGCAGCCAGCTGCCGGCGATGCCGCCATGCAGCACCCAACTGTGCGCCGCGTCCACGAACCAGTGCCCATCGACGCCGAGCATGTGCGCACGCGAGGCTAGCGACGCCTCGAGTTGCGGTTCGCGCTGCTCACGGATCACCGACGTCCCCAACAGGCCGATGCCGGCGCGCGCGCCGATCTCACGCTGCGCCCTGATGACGGCGTAGTTGGTTGGTCGCTGCCGCGCCCGGGAGGATTAGGCTGTAGGTGAGCGGCTCGATGGCACGCGTCGTCGTCTGCACGCCGTCCGACAGGCGGGCGTGCTCACGCCCCGTGACAGCATCGAGGGCCCCGAGCGTCCAGCCGCGGCGCGTGCGGCCCACCAGCTTGGCCGCGCCCAGGATCGTCGTCGTGGCAGGCACGTCGGAGTACGGCGTCACGACGCGCCCCTGTGGCGCACGCCCGATGCGACGGCTGTAGAACAGGGTCGGCTCGGGCCTGAAGAAACCCCAGTACTCGCTGGCGCCGCTGCGGCCGAAATTGCCGAACACCTTCGCGCCTTCGGTGAAGAACGGGCGGCGCTCCTCGAAGAAGACTTCGAACTGTGTGAGGTTCACCACGGCCGGATCGACTTCGACCTGGCCGAAGTCGGGGTTGAACGTCGCGTCCAGCGTCAGGCTGTTGGTGACGCCGTACTTGAGGTCCATGCCGGCCGCACCGAACGCCCGGGCGCCGTCGTTGAACGGACTGCCAGTGATTGGTGGTTCGATGAACTCCGCGCGGGAGGTGACGTACGGCATCAGTTCCAGCGTGCCGGGAGGCGTGATGCCGGCGATGTCCTCGAGGTGCGCCATGCGCGAGGCCAGGCCCGCCTCGTTCTTGCGTACCAGTTGTACCCAAGACGACTCGTTGCGCCGCTGGATGACGCGTTGGACATTGATGCCCCAGGTGTATCGATCGGCGGCCGGAAACCGCAGCTGCGACAGCGCGATCCGCATCTCGACGACCCAGCCCTGCGCGTCGACCTGGACGGCTGACGCCCACACCGCATCCCACGTGACGTCGAGGAACTGGTCGTTGTAGCTAAGCGCGTCGCGCTGCACGCCAGCGGCAGAGACGCCGAACTGCGCCCCGGTCAGGTGGTCGTGATGCGGGTCGAGGTAGACGACGAGGGCGTCGGCCTCGACCACGACGTCGCGCCTCGAAAGCTGCCGAACGATAGCGGAGGGCTGGCGATCGAACAGCCGGGCAGCGATGTAGAGCGCGTCCTCGTCATAGGCGACTCGGATGTGGTGTTCTCGGAAGCCGGCTCCCCTTCCACCGGATCTCGCTGGAGAAAGCCGCCAATCGGCTCGGCCGCAGCCCAGATCGCCTCATCGAGGCGGCCGTCGATGACAGGAGCGTCCTCGACGCGCACCGCGTGCAAGTGCCGCGGATCGAGCGATTGCGCAATGGACGCGGACGGGAGGCTCGACATCGCCCCGACCAGCAGGAGGTACAGGGTGACGACGCGAGGTCCCACGGCGCGGATTCTAGCGTCCAAGGGCGCATTGCACCATGCCGTCGCATGGCATAGGCTGGATCGGATCCTGGAGTCGGTTTACCAAATGGCCACAGAGCCCTGTCCCGCGGTCGCGGGCCCCCAACGCGCCGCCCGGCGCCTGGCTGTCGGCGCGACCCTTGTTGCGACCCTCATCGGCAGCGCCGCGTGCCGTCCTGCTCCGCCAACCCTCGCAGGCGTGCCCGAGCAGGTTGACTTCAACTTCCACGTGCGCCCGATCCTGTCGGACAAGTGCTTCAAGTGCCATGGGCCGGATGACCGCGCGCGCAAGGGCGGCCTGAGCCTGCACACCCGGGATGGAGCCTTTGCCACGCTGGCCACGGGCCGGCGGGCGGTGGTGCCCGGCAACACCGGCAAGAGCGAGCTCGTCCGTCGAATCCTCAGCACGGATCCGGCGGTGATGATGCCGCAGGCGGACTCGCACCTCGAGCTGAGCGACGTGGAGAAGGCCACGCTCGTCCGCTGGATCGAGCAGGGGGCCACGTGGACGCCACACTGGGCGTTCGTTCCACCCAAGAAGGCGCCGGTGCCCTCGGGGTCCGACCTTGGGACCTTCACCAATCCCATCGACGGCTTCGTCCGCGCCGACCTGCGCGGGACCGGTCTCACGCCCTCGCCCGAGGCCTCGCGCGAGACCCTGATACGTCGCGTGTCGATCGACCTCACAGGACTGCCGCCGACCATCGCCGAGGTCAACGCCTTCCTGGCCGACCGCAGCGCCGACGCGTTCGAGAAGGTCGTCGATCGGCTGCTGGCCTCGCCGGCGTTCGGCGAGCGGATGGCGACCGACTGGCTCGACGTCGCCCGGTACGCGGACTCGCACGGGTATCAGGACGACGGCATGCGTCAGATGTCGCCATGGCGCGACTGGGTGATCGAGGCGTTCAACCGCAACATGCCGGTGGACCAGTTCATCACCTGGCAACTCGCCGGTGATCTGCTGCCCAATCCGACGCCCGAACAGCGCCTCGCCACGGCCTTCAACCGCAATCACATGCAGAGCCAGGAAGGCGGCATCGTCTCGGAGGAATATCGCGTCGAGTACGTCGCCGACCGCGTCAACACCTTCGGCTCGGCCTTTCTCGGGCTGACGCTGCAGTGCGCGCGCTGCCACGACCACAAGTACGACCCGGTGTTGCAGAAGGACTTTTTCAAGCTCTTCGCGTTCTTCAACAACGTCAACGAGACCGGGCAGATCCCGTATTCGGGCATGCCGAGTCCGACGGTGACCATCTCGACGCCGGAAGCCGACATGGCGATCGCGGCGTTGCGCGAGAAAATCGGCCCGCTCGAGGAGGCCACCCGTGTGGATCGGCTGGCGACGGGGCCCGCGTTCGAGGCCTGGCTCGCGAAGGCACAGGCCGCGACGGAGCAACCCTCTGTGGTCCTGCCCCGCCCGATCGTGCACCTCCCGCTCGACGCCATGAAGGCCTACACGTTCGCCAATCTCGCCACACCCAAGCGCATGGGCACGGTGGGGAGCGACGAGGAGCGCAAGAAGAAGACGGCGCGCGCACCAGAGGTGGTGCCGGGGGTGATCGGCAATGCCGCGCGGCTCGTCGGCGACAGCCAGATCGACCTCGGCGGCCGCGACCAGAACTTCGGCTTCTTCGAGCGTAACGATCCGTTCTCGTTCGCCATCTGGATCCGTCGCGACAAGGCCGGCGTCGGCGGCCCGGTCATCACGCGGTCGGGCGCGGTGATGAACGGCCACCGCGGCTACGAGTTGATCCTGCGACCCGATGGGACGCTGACCACAGGCCTGCATCACGTCGCGCCGGACAACTCGGTCGAGATCGAGACGGTCACGCCGATGACCGTCGGCGACTGGTATCACGTGGCGGTGACCTACGACGGATCGAGCCGGGCGGCGGGGCTGCGTCTCTACGTCAACGGCGTCCGGGCGCCGACGCGGGTCATGACCGACAACCTCGCGCGCAGCATCATCAGCGAGCCGCTTGGCGACTGGGGTGGGATCTCGGCGATCCGCCTCGGCAGGCGCGGCGACGAGAACCTGTCGGACACGTCGGTCGACGAGTTCTACGTGTTCCCGGATGAATTGACGGCCCTCGAGGTCGCGACGCTGGCAGCGCCCGGCGCAGCGCGGCAGACCAATCGCGCGGTATCGACGGCTCCGCCGCCAGCATCGCCCGCGACCGCGTCGTTCGTGAAAACGTCAGGTGTAGGCGTCGAGCTTGCTCGACGCGAAACAGCATCGCCTGCTCGTCCCGCAGCCGCATCGCGCGAGGAGCTTGCCGACCACTGGGTGCGTCGCGTGGCGAAGCTCGGTGCGGCGGAACGGCAGCAGTTGCGCGTGCTCCGCGGCAAGGAGAACGCCCTCATCACGAAGCTGCCGCAGGCGATGGTCATGCGCGACCTGCCGCCCGAGCGTGCGCGCCCGACGTTCATCCTCGCCCGCGGTTCCTACGAGGCGCCAACCGACCGCGTCGAGGCCGACACGCCGGCGATGCTGCCGAAGTTCGAGGGGCCGAAGAACCGGCTCGGGCTGGCGCGCTGGCTCGTCGCGCCGAACAACCCGCTGGCCGCGCGCGTCGTCGTGAACCGATACTGGGGACTGCTCTTCGGCACCGGCCTGGTGGCCACGCCGGAGGACTTCGGCAACCAGGGCCGGCTGCCGACACACCCCGCGCTGCTCGATCACCTGGCAGTGAGCCTGCGCGAGGGAGGCTGGGACCTGAAGGCGATGCTGCGCCAGATCGTGCTCTCGCAGACCTACCGGCAGTCGTCGGTCGCGACGGCCAGGGCGCTGGAGCTCGATCCGGCCAACGAGAAGCTGGCGCGTGGACCATCGTATCGACTGGCCTCCGAGCAGATTCGCGACGGCGCGCTCGCCGCCAGCGGCCTGCTCGTGCGCACGATCGGCGGACCGAGCGTATACCCCTACCAGCCCGCGGGGCTCTGGGAGGAACTGGCCACCCGCAATGCGACGACGTATGCACAGGGCAAGGGCGACGACCTGCATCGACGCAGCCTGTACACGGTGTGGAAGCGCAGCACGCCGCCGCCGTCCGCCATCAGCTTCGATGCCTCCGAACGCCTCCTCTGCATCGTCAAGCGGCAGCGTACGAGCACGCCCCTCCAGGCGCTGGTGCTGCTCAACGACGTGCAGTACGTCGAGGCCGCGCGCGTGCTGGCCGAGCGACTGCTGCGCGAGGGCGGAGACACGCCCGAGGCGCGAATCACGACCGCCTATCGCCTGCTGACGAGCCGGGCGCCGCGGCCGACCGAACTCGCCGCCGTGCGCGCGCTCTTCGAGAAGGAACGGGCGACCTACGCCAGTGACTTACGAGCGGCCAGGCAGCTTGCCAAGTCCGGTGAGGCGCCTCCGGCGCGGACGCTGGACCCGGTGGACGTCGCGGCGTGGACCGTCGTGGCGAGCACGATCATGAACACGGACGAAGCGGTGAACAAGCGATGAAGGCTCTCGAGGATCTCAAGTACAACGCCACCCGGCGACACTTCCTCTCTGCCGCCAGCCTCGGCATCGGGTCGGTCGCCCTGGGCGCCCTGCTCGATCCCGCACGGCTGTTCGGTGGACCCGGGCAAGGGCCTGTCGCTGTGGCGCCTGGAGCTAGGCCGACCGGGCCGATTTACCCGGCTACGCACGTGGTCCCGCGCGCCAAGCGGGTGATCTATCTGTTCCAGAGCGGCGGCCCGTCACAACTCGACCTGTTCGATGACAAGCCGTTGCTGCGGACGATGAACGGCGAGGACCTGCCGGCGTCCATCCGGATGGGGCAGCGCCTGACCGGCATGACGGCGCACCAGAAGCAGTTCCCGCTTGCCGGATCGCACTTCTCGATGGCGCGCCACGGCCAGAGCGGCGCGACCGTCAGCGAACTGCTGCCGCACATCGGCTCGATCGCCGACAAGCTGTGCTTCGTCAAGTCGATGCACACCGAGGCGATCAATCACGACCCCGCCGTGACGTTCGTGCAGACGGGATCTCAGCAGGCCGGCCGTCCCTCGATCGGGTCCTGGCTCTCGTACGGGCTCGGGTCGGACAACTCCAACCTGCCTGCATTCATCGTGCTGCTGTCGCGGGCCCGCCAGGGCGACCAGCCGCTCTACTCGCGGCTCTGGGGGAGCGGCTTCCTGCCCTCGCAGCACCAGGGCGTGCAGTTCCGCCGCGGCAAGGACCCGGTGCTCTACCTCGGCGACCCCGACGGCCTGAGCGCCGATACGCGCCGTCACATGCTCGACACGTTCCGGCAGCTCGAGGAGGAACAGCACGCGCGTGTGCTCGATCCCGAGATCAACGCGCGCATCGCCCAGTACGAGATGGCGTACCGCATGCAGACGTCGGTGCCGGAGGTCATGGACTTTACGAACGAGCCGCAGAGCGTCCTCGACATGTACGGTCCCGAGGTCAAGACACCGGGCAGCTATGCGGCCAACTGCCTGCTGGCGCGGCGGCTCGCCGAGCGCGACGTGCGATTCATCCAGCTGTACCACCAGGGCTGGGATCAGCACGGCAACCTGCCCAAGGACATCAGGATCATGACCAAGTCGGTCGACCAGCCGTCGGCGGCCCTGGTCAAGGATCTCGAGCAGCGCGGCCTGCTCGAGGACACGCTGGTGATCTGGGGGGGCGAGTTCGGCCGCACCAATTACTCCCAGGGCAAGCTCACGAAAGAGAACTACGGGCGCGATCACCATCCGCGGTCGTTCACGGTGTGGATGGCTGGCGGCGGCATCAAGACGGGTTTCAGCTACGGCGAGACCGACGAGTTCGGCTACAACGTCGTGCGCGATCCGGTACACGTCCACGACTTCCAGGCGACGCTGCTGCACCTGCTGGGGATCGAGCACGAGCAGTTCACGTTCAAGCACCAGGGCCGGCGGTACCGCCTCACCGACGTGCACGGTCACGTCGTGAAGGCGCTCCTGGCGTAAGCGCGTGCTCACGGAACTCCAGCCGTTCATCGGCCGCTTCCACCCGCTCCTCGTCCACCTCCCGATCGGCTTCCTGCTGCTGGCCGGCGTCGTCGAGGTCCTGTCGCGCCTGAAGCGCTTCGAGGATACCGGCATCGCCCGCCTGATGCCGACGCTGCTCGCCCTCTGCGCGCTGTCGACCGGCGGCGCCGTCATCACCGGCACGCTGCTGTCGTTGAGCGGCGATTACGACCCGACGCTCGTGGGCCGGCATCAGCAATGGGGCCTGATGCTCGGCGCGATCGTCTTTCTCGCGTGTGCGGCGGCGTGGTGGCGTGAGCGGACGCCGGGACGCGCGCCCGCACTGCTGTACGGCGGCAGCTTCGGCATGGCCATCTTCCTGGTGGCCGTGACTGGGCATCTCGGCGGATCGCTCACGCACGGCGAGGGCTACCTGACCGAGCACATGCCAGCGCTGCCCTTCCTGACCGCCGCGCGTGCGAGCACGCCGCGAGGTCCGGTGGACCCGAGCGCGACGCCCGTCTTCAAGACGCTCGTGGCACCCACGCTCGAGGCGCGGTGCGTCGGCTGCCACGGTCCGGCGCGACAGGCGGGCAAGTTGCGGCTCGATTCGCCGGAGGCGATTCGCCAGGGCGGCGAGGACGGCGCCGTGATCGTGCCTGGCAACGCCGCGGGCAGCCTCGTGGTGCGCCGGCTCTTCCTGCCCACGTCCGACAAGAAGGCGATGCCGCCACGCGGCCATCCGGCGCCGTCACACGCGGAAGTCGCCGTGTTGCGCTGGTGGATCGACCAGGGCGCGTCCTTCGATCAGGTGCTGGCCGACACGCAGGTCACGCCCGAGCTTGAACCCGCGATCGCCGATCGGCTGGGGCCCGTGGACCTGAGCGCACCGGCGATCCTGTCGGTGCGGGTGCCGCAGGCCGACGCGAAAGCCCTCGATGCCTTGAAGGTCCTGAACCTCCGTGTCGAGCCGCTCCGTGCCGGCTCGGCGCTGCTGATGGTGGAGGCGCCACCCGCGGCCCGCACGCTCGACGACAAGAGTCTCGCGTCGCTCGAACCACTGGCCGCGCAGATCGCCTGGCTCAACCTCGGTGGCACGCGGGTGACCGACGCCGGCATGGCGCGACTGCTCCCGAAACTCGTCAACCTGTGGAAGCTGTCCCTCGATCGGACGGCGATCACCGACCATGCGCTTGCGCCGCTCGAGAAGCTGACGCGGCTCGAATCGGTCAACGTCTACGGCACCGCCGTGACCGACGCAGGACTGAAGCCGCTCGAAAAGCTGCCCCGCCTGCGCTCGGTCTACGCCTGGCAGACACAGGTGACGCCACAGGGCGCCGAGGCATTGCAGGCCGCGCTGAAGAAGGTGCACGTCAACGTCGGCGCCCCGCCGACACCGATCGTGACCGAGGAGATGACCGCCGACGACGCCAAGGGCAAGAAGGACAGGAAGCCGAAGAAGGAGAAGGACGCTGCCCCTTGACGCGGCGCGTCAGGCACGGCGTGTCTGCACCACGTCCCGCTCCCCCATCGTGACGACGACCTCGTGAGACCGGCCGTCGTCCAGCAGTGGCACGGCAGCGGCGTCGACATCCTCGCCGTCCAGCGAGATCGACGCCACACCAACGCTGCGGTGCTCGGGGTTGTTGACCTGGATGTGGTAGTGCGTCGAGCCGACGCGCCAGTCGATCGTGAACCCGGGCCACGTGGACGGGATGCAGGGCGTCACCGAGAAGGTGCCGCCGTGTCGCTCGAGGCCGAGGATGCTTTCGATACCGGCGCGATACATCCAGCCCGCCGATCCGGTGTACCAGGACCAGCCACCACGGCCAGTGTGTTCGGGGTGAGCGTAGACGTCGCCGTCCATCACGTAGGGCTCGGTCACGTAGCGGTCGACGCTCGCGGCATCCCGGGTGTGGTTGAGGGGGTTGATCATGTGGAACAACTCGGCGACTTCATCGCCGTACCCCATGCGGGCCAGGGCCATGATCGTCCAGACCGCCGCGTGCGTGTACTGTCCGCCGTTCTCGCGGATCCCTGGCACATAGCCCTTGATGTAGCCCGGATCCTTTTCACCGCGATCGAAGGCGGGCGTCAGCAGCAGGAGGACGCGCGCATCGCGGCGGACGAGATGCGCGCGAACCGCGTCCATGGCCCGTCGGGCGCGGGCGGCGGGCGCCGCGCCCGACAGCACCGCCCATGACTGGCTGATCGAGTCGATGCGGCATTCATCGCTGCCCGCCGATCCCAGCGGCGTGCCGTCGTCGTAATACCCGCGGCGATACCAGTTGCCATCCCACGACAGTTCGAGCGCGTTGGCCAGGCGTCGCGCCTCGGCCGCGTAGCGCGTGGCCAGATCGCCATGCCCGCGGGCGCTGGCCAGGGGACCGAACTCCGTGAGGACGCCGTAGAGGAACCAGCCGAGCCACACGCTCTCGCCACGACCTTCGTGACCGACCCGGTTCATGCCGTCGTTCCAGTCGCCGATGCCCATCAGCGGCAGACCGTGGGCACCTGACGTGAGACCACGATCGATCGCGCGGACACAGTGATCGAACAGCGACGCTGATGTTTCCGACATCATCGGGAGGTCGTAGACCTCGTGCTGGTCGGGCGTTAGCGGCGGTGCCTCGAGGAAGGGCACCATCTCGTCGAGGACTGACGCATCGCCGGTCGCTTTCAAGTACTGCGACACCACGTACGGCAGCCAGAGCAGGTCGTCCGAGCACCGCGTACGCGTACCGCGGCCGGTCGGCGGATGCCACCAGTGCTGCACGTCGCCCTCGACGAACTGCCGGCTCGCAGCCAGCAGCACCTGCTGCCGGTAGAGGTCGGTGCGGCTGAAGCCCAGCGCCATGACGTCCTGCAACTGGTCGCGGAACCCGAAGGCACCGCCTGGCTGGAAGAACCCGGTCCGCGCCCAGAGGCGTGCCGTCACCGTCTGGTACAGGAGCCAGCGATTCACCATCAGGTCGAACGAATCGTCCGGTGTTCGGACCTGAACTGCGCCGAGGATGTCTTCCCACATCGCATCGGATCGGCGTCGTCCCTCCTGCACGCGCTGCACATCGCCGCATCGCCCGATGAGGGCGTGGACGTCGTCGGCTGACGTGCCCTCGCCGAGCAGGAAGACGACGCGACGTGTCTCGCCTGGGGCGAGCAGGATGCCGGTGTGCAGCACGGCACAGGGCTCGAGACCCGCGCCGAGCTGGTTGGACAGTGCGTCGAGCGTGAGGCCGGCGGGCGCCGTCAGCGAGCCGTTGCGCCCGAGGAACTCGGTGCGGTCGCCGGTCATCGACCGCACCGGCTCACTGCACCAGGCAAACGCGACGCGCGATGCGAACTCGGTCACCCAGGGGTTGCTGGCAACGATCGCGCCGGTGGCCGCGTCACGGCTGGTGACCACGGATCGCTGCATGCCCGCGCGGGGCGGGCCGAGCAGCCATGCGTTGTAGCCGAACAGACTCAGACGGCGAGGTTGCGCCGACGTGTTGGTGAGCGTGAGCACCGATGCCTTCACAGGCGCGTCGGGGAACACGAACACCTCGAGGCGCTGGCTGAGTCGTCGAGTGGCGCGTTCGAACGACGTCACGCCGGCGCCGTGCCGCACCTGCCAGGCGTCGTCCGGACGGCGCGGCATCGGCGAGGGTGTGGCGCCCCACGTCTCGCCGGTCTCATCATCGCGCAGATAGATCGCCTCCGATGTCCCTTCAGCGATGGGGTCGTTGTCGAACGGCGTGAGTCGATGTTCTCGACTGTTCACGGCCCACGTGAAGGCGGCGCCCGAAGACGTGACCAGGGTGCCGAACTCGGGGTTGGCAATGATGTTCGACCACGGTGCGGGCGTGTTCTGGCCGTCGCGCAGCGTGACGACATACTCGCGGCCGTCCTCGCTGAACCCACCGAGACCGTTGGCCATCACGAGCCGGGGCGCGTCGTCCAGTACGGTGGCGTCCGCCTCGGAGGCCAGCGCCTGTCGCAGGAACGACCGTCGCGGCGGCGCCGGCGACGGTGACGGGCGATCGAGTTGTTCGGAGAGTTCGCCGCGGCCACCGGCGAGCACCGCGCGCGCCACCGAGATGAGCGAGGCGCGATCGGCGGGAGACAAGGCGTCGGCGCGGCGCAGGAACACGCCACCGGGACGGTCGCGCCAGGCGCCCCATGAGCCGCTGGCCACCAGTGCGGTCAGGCTTTCCTGGATCTGGTCGAGATAGTCAGCCGGGTGCTCGTTGACGATGACGACGTCGGCGACCAGGCCCTTCAGCCGCCAGTACTCCTGCGCCTGCAGGACGTGACGGACGAGCCTGATGTCGTCACCCTCCTCCACGGTCACGAGCAGGATCGGCAGATCTCCCGAGATGCCGAGCGCCCACAGCGCGGACTGCCCCTGCGTCGCCGCGATCAGTTGCTCGGGCGTGGCCCGCAACGACTCGTCCAGGTGGAGGACACGGCTCGCGAGCCGGTCGTACTGCCGGGCCAGCTCGCTCGAGATGCCGAGATGCCTGAGCAGCATCTGGCTGTGGGTGAAGGCCATCGTCGCCGCGCGGGACGCGCCGCCGCGATCGTGGTAGCGCTGCGCGAGCGTCACAGCGGCCTCACGCGTCTCGGCAGCGCCGGTGGAGAACGCCATCCTGGCGAATCCGCCGGGCTCGAGGCGCACACGCTGGCGCAGGCTCGCGACTGGATCGAGCACCGAACCGGTCGTGCCGGTCAACGAACGGCCGTCGAGCGCGATCGGCGAGGTCATCGTGCGGCCGCGCCCGATGAACCGCAACCGGCTGGTCTCCCACTCGGTCTGCGAGGCCCGGTCGCCCTCGAGGCTCAGGACGTGGAAGACCCAGACGCGGGCTTCCTGAGGTGACCGCGGCCTGCGGCCGCAGATGATCGCGGTGCTCTCCGGCAGGTATTCGGTCTGCACGAACAGCTTGCCGAAGGCGGGATGGGCGATGTCGTCTTCGAGACGGCCGAGCACGATCTCGGCGTAGCTCGTGATGTCGATCTCGCGCATCCGGTCGGATCGATTGGTCAGCGACAGCCGACGGACCTCGACGTCGTCGCCAGCCGAGACGACCACCTCGAGCATCGACTCGATGCCATCGTCAGTGCGGCGGAAGACGGCCTTGTCGGAGCCGAAGGTGATGAAGCACTCGTCCGGCTCCTTCCTGGTCGGGAAGAACGTCGGCGACCAGACCAGCCCCGACCTGACGTCGCGCAGGTACAGGCACTGACCACCGAGGTCGAGCGTGCGGTCCTCGCGCGACCGGACGATCGAGATGTCGCGCCAGCGGCTCGAACCGCCACCGGCATTGGTCACGACCGTCACCCAGGATCCATTCGACAGGAACTGCGCGTGCGGGTGGAAGGTGTGCGGCGTGCGGAACCGGCGCAACGGGATGCTTGGCGCCGTCCACGGCGTGCGGGTCGACTCGACCGGCCGCGGCGGTGTGGACGCAGCCTCACGCGGCATGCGCTCCTGCAGCAGCAGTTCGGTGGCCCTGACGTGCGAGTCGGCGTGGAAGCGGTCGACCATTACGTTGTCCAGCAGCGCGTTGGTGGCCGCCAGGAGCGTCATGCCCTGGTGGTGCGCCATGAACGTGCGGACGACCACGCCTTCGGGCCTGCCGACTGGTCGCGTCGCCTGGCTGGGCGGGTCCGGGCCCAGCCGCGGCGTGTAGTCGACCGACTCGTAGTAGCCGAAGGCGCCTTCTGCGCCGGCGGCGGTCAGGCGCGCGAGGTTCTGCAGCGCCGCACGCGGCGCGACTGGCAGCGCGAGCGCGGTCGCGTACGGCGCGATCACCAGGTCGTCGGCGAGTCCGCGCTTGAATCCGAGTCCCGGCACGCCGAAGGCACGGTACTGGTACGTGTCGTGCCGGTCGCGGACGTTGTAGGCCGACTCGGAGATGCCCCAGGGCACGCCACGCTGCCGGCCGTACTGGATCTGCCGGATCACCACGCCCTCGTTGGTCGTCTCGAGCAGCGTTCCGGGAAACGACCGCATCAGCAGCGACGGCATCAGGTACTCGAACATGGTCGCGCTCCACGACAGCAGCGTGGGCACGCCCTCGACGCTCATCGCCCGGCGCCCGAGATGGAACCAGTGCCGCTGCGGCACGTCGCCGCGAGCGATGGCGATGAAGCTCGCAAGCCGCGCCTCGGATGCGAGCAGGTCGTAAAACGAGGCGTCGAGCACGCCGGGGCCGTCGGCGTCAGCGAGCCGATAGCCGATCGAGAAGAGGTGTCGCGTCCGGTCGTACAGGAAGCCGAAGCGCATCTGGTCGGCCAGGGCGCGGCTTCGATCGGCGAGCGTGAGCATGGTCGTCGCCTCGCGATCGATGTCGCCGGTCGAGCCCGCCGTGGTCGCATCGATCACGCGCTGCAGCGCGGACCGCAATGCGCGCGTCCAGGTCAGTACGACGGGGGCATCACCGTCGTCGATCGGCTGCATCACGGGGAGCGCCAAGACGTCGTCCAGCGCCGCGATGTGGGCCGCGGCACGCGTCGCCAGTACCGCGTCGTCCAGCGCCGCCTGCAGGTCGGCGACGATCGCGGACGCGGTCGCGTCGACCTGCTCGTGCACGGCAACCAGGGCGGGCGATGCCGCCGCACTGCCGGAAGCGAAGCCACGAACGATCGAGGCGGTGTCGGCGAGCCCCTCGCGTACCGGCGGCGCGCCGTCGCGGCGCAGCGCGAGCGACTCGAGTCCGCTGGCGAGCGTGATCAGCGCCGT
This sequence comes from Luteitalea pratensis, assembly GCF_001618865.1. GTDB lineage: Bacteria > Acidobacteriota > Vicinamibacteria > Vicinamibacterales > Vicinamibacteraceae > Luteitalea > Luteitalea pratensis. The sequence continues at coordinate 6,717,755 of NZ_CP015136.1, forward strand.
CACCAGGTTACCGCTGTCGACGGTCGACACATAGCGGGGCCACAACGGCGCCAGCGTGCTCGTGGCGTACCAGTTGAGCAGGTGGCCCTCATGACGTTCGAGGACCTCGCAGGTGTCGAGCGTGTGGTCGACGCGCTCGATCAGCTCGCGATCGTCGATGAAGCCCAGGTCTCGCGCGGCCAGCGTCGAGAGCAGGCCCATGCCGATATTGGTCGGCGACGTGCGCCGCGCCAGTTGGCGTCCCGGCGCCTCCTGGAAGTTGTCAGGTGGCAGCCAGTGATCGTCGGGACCGACGAACATCTCGAAGTAGTGCCAAGTCTTTCGCGCCAGGCGACGCACCTGGGTACGTTCATGTGGCGCGAGCGCCCGCTGTCGCAGCTCACGCGGCTGGCTCAGCGCCCATGCGATGACCGGCGCCGCCATCCATGCGAGCAGGAACGGCACCGCCGCGAGCCATCCGTGCCGCGGGGAGGCGGCAATCGCCGCGATGGCGAGCAATGCAACGAGCGGGCTGGCCGCCATCTCGACCAGGAACACCGGCAGCGCCGCGCGGCCGCGCAGCCCTGCCGACGCCGCCGCCACGCTCGACGCGGTCTCCCATTCGAGGAGCCGGCGATGGGTCACGGCGAGACGCGCCAGCGTGAGCATGATGGCCCGCACCATCTCCCACGCGTGGAACGGCAACAGCATCAGCGACAGCAACGCCTGCGCCGCCGCGGTCTGCATGTCCTCGGAGACGCCACGCAGGAACACACCGATGGAATGCCCGTACCACGGCACGGCGAACAACCGGGCCATCGCCAGCAGCGTGGCCGATCCGGTGACGCCGAGCGCCAGCGCCGTCCAGACCGCCGGGCGACCCGGCAGGAAGGTCCAGCCCGCGAGCAGGAAGGCGAGCAACGCGGGCGCCATGAGGCTGCGCCGCAGGTTGTCGAGAATCTTCCAGCGGCTGATGAACGGCAGCTGGTTGCGCGCCATACCCTGCGCGGTCGGCACGTACGGGAACAGCCACAGCAGAATCTGCCAGTCGCCTCTTACCCATCGCCGCTGACGACGCACGTGCGCCAGCACCGTCGACGGGTAGTCGTCGACGAGTTCGATGTCGCTGACCAGTGCAGCGCGGGCGTGCAGGCCCTCGAACAAATCGTGTGACAGGAGCGCGTTCTCAGGCACGCGGCCTTCGAGGGTGCCCATGAACGCGTCGACGTCATAGAGGCCCTTGCCAGCGAAGATGCCCTCGCCGAACAGGTCCTGGTAGACGTCGGACACGGCGGTGGTGTACGGGTCGACGCCGGTGTGCCCGGCGTAGGTGCGAGCAAACAGCGATCCGGCCGCACTCGACATCGTCACGCTGACCCGCGGCTGCAGGATGCCGTAGCCCTGCGTCACCCGGCGCAGCGCCGGATCGACTTCCGGCTGGTTCAGCGGATGGAGGATGATCCCGACCAGCTCACGTGCCGCGTCGCGCGGCAGGCGCGTGTCGCTGTCGAGGGTCAGACAGTACCGCACCGAGCGCAGCACGGACCGGTCGCCGACGACGTGGTGGAAGCTGGTGTCGGTGGCGCCGCGGAGGAGCCGGTTGAACTCCTCGATCTTCCCGCGCTTGCGCTCCCAGCCCATCCAGCGCGATTCCTTGTCGTTCCACAAGCGATCGCGATGGAACAGGAAGAAGCGATCCTGCTTCGTGCGGCCGTGCCGGACATTGAGTTCTGCGATGCCAGCGCGAGCCGCAGCCAGGATGGCCTCGTCTCCGGGCAGGTGCTCTGCGTCGGCGTCGGTGAAGTCGCTGAGCGCCGCGAAGTGGAGGCGCGGGTCGGGATTGCCCAGGGCGTGCACCTCGAGATGCGCGAGCAGTTCCTCGACCGCGGCGACGCTGCCGAACAAGGTCGGGACAATCACCATCGTCCGGCCTTCTTCGGGGATGCCGTGCTCGAGATCCAGACGCGGCAATCTGCGTGGCCGGCTCAGTTTCGCCACGAGGCGCTGCACGGCGGCTGTCGCGAGGTCGGTGGCCGGCAGCAGCGCGAGCAATGCTGCCGTGACGATGGCAGCCGTCGAACCGCCTGAGCGCGACGCGTACCAGGCGGCAAACAGCACCAGCAGGGCGGTCACCGCCGCGATGGGCAGCAGGTAGAGCGGGGTCGGATGTCGGTACAGGAAGCGCTTCAGCCGGCGCGTCGGCCGCAGCCTGGTTGAGAGCTGCTCCTCGAGATAGCCGCGGCCAGGTCCGATCAGGTAATAACCGACGTGGGCGTCCCGCTCGTTGCGCAGCCGGGTGCCGGAACGTCGCGCCGCCTCGACGCTCTGTCGCGCGACGTGCACCTGCCCTTCGCCGGTTCCATCGGCCAGCGCCTCGAGCGACCGCCGGTAACGATCGCGGCTTGCAAAGTCCATTCGCCCATAGATGCCGACAGGGTCGTGGTGCAGGATCGTCTCGACCTGGCTCACCGACTCGACGAACCGGCTCCATTCGTGCGTGGCGCAGAACCGCAGGCTGGTGATCGCATTGGCCATCGACACTTGGTCGGCGGCTTCGCGTTGCCCCTCCACCCGAATCGCGTCTTCCGGTGACATCTGCTGCCCGGCCAGCCATGCGTCCAGATCGGTCCTGACCGTCGCCGCCTGCGCGCCGTATTCGCGGATCCGCTGCAGCAATCGGACGACGAACGGAAAACTGCTCTGTGGATCGAGCGGCACGCGCCCGAGTGTGCCGCTGGCATCGAGCGCCGCGAGGTAGGCGTCGGCCCTCGCGGCATCGGCACGGGCGCGGCGGATGCCCTCCCCGATCTCGGAGACGTACGAGATCAACGCCGCCTTCAGCATGCTCGGCCAGGCCCACAGCTCGCCGATCGTCAGTGGCGCCACCCCCTGGAACGCGAGCAGGAACTCACGTAGCCGCTCGGCATCGACACGGCCGTCGCTGCGCCGGATGGTCTGGGCGGCGAGCACTTCGATGCGGGCCAGCGGACCGATGCCATCCACCTGGACCTTCGGCAGCCGCAGGTAGTACCCACGTGGCAGGTCGTGGGAGATGCTCCGGACCTCGTTGGCGATGAGGTGGAAGTTGTCGAGGAGCCATTCGGCGGCCGGAGAAACCGCCTCGGCATGCCGGACGTCGTCCGCGACGGCGCGATAGGCCTGCTCGAGCACCCCCGCCTCCTGGCGCAGGCGCTTCAGGTGGCCGGGTCGGGCCCACCAGGGACTGCGGGGGTCGGCCGGTGGCAGCTCGACGGCGAGTTGTCGGGCAAAGGCCTGCAGGCCTGCCAGGTCCAGCGAATCGCTACGAGGGATGGTCGTCAACCTCGAGCTCGATTGCTATGCTCGTGCCAACTCCTCGTGGCGGTTCTGTCGAAACAGGGCCGTGACCTCATCGATGGCCTTCGCACCACGTGTCTGCATCGAAGACAAACACCAGCTCACCTCGGCGCGCGCACGATCTCGGTGCGCAGATTCGGATCGGCCGCAATCTGCTCGTCGGTGAACAGGACGTCACGCCACACCTTGCGCGAGTACAGCTCCGTCTGATCGCTGAAGTGCGGCGACGACGGATCTCCCGACTGGCCGTATGTTAGCAGCGCCCTGGCGCTCGGGCCGCCATCGGTATAGCCCAGCACCATGACGAAGCTGCTGCCGCGGTTGACGCGATATCCCGCGTGCGTGAGGTAACGGCTGCCCTCGACTCCCGGCACCGGCGAACCGTCGGATTCGAGCGTCGAGGCGTTCGGCGCGAAGTCGACGAGGTTGGCGATGCCTTCCTCGGCGCCGAGCCCTCCGTGAATCGGGATGCGCTTGCCACCACGCTCAGCAATCTGGACGTCACCGAGCGGAGTGTCGACCTGGATGCCAGCCCGTTCGATCAGGAGCACCGCACGCGCGAGCGCCTCGAGCACGCCATCGTGGCCTCCGGCGCCGACGGCGAGATCGCGTGGTGTCGTGACCGGGTGGGCGGGATCGAAGTCCGTCGCGAACAACTTACCCGCCCTGGTGAGGTCCGGGCCGCGGAACTGCGTGATGAACTCCCGCCACAGCACCGCGCCGCGGCTGTCGACATCGTAGACCCCGTTCCATGTGCCCAGTACACCGCACGCGGCAGAGAGGTGGACTGTCCGGTTCTCGACGGTCCGATCGGGCTCGGCCTGACAGCGAGCCACCAACGCGGCCTTCAGCAACTCGGCGCTCATGGACCGGTTGCTGAACACGGCCGCAGCCAACTCATCAAGCGAGAAGCGCCCGTCGGCGCCCGCGGGGCCCGACGGCGACGGATCGTCGAGCAGACGCACGTTCATGCGGGTGCGGAGCGAGCGCGGCGAGTCCTCGCGGCCGTGGACGGGCGAGAACCCGGTCAGCGGCACCTTCGCGTTGCTGATCCAGTAACTGTCGTTGGCATTGAACACGTAGTCGGTCCGCTCCAGCTGCGGCGCGAGCTCCGTGGGGACAATGCCGGGGTCCCGCGCGCGCGGGTCGGTCACCCACTCGAAGCGCGGGTCGCCGCCGTCGAGGAGCATCAGGTTGCGTGCGCTGGCGGCCTTCGTGTCCTCGTCGCTGGCGAGCCGCGCGCGGTACAGGGCGAGGGCCTCGGCCGAGAGGTACGGGGCCGACGATGCGTCCACGTACAGAGCACGGCCGTCGGCACTCGTGGCGATGGTGTTGACGAAGGAAATGCCGCCCGGCTCGCCCTGCGCACGTTTGAGGTCCTCGAGGCTGCCGGCCTGGGCCATGACGAGCCATGTCTGGAGGGCCTCGTCGTTGTCGGCGTTCGCGTCACGCAGCGCGATCGCTCGCGTCGCGGTCCACGGCAGGTCCGGGAAGTTGACGATCGGGCCGTAGTGGCTGAAGTAGACGTCGCGAGTCGAGGTCGACACCGTGGCGTCCGGCTGCCTGACCTGTACCGAGACCTGTCGCTTCGTCATCGCACGCGGCTTGCCGTCGTAGACGTACGAGGTGGGCGCGCCGGGCACGAGCGTCAAGGCGTAGCCTGTGTAACGTGCGCCCGCCGAGACGGTGTGCGTCCACGCCACGTGGCGATTGAAGCCGATGGCCACACCCGGGATGCCCAGCAGTCCCACGCCGTACACGTCGAGCCTGCCCGGGATGACGAGGTGCTTCTCCCAGAACCTGTTCGATCCGACCCACGGGTAGTGAGGGTTGGCCAGCAGCATCCCGCGGCCGGTGTCGGTGCGCTCCTTGCCGATCGCCCACCCGTTGCTGAGGGCCGCGCCGAGGTCGGGGAGCTCCACAGCAGCCGGCGTGGCGCCGACCGCAGGCGGAGCGGCCGTGGCGATCATCGAGGCAAACGCCGGCAGGGTCAGGATGACCAGCCGCGAGCGGGCGGCGACGTCCTCCGCCGTGATCGGCCGCAACCACGGCGCGCCCCGACACCAACCGGCCACCCCGGCGGGCGTGACCTTTGCCAGGTACGCGTTGGCGCCGGCGGCGTAACCCGTGAACCACTCTCGCCTCTCGGGCACCCGCCCGATGTCCTCCGCGCCCAATTCCGCAACCCGCAAGGCCTTCATCGCCACGTCGGAGTTGAGGTGAACGTCCTTCTCTCCCGGCCCGAAGTACTTCGCCCGCTCGCCACGCGCGCGAACGATCTGGTCGGCCAGCGAGCAGAAGTGGTCTTGTGCGAGCGCGTACCCCTCGCCGAAGCCCAGGCTGCCCAGGTCCTTCGCCGTGATGTGCGGAATGCCATACGACGTACGGCGAACGGTCGCTTCATACGACGCAGGAGTCGTCGACTGTGCATGCAAGGGTGACAGGCCCGCGATGACGCACAGGCTGCCCGCCAGCAGGGCGATGGGTCTCATGGAAACACCTCGAGCGTCGTGGGACGTGTGCGCCAGATTATTGCGGCACCCCTACCTTCGCGAGGTGCGACCCCACCGCCTGCTCCACCTCGTGCTCGATCGCGAGCAACTGACGACGTTCGGCCTCGGCTTCGCCCTTCCCGGCCGCGATTTCGGCCCTGCGCCGTGAGGCCCCGAGCGCCTCGTCGGCCTCGATGTATGCCTGCACGATCGCGCCGTAGTCGGCGCCGCTCTGCGCCGCACGCATCGGCAGGAACGTGATCCCCGCGTGGTTGATCACGTGGTTGATCGCGACCGTCGCGATGATCTCACGCTTGAGCGGGTGCTTCGCGAAGAACTCGCCGTAGCGCTGCTGCATGAGATCCGGGAAGTAGCGGGTGAGTAGCGGCAGGCCCGACGGGCTGTCTGGGAACGTCGAGGACAACGTCAGGTCGTAGGCGTGCATCTTGGCCTGCCCGAGCAGCACCGCCAGCAGCGGCCGCGGCAGGCCGCGCATCCGCATCGGACTCGACAACAGGGCCTCACGCGTCGGCACTGCCTGATCCGCACGACTGAAGACACGGTCGGCGATCATCTGCTCGATGACCTCGACGAACGTCTCGTACTCCACCACGCTGCGCACGCTGTCGAGAGTGATGGCGCGGGCCTGGTAGCGGTTGTCGTCCAGCACGAGTTCCGACACGTTGTCGGTCATCTGCTGGAGGACGACGTTGCGCGCGTCCCTGCTGGCAATCACCTTCTCCCGTACGAGGATGTCGAGCAGGATCTTGATGTTCACCTCGTGGTCCGACATGTCCACGCCGCCCGAGTTGTCGATCGCGTCGGTATTGCACAGCCCACCGCGCTCCCAGTACTCGAGCCGGGCCTTCTGCGTCATGCCGAGGTTGCCACCCTCGCCGATCACCCGCGCCCGCACCTCGCGCGCATCGACGCGGACGCGGTCGTTGGCACGGTCGCCGACGTCGGAATCGTCCTCGGTGCTCGCCTTGACGTAGGTGCCGATGCCGCCGTTGTAGAGCAGGTCCACCTTCGCAGTCAGCAGGCGCCGGATCATCTCCTCGCCTGTCACTTCGTCCTGCTCGATGTCGAACAGCGCCTTCATCTGTGTCGACACCGGGATCGCCTTGGCGGAACGATCGAAGATGCCGCCGCCGGCGCTGATGATCGACGTGTCGTAGTCACGCCATGTCGACCGCGGCAGCTTGAACAGCCGTTCGCGTTCCGCGAACGACTTCTCCAGATCCGGATCGGGGTCGATGAAGATGTGCGCGTGGTTGAAGGCCGCGATCAGCCTGGTCACGCGGCTGCGCAGGGCGCCATTGCCGAATACGTCGCCCGACATGTCGCCGAGGCCGATCATCGTGAACGGCTGGACCTGGATGTCCTGGCCCATGTTGCGGAAGTGGTGCAGCACGCACTCCCATGCGCCACGGGCGGTGATGCCCTCGACCTTGTGGTCGTAGCCGTTGCTCCCGCCCGAGGCGAACGCGTCGCCCAGCCAGAACCCGTATTGCGCCGACACCGAGTTGGCCGTGTCCGAAAGATGAGCCGTCCCCTTGTCGGCGGCCACGACCAGGTACGGATCCGGCTGGTCGTAGCGCACCACGTCCGGAGGATGTACGACCGCGCCGGCGACGATGTTGTCGGTGATGTCGAGCAGGCCCGAGATGAACTGGCGGTAGCGATCGACCAGGTACTGGTCCAGCGCCGGCCGCGCCGGCAACTGGCCTTTCAGCACAAAGCCACCCTTGGATCCGACGGGCACGATGATCGCGTTCTTGACCATCTGCGTCTTCATCAGGCCGAGGACCTCGGTGCGGAAGTCGTCGTGCCGATCGCTCCAGCGCAGGCCGCCGCGGGCCACCTTGCCGCCGCGCAGGTGGATGCCCTCGAGGTGCGGCGAGTGCACGTAGATCTCGTACAGCGGCCGCGGCGTGACCATGCCGGCCACCTTCGCGCACTCCACCTTCATCGACACCACCGGCCGCTCGGGCGTCTGGTACGCGTTGGTGCGCACCACCGCGAGCAGCAGGTTCTCGACGCCGCGCAGGATCTCGTCGTCCAGCAGGCTGCCGACCTGTTGCAGGGCGACGCGCAAGGCGCGGTCGGCTTGGTCCACGGCGTGATCGCGATCGCCATCGGCGACCGGATTGAAGCGGGCATCGAACAGCCGGAACAAGGCCGCCGACGCGGCGCCATTGCGCAGCATCACACCGGTGATCGTGTCGGCGTTGTAGCTCGGACGTACCTGGATCAAGTGGTTGCGCAGCGTCCGCAGCACCTCCACCTGGCGCCACGTGAGGCCCTCGCTGGTCACCAGGACATTCAGCGCATCGTCGGTGGCGCGCTTCTCGTGCAGTGCGCGCAGCGCGTCGAGGAGGCGATCTGGGCCCTGCGCCACCGCGCTGATGATCGTCGGCGCCGCCTGGATACGCAGGCGCTCGAGGAATCCGGTGCGGTTGTCGGGCAGGACCAGCGTCAGCGAGAGTTCCTCGACGACCGGCAGGCCGAGGTTCTGCAGGGTCCGCAACGTGCCGGTGAGTTTGAGTGGCTTCGGCGCGAAGAGCTTGATCGTGACCTGCTCGGCCGACTCGGGCAGGACGTGCATCTCGAGGCGGCCCTCGAGCGCCTCGAGCCTTGCCAGGTCAGCCGGGACTTCCTGGGGCGTCGTGGTCTCGCGGTACAAGCCGCTGCGGCTCTCGGACCGCACGTACTTGTTGAAGAGGCGACGGCCCTCGATGGTGCCGTATGCCTGTTCGAGTTCCAGCGCCGCCTGGTCCTCCCAGGTCGTCACGCTCTGACGGGTCAGCACGCGCACCTTCTCGACGTCGATGGGCGCCTCGAGTTCGGCGACGTCGAAGTAGAAGACGATGATCGCCTTGGTGCCGAGGTCCGCCCACTCGCTGAAAAGGATCGGGCCGAATGCCTCCTGCAGGCCGCAGCGCAACGCGGCCTCGACCTGCGGGGAGTACCGTGCACCAGAGAAGGCCACCGTCACGGCGGCGTAACCCGTGCCCTGGCGAGCTGCGACCGCGATCTCGTCGTCGCCGACGAGCGTGACCATCTGCTCGATGATCGTGCAGAGGTCTTCGCGACGCGCGTAGAACAGTTCGCGCTTCGGGAAGTGGTTGAAGATCGCGCGCGCCTCGCGCCACGCGTGCGAGTTGGGCGTGACGTCGAGCCCCTCGTGGACGTAGGTGAGCTTCTCGTCGAGGACCGGGATGTCGGCGGCCTTGGCGGCAAACGCGCTCTTGGCAAAGCGGCCGATCGCGAGCGTCATGCCGGCCAGGGTGCCATCGGCGGTCCACTCGCGGACGAATACGTCCTCGAGCGTCCCCAGGTGGTGGATGGCGTGGCCGTTCACGCAGTAGTCGATGTCGATGATCCGCGCATCGTCGGTTGCAGGCGAGAGGTTGCGCGTGATGTCTTCGGGAAGGCCAGGGAACACCGTCTCGATGAGCGCCGGGTCCTTGAAGGCGCCGAGCGCGCTCTCGTCCTGAGGCTGCAGGACGCCATCGGCGCCCGGGACGTAGCGCATCACGCCGAGCAGCACGAAGTTGTCGTCGCAGAGCCACTCGAGCAGGCGCCGCGAACCCGCGGCGGCGGTCATGTCGCCGTCACGCGCGCGGAGGCGGGCGCTGGCAGCAATCACCGCGGCCTTCATTGGCGCGAAGTCGCTGACGGCCAGGAACACGCTCTTGAGCAGGCTGAAGATCTGGTGCTCGAGGCGGCGCATCCGCTCGGTTCGATCGATGCGCTCGATGCGGAACTGGCAGAACAGCTCAGGCGACCCCTCGTCACCGTGCCCGCCCACGTGCACCACCCGCTCCCATTGCCGGCGGACGGTGATGCGCGGGTGAATCGCGGAGAAGACCCGCAGGTTCTCGTTCTTGAAGAAGTTGGTGAGGCTCTCGAAGATGAAGGGGGCGTCGGGGGTGTGCGTCTCGACGATCGTCACCTCGTGGGGACCGCCGTCGTGCGCGGCCATCGCGCGGTCCTCCGCTTCGTCGCAGTTACGGACGGCCACGTGCAGGCCTGGCAAGCCCCGGTACAACTGCACTTCCGGCGGCATCGTGTGGGCGATGAACCTGAAGTACTCTCCGATGCGCGCCGCCAGTGCAGGGGCCGGCAGGCGGAAGGCGACGCTGTCCGGCATCTCGGCCAGCACCACGCCAGCCAGGGCATGGAGCAGGTCGCGGTCGCCCTCGGGCGCCGTCGCGGCGACGATGCGTTGCACTTCTTCGAGGATCTGGGCTCGCTTGGTCGGGTCGGCTGTGATCATGACGTTTGCTGATGACCTCTATAACGATCGCTCATGCTATCGCTCTCCCTGAGGGGAGACAAGACGGGCTCGGATGTGCGTATCGACGGGCGCTGCTTGCCTCCTGGACGACGCGCACGCAATGGTCGCGTGGGTGGCGCATCTGGTTCATTCTGCTGGTGTTCTGGCCGGTCGGTGGCGCCGTCGGACAGCCCGCGGCACCGCCGGATCAAGCCTGGCAGACCGCGGTGGACCAATACCTGGCCGGTGATCGGTCTGGGGCAGGAGCGACTCTGCTGCACGCGACACCACCGGCGTTGTTCGAGTCCTCCCGGCGGGCGTTCGAACAGTGGCGAGCCGGCCCGGCCGGCGACGCCGAGGCGCGCCGAATCGCGACGCGCCGTTTCCAGGTGTCGGCACTGCTGCCCCTGGACCTCCTGATCGCCGTCACGGGTCGAGCGCTGGCGACCGAGCACGAAGTGGCGCTCGAGAATGCCGCCCGCGAGGCCTGGCAGCGGCTCGACGCGTTCGATGGCCAGGACGGCGGCGCAGCGTCGGCGCAGGTCCGGCAGTTCCGCAGGTGGTGGCGCCTGGCCTTCGTCCAGCACCTCATCGCATCGGGCCGTTTCCGCGACGTGCCCCGGGAGGCGGCTTCCGTCCATCCACCCGAGGATGACGCCGAAGCGGTGGCCGCACTCGCCCTGCTTCGCGGAGTGGCGCTCGAGACGCGTGCCCGTCTCGCCGACGAGGTGCCCACCGGCTCGGCAGCCGTGAACATGCGTCGGCTGCCCGTGGCTTCGCGGACCGCACCGATGCTGATCGCGATGGACGATGCAGGCAAGCAGTACCGGCGCGCCCTCGAACTGAAGCCGGGCGATCGCGAGGCGACGCTGCGGCTGGCGCGGGTCGCGATCGAGCGTAACCGCCTCGACGACGCGGAGCGCCTGCTTTCGCCGTTGTTGTTGCAGGCATGCCGTGATGCGGTGTGCGGGCTGGCACACCTGTTTGCCGGGGAGGTGTACGAGGGACGCAAGGACATGGAGCGAGCCTCGGGTTCGTACGCGCGTGCCTCCGCCGTTCCCGCGGTACGTCACTCCGCACTGGTGGCGATGATGCAGGCCGCCATGCGACGGGGCAGCGCTGGCGGCGCCTACGATTTGACGCGCCAGTTCGCGACGCCCGTCGCCCTCGCGCCGCGACAGCCACCCGATGCCTGGAACCTGTACACCGCTGGGCGCCTCTTCGAAGGCGACCGGATCCTCACGCACCTGATGGCAACGGTGGTGAAGTGACGACTCGCCAGGCATCCAGGGCTCGATGGTCGGCCGTCGTTATCCGGCCATCGGCCGTCGGCCCTCGGCCTTCGAACATCTGCGTTCGGCGGCCGACGTTCAGCGTTCGTCGTGTACTTGCCGCCATGGCGGCCGTCTTCGTGCTGGCCGCCACACCGCATGCGCAGGATACCGTGCCGCTGTTCCGCGCGTCGGTCGACGTCGTCACCATCGACGCCTTCGCCCACCAGAATCGCAAGCCGATCGGCGACCTCACGTCCGGGGACTTCGTGGTGCGCGACAACGGCGTCGAGCAGGTCGTCGGCTCGCTCGGCACCACCGACAGCGCGCACGTCATCATCGGGCTGGACCTCAGTGGCAGTGTGGACGGGCGGACCCTGGAGCAGCTCAGGGCCGCCGTGCGGGCGCTCGTTGGCGAGTTGACGCCGCAGGATCGCGTGTCGCTCTTCACGTTCTCCGATCGGGTGCGCCTGCTGATGCGGGCCAGCCCGCCTGGCGGCAACCTCGACGCGACGCTCGCGCGGTTCGAGGCGAGCGGTGCGACGCCGCTGCACGATGCGATCGTGTTCGGCAGTGCGCTCTCCTTCGCCGACCAGGGTCCCTCGGTGTTCCTGCTCTTCACCGATGGTCAGGACACGACGAGCTGGACGTCGGCCGCGCGCACCCTCGACGTCCTGCGTCGCACAAACGTGGTCGTCTTCCCCGTCGGCGCGGGCCTGCCGACAGCGGTCACGTCCGCACCGTTCTCCGAGACCTTCACCCGCCAGACGTGGATGGCACCGACAGCCGGCGACGGCTTGCGGCTCCTGCAGTCGGCGGCTGACGTCACCGGTGGCGAGTTCCTGCGCATCAACAAGGGCGCTCACCTGTCCGAGACGTTCCGCGGCATCCTCTCGCAGTACCGCCAGCGCTATCTCCTGACCTATTCGCCGTCCGGACCGCCGGCGCCGGGATGGCACCGCCTCGACGTGCGGCTGCGCGCGCGCGCTGGCAGCGTCGTCGCGCGGGAAGGGTACATGGCGAGGAACCCCTGAACGGGCGCCGGGTACCGGGTACCGGGCACCGGGTACCAGGCACACCGCACCGGCTGCCGGGCACCGCACATGCACACGCGCACTCGCACCGGCGCCGCGTGGACGGGGTCGTAGCCGCCGACCTTCAGGTCGGCGGATCGCACCGCGAGAGAGAGCGGAGAGGGAGGAAATAGACTACTGTGGCGTTTTCCGAGGAGTTCGATCTTGACCGCTTCGTCCAGTCGTCGCACGTTCCTGTCGTCTTCGGCCGCGGTATTGACCGCGGCCGCGCTGCAAGGTCAGGGCGGCGCGGTCAAGACGCCTGCCGTGGTGCTGCCCCGGCCGGTGGCGCTTGGCTTGGACAACTTCGCCGTCCGCGCCAGCAACTGGAAGGCCATGCGCCTGCTGGAGTACGCGACGACGGTCGGCGTCGACTCAGTGTTCATCAGTGACCTCGATGCGTTCGAGTCGCTCGAGGAGCCCTCGCTGCGCAAACTCCGCGAGGAGGCCACGGCGCGCAACCTCACCATCCACGTCGGCACATGGAGCGTGTGTCCGACCAGCAAGGCGTTCCGGCCGGCCAACGGGACCGCCCACGAGCAGTTGTCGAAGGCCATCCGCACCGCGCGCTTCGTCGGCTCACCGGTCGTGCGCGTCGTGCTCGGCACATGGGAAGACCGACTCACGCCGGGCGGCATCGGCCGGCACATCGACAGCCTCGTTGCGGTGCTCAAGGGCGGCCGCTCCGAGGCCCTCGACGCCGGGCTGAAGATTGCCGTCGAGAATCACGCCGGCGACATGCGATCCGAGGAGCTCGCGGCCGTCGTCGAAATGTCGGGACGCGATTTCGTCGGCGTCAACTACGACTCGGGCAACTCGCTCTGGACGCTCGAGAACCCCGTCGACGCCCTCGAGACACTTGCGCCGTACATCGTCACGACCAGCCTGCGCGATGGCGTCATCACCGAGATTCCCGCCGGCTGCCGCGTCAAGTGGACGGCGATGGGCGATGGCCAGGTCGACTTCGTGCGCTTCATGCCCCGCTTCGCCGAGCTGTGCCCGGGCATCCCGATCCACATCGAGACGATCTCCGGCGTCGGCCGCGACGTGCCATTCCTCGAGGACGCCTTCTGGACTGCCTGGCCGCGGCTGGAAGCCCAGGGCCTGGCGCGCTTCATCCGCGTGATGCGGCGCAAAGCGCCCATCGCGCCGACAACGACCAAGCCGAACGATCCGCTGGAGCAGCGCCGCGAACTCGAACGCAGCCTCGCCTACTGCAAGGCCACACTCGGCCTTGGCCTGCGTGCCACGAAGGTGTCGCCGATATGACCTCGCGCCTGCTTCTGCTCGTCTTCGCGCGGTTGGCCCTCGCCGTTCTCGCGCTCGCCCCGTGTGCCTCTCTCGCACAGGCGCAAGCGACCAGGCCGCGCAACATCGTCTTCATCCTCGCCGACGACCATCGCTACGACGCACTCGGCGTCATGGGACATCCGCTGGCGCGGACGCCCAACATGGACGCACTTGCGAAGGGCGGCGCGCATATGCGCAACGCGTTCGTGACGACGGCCCTGTGCTCGCCGTCGCGGGCGTCGATCCTGACCGGCACCTACGCGCACACGCACGGCGTCGTCGACAACTTCACGCCGATTCCGCCGGTGCTCCCCAACGTCGGCCAACAGCTGAAGACAGCCGGGTATCAGACGGCCCTGATCGGAAAGTGGCACATCGGCAACGAAGACGATGCGCCGCAGCCGGGCTTCGATCACTGGGTGAGCTTCCGCGGCCAGGGCGAGTACCTGCCGCGCGCGGGCGCCACGATGCTCAACGTGGATGGCAAGCGGGTGCCGCAGAAGGGGTACATCACCGACGAACTGACCGATTACGCGATCGAGTGGCTCGGGAAGACCTCGCGCGACAAGCCGTTCTTCCTCTACCTCTCTCACAAGGGCGTGCACGCCGATTTCGTGCCGGCCGACCGCCACAAGGGCTCGCTGAAGGACGTGCCCGTGCCCACGCCCGCGACAATGGCGCCAGAGGCCGCAGTCGCGGGCAAGTTTCCGACATGGGTGCGCAACCAGCGCAACAGCTGGCACGGCGTCGAGTACCCGTACCACTCGAGTTTGGACGTGGCCGAGTACTACCGGCGCTACATGGAGACGCTGCGCGCCGTCGACGACAGCGTCGGACGTGTCGTCGCATGGCTGCGAGAGACGGGTCAACTCGAGAACACGCTCGTCATCTACATGGGCGACAACGGGTTCGCGTTCGGCGAGCACGGGCTGATCGACAAGCGGACCGCGTTTGACTGGTCCATGCGTGTGCCGATGATCGTGTACGCGCCCGGACTCGTCGCGCCCGGGCAGCAGATCAACCGCCTCGTGGCCAACATCGACATCGCGCCGACGATGCTCGACCTGGCAGGCGTGGCGCGCCCGTCGCACATGCAGGGGATGAGCATGCTGCCGCTGTTGCGCGACGCGACGACGCCGTGGCGTGACACGCTGCTGTACGAGTACTACTGGGAGTGGAGTTTCCCGCAGACGCCGACGCAGTTCGCGCTGCGCGGCGAGAAGTACAAGTACGTCTTCACGCACGGCGTGTGGGATGCCGACATGTTCTTCGATCTGCAAGCCGATCCCCAGGAAGCGCACAACCTGGCCGACGACCCCGCGCAGCAGAAGACGATCGCGGCCATGCGCGCCCAGTTGTTCGAGACACTGGAGAAGACCGGCGGGCTGACGATTCCACTCTACATGCCACGCCTCGGCCAGATGCGCCTGCGCAATCCCGAGGGATCGAAGGCGCAGCCGTTTCCGGATGCTTTCGTGAAGAAGCCGTGAGCTAGAGCCGTCCGGCGGCCAGCATCAGCACCGACACGATCTCGAATTCGCGTTCGTCGCCAGGCGCCCACGAGCCACCGGCCAATTCACGCAGGAGACGGGCGCGGGCCTGCAAATCCATCCCCTGGGTCAGGTTGAGGAAGCGCCGCCACTCGGCGGACACTTCTCGGCCCTTGTCGGCTTCCACCGCGGTCAGCGCTGCCTGCACGGCTCTCGGTGCGGAGCCGTACTCGGCCGTGAAGTCCTGGTGCAGGTAGCCGCCGAACAGCGACGCGAGGTGCGGCCATCTCCTGCTGCTCATGGGGCTCATCGGACGTCCTCCGGATACGACGTCAGCACGAACCAGCCCTCGTCGCGCCACCGCAGCACGACAACGGCGCCACGTGCGTCATGCGACGCAATGTCGCCGCGATCGAGAACGCGACCGATAGGTATCCCCTCCCGCGCCCGGTACCGGATCGCCAGGTTGGGCTTGGGCGCGCGGCCGCCGACCCACACCTGCACGCGCGTCGCGTCCGCGTCGAGCGCGCGCGTGACAACGCGCGCGGCCGTCTCGGCGTCGGGATATGTCGATGCCGCGGAAATCGATTCGCGGCGCAGACGCGCCTGCAACTGTGCGTCGGTGCGGCCGACATGCTTCGCGAGAGTGTGCCCACCACGGCGCTCGTCGCGCTGAAGGTCGACATCCCACCTGTCCGAGGCTTGTGGTGTCCCTTGCGGCTGACTCGCACGAGGTGCTGCGCCGTTCGTCGCGTCGTCGATCGGTGCCGGCGGCGCAGGCGTGCTCGTGACAGGAGGTGTGGCCTGAGCGGGCGGTTCCTGCGGCTGCGGTGCACACGCCGCGAAGCTGACGCCGCATCCGAGCGCCAACGCCCGCAGTACACGCCACGCCGTTTGGCGCAGCCCGTTCTCGCGACCCGGCGCGAAGATTCCTTCAGCTTGTCCAACGGCGTTCAGCGTTCTGCGTTCAGCGTTGGTCGCTGCTGTCTTGAGCCTTGCCATACTCGAATGCCATAATCATATGGCATGAAGAAGACACTTCACATCGACGACGACCTCTTGCGAGAGGCGCGATCGGTCAGTGGCGCCCGGAGTGACACGGATACGGTCCGCCTCGGGCTCGAGGCGCTGGTGCGGCAAGGCGCGAATGAGCGACTGCGGGCACTTCGGGGGAAGGAGCCGCGGGCTACTGATGTTCGGCGTCGACGTGAAGTCTCCTCGCCAACGAAACACTCTGCAGCCTGATGGTTCTTGTCGATACGTCGGTCTGGATACGCTTTCTTGCCAACCGGGCACCGTTTGCCCGGCAGCTCGATGAGCTGCTCGGTCAGGGCGAGGTCTGCGGCCATGACTTCGTGATGGGTGAACTCCTGATTGGCGACAAGGGCGGCCGTAAGCAGCTCCTGGCCGACTACGCGCTCATGCGCCAGGCGCCTGTCGTGTCGCACCGCGAGGTGGTCGAGTTCGTTCGCCAGCGCAGACTTCACGGCCGTGGCATCGGATGGATCGACACGCACCTCCTCGCGTCGGCACTCGTGTCGCACATCAAGTTGTGGACCGCCGACCCTCGGCTCGGAGAGGTCGCGCGCGACCTGGGGATCGATTACGAATGAGGGCCGATAAGGCGATGGACGACGAACGCCGAACGCCGAACGCCGAGGTTGCGGGCCGCACAGCGCTGGCACGATAGCGCTTGGAGCCTCCGCCCTTGGCCTGAGACCTGAGACCTGAAACCTGAGACCTGAAGCGTTAGACCGACCGTAGCCCGTAGCCCGTAGGCCGTAGGCCGTAGGCGTCAGGCGTTAGCGTCAGGCGTCAGGCGTTGGTACGATCGCCCCATGCGCATCGCCTTCATCGGTCTCGGCATCATGGGCGGCCCCATGGCCGGTCACCTCCAGCGCGGCGGCCACGACGTGGTTGTCTTCAACCGCACCCAAAGCAAGGCGGAGGCATGGGTGGCCGAGTATGGCGGGCGGTCCGCTTTGACGCCGCGCGAGGCCGCGGCCGATGCCGACGTCGTCTGTGCCTGTGTCGGCGCCGATCACGACGTGCGCGAGGTGACGGTAGGCGATGAGGGCGCCTTCCCGGCCATGAAGGCGGACGCCATCTTCGTGGACCACACGACCGCCTCCGCGGCGGTGGCGCGCGAACTGTACGGGGCCGCACGGGCGCGCGGGCTGCATTTCATCGACGCACCGGTGTCCGGGGGGCAGGCCGGAGCGCAGAAGGGGCAGTTGAGCGTGATGTGCGGCGGCGACGCCGAGCCGTTTGCCCGCATCGAGCCGGTCCTGCGTGGCTACGGCAAGTCGGTCGTCCGCATCGGCGACAGCGGCGCCGGGCAGCTCTGCAAGATGGTCAACCAACTGTGCATCGCCGGCCTCGTGCAGGGCCTGGCCGAGGGCCTGCATTTCGCACAGAACGCGGGCCTCGACGTGCCCGCCGTGATTTCCGTGATCTCGAAGGGCGCCGCCCAGTCCTGGCAGATGGAGAACCGCTGGCAGACGATGGTGGACGGCAAGTTCGAGTTCGGTTTCGCGGTCGATTGGATGCGCAAGGACCTCGGGATCGTGCTCGAAGAGGCGCGCCGCAACGGCTCGCGCCTGCCGGTGGCGGCGCTCGTTGACCAGTTCTACGCACAGATACAGGCACGCGGTGGCGCACGCTGGGACACGTCGAGCCTGATCGCTCTACTGGACAATCAATAGGAGCACCCTCGCCGCCCGGCGGGCCATCGTCTCACCTGGCAATGCGGAAATGCCGATTGCTGCAATGGTCGAGCGCATTGTCGCCCTCGACACTCCAGCATTCCGCATTCGAGCCCTGATTCCACGCCGCACGTCAGGCATCAGGCATCATGGAGACGATGGTGATCGCGCGAACGTTGATCCTGCTCGTGGGGCTCGTGCACGCCAGTGCCCTGATGGCTGTCGCTCAGCTGCCAGAACCCGATCCGGTGTTCTCCGCGCCACCGCCACAGTCCGTCCCGTTCCCTGCATGGCTGCAGGGCGTGCGCGAAGAGGCGCTCGCGCGCGGCATCTCCGCCCCGACCGTCGCCACGGCGCTGGCCGACATCACGCCGGTGGAGCAGATCCTCAACCGCGATCGGACGCAGGCCGAGTTCAAGGAGACCCTCGACGAGTACATCGCCCGGCGGATCGGTGTGCCGACGATTCGCCTCGGCCGCCAGATGCGGGATACCCACCGGCCCGTTCTCGAGAAGGTCGCGGCCGCGTACAAGGTGCCGCCGCACGTACTCGTCGCGGTGTGGGGACTCGAATCGAACTTCGGCCGCTTCAGCGGCGTGCGCCCCCTGATGCCGACCCTCGCGACGCTTGCCTACGACGACCGACGCGGCCCGATGTTCCGGTCGCAGCTGTTCGATGCGCTGACGATCCTCGACGCCGGGTATATCGACCTGCCACGGCTGAAGGGTTCGTGGGCGGGCGCGATGGGGCAACCCCAGTTCATGCCGTCGAGCTATCTCAAGTACGCGGTCGACTTCGACGCTGACGGGCGCAAGGACATCTGGTCGTCCCAGGCCGACGTGTTCGGCTCGATCGGCAACTACCTCTCGACCAACGGGTGGACGGCCGGGCAGACGTGGGGACGCCAGGTCACGTTGCCGACAGACACGACAGCACTCACCAAAGACGCTCCGCTGCGGACGGCAGGATGCAGGGCCGCGAAGGAATTGACCGAGCCACGGCCGCTTGGGCGCTGGCAGGCGCTCGGCGTGCGTACGATGGACGGCGGGGCGCTGCCGCAGGCCGACATCATGGCTTCACTGCTGCGCACCGACTCGGGTGCGTTCCTCGTGTATCCCAACTACGAGGTCCTGCTCAGCTACAACTGCGCGCATGCCTACGCGATGGCCGTCGCACGACTGTCGGACCGTGTCGTCGACACGGATCCGCTGCCTGTCGCGAAGGCTCCTGCGAAGAAGACGAAGAAGAAGGCGACGACAGCCAGGAAGCACAAGCGCTAGCGTCGCGTCGCGCGCGTCTGGAGAGCGCGCCGACCCCTCGCGAGGCGTCGGTCACTGGTCACTGCCCCTGCAGGCGGCAGATCGAGCTCGCCGACGAAGCCTCGGCGAGCCACGGCTTGTCATCCACCCTGATCTCCGTGACGACACCGTCCTCGACGATGGCGGCATAGCGCTGGCTTCGGAACCCTTCGCCGACGATGGTGGCGTCGAGTTCCATGCCCGCGGCGCGCGTGAACTCGAGGTTCCCGTCCGACAGCATGAGGACCTTCCCCGCAGCTCCATGCTCCCGGGCCCAGGCGTCGAGCACCCACGCGTCGTTGGCTGAGACGCACGCGATCTCGTCGACACCGCCGGCCTTGATGGCATCGTGATGCGCGACGTAGCCGGGCAGGTGCGTCTGGCTGCACGTCGGCGAGAACGCCGCCGGCACGGCAAACAGCACGACCTTCCGGCCCCCGAACACGTCGGCGGTCGTGAGTGTCTTCACGCCCTCCGGCGTGCGCGTGCGGAAAGTGGCGGCGGGCAGGCGGTCACCGGCATGCAGCGGCATATCCGCCGATCCTATCGCAGCGTCGCAGATGAACTCGTCAATGGATCAGGCGAGGGCAAGGCGGAGAACGGCGCGAATCGCATGGACTCGCGCCCATCGTGACAACAGGTCGACCTGATTTGTCCGCCGTAGCCTTGACGAAGGTGGAAGGTCGACCGCTACACCGCGGAGGTCGTCGGCGAGATCAGGCGACGACCGGCATGCAGGCCGAGGCGATCGCCTCGATATGCCGATGGTCGGTGCCGCAACACCCGCCCAGGACCGTGAGCTGCGGCAGACGCCGTCGCAGTTCCGCGTAGGACGCGCCGAGCCCCAGGGGATCGCCGGTATCGAGGTCGGCGCACTCATTGAGCTCCGCGTGGCTCCGGCACGACGCGTTGGCACGAATCCCGCGAATGCGCCGCACCCAGTGCTCCTCGGGATCGAGCAGGTGAGCGAAATGCGTCGGGTGCGCGCAGTTCACCATGTAGTAGACCGGATACCCGCTCGTGGCGCCGTCGACGATGCGGATAGCCGAGCCGAGCGACTGGCCGGTCGGCAGCTTGCCGTTGGTCTCCACCGTGAACGCGATCGCGATCGGCATGCCGGCGGTCCGCGCCGCATGCGTCACGCCGATCGCTTCCTCGACGTAGTTCAGTGTCAGCGCGCACAACATGTCGGCATTGGTCGCCGACAACGCGTCCACCTGTGCCTGGTGGTAGGCCTCCGCGTGACGCACTGTCATCATCGCGTCGGGAACGTAGCCGTCGCCACGTGGCCCGATGCAGCCGCTGATCACGACCGGTACCGGGGCGAACTCATCGCGCAGTTCCTCGAGCAGCGACACCGCCCGGCCGTTGACGCGCACCAGCGCATCCGCGTCGAGGCCGTGGCGCGCGCCCCAGTCCGCGCTCGCGCGCCAGGTCGGCGTATCCAGGACCATGCCGGTGCCGTACCGGCGCGCGATGCCGGCATAGGCACGGAAGTACGCGCGGATGGCCTCCTCGCCCTCCGGCGTCTGCAGCAGGTGGAAAGAGGCGAAGTCGGGCAGTTCGAGGCCCTGCTGGAAGATCAAGTACGTCTCCATGCCGCCGTCGGTCAGGAACAGCTGGTCACGGAGTTGCGGAAGATTCGAGCGATTGTGTGACATGACATCCTCCATGCCCGGCTGGCGCGCTCGTGCGCCGCCCGGCACGTGGTCAGAGACGGAGGCCACCGGCGGTCCGTTCCCAAGGACGAGCTCTTTTCTGCGGCATGCTTTCGAGGCGTTCGATCGATGCCCGCGCGACGTTATCGCAGGTCGCAGAGCCGGGCGCGCGTTACTTACACGCCGTCGATCGATCGAGTCATCCTGATGCACGGCAACGGACCCGATGGCGTCGGCACCGCCACGCGTTCGTGCGGTTCGAAGCCGAGGGCCGTGTAGAGCGGTACTCCGGGCAGCGTCGCCATGAGTTCCAGCGTGTGGAAGCCCGCGGCCCGCGCGGCGTCAGCGCAGACCTCGTACAGCCGGCGCCCGAGGCCACGGCGGGCATGCTCGGGGTGTACGAAGAAGGCGCGAATGCGGGCGGGAGCGATCGACGGGTCGAGGCGATCGTCAGCGCCGGACTTGTGTTGGTCGCCCCCGAACAACGTCCGCCGGCCGCTCCACCCACCACAGGCTACGGCCGCATCATGATGTTCGATCAGGTAGTACGTGCCGTCGGTGACAAGCTGTGTGTCGACGCCGAAGACGTGCCGCAACCCTGCCTCGATCTCGCTCGGCGTGTAGTGGCCGGGACCGAGGCCGCGCACCGAGTGGTCGATCAGGACGTCGAGCACGGCGACGTCAGCCAGGGTCGCACGGCGCAACGCGTAGTCGGATGTGCTCACGACAACCTCAGCCGACACGGCCTGCAGCCTGTAGCCTGGTGGGGCGCGCCTGACGCCCGCGCGGATCATCGCGGCGTCTCGCCCGACGCCGACAGCAGGCGTTGCCAGAACCCGACGTCGATCCAATTGCCGAACTTCAGGCCGACTTCGGTGAGGTGCGCCACCTTGCGGAATCCGAACTTCTCGTGCAGGGCGATGCTCGCCGCGTTCGGGAGCGCAATGCCCCCGAGGGCCGCGTGCAGACCCAGGGCCTCGAGTTGCCCCAGCAGATCGGCGTACAGGCAGGACCCGATGCCGCTGCGCGTGATGCCAGGATCGAGGTAGACCGTGGTTTCGACGGAGAACCGGTAGGCACTCCGTGGCCGCCAGGGGCTCGCGTAAGCGTATCCGCACACCTTGCCGTCGTGTGCCGCGACGAGCCACGGCAGGCCACCGACCGTGATCGCGGCGAGGCGCGCGCCCATCTCCCCGAAGGACACCTCCATTTCCTCGAACGTCACGATGGTTTCGCGGACATAGTGGTTGTAGATGCGCGCGAGGGCCGGGGCATCACCGGCCTCGGCGGCCCGGATCGTGACTCCGGTCATCGCCGACCGCCTCCTGTCGACGACGCGCGCCCGGCCGTTCCCGGTCGCGCAGTCAGCAAGGCCACGGCGCGAGCGGCCGCCGTTTGCGGACCCGCGGCGCGACTTCGGTACTCGCCGAGATGGGCGTACAGTGCGGCCACGTCGAGGTCGCCCCGCGACGCGGCCAGGAAGGCGCACGCACGGGTGGCGAGGCCACGCATCGATCCCAGGGTCGACCGGTCGCGCGCCGCGCCGACGTCGCCACTGGTCATCCCGTCGATTTCGCGCGCCACTGCCTTCCGGGGCACGTCGAGCCGATGCAGCACACCCACGAGGGCCACGGCGAGGTGTTCGGGCAGGTCCCCCAGGTGCTCGGCCGGCAGCACCACCGACAACAGGCTCGTCTCGCTCGTGCACAGAAGCAGCGCCCGCCGCTTCGCAAGCACAGGCGCAACGTACCAGTCGCCGAGCGCCGTCGTCGGCGGCGCCTCGGCCGTGTCGTCGACGCGCCCCGGTGCCACGTCCGCGAGGAGTCGGCGGGTGAACCGCAGCGTGTACATGCGCGAAAGTCTACCGGCCCTCGCAAGGACGGAGGACGGAGGACCGAGGACGGAGGACGGAGGAGGGAGGACGGAGGAGGTAAGGCGGAGGAGGTAAGGCGGAGGACGGAGGAGTCGGGGCGGACTGAGGAAAAGACGGATAGGGCCAACGCGACTCGACCCCAGTGGATGTTGCTCGTGCGTTCCGGGGAGGATTGTGCGACGTTGTCATGGACATGGCGCAGGAATCTGCTCAAACGGCTCAGGTCGCGCACCGCACGATGGACGAGCTTCGCGCTTCCGTCGGCACCATCCGGCAGGCACCATCCGACAACGGCACCGTGGCACTCGTCGTGCGTCGACCGGACAAGAACCAGCGTGAAGTCCTTGACGAAGGGCACTTCGACCAGGCCGAGGGCCTCGCCGGCGACACGTGGCGGCTCCGGCAGTCGAGCTTCACACCCGACGGGGCACCCCATCCCGACACGCAGCTCACGGTGATGGGGGTGCGCGCCATCGGCGCGATCAGCCCGGACGAGACCCGCTGGCCGCTGGCCGGTGACCAGTTGTTCGTGGATCTCGACCTCACCTACGCCAACCTGCCGCCGGGCACACGACTGCAGATTGGCGAAGCGGTGCTGGAGGTGACCGAGCAGCTGCACACTGGTTGCGGCAAGTTCGTCGAGCGCTTCGGGCTCGACGCGATGAAATGGGTGAACTCGCCGGAAGGCCGCGAGCTGAACCTGCGCGGCATCTACGCGAAGGTCGTCACACCCGGCCGCATACGCCCCGGGGACACGATCACCAAGGTCGCGGCGCTTGTGCCTTGAGCGCCGCGACCATGATCAAGGGAGCAGGGACAGGGAATAAGTCACAAGGGCGTCAAGGGACAAGTTGTGCCTTCCTCGGCGAACCGTTTCTTGCCCCTCGTCCCTTGATAGCCCTTCTGACTTCTTCGTTCTCCCTTGTCCCTTGTTCGCCCGTCGGTCCGCGCTCCTAGCGTCCGACGGCGAAGTGGGGGTTTTCGATGAGGCCGATCACGTTGCCGAACGGGTCGGCCACGCGTGCGACCTTGATGCCCTCGCCCACGTCCTGCGCGCCCGACACCAGCGTCGCGCCGCTTGCGAGGAAATGCTCGAGCGCCGCGTCGATGCGGGCGACGCGCCAGTAGGCGACGCTGCCCCCCGGCCCGGGCTGTCCCTCGCTCACGTCGGGATGCAACCCGAGTTCATAGCCGCCAATCTCGAACCCGACGTAGAACGGCTGATCGAAGTACGGCGCCTGCCCGAAGGCGCGCGCGTACCAGGCCTTGGCGGCGCCGATGTCGGGCACCTGGTAGATGACGGTGGCGAGGCCGAGCGTGGTGGTGGACTTCTGATCCTGGGTCATTGCACACGTCTCCCGTGTGCTCGCTGACACCTGCGTCCGCCTTCGCGCGCTTCACGAAGTCGAACCCGCCCCGCGCTTCGGCGGGACGAGTCCACGGCCCGGCGAGTGACGGACCGCAGGTAGGGGCTCCTCTCAGGCTCCCGCCTTCGCCGACGGCTTCGGCGCGGCAGGCCCGGGACCCCGCCAGGAACGCCGACACGCTACCCAGAAACGTGGCGGAAGGCAAGCCCGAGCACTACACTCCACGGCGAGGTGCTGCCCGTGACCGACGTCCGCTCCCGTGTCCTTCGTCTCGCTGGTGCGTTCTGCGCGGCGTTGCTCATCGCCGGCTTGCTGATTCGCGTGTCGCCAGAGGCCGCGCAATCGACTGGCGTACAGATCCGCGTCTCCTTCCCGGGCTCCCTCGAGGCCCAGCGCATCGACGGCCGCCTGCTCGTCATGCTGTCGACCGATGCGAAGGCCGAACCGCGCTTCCAGATCACCGACGATGCCGCGACGCAACTGGTGTTCGGCATCGACGTCGACGGACTGGCGCCAGGCACCCCCGCCATCGTCGACGCCACTGCCACCGGTTACCCGATGCGCAGTCTTCGCGATCTGCCTGCCGGCACGTACACGGCGCAGGCGCTGCTGCACCGCTACGAGACGTTCCGCCGCGGCGACGGTCACGTCGTCAAGCTGCCGATGGATCGCGGCGAGGGGCAGCAGTGGAACCGGGCGCCGGGCAACCTCTACTCCACGCCCGTGCAGGTCACGATCGGCAAGGACGCGACGGTCGATCTCACGCTCGACAAGGTGATCGCGCCGATTCCGCCGCCGCCGGCCACCAAATACATCCGCCACGAACGGATCCGCAGCGAGAAGCTCTCGAAGTTCTGGGGACGCGACATGTACCTCGGCGCGCACGTGCTGGTGCCGGAAGGCTTCGACACGCATCCCGAGGCCCGCTACTCACTGATGATCGATCACGGGCACTTTCCGTCCACGTTCGAGGGATTTCGCGAGGAGAAGCCTGACCCGACACTGAAGCCGGACCATAACGCGCGCTTCAACATGGACGGCTACAACCGGTATCAGCAGCAGGCCGCCTACGATCTCTACAAGGAATGGACCGGCGCCGGCTTCCCGCGCGTGTTGATTATCCAGATCCAGCATCCGACGCCGTTCTACGACGACTCCTACGCGGTCAATTCGGCCAACGCCGGGCCCTGGGGCGACGCGATCGTCGAGGAGTTGATCCCGTACATCGAGAAGAAATACCGCGGCATCGGGCAGGGCTGGGCGCGGTTCATGTATGGCGGCTCGACGGGCGGCTGGGAGGCACTCGCGGCCCAGGTGTTCTACCCGGACGCATTCAACGGCGCCTATGCGGCATGCCCCGATCCGATCGACTTTCGCGCCTACACCGTGGTGAACCTGTACGAAGACGCGAACGCGTACTACGTGGACAGCCGCTGGAAGAAGACACCGAGGCCGGGCCATCGCAACTGGCTCGGGCACGTCAGCACCACGCTGGAGGACATGAACCTGCGTGAGCTGGCGCTCGGCACCAGGACGCGCTCGGGCCAGCAGTGGGATGTGTGGGAGGCGACCTACTCGCCGGTCGGCGCCGACGGCTACCCGAAGCGCATCTGGGACAAGGTCACCGGCCAGATCGACAAGGATGTCGCGGCCTACTGGAAGCAACACTACGACCTCGTGCACATCATGCAGCGCGACTGGGAGAAGGGGCTCGGCAAGAAACTCGCGGGCAAGGTCAACCTCTACGTCGGCGACATGGACAACTACTACCTGAACAACGCCGTCTACCTCGCCGAGAATTTCCTGCGCGCAACGACCAACCCGTGGTTCGACGGCGAGGTCACGTACGGCGACCGCGCCGAACACTGCTGGAACGGCGACCCGGTGCGCCCGAACTACGCCTCACGCCTCCGCTATCACCAGATGTTCGTCCCGAAGGCGGTTGCGCGCATGGAGAAGACAGCGCCGAAGGGAGCGGACCTGAAGAGCTGGCGGTACTGAACAACATCGGCCTTCGGCATTCGGCCTTGGGCCTTCGGTAAGAGCGCCCTCTCTGAAGCGCCTGACACGAAGGTTCATTGAAGCGGAGATCACGGCACCGCTTGCGGCGTTGGACTGGGTCATGACTATGCAGAACACCGATCACGGCCGGCGCGCCTTTCTCAGGCTAGTGTAGTGTCCAGCAAATAGATGGACAATCTAAGCGGGTCCGCGTATGGTGGGATCATGCCCGCTGCGGTTCCGGCGCTCAGTCTCAGTGTCACCGACCGGGACCAGATCGAACGCTGGCTGTGCGCCCAGAACACCCCACAGCAGGTCGCGTTGCGAAGCCGCATCGTGCTGGCGGCGGCAGCCGGTCAATCCGACTCCGCCATCGCCGCTGACCTCGCCATCAATCGCAAGACCGTGATGTTATGGCGCGCGCGATTCGCGGCCCAGGGCCTCACGAGTCTGTGGGCGATCGCGCCCGGGCGGGGCCGGAAGGCGACCTATGATGGCGCCAAGATCAAAGCGATTGTCGATACCACCCTGCAGACCCGGCCGGAGGGGATGACCCACTGGAGCTGCCGGCGGATGGCCGCGCGGCAGGGCGTCAGTAAGTCCACGGTCAGCACCATCTGGCGCAGCCATCATCTCCAGCCGCATCGGGTCACGCGCTTCAAGTTGTCGCGGGATCCGCACTTTCTGGAGAAGCTCACCGATGTCGTGGGGCTCTATCTGAATCCGCCGCAGCAGGCGTTGGTGCTGTGTGTCGACGAAAAGAGCCAGATTCAGGCGCTCGATCGTACGCAGCCGGGTCTCCCGTTGAAGAAGGGCCGCTGCGGCACGATGACGCATGACTACAAGCGCAATGGCACGACGACGCTGTTTGCCGCCCTGGAGGTCTTGGAAGGACGGGTCGTCGGCCAGTGTTACGAACGCCATCGGCACCAAGAGTTCGTGAAGTTTCTTCGCACGCTGGAACACGAATTTCCCGGCACGGTGCCGCTGCACTTGGTGTTGGACAACTACGGCACGCACACCCATCCCACGGTCCGCGCCTGGCTCGCCCGGCATCCGCGCTTTGTCCTCCACTTTGTCCCGACCAGTTCCAGTTGGCTCAATCTCATCGAGCGGTGGTTTGGGGAACTCACCGGCAAACGCGTCCGGCGCGGATCGTTCGCCAACGTTGATGAATTGCAACAGGCCATTCAGGAGTTTCTGGCCGCGTGGAACGAGCACCCGAAACCGTTCGTGTGGACGGCCACCGTGCAACGGATCCAAGAGAAGCTCGCGCGCTGCCGCCAAACGCTCGAGCAGATTCAGCCCGGCTCCACGCAGCCGCGCCGCAGACGGTCCAATGCGTTGTCCAGTTAATTCTCGGACACTACACTAGCGGGTGGAGTCTGCGCGGGCACTGCAATGCCCTTTTCCATCGATTCGACGCCAACGCCTTCGCCACCCATCGACCTGCCGACCGCTACGCTATGGGAGGCGAGCGAGCTCGTAAGGACGAAAAAGGCTTCGCCGAGAGAACTGACCGCCTCATGCCTGGCGCGGATTCAGCGCTTGAACCCGAGCTTGAACGCGTTCATCACCGTGACTGCCGAACAGGCGACAGCGGACGCGCAACGCGCGGAAGAGGAGATCATGAAAGGCGGCTGGCTGGGTCCGCTGCATGGAATTCCTGTGGGCCTCAAGGACTTGTTCGATACGGCGGGCGTGCGGACGACGGGCGGAAGCGGGCAGTTTGCCGATCGCGTCCCGACCGAAGACGCCGAAGTGGTACGGCGACTGAAGGCAGCAGGCGCGGTGATCGTCGGGAAACAGAACTTGCATGAGTCGTGCTGTCGAAGCTGACCGCGGGCGTGCGGGACGTTGTCGTACCGGTGAGACCGGAAGTGAACAGCGCCGTGATGTTGGCCGAAGGCGCTGCCTTTCACGCGGCCCGAGTGCGAGAAGGGCCGCAGTTGTTTCAACCACCCGTGCTGGGACGTCTGCGCGGCGGTGAGGCCGTGGGCACGGCGACGCATATCGACCGGCGCCGCGAGCTCGATCAGATGCGTCGCGCAGCGCCAAGCCTGTTCACGCATGTCGATCTGCTCGTCACACCCACCATCCCCCAGTTGCCGATAGCTATCGCCGAAGCGCAGGACGACCAGGCCGGAACGGCCGTGTTTGCGCGCAACACGAGACCGTTCAACGACTACGGGCTGCCCGCCCTGTCCGTGCCGTGCGGGTTCGCGAAGAACGGCCTTCCGATCGGCCTGCAAATTGTCGGGCCACCATGGGCACAGGAGTCCGTTCTCCGCCTCGCTCACGCCTTCGAACAGACGACCGACTCGCGGACACGACGTCCGACGCTGTGATGCACTCAGCGACCACGGCCCAACAAGGCGATGGTCTCGAATCCCTGCTGACCTCCGGGCGACCTTCGGACCCAAGAGATTCTTGAAGGAATGGCCGCGGAGGTCCACCTCGGCGTGCTGAGTACGAGAAGCGGTCGCGCCGACCAACATCACCCAAGGGCTGCGAAAGCATCTCGATGGCCGAAGGCCGAACGACGACGGCCGGTAGACGTGGCTCCCGGCGCCCGCGCTCACGGCGCCGCCAGGCCACGCTGCGACGTGAGATAGACCGCGAACGTACCGAGCCAATGGCCGCCGGCGTAGGGTGCGCCGGTCACCGCGGCGAGACCGAGTTCGCGATGCCGTGACGCGGCGGCCGTCAGTGCGGGGCGGCGCGGATCGTCGGCCGGCAGCGCCGAGAGGATCCCTTCCAGCATCCACGCGCGGCTCAGGTTAAGGCCGTCGAGATGCGCGAGCTTGCCGTCGGTCTTGTCGAGCACGACGCCTGGCTCGAGCCACGAGGCGTCAGCCTTCGTGAGCGTCGGCACCTGCGGCAGGAAGTCGGCGAACCATCGGGAGAACTCTGCAGGCGACAGCACGCGTCGCATCAGGTCGGCCTCGGCGAGGCACGGCGACACGAAGTCCTGCCCGGACGGTTCGTAGGCCATCGGACACGCCCTGTCGGCGAGGTAGAACGCCCGCGACCGTTCGACGAGCAATCGCTCGAACTCCGCGTGCTTCGCGTGCCGCGCCCAGTCCAGCGCCAGGCCGAACGCGAAGGCCGTCTGCGAGTGCTCGCCGGTACGAATCGGCCGCGTGAGCTTGGGCAGCCAGTCCATGAAGCGCGCCACGGCTTCGACCTCCATCGGCGCCAGCGACTTCGCCCAGCCGCGTGCCTGCGGGCTGTCCCACTCACGCAGCTCCATCGTCAGCTGCAGCAGCCAGGCGAGCCCGTACGGTCGCTCGAACTCCTGCCGTCCAGGCACGCGGAGATAGGCCATTTCGCCGGCCACACGCTCGGCCGTGAAGCTCGTCGCCAGGGCCGCTTCCGCTTTTGCGGCAAGCGGTGTTACCGGATGCAGGCGCGCGACGCGCGCGAGCAGCCAGTGCCCGTGCACCGACGAGTGCCAGTCGAAACAGCCGTAGAAGACGGGCGTCAGCGCCCGCGGCACCTTCGCGTCGGCATCGGAGGCGAGCGTGTGCGCCACCTTGTTCGGGTACTCCTGGTGCACGCATGCCAGTGCCAGCGCCGCGAGTTGCTCCGCTTGAACGAGGTCCATGGGTGTCGGCGCCATCACCGCCTTCGTCATCAGCACCAGTGCGAGCAGCATGCTGCACAGTCTAATTTCAGGATTTCAGAATTTCAGAATTTCAACACCACCTCAGTACTTCGAAGGTTGGCGGTGTGAATGAAGTTCTGAAATTCTGAAATTGTGCAATTCTCTCCCCGTGCCCCAATCCAGACGTTGCTTTCTCGCCCTCGGCGCGGCCGGACTCGTGTCGGCCGCTCGGCCCGTCTTTGCCAGCCGGCTGGTCGCGCCGGCGGCGGCGTTCAAGGTCGGCATCACCGACTGGAACCTGCGCAAGGAGGCCAATCCGGAGTCGTTCGCTCTCGCAAAACAACTCGGCTTCGACGGTGTGCAGGTCAGCCTCGCTGCAGGCCGTGGCAAGGACCGCGGTCCGATCTCGTCCGAGGTCGTGCAGCGGTACCGTGCCGAGTCGAAGCTACACGGCCTGCCGATGACCTCGACGTGCCTCAACATCCTGCACACCAACTACCTGAAGTCGGATCCGCTCGGGCCCCAGCGCGTGTCCGAAGGGATCGCGCTCACGAAGGCGCTCGGCCTCGAGGTGATGCTGCTGCCGTTCTTCGGCGACGGCGCGATGAAGACGCCCGCCGAGATGGACAGGGTCGGCGACTTGCTGCGCGAACTCGGTCCTGATGCACAGAAGGCAGGCGTGATCCTCGGCCTCGAGGACACGATCTCGGCCAAAGACAACGTGCGCATCATGGATCGCGCGAAGTCGCCCGCGGTCCTGACGTACTACGACGTCGGCAACTCCACCGGCAATGGCTTCGCGGTCGTCGACGAGATCCGCTGGCTCGGCCGCGATCGCATCTGCGAAGTGCACCTGAAGGACAACCCGCACTTCATGGGCCAGGGCAGCATCGACTTCCCCGCGATCGTCGACGCGCTCGCGGACCTGCAGTTCAAGCGGTGGGCCGTGCTCGAGACGCAAGCCCGGCCCGATTCGCTGGACGACGACCTGCGCAAGAACCTCGCGTACACCCGCGGGCTGATGGCGGCGCGAGCGAAGGCATGATGCGGGGTGCACGCCGCGCGGCCGTCGTGGCGATGATGCTGCTCATCGCGATGACGACGCCGCGCGGCGAGCAGGTGCGCCAGGGGACCGCCCCCTCCCAGCCAGCGGCGAAGGCGCCGCAGGCACCGCTGCCCCGTCTCGACAGGACGACAGAAATCCCGCTGGCGTTGTTCACGGTGCCGGAAGGCTTCGAGGTCACGTTGTGGGCCGGCGCGGACATGGTTCGCAACCCGACCAACATCGACGTCGACCGCGACGGCCGCATCTGGGTGGCCGAGGGCGTGCGCTACCGCAAGCACCACGCCCGACAGCCCGCCGGCGATCGCATCGTCGTGCTCGAGGACACCAACGGCGACGGTCGCGCGGACGCCTCGCACACGTTCGTGCAGGAACCCGCGCTGGTCGCGCCACTCGGCGTGGCCGTCATCGACAACAGGATCGTGGTGTCGCAACCGCCGGACCTGATCGTCTACACCGATGTCGATCGCAACCAGCGCTTCGACCCCGCCGTGGACCGCCGCGAGGTGCTGCTGACGGGATTCCAGGGCATCAACCACGACCACTCGCTGCATTCGGTGACCGTCGGCCCCGACGGCAAGTGGCTCTTCAACTCGGGCAACATGGGGGCGCGGTTCACGGACCGCTCCGGCCGGACGTTCACGTCCATCGGTCCCTATCGTGCCGATCCGATCGGGCCCTGGACGTGGCCGCACGACGCCGCGAAATGGGCTGGCACGCGCAGCGACGATGGCCACGTCTACGTTGGCGGCTTCATGGCGCGGATGAACCCCGACGGCACCCAGGTCGAGATCATCGGGCACAACTTCCGCAACAGCTACGAGCAGTCGATCACGTCGCTCGGCGACGTCTTCCAGAGCGACAACGACGACCCGCCCGCCTGCCGCGTGAGCTGGGTCATGGAATACGCGAACTTCGGTTTCGCCTCCAACGATGGCCAGCGGACGTGGCAGGCCGACCGGCGTCCCTGGCAGTCGGTGCCGATGGCCGAGTGGCGCCAGGACGACCCCGGCTCGACACCGGCGGGCGACATCTACGGCGGCGGCTCGCCGACGGGCACCGCGTTCTACGAGAACGGCGCGCTCGGCGAGGCGTGGCGCGGCACGTTCTTCGCCGCCGAGCCGGGACGCAACGCGATCTTTGCGTACCAGCCGGTCCGCGACGGCGCCGGCTTCCGCCTCGAACGGCGCGACTTCTTGACCTCCAATCGCGAAGAGCGGTACGCCGGCACCGACTTCTCTGGCGGCCCGGGGACCACCACCGCCGAGATCGCGACGTTGTTCCGTCCTTCCGACATCGCCGTCGGCGCTGACGGCGCGCTCTACGTGAGCGACTGGATCGACCCCATCGTCGGGTTCCACGAGGACCTGGACGACGCGGTGTCCGGGGCGATCTACCGGATCGCGCCGAAGGCATTCGCCGCGCGGACACCGGCGCTCGATACCGCGTCGATCGACGGACTCGTCTCGGCGTTGCGATCCCCGGCCGTGAACGTGCGGGCGATCGGCTTCGAAGGACTGCAGGCACGAGGGGCCGCCGTCGTGCCCGCGGTGGCGGCACTCCTCGACGACTCGAACGTGTACATCCGGAGCCGCGCCCTCTTCCTCTTGTACCAGCTCGGTCCCGAAGGGCGCGCGAAAGCCGGTGCACCGGATGCCTACGCCGACGCGTCGCTGCGGATCGCGGCATACCGCGCGATGCGCCGGGCCGGCGAGGACATCACGCCGATCGCCGCGCGGCTCGCGCGCGACACCGATGCAGGTGTGCGTCGTGACGTCGCCTTGTCGATGCGCGACCGCGCTGCGGAGCTGGCCCTGCCGATCCTCGCCGACGTCGCCCGCCGCTTCGACGGCCTGGACCGCAGCTATCTCGAAGCGCTGGGCACAGGGGCGACGCACAAGGAGGCGGCGCTCTATGACCTGCTGCGCCGCGAGATGGGCACCGGCGATCCGCGCGCGTGGTCGGACGCCTTCGCGTGGATCGCGTGGCGGCTGCATCCACCGACGTCGGTCGACGCCTTTGCCCGCCGGGCCGCGGCAGCGGCGTTGCCGATCGACGCGCGGCGCCGCGCCATGGATGCGCTCGCATTCGTGCACACACGCGCGGCAGCCACGGAAATGGTGGAACTGGCGGCCTCGGAGGGCCCACTGAAGGAGTCCGCCACGTGGTGGGTGCTGAACCGGACATCCAACGACTGGGCGGATCACGACCTGCTGCCCACCCTCAAGCGCCGCGGCATCTTCGACCCTGATACGGTCAGGCTGCAGAGCGTGATCGTCCCGCCACGCGATACCGCCGTTCCTGTCGTCTCGCTGGCCGACGTGACCTCGCGGACCGGTGACCCAGCTCGCGGCAAGGATGGATTCGCGCGCTGCATGATGTGTCACGCGATGGGCGGTGTCGGCGCCGAGGTCGGTCCCGCGCTCGATGGCTGGACGCGTGGCAAGTCACTTCCCGTGATCGCCGCGGCGATCATCGACCCCGATGCGGGCATCGCCCATGGCTATGCGGGGACCACGATCAGGACGACAGACGGGCTGACGATCCAGGGCCTCCTCATCAAGGAGGGCGACCCGCTCATGGTGCGCAGCATGGGCAACGTGACGCAGGTGATCCCGGCGTCACGCGTCAAGGCCCGCGAGCGGCTCACGCGATCCCTGATGATGGACGCCGCGCAACTCGGCATGAGCGCGCAGGACGTCGCTGACGTCATTGCCTTCCTGAAGGCCCACTGAGATGGCCGTCACGCGCGCGGCGATCGCGGACGGCGCCGGCGCATTCGTCATCGACGACATCGACGTATCGCCGCCACGAGACGACGAGGTCCTGGTCGAGATCCGCGCCGCGGGCATCTGTCACACCGACCATGCCTCGCTCTGGTGGACACGACCGCTGGTGATGGGTCACGAGGGCGCGGGCGTCGTGCGTGAGATCGGGTCTGGCGTGTCGCACGTCCTGCCCGGCGACGCTGTGGTCCTCAACTGGTGCATCCCGTGTGGCGAATGTTTCCAATGTCGTCGCGGCGAGACGGTGCTGTGCGAGCGGAGTCGACCCGCCCATGTAATGGAGCGATCATCTGGGCACGCCCATGCCGAGGGCACACGATGGCGCGGACGGCCCATCGACCGCTCGTTCAACATCGGCACGCTCTCGGGTCTCACGCTCGTGCGCAAGGAGGCCGTCACCCGGATCCCTGACGGCGTGCCGTTCCCCGTGGCGGCGATCACCGGGTGCGGCGTGATCACAGGGGTGGGATCGGCGTTGAACGTCGCACACGTGCAGCCTGGTGAGAGCGTCGCGGTGCTCGGATGTGGGGGCGTGGGGTTGAACGTGATCCAGGGCGCGCGGTTGGCCGGCACGAGTACGATCATCGCGATCGACTCCAACCCGGCGGCATTGGCGCGTGCGCGACAGTTCGGTGCCACGCACGCGGTGCTGGCGGCGAGGCTGGACAACGGCGAGGAACTGGACATGACCGCCACCGTGCGGGCGCTCACAAGCGGCCGGGGCGCCGATTACGCGTTCGAGGCGACCAGCGTGCCTGGCCTCGCTTTCAAGCCACTACAGCTGGTGCGCGATGGCGGCATGGCGCTGCAACTCAGTGGGATCAACGACATGGTGCAGGTGCCGATGCCGTGGTTCATGTGGAACAAGCGCTACGTCACGCCCCTCTACGGCGGCTGCGTGCCGGCGCGCGATTTCCCCCGCATCTTCGGGCATTACCTGGACGGAACGCTGCAACTCGACGCGCTGGTCACGCGCACCTACCGCCTGGAGCAGCTCGGGGAAGCGCTCGACGACATGCTCGAGGGACGCAATGCCAAGGGCGTCATTGTCATGCCTGATGCCTGAGGCCTGATGTCTCAGGTCTCAGGTCTCAGGTCTCAGGTCTCAAGCCTCAGGTCTCAGGTCTCAGGTCTCATGTCTCAAGCCTCAGGTCTCAGGTCTCAGGCGTCAACCCGGTTCCCGGTTCCCGGTTCCCGGTTCCCGATTCCCCATTCGCGACTCCCGATTCCCGACCGAGCAGCATGCCGCCCTTCCGCACCATCGACATCTCCGACCCGCGCTTCGAGGCGGAGGGACTTCGGCACGTGACGGTCAAGAGTCCGTCGCTGCGCGGTCGCGGCGATCTGACGGTCTGGGCGCCGGCGGGGGTGACACCGGTGGCACTCGTGGTTCTCCTGCATGGTGTCTACGGCAGCCACTGGTGCTGGGCGCTCAAGGGCGGCGCGCATCGGACGGCGAGCCGGTTGATTGCCGCTGGCCTCGTCCCACCGCTCGCGTTGGCCATGCCGAGCGACGGCTTGCGCGGCGATGGCACCGCCTACATGCGGCATGGCGACGGCGCCGACTACGAGCGCTGGATCCTCGACGAAGTGCCGGTCGCGGCACGCGCGGCGTTACCCGGCCTCGACGCATCCGCGCCGCTCTGCCTTGCCGGCCTGTCGATGGGCGGATTCGGGGCCTTGCGGCTCGGTGCCAGGCACTCCACACGCGTGCGGGCGATCTCGGGTCACTCGTCGATGACACACTTCGGGCAGATGGCACGGTTTGTCGAGGAGGATCCGGCCGCGTTCGGGACGTCCGCCGCGGAAGCGTCGGTACTCGACGCGATCACCGCCGCCGGCAGGCAGCTGGCGCCGCTGCGGTTCGACTGCGGCCTCGAAGACGCACTGCTCGAGTTCAACCGCGACCTGCATCGCGCGCTGCAGGCGCGCGGTATCGGCCACACGTACGAGGAGTTCCCCGGCGGCCACACCTGGCCGTACTGGGAAGCGCACCTCGATGACACGCTGCGTTTCTTCGGAAAGGCTGTTCGCCCATGACGATCCCGCGTCGCGAGTTCCTCAGCCGCCTGGCCACCGCATCGGCAGTCACCATCGTCCCGCGCCGCGTCCTCGGTGGTCGCGGCTACATCGCTCCGAGCGACATGCTCCTGATCGCCCAGGTAGGCTGCGGTACGCAATCGTTCCGCCAGGTGAGTACGAACCTGGCTCGCCGCCCCGACCTGCAGTTCGTGGCGGTGGTCGATCCCAACCGCAGCAGCGACGACTACGTGGACTGGAGTCCCTTCGGCGTACGGGCGACGGTCCGCCGCTTTCTCGGCGATCCCACATGGTGTGAAGGCGATCGCGCCACACGCTGCGGGCGCGAGGTGGCCAAATCGGTGATGGAGACCTGGTACCGCAAGGAGAACCGGCCCGCCGCCGGCATCCGCGCCTACGAGGACTTCCGCGAGATGCTCGATCGCGAGACCGACCTGCAGGGCATCGTCAACATCACCCCCGATCACCAGCACGGCCCGATCAACATCGCGGCGCTGCGTCGCAATGTCGCAGCCATTTCGCACAAGCCCGTCGCCGCGACGATGCACGAGGTACAGCGCACGCTGGCGGCCGCGCGCGAAAGCCGCGCCCCGTCGCACCTGCTCGCGTACAGCAACAGGCCTGACCGCCACACGCTGGCAGCATGGATCGCGGCTGGAGCGATCGGGACCGTTCGCGAGGTACACAACTGGACCGATCGCCCGTTCTGGCCGCAGGGCATGCAGGGCTATCCGGTGGACACGCCGCCCGTGCCGGACGGTTTCAACTGGGCGCTCTGGCAGGGCGCCGAGCCGGATCGGCCCTACAACCCTGCATACACGTTCTCGGTGTACCGCGGCTGGTATGCCTATGGGACCGGCTGCCTTGGCGACATGGGGCACTACAGCCTGTGGCAGCCGTATCGCATCCTCGAGCTCGCTGTGCCGGAATGGGTCGAGGCGCGTCCGAGCAACGACGCAAGCGTCGGCGCGAACCGGGTCAGCGGCGGCGGCGAGGTGTCGCAGGTCGCCTTTCCCAAGGCGAGCAGCGTGCGCTGGCGGCATCCCGCGACAACCCGGAGGCCCTCTGTCGATACGTTCTGGTACGACGGCGGCATGAAGCCGCCGACGCCGGACGCACTCATCGAGGACGGTGAGGATTTCGCCGCGGAGGGCATGCTGATCGTCGGCGACGCGGGGGCCATCCTGTGCGACTTCCGCGCCAACGCGCCGCGCCTGATTCCGAAGAAGCGCCACCAGGCGTTCGAGGGATCGGTGCCGGTGCCGTCGTTCGACGCGACGAGCGCCGACGACGAGTGGGTCGGCGCGATCAAGCGTGGTGGGAAGTCCAAGGGGAGCTTCGAGGCGGTGGAACCGCTGGCGCAGGCAGTGGCGATGGCCGGGATCGCATTGCGGGTGCCGTACAAGCGCCTGTCGTGGGATGCCGGTGCCGCCCGCTTCACGAACTCGGAGGAGGCCAATCGACTGCTGCGGCGGCCCGCGTGGCGCCAAGGCTGGGACACGCTGGTCGGCTAGATACAACCAGGCCGACAGGGAGAATGCCGCAATGCCGGGAATGCCGGGAATGCCGGGAATGCCGAACACGGCCGCCGGCCTGGTCGGCGCTCAGGGTCTTGCCACGGAAGAGCCTCGCTTGTCCACACCGACTCGGCGCAGCTTATTGGCCTTCGGTTGAACCAGACAATGACGGCACGGGCCGACAAGGCCCGTGGCGATGTTCGGCATTCGGCATCGCAGCATCGCGGCATTGGCACTCGGCCTGACGCGAGGCGAAGTCCACGCGTCAGGCCGATCAGTCGTCCAGCCTCGCGACAGTCATGTCGATCAGCGAGAACGTCGCCCAGACCAGGCCGAATGTCATCAGGATGTCGCTGGGCCAGTGCGCGCCCATGCGAATGCGTGCCCATCCGCCGAGCAGCAGCGCCACCCAGGCGGCGATGCACACCGCCAGCCCCGCGCTGCGCTGTCGCGTGCGGCACGCGTAGATCGCGACGGGCAACCACACGCTGAACCACGTGGTGGCAAACGTCGAGGGGAACGAGAACCCGCTCGACGGACGGACAACCTCGACGAACTCCGCGGTCGGTCGAGGTCGATGCACGACCTCCTTCAGCGGCTCGCCCGCATACCACCAGGCCGTGACGAGGATCACTGCGGTCACGAGTCCCCGCAGCCGTCCGCGCCACGTCGCAAGCATGACGCCGACAACAATCACGCCGTAGAGGGCCGGTCTCGTGCCCAATGACGTGATCGCGGCGGCAGGCCATGGCGGAATGCCCAGTTGCTGGACGAACCGCGCGACTTCAGGGTCGCCGGGCAGCCTCGACGTCAGCATGGCGAGCGGCAACACGAGGGCAATGACGATCAACGGGAGC
This sequence comes from Luteitalea pratensis, assembly GCF_001618865.1. Taxonomy (GTDB): domain Bacteria; phylum Acidobacteriota; class Vicinamibacteria; order Vicinamibacterales; family Vicinamibacteraceae; genus Luteitalea; species Luteitalea pratensis. Next base: position 6,755,740 of record NZ_CP015136.1, read on the forward strand.
AACCAGAGAGGGCGCGAGGACGATTTCGGCACGGCACATGGTAATTCCTCGTGGCCCTGAACGTCCCCGCCGCTCCTTGACGGATGCCTCGCACCGGCGTAGAAGAAGACCGTCCCACTTCGCGCAGTTTGCAACGAGCTCGAACGGTTCTTCAGAGCCCGATCCGGCGATGAAGAGCATTCGCCGCCTGGCGCCCCCTCCACGCCTACGGTCAGGATGCAGTCCTCCGTGCCCTTGGCAGGGCCCGCTCTCCGAGCGCGGCCCTGCCTGGTTCAAGCAGCGCGGTCCGATCCAGGCGTTCGTAACGGGAGGCGTGATGAGCAAGCGACGACAGGCAGGAAAGTGGCTGGTGGTGAGCTCGTGCTGTCTTGTCGTCGGGGCCTCGGGAATCTGGCGTCTATCCGCGACCTCCCCTAACGATCGACCGGGCACCACGAGCGGTGCCCGTGCCGAAGGCCACCGCCCCGATCGAACGCCGGTGCCAGCCAGGACCTTGATGCAGGTGGCCGCCACTCCACTGCACTTCGAGCGCAACGATGGGCAGGGGCCATCCGGCGTTCGCTTCATGGCACGCGGCGCCGGCTACTCCGTCCACCTGTCCGACACGGACGCGTCCATCCTCCTGACCAACACGCCGCGCGAGGGAAACGCGGACGCCAGGCATACCTCGGTCGTCCGAGCCAGGCTCGTCAGGGCGTCGGCGCCCTCGGCCGTCACTGGCGAGGCCGCCCTGCCGGGCACCGTCAACTACTTCCGTGGCAGCGACCCCTCGCGGTGGCAGCAGGACGTGCCGACGTTTGGCCGGGTCAGGGCTGCCGCGGTCTATCCCGGCATCGACGCCGTCTACTACGGTAGCCAGCGACAGCTGCAGTACGATTTCGAAGTCGCGGCGCACGCCGACCCATCACAGATCGCGATGGCCTTCGAGGGTGTGGAGCAGCTCGAGGTCGATCCCGGCGGAGACCTGTTGATCCACGTCGGTGGTCGCGTGCTCCGCCAGCAGCGTCCGTTCACGTACCAGGTTGGGCCGAACGGGCGACAGGAGATACCCAGCCGCTTCGTGATCGACGGCGAACAGGAGGTGCGCTTCGCGCTCGGCTCGTACGACACCGACCGGCCGCTCGTCATCGATCCGGTCCTGACGTACTCCAGCTACTTCGGCGGCGACAGCGAGGAGCGCGCGTACGACGTGGCACTCGGTCCGGGCGGCAGTGTCTACATCACCGGCATCACGGCCGCCCTGCCGGCGCTGCCCACGCAGAACCCATTCCAGCCGGGCACGGGCGGACAACCGGACGCGTTCATCGCCAAGTTCGAACCCGCCGGCGACTCGCTGTCGCTGGTCTTCTCGAGCTATCTAGGCGGCAGCGACCAGGAGAACAACGCCGGGCTCGACTACACAGGTGACATCGCCGTCGACGCGCCGGGACGGCCTACCTCACCGGCTCGACGCGGTCGGCCGACTTCCCGGTCACGCCGGGCGCCCAGGACCCGACCTTCGGCGGCAACAACACGTCGGACGCGTACTTCGCGCGCGTGAGCAGCACGGGCGCTTTGCTCTACGCCACGTACCTGGGCGGCCTCGACACCGACGTCGGCTCCGGCATCGCGCTGGGATCGGGAGGCTCGGCCTACATCTTCGGGTACACCAGTTCCGACGCCGTCACCGAACAGTCTCCGGTCACGGCCAATGCCTACGATCAGGTCATGACCGGTGGCAGCGATGCGTTCGTGGCCAGGTACACGGCGGCGGGTGCGCTCGACTACTTCACGTTCCTCGGAGGCAACGGCGGCGAAGCCTCCTTCTACAACGGCGGCATCGACGTCGATGCTGCGGGCAACGTCTATGTGGCCACCGACAGCAGCAGTGGGGCGGGCTTCCTTCCCGTGAACGGCTTCGACGCGACTCTGGGCAGTTCATCGTCGAGCGGGTTCTTCGTGAAGTTGGACACGACCCGTGTCGGCGCCGCGCAGGCCGTGTATTCGACCTACATCACCGGTACCAACGGCCAGAACTTTGTCTATGGCGTGGCCGCGACCGACACCGGCCTCGCATACATCGTCGGTGAAACCAGCACCACTGCGGGGTTCCCGATCAAGAACGCGGTTCAGCCCGCATATCAGGGTGGCAACCGGGATGCCTACCTGATCAAGGTCGACACGACCCTGACAGGCGCCGACTCGCTGGTCTTCTCGACCTACCTTGGTGGTGATCAGTCCGAGGCCGCCTACGACGTCGCAATTGACAATGCAGGCCGTGCCGTGGTCGCCGGCTACACGAACTCGGCGTCCCCGCAGGTCGTCACGAAGTTCCCGCTCGTGCAACCGGTGGCCAATTGCCCGACGTTCGTCCGGCTGACGCCGTTCGTGACCGTGATCGCCGCGGCTGGCACCGCCGTCGATTTCTCCACGTGCTACGCCTCGAGCCAGGGCTTCCATGGCGTCGCCACGACAGCGACCGGTGACATCTGGGCCGTCGGAAGCACCAACGACGACAGCACCAACCCGCCGACCGCCACAGGCGTGCCGATGGTCAATCCGGAGCAGGCGACCTACGGCCGTGGCTTCCCCGGGACCGGCGGCGGCATGGACGCACTGATGGTCAGGATTTCGCCTTCCACCGACATGGCGATCGCCAAGACGGCCGGCCCCAATCCCGTGCTCCCGGACAGCATCCTCACCTATACCCTGACGGTCACCAATACCGGCACCGAGGCCGCGGCCAGCGTCGTCGTCACCGACGCGCTGCCGGCAACGGTGGCGTTCGTGTCGTGCGTCGCCACCAATGGCGGCAACTGCGGAGTGGCTGGCAACACGATCACAGTCACGTACGGGACGATCGCCGTTGGCGCCGGTTCGGCCATCACGATCGTGGCCCGGGTGAATGCGAATGCCGGCGCCGCCACAACCATCTCCAACACGGCAACGGTCGCCAGCGCGACACGCGATTCCAATCTCGCGAACAACTCGGCCACCGCGCAGGTCTCCACGCCGACGCTCACGCCGACCGGCGACGCGGACGATGACGGCCTCACGAACGACTTCGAGACGCGCTACGGCCTGAATCCCTTCTCGAACGGCCCCGGAAACGGGCCGAACGACGACCCCGACGGAGACGGCCGCACCAACCTCCAGGAGCAGCAGGACGGCACGCATCCGCGCGGGTTCGTGATCACATACCTTGCCGAGGGCGCCACGACCGCGTCCTTCGAGACGCGGCTCGCCATCGCCAATCCGACATTGCTGCCGGCGCTGGTCGCGACGCGCTTCCAGAGGAGCGACGGCACGACCATCCGCGACTACCGCGTAGTGCCGCCGATGCGGCGCACGACCATCGACGTCAAGGCCGTCGCGGGCCTCGAAGCCGCGGAGTTCTCGACATTGATCGAAGCTGACGTCCAGGTGGTGGCCGACCGCACCATGACCTGGGGGAACGGCTACGGCAGCCACGCCGAACGCGGCATCCTGACCCGAACGGCAACGAAGTGGTACTTCGCCGAGGGCGCGACCCTGCCGAATTTCAACCTCTTCTACCTGATCCAGAATCCGAACACGCAGGCCGCGCAGGTGAGGGTCACCTACCTGCTGCCGTCGGGCGCGCCCCTGGTCAAGGACTACACCGTCGGTCCGCAAAGCCGGTTCAACATCTGGGTGAACAACGAGGGCCGAACCGACCCCACGCTCGGGCGGCTGGTGAACGCGGAGCTCTCTGCTGTCCTCGAATCCATCAACGGCGTGCCGATCATCGCCGAACGGGCGATGTATCTCGATCAACCCGGCCGCGCGCTCGGTGCGGGTCACGAGAGCGCTGGCGTGACCGCGCCGTCCACGCAGTGGTTCCTCGCCGAAGGCGCCACTGGCGACTACTTCGACGAGTTCATCCTGATTGCGAATCCACAGGCCTCGCCTGCCGCCGTGCAGGCCGAGTTCCTGTTCGCTAACGGCCAGGTAATCACGAAGACCTATACCGTCGGCGGCAACAGCCGCTTCAACATCTGGGTGGACATCGAGGACCCGCGGCTTGCCGACGCGGCGGTGTCCACGCGCATCACGTCCACCAACGGTGTGCCGATCATCGTCGAGCGCGCAATGTGGTGGCCGGGGCCGAAGTCGGACACCTGGCAAGAGGCGCACAACAGCCCAGGCGAAATCACGACGGGAACGCGCTGGGCGATCGCGGAGGGCGAGGTCGGCGGACCGCGCAACATCGAGACCTACGTGCTGATCGCGAACACGTCGGCGTTTGCCGGCACGGCGCGCGTGACGGTGTTGTGGGAAGACGGCACGGCGCCCTTGACGCGGACGTTCCCGCTGGCGGCCAACAGTCGTTCGAACGTGGCGCCCGCGGCCGACTTCCCCGAGACAGTGGGGAAGCGGTTCGGGATGCTGATCGAGAGCATCGGCACCACGCCGGCGCAGATCGTCGTCGAGCGGGCGATGTATTCCGATGCCGACGGCGTGCGCTGGGCCGCCGGCACCAACGCATTGGCGACGAAACTGCAGTAGCAGAATGCCTGATGCGTGATGCCTGGTGCTTGGTGCTTGCAACATCCGGCATTAGGCATCAGGCGTCAGGCATCAACCGATGTGCGATCCTCGGTGCCGTGCTCCAGGCGCTCGCTGTCGGCGACTACCGCTCCTTGCGCGACCTGGTGCTCGGCCTGAGACCGCTGACGCTCGTCACGGGCCCCAACGGTAGCGGCAAGTCCAACGTCTACCGCGCGTTGCGGCTGCTGGCCGGTGCTGCGCAGGGGCAGTTGATTACGTCGCTGGCGCGCGAAGGCGGGCTGGCATCCACCCTCTGGGCGGGTCCCGATCAACCCTCGCGGAGCGTCAGGGCCGGTGAGCATCCGCTCGAAGGCACCACGCGCAAGCGCGTCGTCAGCCTGCGCCTCGGCTTTGCGGGTGACACGTTCTCGTATGCGATCGACCTCGGCCTGCCGACGCCCTCGTTGTCAGCGTTCGCGCGCGAGCCCGAGATCAAGCGCGAAGTGATCTGGACGGGTGCGACCTATCGACGTGCATCCGTGCTCGTCGACCGCCGCGGTGGACTCGTGCAAGGACGCAACGCCGAAGGCGAGTTCGACGTCATCCTCCAGGACTTGCCCAGCTTCGACACGATGCTCACGCACTACGCCGACCCGCTGCGCGCGCCAGAGGCGCTGCAGCTGCGTGAGCAGATGCGTGGCTGGCGCTTCTACGACCAGCTGCGGACCGACCGTGATGCACCGGCACGACGGCCACAGGTCGGCACGCACACGCCGGTGCTCGGCGACGAAGGCGCCGACCTCGCGGCGGCCCTGCAGACCATCGACGAGATCGGCGATCGTGACGCCCTGCACACCGCGATCGACGATGCGTTCCCCGGCGCTCGAGTCGAGGTGCTGACCGGGGACGGGGCGTTCGAGGTGACACTGCGCCAGCAGGGACTCCTCCGCCCGCTCCGCGCGGCGGAGCTGTCGGACGGCACGTTGCGCTACCTGCTGCTGACGGCCGCGCTGCTCACGCCGCGACCACCGGAGCTGCTGGTGCTGAACGAACCGGAGACGAGCCTGCACCCGGACCTGCTGCCGGCGCTGGCCCGTCTGGTGACGGCGGCGTCGGCCTCCTCGCAGGTCATCGTCGTGTCCCATGCGCCGCGCCTGATCGACGCCCTCGCCTCCGAACCCGCGTGCGACCTCGTGGCGCTGGAGCGCAGGCACGGAGAAACCGTCGTATCAAACATCGCCTGGCAGGAGCAGCCGCCGTGGAAGTGGCCGGGCAGGTAATGCCTGATGCCTGATGGCTGATGCCTGGCGGCAGTGCCCAGACCCACTTGCTTTCAGAGTGAGCCGCGGTCGCGCCTTACGAACGCCCACAACAGCAGGGCGCCGAAGAAGAGCAACACCAGTTGAGGTATCTCGATTGGTTGCGTCATTCAGTGGTCTCCCGAGATCGTCCAACCACAGCGCGATGGCCGGTTTCGCCGCAGCGCAAGGACGCGGCATTCAACCGTCGACATCAAGACTACATGGTGATTTTACGCTCGCATGACGTCGACGCAGGCTCCCTGAACCAACGCCCTGGTCACGAAGCTGCAGTGGGCCCTTGAAGGTGGCACCGCGCCGAGCGGGTGCGAGACGGTCGACCTGAAGGTCGACCGCTACGTGTGGACTGCAGCCTACAATGGCGACGCGAAGGCCGGCGTCTTGCCAGGCTCGCGCAGCGAAGGACACACATGCAGCCAGTAACCCGGCGCGGATTCGTTGAGGCGGTGGGTGCCGCGACCGGTTTCACGGCGCTGTCGCCAACCGATGATCTGGCAACCGTGACAGTCGCTCCGGAGAGGACCGTCCACCTCTCCGGCGACGGCGTCGCGATCACGCCAGGTGAGTACACGGCACTGCTCGACGCCCTGTGCCGGAAGGTCACGCCGGCGCAGGACACATACCTGCTCGGGGGCGAGGTGGAGGCGTTCGAGCGGCATTGGGCCCAGCTGCTCGGCAAGGAAGCGGCGGTGTTCATGCCGTCGGGCACACTGGCCAACCAGCTGGCACTGCGCGCCCTCGCCAGCACCAGGCGCCGCGTCATCGTGCCGGAGATGAGTCACATCTACAATGACACCGGCGACGCCTGCCAGACTCTCTCCGCGCTGACGCTGATCCCCCTTGCCCCGGGTACCGCGACGTTTACGCGCGCCGATGTGGAGGCCGTCCTCGCGCGGACCGCCGGCGGACGGGTCGCCACCGACGTGGGCGCCATCGTGATCGAGAGTCCCATCCGCCGGTTGACGGGGCAAATGTTCGATTGGGACGAGGCCAGGCGCATTTCTGCCCTCGCCCGCGAGCGCGGTATCGGCATGCACCTGGACGGCGCACGGCTGTTCATCGCGTCGGCCTACACGGGGATAGCGCCGTCCGAATACGCGGCGGCCTTCGACACCGTGTACGTGTCGCTCTGGAAGTATTTCAACTGCGGCATCGGGTCCATCCTCGCGGGGCCGAAGCGTGTGCTCGACGGCATGTTCCACGTGCGGCGCATGTTCGGCGGCAACCTTGCCGTCGGCTGGCCGGCTGCCCTGGTGGCGCGACACTACATGGACGGCTTCCTCGATCGCCTCACCAATGCCGTCCACGTGTCCGAGGCGTTCTACGGCGCCATGGCGAGACATCCGATGGTGGCCGTTGAGCGGATCTCCAACGGTACGAACCTGGCCCGCATCACCATCAAGACTGCCGATCCCACGGTCGTGGCACGCCGGCTCGCCGATCGCGGCGTGCTCCTGCCTGCCGCCACGGCCGGAGGCGTGATCACTCTCGGCGTCAACGAGACCTGGAACCGCACCACGGCGGCGGACCTGGTGCAGGCCTTCGCACAGGCATTGGCCTGACGCGCAACGGCTGTCAGGTCAGCAGCGACACGGGAAGCGCGTCGGCGACCTGGCCGAGCCCGCGCACGGCCGAACCTATGGCTGGCGCCACGCAGACGATGGGCGTCTCTCCCGCGCCGGCCGACGGCAGGTCGTGCCGATCGAGCACGACGACATCGATACGCGGGACGTCCTTGAAGCGTGGCACGCGGTAACGAGCCAACGTCCCATTGGTCAGCTTTCCCTCACGGAACTCGAGGGCCTCGAACAGCGCACCGCCAAGCCCTTGCACGACGCCGCCTTCGATCTGGTTGCGAATGCCGTCGGGATGGACGACCGCGCCACACTCGAACACCACGACAAGGCGCTCGACGCGGAAGCCAGTGCGGTCGCGCGAGACCTCGGCCGCCGTCGCCACGTATCCGCCCTTCTCGGCGCCGCAGGCGATGCCGAGCGTCCGGCCCGATGCCGACGGCTTTGGCCATCCCGCCTGCTCCGCCGCCTTCTGCAGGACGGCACGCATGCGCTCGTCGGACAGGTGCGTCAGCCTGAACGCGACGGCATCGACCCCGAGTTCGCGCGCGATCCGGTCCATGTGCATCTCGCGCGCATGGTGATTGGCGGTGGCGGCCAGCCCCCGATAGGACCCTTGCCGGAGTGGCGACGCCGACGGATGGAAATCGATTCGCTGGTTGGGGATGTCGTACGGCGTGCGGATGCCGGACGCGCCGGAGTTCCAGTTGTCGAACTCCCAGGTGACGATCCGGCCGCCCTCGTCGACGCCGGCATGGACGTCGATGACGCCGGCCGGACGGGCATAGCCGAACGAGAACTCCTCGGCACGGGTCCATACCAGCTTGACGGGAAGGTTGGCGGCCTTCGCAAGCCGGGCCACCTCGATCGCATGCTCGCCCGTGTGCTTGCCGCCGTAGGCCGATCCGGTGTCGGGGACGATGACGCGCACGCGGCTCTCCGGAATCCGGAACGCCTGCGCCAGCTCGCCGCGCACACCGAACGGCCGCTGCGTGCCGCACCAGACCGTCAGCGCACCGTCGATCCATTCGGCGACCGCGGCGCGCGGCTCGAGCGGCACGTGCGCGATGTACGGGATGCGGTAGCTCGCGCTGAAGGTGCGGCGTGTCGCCGCCTTCGCGGCGGCGAGGTCACCGACCACCACGCCGGGTGTCTGACGACCAGCGGCGCCTGGCGCGAGTCCGCGCTTGAGGTGCTCGTACAGGGTGTCCGACGACGGCTGGTCAGGCTCGGTGCGCCACGTGGTGCCAATCGCGGCCGCGGCGCGGCGCGCCGCGCGCTCGGTACTCGCCACCACGCCCACGAAGTCCGCGTCCCGCACGACGGTGACACCCTGCATCTCCCGCGCCCGCGCATCGTCTACCGACTCCAGCGTGCCACCGTAGCCCTGCGGACGCACGACGCATCCGTACTTGAGCCCCGGCCGGACGAGATCCGGAGTGAACAGGTGCTGCCCGGTCACGAACGCACGGCCCTGCACCTTCGGCGGAGCGGTGCCGCGCACGCGCCATTCGGCACGTGGGGTCAGGGCACGGTCGGCGGGCACGACGCCGGTCAGCGTCTCGCCGCGAACCAGCTCGCCGTACGCGAGCGAACGGGAGCCGTCGGTGACACGTCCGTCACGCGCGGTCAGCGCAGCTCCGCTCACCTGCCAGCGCTGCGCCGCGCGATCGATCAGCATCTGGCGCGCGGTCGCTGCCGCACGACCGAGTACCGGTGCCATCCGGGGCGTCGACAGGGATCCGAAGGTCCCGGCATCCCAGGGCACGAGGGCCGTGTCGGCCATGACCATGGTCACGACGTCCAGTCCCACGTGCAGTTCCTCGGCGACGGCCTGCGCCAGCGACGTGCGGATGTTCTGCCCGATCTCGGTCTTCCCGGTGCACGCCGTGACCCGGCCGTCCTCGCCGATGTGCAACCACGCCGACACATCCGCGGAGATACCCTCCGCACCGCCACGGCCCGATTCCTGCGGCATGGCCTTGGGCCCCGAAGCCTTGGCGGAGGCGGCCAGCACTGCAAGGCCTCCGCCCATCGCGGCGAAGACGCGGATGAAGTCGCGTCGCTGCAACTCGAACCGATACCGCGCCGGCGCGTCGAGTTCGTAACGCTCGACGTCGATGGCATCGTCGTGTTGTGGGCCAGCCTGGCGCGCCGAAGCCGTCTGGCGAAGCCGGGCGTGGGGCGCCGAAGCCGTACGGCGAAGGCGGCTCATCGCGACACTCCGGCGCTCGACGTCGCGCGGGTACGCTCCGCCGCGATCTGCACCGCCTTGACGATGCGGGAGTAGGTCCCACAGCGGCACACGTTGCGGTCCATGGCGCGCGCGATGTCCTGCGCCGAGGGCCTGGCGTTGGCGCGCAGCAACGCGACGGTGGCCATCACCATGCCCGGCGTGCAGTAGCCGCACTGGAACGCCTCCGCGTCGAGAAACGCCTCCTGGACCGGATGCAGGCGCTCACCCTGCGCGAGGCCCTCGATGGTGGTGACCTCCTTGCTGGCGAGCGCGTCGACGCGGAGCACGCAGGAGCGCATGGCCTGCCCGTCCACAAGGACCGTGCAGGCACCACACTGGCCTTCACCGCAGCCGAACTTCGACCCCGTCAGTCCCAGGTCTGATCGCAGCACCGAGAGCAGCGTGTCCTCGGGCTCGACGTCCACGTCGTGCATCCGGCCATTCACCCGCAGCGTGACTCGCATGGGCCGATTGTACGGAAACCTCGGTCGGACGGTCGGATGAATCTATGCGCTGTCGAGCTGTCCCTCTGCAGGCGGCAATTTGGCATCGCAGCATTGCGGCATCGCGGCATTCCACCATTGGCAATGCCGGCGAACGGGCTGACCCAAGACGGCACGCCGATGAGGCTGGCGCGACGTCGTTCGATGAAGCGAAAGGCCTCAACCGGATCATCGTCGATCGTGACGAACACGCGGTCGCGACGGCAACAGCGCCGGACGTCCTGGGAGATCAGGACAGCGCAGGTCCCCACACGACGCCCAACGTCACGGTCAGCGTGATGACGATGGTCATGGCGACCAGGCACACCGCCAGCGCGCGCCACGGACTTGCGTAGTCCAGCGCATGCTGGACGGCGACGATCATCGTCGCCAGCATCCACAGTCCCGTCGCCACGAACACGGGAACACTCATGCCGTGCACCACGGCTACAGAGAGCAGCAGGCCTGGAGCGGCCGAGAAGCCGGTGGTGCGGAGCAGTTCGTCGAGCGTCACGCGCGTGTCGGTCGACGGCAGGATGCGGGTGCCAATGTGGAAGATGAGCACCGCCCAGACGACCCAGACGGCGCACGCCACGACGCTCACGGCGACCAGGGTGAACGGGTGCGCGCCATACCAACCGCTGGCGCCGATGCCCGCCGCGAGGCTGGCAAGCAGTACCGTGATCGCGGCCTGGACGGTCGTGCCCCGGTCCGCCTCGATGCTCTCGTACATGCCCGCATCGAGCGTGGCGGCACCCATGAGGCGATACAGGTAGAGGGTCATGGCAGTGGCGTCACGGCGCCTGACGTGCCTGGAGGGACTCGAGGTGTCGGACGATTGCGCCCACCAGGTCGCGGAAGGCCTTCTCGCCACCCTGAGCGAGCGCCGATGACATGGCGTCGCCCCACACCGGCATGTCCGACGGGCCATGCGGGCCGATGCGCGTGCGACCATCGATGGCCCTGGCCACCGCTTCGGCATCGAAGGTGTCGCCATGGCGCCGCGTCAGCATCGTCAGGTCGGTGGGCGGAACACGCAGAAAATCCACCATCGGGCCGTCGCCACGCCCCGACAGGCCATGGCAACTCGCGCAGTACGAGCGGTAGAGCGCGGCGCCGTTGGGACCCGACGACTGGGCCGGCGGCCGCGCGAGGCCGCCGACGAACACGCCACACGCACACACGAGCAGCAGGCCGAACGGCGTTCGCGACAACGTTGTGCTCCATTTCCCTGGCCGGGCTGAGATCGACACTCCTGGATCACGCTGGCCCGAGCCTGGCGCGGACCCTTCCGGGATAGTGCAAGGCGTGCACCAGCCGTCGACGCGCGTAGGTCCTCGCCACTGCGTGAAGCCAGGAAAGACGTATCGAGCCCTGCCACGTGAAATTCCGGCCGTCCACGGGAAATCTCCCGCGGTGGCCGGCGCCGGACAGGTTGCCGCCGGCGCATGGCGCGCCTGCCCTCGCCGCGGCCCCCAGGCTCTGGCATACTCGGCCCCACCCCAGCAACAGACCCGACCGGCATACCCCGCCGCGTGGATCGCGGCTGGCGCGATCGGAGTGCGCGAGGGGCACAACTGGACGCAGGGCATGCAGGAGTACTGTGCCTCCGGGTCCCCGGTGCCCGACGGTTTCACCCGGTGCCCGATCTCGGGAATCGGAGAGGCCGGGTGCGGCAGGCCAGGACCCGGCTCTCGGTTACCAGCACCGATCGAGGCACAATGGGGGGATGGCCATGCCCCGGAGACACCCGTGACCCGGCGAGACGAGCCTCGCAGCACCGCCGCGGTGCTCGAACGCCAGTTCGTCGCCGATCGCGGTGACGAGCGCTTGCGCCTCGACCAGTCCGTGATGCGTCATCTCGCGGATGAGCCGGGCGTGTCGCGAACACGTGTCCAGCGTTGGCTCGACGCGGGGCTGATCTCTGTCAATGGCGTCGGCGGCCGGCGCGCATCGTCGACGCTTCGGCTAGGCGACGAGGTCGTGGTGACGCTGCCGAAGCCGCGCGTCCGCAAGGTCCATGCGGCCGAGTCGCTCGACGTGCCGATCCTCTTCGAGGACGAGTGGCTCGTCGTGGTCAGCAAGCCAGCCGGAATGGTGAGCCACCCGACTGGACGCCTGCAGTCGGGCACCTTGTTCAATGCCCTGTTGCACCAGGCGCGCGCGTGGGAGGACACGACGTCGCGGCCGGGGCTGGTCCATCGGCTGGACCGCGACACGTCGGGCGTGCTGCTCGTGGCCAAGTCTCGCGCGGTGCACGCGCGTGCCGCGCGCATCCTTGCCACCGACCACGCGAACAAGACCTACCTCGCGGTGGTCATCGGCAAGCCACCCGAGGACGCGACGATCACGTATCCGCTCGGCAAGATCTCAGAGCGGCCACCGCGCGTCGGTGTCGTGGACGATGGCTGGCCCAGCGTCACGTGGGTGCAACGCCTGCGTTCGACGTGGCCGATGCCCGACGGCCTCGCGTTGCTCGAGTGCACGCTCGGCACGGGACGGTTGCACCAGATCCGCGCCCACCTGCTCGCGGCCGGCTGGCCTGTCGCCGGCGACCCGATCTATCGCAGCGTGAAGGCCGAAGCGAAACTGCCAGCGGTGACGCGCGCGCAGGTGGATGCGCTGCAGGGGCAGGCCCTGCACGCATGGCGGCTGACGATGCCGCATCCGATGACCGGCGAGATCCTCGACGTCACGGCGCCGGTGCCGGCGCGCCTGCAGGCCCTCGGCGTCAACCCAGGTGGATCCTGGGACGCCAGTGCGGGTCGGGTTCGATCTGCCGTAACACCTCACGCGTGACCGGCGCGGTGTCGCCCTCGCCGAAAGCCATGAACTTCAGCAGGTAGGCAATCGGGTTGCCTTCGGTCCAGCCGAAGTAGGCATGCGGCACCCGGCCGGTCGCGTCCCGCACGTGCAGCAGCAGGGCCGCGATGGCATTGGGCACCGCCGGGCTCTTGCAGCGCAGCACGTGATACGGGCCGATCTGCACACCCTGTACATCGAGTACATCGTCGACGAACTCCGACGCATCGCCCGGTTGCACCTCGAGGAACAGCACGTTGTTCAGGCTCTCGATGTGGTGACTGCTGCGCGCCTCGCGCCATTTCGCGGCGTATTCGGCCTCGACGCCCTTGTCCGGGCGGTTGGCGATGACTCGCACCGTCGGCGCCGTGAGCGACGCCAGCCAGGCGCCGGCTTTCTCGTCGAAGTTCACGTGCTTGATGCGCAGTTCCGTGCTGCGCAGGACGCGCGAGGTGAGCGAGGACGCGATGATGGTGAGGATGAAGAAGCTCGCGATCTTGAGGCCGTCGGGCCGCTCGACCATGTTGACGACAGTCGTGTAGGCGAAGACGAGCGTGATCGCACCGAAGCCCCACACCGCGCCATGGTGTTTGCGCGCGTGGATGGTGGTGGCCAGCGCCGCCGACGTCATCAGCACGAGGACGCCGGTGGCATAGGCCCCGCCCTGGGCCTCGACGTTGGCATCGAAGATCAGCGTCACCACGCACGTGACGAGCAGGATGATCAGCACCAGCGGCCGCGTCGCCCTCACCCAGTCGGGTGCCATGCCGTACCGCGGCAGGTACTTCGGAATCAGCGTCAGCAGCCCGGCCATCGCGGACGCGCCGGCAAACCACAGGATGGCGATCGTCAGCACGTCGTACGCCGTGCCGAAGATGTGCCCCAAGTCGCGGTGGGCGAGGTAGGCGAGCGCCCGGCCTCGCGCCTCACCGCCTTCGGCAAACGCCGACGCTGGAATGTTCAGCGTCGTCGCGACACTGCTGGCAAACAGCAGGACGCTCATCATCAGCGCCGCGGTCGTGAGCAGGCGCCCCGTGTTCCTGATGCGCCCCTGCGGCGCCGCTTCGGTCTCGCCGGCCTCACCGCGGACCAGCGGCATCACGGCGACGCCGGTCTCGAAACCCGAGAGGCCGAGTGCCAGCTTGGGGAAGAGGAACAGCGCAACCGCCACCATCATCACCGGGTTGCCGTGAGTGGCGAAGAGTGCCGTTCGCCAGTTGGCGAGGTACTCGGGATGGTGCAGCACCGCCCACAGCTCGACGGCGAGCACGACCGCGTTCAACGCCAGGTAGCCGATGACGATCACGACCGCGAGGCCGATGGCTTCCTTGAACCCCTTGAGGAAGACGGCGCCGAGCGCCGACAGCAACATCAGCGTCAGCCAGATCGGATGGTCCAGCCAGTTCGGGGAGAACGGGTTGTGGATGATGTGCTCGGTCGCGTCCGCGGCCGAGAGCGTGATGGTGATCACGAAGTCGGTGGCCGCGAACCCGAGCAGGATCAGGACCAGGGCCTTCCCGCGCCAGCGCGGGAGCAACTGCTCGAGGAGCGAGATGCTGCCCTGGCCATGTGGGCTCAGTGCGGCAATACGCCGGTAGACGGGCAGCGCGCCCGCCAGCGTCAGCGCGATCAGGACCAGCGTGGCCAGCGGCGAGAGCACGCCGGCGGCGAGGAAGGCGATGCCGGGCTGGTAGCCGAGCGTCGAGAAGTAGTCGACGCCAGTCAGGCACATCACCTGCCACCAGGGCGCCGTGTGCGCGGGAGCGTGGTGAGCGGCCGTCGATTCCGGAGCGAGGTCCGACAGGAGCCAGGTGCGAATGTTTGTCGTGGTCACGAGTGTTCTGCGCCGCTCGGCCGGGAACCTGGCTTCCGGGGCGAACGTCAACACTACGCCGCCCGCGGGCGCACGGCAAGGCCGCCCGCCCCATCGCCGCGGCCGGCGACGCTGCCGCAGAAGCGGCGAGACAAGTACAATTCGGCTATCCGGCGTCCGCACCGCCATCCCGTGCGGCGCGACGCGGGAGGAGGCCTCTCATGTCCGTCAGTGCGTCTGCGCCCGTGATCCCGGTCACCAGGACCTCGTCGCCCCGGCCCCACCCGGCCGAGGACGCCCTGGGGTTCGGCAAGTACTTCGCCGACCACATGCTGGTGGTCGATTACACCGAGGGCCAGGGTTGGCACGACGCGCGGATCGTGCCCTACGGCACCCTTGCACTCGACCCGGCCGCGTCGGTCCTGCACTACGGGCAGGCGATGTTCGAGGGCCTGAAGGCGTACCGGCTCATGGACGGCCGGATTTCGCTTTTCCGGCCCGATCGCAACGCGCACCGGATGGCCACGGGCGCGGGTCGCCTGTCGATTCCGGCGATCGATCAGTCGCTGTTCGTGCAGGGCATCGCGCAACTCGTGGCTACCGATGCCGATTGGGTGCCGTCGGCGCCGGGCACGGCGCTGTACATCCGGCCCACGATCATCGCGACCGAGCCGTTCCTCGGCGTGCGGGCATCGAGGACATACACCTTCTACGTGATCACCGGACCGGTCGGCGCCTACTACGCGGGCGGGCTGAAACCGGTGAGGATCTGGGTCGAGCGCGAACGCGTGCGCGCGGTCAGGGGCGGCATCGGCGCAGCCAAGGCCGCGGCCAACTACGTCGCCAGCCTGCAGGTGGCCGAGCAGGCGCGCGAGCGCGGCTGCGACCAGGTGCTGTGGCTCGACGCGATCCAGCACGAGTACGTCGAAGAGGTAGGCACGATGAACCTGTGCCTGGTGATCGACGGCACGCTCGTCACGCCGCCGCTCGGCGGCAGCATCCTCCCGGGCATCACCCGCGACACCGTGCTGACGATTGCGCGCGACTGGGAGATGCCGGTCGAGGAGCGTCTCGTCTCGATGACCGAAGTACGGGACGCGCATGCGAAGGGCACGCTGCAGGAAGTCTTCGGCGTAGGAACGGCAGCCGTGGTGTCGGTGGTCGGAACCCTCGCGAGCGAGGACGGCGACATCGTGATCAACGGCGGCGAGCCCGGGCCGGTGGCGCAGAAGCTGTACGACGCCATCACGCGGCTGCAGTACGGCCTCGATCCCGACCCTCGCGGCTGGCGCATGGTCCTCTGATGCGGCTGCCCCTCTATCAGGTCGACGCTTTCACGGACGAGGTGTTCCGCGGCAACCCGGCAGCGGTCTGCCCACTCGAGACGTGGCTCCCGGACGCCACGATGCAGGGCATCGCGTCCGAGAACAACCTCGCCGAGACGGCCTTCTTCGTCCAGACCGGGCCGGCGCAGTATCACCTGCGCTGGTTCACGCCGGAAGTGGAAGTCGACCTGTGCGGACACGCGACCCTCGCGTCGGCCGCGGTGCTCTACGAGAAGCTGCGACAAGACGCGCCGGCCGTGACGTTCGACACGAGAAGCGGCGCCTTGAAGGTGACCCGCGACGACGGAGCGTACACGCTCGACCTGCCTGCGCGCCGCGCCAGGCCCCTGCCGCCGGATCGACACGTCGCGGTGGCGCTCGGTGGCGAGCCGGCCGAACTCTGGCTGGCGCGCGACTGCATGGCCGTCTACACGACGGAGGCCGAGGTCCTCGCGCTCACGCCCGACATGTCGAAGCTGAAGGCGCTCGGGGTGTTCGGCTTCATCGCCACGGCACCGGCAGACCAGACCCGCTCTCCGGGCGCCGACTTCGTGTCGCGCTTCTTCGCACCTGCTGCTGGCGTCGCCGAAGACCCGGTCACCGGTTCGGCGCACTGCACGCTGGTCCCGTACTGGGCCGACCGCCTCGCGAAGACCACGCTCGAGGCGCGCCAGGTGTCCAGGCGCGGTGGCGCCATGCGGTGCGTGATCGACGGAAACCGTGTCCGGCTGACCGGCCGCGCGGTGTGCTACTTCGAGGGCACAATCACCGTCTGACGCGCTGCCGACGACCGGACAAGTCCGGCGGCTGCAGGGCTCAGCTCTGCTACGGTCGAATGCTTCCTGTCGCGTCCGCAGGACGAAGAAAGGCGATGAACCCGCGCACCACGTACGGCGACGCGCGTCCCTTCGTCAAGTCATCACGCCCCGTGACCTTCCACCTCACAGCAAGAAGGTAAAAAAGGCATGCCCGTCACACTCGGTCTCACTCGCCTGCTGGCGTCCGGCCGCCTGAAGGGGGCCCGCGTCGGCCTGGTCGCCAACCCCTCGTCGGTCGACGCGCGCTTCGTGCACGCCGTCGAGCAGGTCACCGCGACCGACGACGTCACGCTGGCGGCAGTCTTCGGTCCACAGCACGGCTTCCATTCGACGCTGCAGGACAACATGATCGAAACGCCCCACGCCGAGGATGCGACGCGACGGGTGCCGGTCTACTCGCTCTACAGCGAGACGCGCGAGCCAACCGACCCCATGCTCGAGGGCCTCGACGCGCTCGTCGTCGACCTGCAGGACGTGGGCACGCGGGTGTACACGTTCATCTACACGATGGCGTATTGCCTGAAGGCCGCCGCGCGTCGCGGCCTGCCGGTGATCGTGTGCGATCGCCCGAATCCGATCGGTGGACGGATCGTCGAAGGCCCGACGCTGGCGCCAGGCTTCGAGTCGTTCGTGGGGCTGTATCCGATCGCCCTTCGTCACGGGCTGACCATTGCGGAACTGGCGCGGCTGTTCAACACACAGTTCGGCATCGGCGCGCCGCTCGAAACGATCGCGATGGAAGGCTGGTCTCGTGGCGACTGGTGGGACGCAACCGGTGTGCCGTGGGTCATGCCGTCGCCCAACATGCCAACGCTGGACGCGGCGGTCGTCTATCCCGGCATGGTGCTGTTCGAGGGCACGCTGATGTCGGAAGGTCGAGGCACGACCAGGCCGTTCGAGCTCGTGGGCCATCCGGGCATCGACGCCGAGCGCTTCGCGAGCGGCCTGAACGCGCAGCAGTTGCCGGGTGTGCACTTCCGGCCTGCGTACTTCGAGCCCACGTTCCAGAAGCACGCGCGCGTCACCTGCGGCGGCTGCCAGTTGCACGTCACCGATCGCGAACGATTCCGATCGGTAGATGCGGGGATCGCGCTGCTCTGTGCGTTCAGGGACGCCTTGCCCGGGCGCGTGCTGCCGTGGCGGCCGCCGCCGTACGAGTACGAGTACGAGAAGATGCCGATCGACATCCTGGCCGGGTCGGACGGATTGCGCCGCGCGGTGGATGCGGGCGCGAGTCCGCAGGAAGTCAGCGTGGCCTGCCGGCTGGATGCAGGCTCGTTCGACGTGATGCGCACGTCGTCGCTGTTGTACTAGGGCCGGGCTCGGAGAGCCGGCCCTACCACTGGTCCAATGTAGCGCCGGGCTGTCCCAGCCCGGCGTCGGGTTCGCACAAGGAGTCCACCCATGCGTCGTCTGGCCCTCTCGTCCGTGCTCGTTCTCTCCCTCGCCGTCGCGCCCGCGCTCGTCGCCCAACAGGCCGAGGCCGGCTTCACATCGCTGTTCGACGGCAAGTCGCTCTCTGGCTGGACGCTGGTCGGCGGCAGGGGTGAAGGGTACGGCGTCAAGGATGGCGTGCTCTTCTGCGCCAAGGGTGGCGGCGGCAAGCTGCTCACCGACAAGGAATACAGCGACTTCGTCCTGCGGTTCGAGTTCAAGATGCCGCCCGAAGGCTCCAACAACGGCCTCGGCATCCGCGCGCCGCGCGAGGGGGACGCCGCGTACCAGGGGATGGAACTGCAGATCATCGACGAGGCCGCGGCACTGTCGGGCAAGTGGGGCACGCTGAAGGACGCGCAGTACCACGGCAGCGTGTACGGCGTGATCGCGGCCAAGAAAGGCGCGATGAAGCCCGCCGGCCAGTGGAACGTGCAGGAAGTGACCGCGAAGGGCAAGCAGATCACCGTGGTGCTCAACGGCCAGACGATTCTCGATGCCGACCTGTCGACGGTCACCGATCCCGCGGTGCTCAAGCAGCACCCGGGCGTGCTCCGCACGAGCGGCCACATCGGCTTGCTCGGGCACAACGACTACATCGAGTTCCGGAACATCCGGATCAAGGAACTTCGGTAGGGGCAGCTCTCTGAGCTGCCCAGGGCGCCTCCGAGAGAGGCGCGCCTACCCTTACTGCGCGGCGGTGGTCGTCTCGAGGCCCAGGAAGGCCTCGAGCGACCCGTGCACCGCATCGGCGCCCCACATGGCGTTGTACACCGCCACCAGTTGTCGCCGGGTCACAACGCGCATCGCGATGCGATTGGCCAGCTGCTCGGTCTGCACGTACGGATGGTGCGTGTAGATCCACACGTGACCGAGCTCGTGCGCGAGCGCCGCTTCCAGCTGTTCCGCAGTCAAGCCGCCGACGAACCCACGCTCGACTGACAGCGCGAACGCCGAGTTACCCGGCTCACGACGGACAGACACGCGCCGATCGTCGTGCTCCACGATCGTCACTGTCACCACGGCGGTGATGCCGAGTTTCTCGCTCAACGAATCGACCACCAGTTGTACGGTCGCGGCCTCTCCCAAGCGCGGTTCACCAGGCTCGGCGTGCTCACGTTCCATTTCACCGGCCCTGAGCGTCGGGGCCGACGCCATCACGAGCGTCAGCGCGAGGCCGACAATGAAGCGATCGCACCAGGATGAGTAGAAGTTACGCGACGGCCGCCCCTCCGGCACATGTGCGCCGTGGCTCCGTTCCGTGGGCAAGCGCTGCCCTGTTAACGACTTGCATGGCTGAACTCGAAAGGGCACGCCGCTTGCTCCTTATGGATGCGAGCCGGGATGTCCGGCCCCGAACTAACAACGCGCCACACGGAACGACATAGGGAGACACGTAATGAAGACACTCAATACCGCGCTCGCATCGTTCGTCGTGATTACCGCACTCGGGACGCCGGCTTTTGCCCAGGACCAGAAGCCACAACCGGAGCCGGTTCCATTGCCGGCGCCAACTCAGCAGGCCCCGACCGTGGACGATCGGCAACGCCCGCCTGTGGACATGAAGACCGAGGCGAGTGAAGAGAAGACCATGGCGACCGGCCGACTGGTCAAGGTGAACACCGATGAGATGACTATCGTCATCAAGGGTGCCGACGACCAGGAGCAGTCGTTCCGCTACACCGATGCCACCAAGGTCATCGGCGCGCAGGAGCAGGTGTCCGGCCTCTCGACAAAGGCCGGGTCGCTCGTGACGATCCACTTCACCCAGGGTACGGGCGAGACGCGCATCGCCACCAAGGTGCTGTTCGACACGAAGAAGTAACGACGTCGCACGTGACGTGCGGTGCGCACGCGCGGGCTCACGTCGAGCCGGCGCGGACAGGCTCGGTCCCTCGCGGGGCCGGGCCCTTGTCGCATTATGCGAACATGCCCCGCGGCGAGACAAGCACAGCCACACAAAAACCGGACCCGGGCACCGGGATCCGGGTACCGGGTACCGGGCACGAAATCGGGCACCGGGCAACGGCACCCCAAGAGCCACAGGCTGAGCTCCTGAGCTCCTGAGTTCCTGAATTCCTGTGATCTACTCCTGCGCGTCGCGAATGGTCTGCCTGACGGGATCGGGCAGCATGCGCGTGGCAAACTTCCAGCAGGTTCCGCAGGCGGGGCAATCGTAGTAATGGATCGGCAGCTGCGGCATCGACGCGGCCTGGGTGCGGAATGCGCCGGAGGAGATCTCCGTGTGGACGTGCACCAGTGTCTCGTCGCAGTCGGGACAGGCCGGATTGTCGGGGCGTGGCGGAACGATGGACAGCGCCACGGGGTCAGCCCTGGGTCTTGGCGATGTCGGGCGTGCGCGTCACCACGTGCGGTGGTTCCGGGCGCAGGTGATGCACCTGGAGGTGGTCGCGCAGCACACGAAACGCACGCTTCGGCGTATCCACCTTCTCCATCAACGTCAGGTCGTCTTCGTGGATCGCGCCCCACTCGACCAGCGGCTGCAAATGCAGGATCTGGTCCCAGTAATGCGAGCCGTACAGGATCACCTTGAGCTGCTTCGAGAGCTTCTGGGTCTGCACCAGGGTCAGGATCTCGAAGACCTCGTCGAGCGTGCCGAAGCCGCCGGGGAACACCACGAGCGCCTTGGCCAGGTACGCAAACCAGAACTTCCGCATGAAGAAGTAGTGGAATTCGAAGTGCAGGCGATCGCTGACGAATGGGTTCGGGCCCTGCTCGAACGGCAGCTTGATGTTCAGGCCGATGCTCTTGCCACCGGCCTCGTGCGCACCGCGATTGGCCGCCTCCATGATGCCGGGACCACCGCCGGAACAGACCACGAACCGGTGCATGTCCGAGTCGAGTTCGGCCGTCCACTCCGTGAGCATCCGGGCGAGCGTCCGGGCATCCTCGTAGTACTTCGCCCACTCCACGGCCTTCTCGGCCCGCTTGAGTTCGTCCTTCGACGCGCGAAGCTTCGCGGTCGACTTGCCGCGCACCTTGAGCACCTGCAGATCGCGTCGCGTCTCGGCCCGGCTCTTGACACGCGCCGACCCGAAGAACACCACCGTGTCCTTGATCCCTTCCTGGGTGAACCGTCGATGCGGCTCGAAGTACTCCGACAGGATGCGCAGCGGCCGCGCATCGTCGCTCTGGAGGAACTCGGCGTTCAGGTAGGCCAGTGGTTGGCTGCTCATGGGGTCTCGAGGGCTAACCAGCGAGCAGGTGGCGGGCAATCCGCTGGTAGTCATCGACGGCCCGGTGCAGATCCGCGATGGCGACCGACTCGTGGTCGGTGTGTGCGACGTGAATGGATCCCGGTCCGTACATCAGGCGCGTTCCCCACGCATTGAGCAGCGGAGCATCGGTCGTGTAACCCACCACTTCCTTTTCGAAGCCGTCGAGGGTCGCCATGTGGAGCGAGGGCACATGGTAGACGTACTCGATATCGACCAGCGGGCGGATCGGCTCGAGCACCGCCAGCACTTCTTCGTAGGGCGTGACGATGCGAAAGAGGAGATCGGCCGTGGCCGAGGGCGGAATCACGTTGGGCGCGAGGCCGCCGTTGATCGCGCCGATGTTGAACTGCGTGGGCCCGAGCACGCCGTCGATCGGCAGCGCCATCGCGCGCACCTGCTGCAGCGCGTCGAGCAGTTTCTCGATCGCCGACTCGCCGAGGTGCGGGTAGCCGGAATGGGCCGCGCGGCCCTTCGCGTGCAGCTTCACGCGCACCACGCCGCGATGCCCGAGCGCGAGCCGGCCCTCGGTCGGCTCGCCGTTGACCAGGAAGCGGGTGACTCCGCGGGAGAGTTCGTCGGCGATCATCGCCCCGTCACTGCCCCGCTCCTCGCCGACCAGGAACAACAGGCCCACGCGCGTCTCGCCGGCGGCGCGCATCGCCTCGACTGCGGCGAACTGGCTGACGAGGATGCCCTTGGCGTCGCAACTGCCCCGTCCGTGGATGCGATCGCCCTCGACCCGGCTCGGCGTGAAGGGCGGTACGCAATCCATGTGCGTGGAGAAGATCACCTCCGGCGTGCCGACGGTCGCGAGCACGTTCACACGCGCGCCGGTGACGGTCTGGCGGGTCACGGCGTACCCACGCTGCTCCAGTTCCTCGCCGACCATCACGCAGACCGCGGCCTCGTCGCCGGTCGTGCTCTCGACGTCCACGAGCCGACGCGTCAGCGCGACGACGTCTAGCGGATCCATCGTTCGAGCTCGGTGCGGGTGTCGGTGCGGCTGTCTCGGTACTTGACGATCACCGGCGTGGCCAGCGAGAGTTTCCACTCGACGCCGGGCCCCTCGGTGACGGCACGAGCGCCCGGGACGACGACCGCGCCTTCCGGAATCACGAGCGGTTGCCCGTTCTCCGGCCGGATGATGCGGCCGTTCGGCAGGTCGTAGACCGGCGTGGACCCGGTGAGGATGGTGCCGGCGCCGATCACCGCACGCGCCTTCACCACCGCGCCCTCGTAGATGCCGGTGTTGCCGCCGACGAGCACGTCGTCCTCGATGATGACGGGCATTGCGCCAACCGGCTCGATCACGCCCCCGATCTGGGCAGCGGCACTGAGGTGCACGCGAGCGCCGACCTGCGCACACGAGCCGACGAGCGCGTGCGAGTCGATCATCGAGCCCTCGCCCACGTAGGCACCGATGTTGACGTACATCGGCGGCATCGCAATCACGCCCCTGGCCAGGTGCGCGCCGTCGCGCACGGACGAACCGCCCGGAACGATGCGGATACCGCTGCCGGCGCCGAATCGCTGCAGCGGCAGCGTGTCCTTGTCGAAGAACGGCCACCGGCCGTGATCCATCGACGCATCGACGAGGTCACCGAAACGGAACCCGAGCAGGATCCCCTGCTTCACCCAGCTGTTCACCACCCAACCGGTGGGCGAATTGGCATCCGGCGAGGCGGCACGTACGCTGCCCTCCGACAATGCGGCGCGCAGGCGCCCGAACAGTTCACGTCCTTCTTCGCGGGAGGCGTCGGCGCCGGCGGCCCAGAGCCGCTCGACGTCCTGACGCAAGGCCTCGATGCTCATGCGGATGTGGTCTCTGCCAGCAGGCCCAGATCCAGGGCGATGCGGCGCAAGGTCTGCAGGCTGTGACTCGTCGGCGCGACCATCGGCAGCCGGTACGTGGGTTCGAGCAGCCCGGCCAACGCCATGACCGCCTTCACCGGGCCCGGGTTGGACTCGAGGAAATTGGCCTGCAGCAACGGCAACAGCCGCTGGTGGATCACCCGCGCGGCGGCGAAGTCGCCACGCTCGCAAGCCTCGACCAGCCGCGCCATGTCGGACGGCACCTCGTTGCCCGCCACCGAGATGACGCCCTCACCACCGAGTGCCATGACCGGCAGGGTCAGCGTGTCGTCGCCCGACAGCACGAGGAAGTCCGCGGGGACGCGGCGGCGGACGTCCGCGATCTGGAACACGTTGCCAGATGCTTCCTTGATGCCGACGATCTGCGGCAGCTGCGCGAGCCGCTCGGTGGTGGCCGGCTCGATGTTGCTGCCGGTGCGCGCGGGCACGTTGTAGAGCACGATGGGCAGGTTCGTGTTCGACGCAATCGAGGCGTAATGCTGGAACAGCCCTTCCTGCGTCGGCTTGTTGTAGTACGGCGATACCGACAGGATGCCGTTCGCGCCCGCAGCGGCCATCGCATGCGCGGACTCGATCACCTCGGCGGTGTCGTAGCCACCCGCACCGGCGAGGACCGGCACCACGCCCTTGACCTCGTCCACGACAAGCTCGACGACGACGCGTTTCTCGGCCGCCGACAGCGTCGGCGCCTCGCCCGTGGTACCCACGGGAACGAGGAAATGCATGCCGGCCTCGATCT
This sequence comes from Luteitalea pratensis, assembly GCF_001618865.1. GTDB lineage: Bacteria > Acidobacteriota > Vicinamibacteria > Vicinamibacterales > Vicinamibacteraceae > Luteitalea > Luteitalea pratensis. The sequence continues at coordinate 6,779,881 of NZ_CP015136.1, forward strand.
GCCGGCGCGCCAGGCGACGTACCGCCGCCTCGTCAATCCGTCCGCTCACGGTGAATGGCGTCACCAGGGCGGTGCCACAGCCGGTGAAGGGTCGTCGTGGGGTCATGGGGTCAAGCATAATCGGGAATCGGGAGTCGGAATCAGTACCGGGTTCCGGGTACCGGGTACCGGGTACCGGGTACCGGGTACCGGGCCGGGCTCGGCGAGCCGGCCCTACCATCTGCGGCCGGCGTCTGGCGTTGCTGTTGCGACGGTAGCGTCGGGCGGTCCCAGCCCGACGTCCCCTCGACGTCCGGCGTTCAGCGTTCAGCGTTCTCCGTGATGCCGAGGACGTCGCGCATCGAGTACCAGCCCGATCGCCCGTGCACCCAGCGTGCGGCGCGCAGGGCGCCATGCGCGAACGTGGCACGATCGCGCACGGTGTGTGTCAGCGTGACCGTCTCCGCGGGGCCGTCGAACCCGGCCACGTGCGTGCCCGGGATGTGCCCGGCACGCGTCGACGACACATCCACGTGGCGGGTCAATCCTGCCTGGCGCATCGCATCGAGCAACAGCAACGCCGTCCCCGACGGCGCGTCGCGTTTCTTCGAGTGATGCGCCTCGTGCAGGAACGCGTCGTAGTCGTCCAACCGCTCGACGGCCGCACTCACGACGCGGACGGCCGCCTCCATCAGGTAGGCACCGACGGAGAAATTCGAGGCCACTACAGCGCCGGCGCCGCGACGCTCGACAATGGCCCGTGCCGTCGCCTCGTAGTCGCCCCAGCCAGTGCTTCCGAGCACGAGCGTCGGTGCCAGCGTGCTCAAGCGCTCGAGGTTGACGCGCAGTGCGTCGCCGGTGGCAAAGTCGATCACCACGTCCGCACCCGTCGACGCCGCCGCCGCCCACGTCTCGTCGACACTCGCACTCGTCAACACGCCGACGACCTCGACGCCATGCGCGGCCGCGTGCAGTCCCACGAGCCGTCCCATGCGGCCGTGCCCGAACAGGACAGCGCGCATCAGGCCACGACTCCAGCCGGTTCGACCTCGAGGCAGAAACGCTCATGCACCCGCGACATCGCCGCCTGCAACTGCGACTGCGGCAGGACGACGGTGAGGTTGCGGCGCGCGCCCGCCTGCGACACCATCCGCAGCGGGAACTCGTCGAGGGCGCCGAGCACGCGTGCGGCAAGGCCCGGCTCGAGCCGCAATCGTTCGCCCACCGCGCACAGCAGCGCCATCTCGGACTCGACGCCGACCTCGGCAAACACCGACAGGTCGGCCACGATTTCGTCGAGGGCACGCCGATCCTCGATGGTGATCGACACGCTCACCTCGGAGGTCGTGATCACGTCCACCGACGTCCGGTAGCGCTCGAACACCTCGAACACGCGGCGCATGAACCCGTACGCGGCCAGCATCATCGTCGAACGGATGTCGATCACGGTGATGTCACGCTTGCATGCGAGTCCGGTGAGCGGCGCCTCGGGCAGCGGCGGGTTGGCCGTGATCGTCGTGCCCGCGACTTCCGGACGATGCGAGTTCAGGATGCGGACGGGGATGCCATCGGTGACCGCTGGAGCGATGGTGCTCGGGTGCAGCACCTTGGCACCGAAGTACGCCAGCTCGGACGCCTCGGCGAACGACAGCGATGGCAGCGGCCGCGCTCCCTCGACGATGCGCGGGTCGGCCGTCAGCATGCCGTCGACGTCGGTCCAGATCTGGATCTCGGCGGCGTGCAGTCCGGCGCCGAACAGCGATGCGGAGTAATCCGATCCGCCACGCCCCAGCGTCGTCGTGATGCCCTCGGCCGTTGCCCCGATGAAGCCTCCGAGCACGGCGACCACACCAGCCGACGTGATCGGTAGCACACGCTCCTTCAGCCGAGCCGCCGTGGCCGCCTGGTCGGGCAGGGCGTGGCCGTGGTCAGCACTGGTCACGAGCACGCGTCGTGCGTCGACGCACTGGGCGGCCGTCCCGAGTTCGGTGAGAGCCGCGGCGACCAGACGGGAACTCGCCAGCTCGCCCATCGCGACAACCGCGTCTCGCGACCGCGGCGATACCTCGCGCAGGACGGCCATCGCGTGCAGCAGCGCCGCCGCCTCGCGCCATTGGCGTTCGAGCGCGTCGAGCACGTCGCCTTGCTCGTCGGCCCGGGTGAGGAGTGCTTCGGCTGCCGCGCGATGACGATCGCGCATGACCGCGACCTTCTGCGACGCCAGTTCCGCATCGCCACGCTCGACCGCGGCGACCGCGTCGAGCAGCTGATCGGTGATGCCGGACATCGCTGACACCACGACGACCGGCGCACCGCTCGTCGCGTACTCGCGCGCGACGATCCGCGCCAGGCGACCAATGGCCTCCGGGTCCTTGACCGACGTGCCGCCGAACTTCATCACGACCATGGCGTCACCTCAGAGCAGGCCTTGCGCCTGCATGAGCTCGGCATTGAGCAAGGCCGCGCCGGCCGCGCCGCGCACCGTGTTGTGACCCAACGCCACGAACTTGTGCTGGAGGACCGGGCACGGGCGCAGGCGCCCGAGGAAAACCGCCATGCCGTTCTCGCGCTCGACATCGAGACGCGGTTGTGGCCGGTTCTCCGCTTCCAGATAAACGAGCGGCCTGGGCGGCGCGAACGGCAACCCGATTTCCTGGGGCAGGCCGCTGAACGCGTCGAATGCTGCGCGGATGTCGGCTGCGGTGACGCTGGAGGCAAAGCCGACCGAGATCATCTCGCTGTGGCCGTCGATGACCGGGACCCGCGTGGTGTGGGCGCTGATGATCACCGGGTGTGGCTCGACATGGTCGCCGGCGAGCCTGCCGAGGATCTTCTGCGGCTCCATCTCGAGCTTTTCCTCCTCGCCACCGATGAACGGGACGACGTTGCCGAGGATGTCGAGCGAGGGCACGCCCGGGTAGCCCGCACCGGAGACGGCCTGCAGCGTGACGACGTTGCACGTGGTCAGGCCGAGCGCTCGAAGCGGCGCCAGCGCCATCGCCAGGAACATCGTCGAGCAGTTCGAGTTGGTGACGATGCCGCCCTTCCAGCCGTAGGCGGACTTCTGCTGTTCGAGCAACTCCAGGTGGTCCGGGTTGATTTCCGGGATCAGCAGCGGCACCAGCGGGTCCATCCGGTAGTTGCGCGCGTTGCTGACGACGATGTGTCCGGCATCGGCAAAGGCCTTCTCGAGATCGCCGGCGACGTTGGCGTCGAGAGCGGAGAACACGAGCTTCGGACCGTTGCCGGGGACGGGCCGCTGCACGACACGCGCGGCGGCAGCGTCGGGCATCGGGGTGGCGAGCTTCCAGTTGGCGGCGTCGGCGTACGTCTTCCCTTCCGAACGCTCGCTGCCGGCCAGCCAGGTGGCTTCGAACCACGGATGACCGGCAAGCAACCGCACGAACTGTTGACCGACCGTGCCGGTGGCGCCAAGCACGCCCACTGCTACTCGAGACGACATCGAATCCTCGCTTCGTCCGCCTTCAACGACAAAACCCGCCTGCGCGGGTCGCGCGGCGGGTTTCTGTGGTGCACGTACGCTTTGTGGAGATGAGCTGTTCTGCTCAGGACGCGTACACGAGCCACCCGCGCGCGGAGTCGAGCTCCCGCTTTCGAGTGGTCACGGTAATGGTGATGATGGTGCGCGTCATGGCCAGGTGCCGGATCACTCCGGCGGCCCATAGATTAGCCTCCGGCCGCGCGGTCTGGCAAGGGTGGCCGCGTGTCATACTCGGCCCATGTTTGGCTGCGCGTCTCCCGACCCCGCGTCGTTCGACTGCGTGATCGAAATCGCGGCCCCACCCGAGACGGTCTACTCGGCCTTCTTCTCCCGCGAGGCACTGCAGCGCTGGTGGGGCGTCATCGCGTCGATCACCGGGCCGCGGCCGCTCGGCATCTACGCCCTGGAGTGGGCCAGGTCACCCGAGATCGACCCATTGCTCGGACCCTGGGGAGGCGTGTTCTACGGCGTGGTGATCGACGTCCGGCTCGGACGCGAGTTCTTCCTTGCCGACGCGTACTGGATGCCGCCCGAGGGCGACCCGATCGGGCCGATGGCGGTGCACGTCACGTGCGAGCCCACCCACAGCGGGACCCGCCTGCGATTCCAGCAGAGCGGCTGCGACGACAACCCGCGCTGGCGCCGCTTCTACCGCGTGATCGCGAGTTCGTGGAGTGCAGCGCTCAGCCGCCTCAAGGAAGAGGTAGAACAAGAGCAGCTGCCGGATTTTGTGTAGCTGCGGGTTCCGTGGGGCTGCCGGTCACCGTTATCGCTGTAAAGGTCTACCCGACGCGGCGGATGCGGAGGAAGTTCGCGTCCGGGCGCGTCAGGTCCGCGTTGACGCTCACGAAGACGATCGGCTCGCCGGCCCGAAGGACGCCGAGCTCGACGAGGTGGCGTTCCACCTCGATGCCGCCGGCGCTGTCGAGCACCGACTTCTCGATGGCAATCGGCTCGATGCCGCGATGCAGCATCAGGCGACGCGCCACCCGCGGATCCGACGTGACCGCGTGGATCGGGATCTCCGGCCGCAGCGCCGCCAGCACGCGCGCGGTCTTCCCTTCGCGGGTCACGGCAACGATCGCCTCCGCCTTGCCGGCGTGGGCAAGCGTGACGGCCGCTTCGCAGAGCGCGCGGTTGTGGGGAACGCCGAGGACACCGGCGTTGAAGGCCGCGCGAGGCTTCGGATTCAGGCTCTCGGCGTCGCGGATGACGGCATCGAGCAGCTTCACCGCCGCCACCGGATACAGCCCGCTCGCCGTCTCGCCCGAGAGCATGATGGCGTCCACCGAGTCGTCCGCGGCGTTAGCCGCGTCGCTGACCTCGGCGCGGGTCGGTCGCGGATTGGTTCGCATGGACTCGAGCACCTGGGTCGCGACGATGACCGGCACGCCGGCCCGCTGCGCGAGCTGGGTGATGACCTTCTGGGCGCGCGGCACGCTGTGCAGCGGCACCTCGTTGCCGAGGTCGCCGCGGGCGACCATCACGCCGTCGCAGGCGCCGAGGAGTTCGCCGAGGTTGGCCACTGCCTGCGGCCGCTCGATCTTCGCAATCAGCGTGGTGGCTTCGGCGCCGGCCGCGCGCAGCTCCGCGCGCGTGCTCAGGAGGTCCTCCACCGTCTGCACGAAGCTGAGGGCGACCATGTCGACGCCGAGCGACGCGCCGAAGCGCAGGTCGGCGATGTCCTTGTCGGTCAGCGCCGAGGCGGGCAGTGCGACGTCGGGGGCGTTGATGCCCTTGTGCTGGGCGAGGGTCCCGCCGACAACGACCGTCGTGTCGATGCTGGTGCCATCGGTGGCCTCGACGCGCAATTCGAGCGCGCCGTCGTCGAGCAGCAGGCGCATGCCCGGGCTCACCGAATGCGCGAGTCCGGCAAAGGTCGTGTAGACATGGCCCTCGCACCCCTCCTCGTCGCCGGTGGTGATCCGCAGGCGCGAGCCGGCCGGCAGCGGAATCGGCTGGCCGGAGGCCAGTCGTCCAGTGCGGATCTTCGGCCCGCTGAGATCCTGGAGGATCGCTACCTGCCGCGCCGCGGCCGCTGCTGCCTCACGTACCAGGGCGACCGACGCGGCATGTTGCTCGTGGCTGCCGTGCGAGAAATTGAGGCGAAAGATGTCGACCCCGGCAGCAATCAGGGCAGGAACGCCGTCGGGCGTGGCACTCGACGGGCCGAGCGTCGCGATGATCCGGGTCTTTCTCATGGCTGGGTCAACTCTGAGCGAGTTTACAGTGTCATGCCTCATGCCTCACGCCTGATGCCTGCCCAGTCCCGAGGCCCGAATCCCGATCCGGTACCCGGTCCCCGGTACCCGGTACCCGATCCGCGATCCTGTATCGTGTCCCCCATGTCGGATCACCTCACGCGCTTTCGCCAGTTCCGCGAGCGGATGAACAGCCGGATCATGGAAGTCGGGCCGCTCGAGACGAAGCGATTCTTCGCGCTCGACACGCGCGCTTACGAGGGCGGCACGCTCGACGTGCCCACGAAGGAACTCCTCGGGCTGGTGGCGTCGCTCGTACTCCGGTGTGACGACTGTGTGACGTATCACCTGATCCGGTGCAAGGAGGAAGGGCTGTCCGACGTCGAGCTGCGCGAGGCCCTGCACATCGGCCTCGTGGTCGGCGGGTCGATCGTCATCCCGCACCTGCGCCGCGCCAACGCTACCCTGGACGACATCGCCGCCGAACGCGTGCCCGAGGCCTGACCCATGCCGATCCGCGACACCGCCCGCAGCCTGCGCGACGGCACGCTGCGCGCACGCGACCTCGTCGAGCAGTGTCTCGAGCGCATCGACACCTGGCAGGCGGTGACCAACGCCTTCATCGAAATCGATGCCGACGGGGCGCGGCGCGATGCCGATGCGGTCGATGCCGAACGCCAGCGGGGTGTCGATCGCGGTGTCCTGCACGGCATTCCGATCTCGCTGAAGGATCTCCTCGATCAGCGCGGCCACGTGACGACCGCCGGATCGCGGTCGATGACCGACGTCGCCGCGGCAGACGCACCAGCGGTCGCGCACCTGCGCTCGCAAGGTGCGGTGTTCGTGGGCCGTACCAACATGCACGAGTTCGCGTTGGGCACGACGAGCGAGGACTCGGGCTTCGGTCCCGTACGCAATCCTCGCAATCGGCTGCACTCTGCGGGGGGCTCGAGTGGCGGGTCGGCAGTCGCGGTGGCGACCGGCATGAGCCACGTCTCGATCGGCTCGGACACCGGCGGGTCGATCCGCATCCCTTCCGTGGCCTGTGGCCTCGTGGGCCTCAAGCCCGCATGGGGCGAGGTGTCGCTGTCCGGGGTGGTGCCACTCAGCCCGACGGTCGACTGCGTCGGCCCGCTGGCGACGAGCGTGGAGGACGCCTGGTACACGTTGCAGGGCCTCCGGAGGTCGGACGCCCTGCCGCCCTGTCCGCCGGCGACGGCGATACGAGACCTTCGTGTGGGCGTGTTGCGTGCCTTCGGCTGGCGCGCGGTAGACGACGCCATCGGTGGCCACACCGCGAATGCGCTCGCACGGCTCGCCGCCGCCGGAGCCGCACTCGAGGACGTCCCCTTCGAGTCCGCGCCGCTCGTCGTGCCGACGTACGGCACCATCATCTTTCGCGAAGCGCTCGACTTCCACGGGCCGCGGCTGCCCATCCATGGTGCCGCGTACACGCCGGCCGTACGCGGCCGCCTGCAGACCGCCCCGCGTGCCTCGGACCAGGAGTACGCGCTGGCGCAGGAGGCGCGCGCCGCGATCGAGGCAGACGTCGCTGCCTTGCTCGAGCGCGTCGACGTCCTCGCGCTCCCCGGCATGGCGATCACGCCGCCGCTGCTCGGGCAGTCTCACGTCAGGTGGCCCGACGGTGAGGAACTCACGCGCGCGGCGATGCTGCGCCTGACCCAGCCGTTCAATCTCTCGCGCCACGCCGCCCTCGTGTTGCCCGTAGGCACGACGCCGGACGGTTGGCCGGCGAGCCTCCAACTCATCGGGCGGGACACGTCGTCGCTCGTGGCCGCCGCGCTCGGTGTCGAAGCGTTCCTGGCAATGGCGTAGCGGCCGGACTCCAACCGTGCCGAGGCGCTGACTGTCGGAGCTGGCCGCCGGGACGTGACCGCCGGACAAGAGGTCCATGGCGCACGCGCCACCGGCCCCAACGAACCTGGCAAGCGTTCTCGACATTTTCCGCATTGCGGCATTCCAGCATGGCCGCTCGCGGGCGCTCGGCGGGCGTGCCCGCGAGATTGGTTGTTGGAGTCCGGCGGCTACCCGCGGGCCGGCCCCCCCTCTCTGCTACGCTGGCTGGATGATCCGCTGGGCGTTCCATCGCTGGGAGGAAGCTCTCCACAAGCGCGGCACCGACCGGCTGGTGCGCGACTTCGACTGGGGCCTCGACTGGCTCGATGATCTGCCGGACATGCCAGGATCCGCGGCGGCGTCGCCGGCCGCGAAGCTCGAAGCGTACGCGGCGTGGGCCGTCACCCACAGCGAGCAGTTCTTCGCGAGTACCGACGCTCCCGGCCATGACCTGGACCGGCACGGCCACCTGCGCTTCCCCAGCGAGATCGTGACGCCGCATGCCGAGAACAACATCGTGCACGCGCGCCTGTACCGCGCGAAGGAGGACCGCGGCCGCGCCGTAGTGGTGCTCCCGCAGTGGAACTCGGATGCCGACGGCCATGTCGGCCTCTGCAAAGTGTTCAACCGCGCCGGCTTGACGGCGCTGCGTCTCAGCAAGCCGTATCACGACTGGCGCAAGCCGCACGAACTGCAGCGTGCGGACTACATCGTGAGCAGCAACGTCGGCCGGACGCTGCAGGTGTGCCGCCAGGCCGTCCTCGACGCGCGACGTGCCGTCGGCTTCCTGCACGCGCAGGGGTACTCCTCCATCGGCATCTGTGGCACGAGCCTGGGTTCGTGCCTCTCGATGCTCACGGCGGCACATGAGCCGCGAATCAAGGCGATGGCGCTCAATCACATCTCGCCGTTCTTCGCCGACGTCGTCTGGGAAGGCCTGTCCACGCGCCACGTGCGCCAGGGCCTCGACGGGCATGTCGACGTCGACACGCTCCGTCGCATCTGGGCGCCGATCAGCCCGCAGCCCTACCTCGAACGCGTGCGCCACATCCGCACGCTGCTCGTGTACGCGCAGTACGACCTGACCTTCCCGTTGCGGCTGTCGCGGTCGTTCGTGCAGGAATTCCGCGATCGCGGCATCCCGCACCGGCTCGCCGTGCTGCCGTGCGGGCATTACAGCACCGGCAAGTCGCCGTTCAAGTTCCTCGATGGCTACTGGTTGACGAAGTTCCTCGTCCGGGCGCTGTAAGATCGCGCCGTCTGCTCGTGACTCAAGTCTCAGGTCTCAAGTCTCAGGTCTCAAGTCTCAGGTCTCAGGGAAGAACTGACCTGAGACCTGAAGCCTGAGACCTGCAGCTTGCAGCCTGAGGCAGCTTGAGACCTACAGCCTGAGACCTGAGGCGTGAGCCTAGAGATAGTCGAGCAACCCGCGAACCGCGCTGGCGAGGACGCCCGCGAGGGCGGAGACGAGCGGGGACACGTCGCCACGGGCCACGGCGTCGGCCACCGTCACCGGTTCGGTGAGCAGCAGCCACAGCGTAGCGACGGCGAGCGTCGTCGCGATGGCGAGTACGACGCCCGCGAGGCTGAGCGTGGTCCTCGCGAGATTCATCGGGGTAGTCCCTCCACGACGAGGGGTGAGACGGAGCCCGGCCGCGCCGGGTTCAGTCCCAAGGATAGTAACCCCTCCTCCGCGTCGGAAGTCACACCTCCGGCTGAGACGCGAACGGCTGAGAATCCTGCGACTCCCGCCTTTCCTGTGTTGCTGTGGTCCTGTGTTCCTGTTTTCCTGCCGCTAGGCTCCGGCGAGCACGTCGTCGGCCAGCCGCTGTTGCGGCTCGCCGAGCCCCACCGCACCCAGGCCCGCAAGTGATGCGACGGGCTCACCTACGATGACGGCCTGCATGTCCTCGCTGCGCAGCCAGCGCCGGGCCATCTCGGTGACGTCGTCGGCCGTCACGGCCGAGATACGGTCCGAAAAGACGTCGAACGTGTCTTCGGGGAGCTCGTAGAGCGCCAGTTGCGCGGCGGCGCGGGCGACCTGCTCACCCGTCTCGAAGCCGCGCGCGTAGCCACGCGTGAGCGCGTCGCGGGCACTGGTGAGTTCCTCATTGGTGACCGGGCGGCTGCCGCCGAGCGCGTCGAGTTCCACGAGCACATCCCGCAGCGACTCGGCCGTGGCATCGGACTGGACGCTGGCCTGGACGGAGAACGGCCCGGCCAGGCGAAGGAACTGGAACGACGAGCGCGCGCCGTACGTGACGCCCTTCTCCTCGCGCAGCTTCATGTTGATGCGGCTGACGAATGCGCCGCCGAGCAGCATGTTGGTCACCACGGCTGCGTGGTATTCGGGCGAACGGCGAGGCAGGGCCACCCGACCGAGCCGCAGCTCGGACTGCGCCGCGCCATCCCGTGGCACGAAGAGCAGGCGGCTGCCGTCGGTCGAGGTCGGCGCCGGCGGATCGAGAAGGCCGACGCGAGGCTCTGCGGACAGGTGCCGTGTGACGAGCCGGACGGCCTGATCGTGCGAGATGTCGCCGACGACGACGAGCGTGACAGGGGTGGTGCCCAGCCGCTTGTGGAAGGCACGAACGTCGTCCACCCCGAACCGCTGCAGTGACGATTCGGTGCCGATACCGGGCCTGCCGTACGGGTGCGCCCCATACAGGCGCCGCATGAACTGCAGATCCGCCAGTGCCGACGCCGAATGGCGCAACTGGCGCAGGCGATTCAGGCGAAGGCCCTTGACGCGCGCCGTGTCGGCCGGGTCGAGGCGTGGACGCTCGGCCATGTCCACGAACAGCTCGATGGCACGTTCGCGATGGCTCGAGAGCGCGAGCATCGAGAGCACGGTGGCATCGTGTCCGATGTCGGTGTCGAGCTGGCCCCCGACGCCGGCCAGCGCCTCGTGCAGCGCCGTCATCGTCAGCGATGCGGTGCCTTCATCGAGCAGGTCCGCCGTCAGCGCGGCCAGGCCCGGGGTCTCGTCGCGATCGGACGCCGTGCCTGCGTGCCACAGCCACAGCAGGCTGACGAGCGGGAGCTCACGTCGCTCAACCGTCAGCAGCTGCAGGCCACGTGCGAGCTCGCTGCGCGCGAGTTCCGGGAACCGGATTCCCGGCGGCGGCTCCGGCACGGGCAGCGTGCGGCGGTCCACGCTCATGCCACCACCGCCTGGGTCGCGTCGACGAGTCCGAGCGTGCGCTGCCCGGTCGGCGTCATCCCGAGTGCCACGAACGGACGCGACAGCCAGTCCGACGTCACCTGCTGAATTTCGGCGGGTGTGGCGCGCCCGTAGCGCGCGAGGTCCTCGCTCACGTACCCGGGGTCGTCGCGGTACACGTTGTACGCGTTGAGCTGATCGGACTTGCCGGAAAAGCCACCGATCGTCTGCAGGCGATAGATGAAGTGTGCCTCGGCCTGCACCTGGCTGCGGCGCAGTTCCTCCTGGCCTACAGGCGTCTGGCGTACGTCCGCGAGGCACGCATGCACGGCATCGGCAAGGCTGTCGAGCGTCACGCCGGGTGCGGCGGTGGCTACCACCTGGAACATGCCGCACAGCTCGCGCGAGTACTGCACCGCCGTGACTTCGGTGGCGATCTGCTGCTCGACGACGAGGGCGTGATAGAGGCGGCTGGTCTTGCCGCCGCCGAGGATATCGGCGAGCAGGTCGAGTTCGGCATCACCGGCATCGAACAACGCCGGCGAATGCCACGCCAGGTACAGGCGCGGCAGCTCGACGCGATCCTCGAGGTGGAGTCGCAGGTTGGCTGCGAGCGCCGGCACGCCGGACCGTACGGGCGGTACGTCCGGTCCCGCAGCAAGGTCGCCGAAGTACCGCTCGGCGAGGTCGAACGCCCGATCGGCCGTGATGTCGCCCGCGAGCACGAGCGAGGCGTTACGCGGGTGGTAGTACGTCCGGAAGAACTCGTGCACGTCGTCGAGCGACGCGGCCCGCAGGTCCTCCGGGTAGCCGATCGTCGGCCAACTGTACGGATGATCGAGATCGTAGAGCGCGTCGGCGACCGCGATGCCGGCAAGGCCGTATGGCCGGTTCTCGTAGTTCTGGCGCCGTTCGTTGAGCACCACGTCGCGCTGGTTGTCGAACTTGGCCTGGGTGAGCGCGGGCAGCAGATGCCCCATGCGGTCGGACTCGAGCCAGAGCGCCAGGTCCAGGGCGCCGTTGGGCACGACCTCCCAGTAATTGGTGCGGTCAGCGCTCGTCGAGCCGTTGAGTGACGCGCCGGCACGCTGCAACGGCGCGAAATAGCCGTGGTCGTGGTGCGCCGAGCCCTCGAACATCAGGTGCTCGAACAGATGCGCGAACCCGGTGCGGCCACGCCGCTCGTTCTTGGAACCGACGTGGTACCACAGGTTCACCGCCACGATCGGCAGGTCGTGGTCCTCGTGGACGATGACGTCGAGGCCGTTGCCGAGCGTGCGGTGCGTGAAGGGAATGTGCATCAGCGAGTCGTCGAGAGCTTGCGCGTGCTGTTGCCGCAGGTGCGCATCGCCTTGCCGTAATACGGGTTGGCGATGGCGCCGTCGGCCTGCACCCAGGACTTGTTGACCATCGGGCAGAACGCGACGATTTTGCCTTCGATCGGCTGCTTCGTGTTGTCCGCGTAGGCGATCAGCGCGGTGCTGAGATCGCCGAACGCTGCGCGAGCGGCCTCGAGGCTCCCGGCGTCGGCGGCCTTGGCGGCCGCGGCGGCCAATGCCTTCCCATCGGTACCAAGCGCGGCGGCGCCCTTCTGCAGCGACTTCGCGGCAGCAGTGACCGGCCCCAGTTCGTCGTTGACGAGCGCGGACTGGATGGCGAGGTAGGGACCGACCACGTCCGCGACGAAGTCCGCACCCATCGTCGATGCGGGATGGGACGCACGCGGCTCAGCAGCCGTGGACAAGGTGGCCGTCGCTACCGCGAAGGTCAGGGCCGCCAGAAAGGTCTTCAACATCTCGTTCTCCTGTCAGGACACCGGGGTGAGCGGAATGGTCCGGAACGCGCGAATCGACACCTGGGCCGCCACCTGCTCCGCAGCGCTGTTGATGGCCTGGGCGACAACATGGTCGGGCGCGCTCAGCACGATCGGCATGCCGATGTCACCGCCGGATCGAACCGGCTCGGCCACAGGTACGGCGCCGAGGAACGGCACGTTCAGTTCCTCGGCAAGCCGTCGCCCGCCGCCGCGGCCGAACAGGTCGGTCTCGTGGCGGCAGGACGGGCAGGCGAAGTAGCTCATGTTCTCGATGACGCCAAGCACCGGGATGTTGAGCTTTCGGTACATGTTGATGGCGCGCCGCGAGTCGGCCACCGAGACGGTCTGCGGCGTGGTCACGACCACGGCACCGGTCACGGCGGTGTGCTGGCTGAGGCTGAGCGCCACGTCGCCCGTGCCCGGCGGCATGTCCACGATCAGGTAGTCGAGCGCGGGCCACGCGACCTCCTGCAGGAACTGCCGGAGCACGCCGTGCAGCATCGGACCTCGCCAGATGACCGGATCGGAATCGCCCGCCATGAAACCCATCGACACGGTCCACAGCCCGTGCTTCTCGATCGGCACGATCTTCTGGCCATCGGTCTCGAGCGGCGCCTGCACGCCGAGCATGATCGGCACATTGGGGCCGTAGATATCGGCATCGAGCAGGCCGACGCGGCTGCCGCGCAGCGACAATGCCAGCGCCAGGTTGACCGCCATCGTGGTCTTGCCCACGCCACCCTTGCCGGCGCCTACCGCGATGATGTTCTTCACGCCGGGCAACGCCTGGCGCTGCCCGGGCACCGCGCCACTGCTGCGAACGCTCGATGTCATCTCGATGTCCACGGCCGTCACGCCGTCGAGCGCGGCCACGGCCTGGTGCGCCTGCTCCTTGAGCAGGTCCTTGACCGGACAGGCCGGGGTCGTGAGTTCGATGGCGAACGCCACGCGCCCGTCGTCCCCGATGACGACGTGCTTGACGAAATCGAGCGACACGATGTCGCGACGCAGATCGGGGTCCTGCACCACGCGCAGCGCGTCGAGGACCTGGGCAACGGAGGGAAGGCTCACAAGGGGATTCTACGAAATGCCGCGCTGCTGCGATGCCGGGAATGCCGCGAATTGGTCAGACCAAAGGCCAGGGACGCAAGGCCGCCTCAATCAGGCGCCGTCAAACGGCGCGGAGCGCGACGAGTGGGTCCCGGTCGCGCCCCGTTGATTCTTCGCCGGGAGGGCCGACAACCGGCGCCTTGGGCGCCGGATCCTCTTGGCGGAGGCGGCCGGGGACTGCACGCTGCGGATCTAGAGGTTGGCGCTCTGCTGTTCGGCGATGTTGCCGATGACGGGCAGTTTCCACCATTCGCCCTTGAACGCTTTCAGGAGGGCGATCAGCCAGACGACGAACATGGCGATGGCGACGAGCGGCCACAGCAGCAACGTGGCCCATCCGAGGACGGGGATCATGCCGATGATCCCGAGGACGAACCAGGTGGCCATCCACGCGACCAGCAGGCCGAGGGATTGCACGGCATGGAACTTGACGAGCCTGCTGCTCTTCTCGATCACCAGGAACACGATCGCGACGATCGGGATGTAGGTGAGGGCGGCGGCGATGTTGGCGTCAAGGCCCGTGGACGACTTCTCGGCAACCGTGTTCATGCGTGCTGCGCTCCTTCTTCACATCAACGCGTGGGCGGGAGACGACGAACGGCGAACCCGCAAGGACGCGGCATCATACTCCCGAACGGTCGGGTTGCGGCCGCTCGAACATCCGCTTGCCTGCTTCCTGCAGCAGCACCCAGAAGGCGTAGGCCGACAACGCCGTGCCAAACGGAATCACGAAGACATTGACGATGGCGAGAATCAGTGCGGCGGGCCGCGCCCAGGGCTGGTGCTGCGGCAGCGCCCACCCGACGCCGAGGAGCACGCCACCCCACACGAGCGCGATGGCCGCGCAGGCAAAGAAGATGGCCGCCGCGAGGCTGGCCGCGACCTCCGGGCCGGAGCGCATGGTCAGGCTGACCGCGCCGATGCCGAGCAGCACGAGCGAGATCGCAGCAAGGGACGCGAGCCACCCGGCGACCACATAGAGGCGGCCGAGCAACTGGACGTGCAGCAGGATGCGCGTCACCGGACGGCGAGTCGCACGTCGAGGCGCACCAGCGGACCGTACGGCAGCGCCAGCCGGTAGCGCAGGGTCGTGCCATTCACGGTGTTGGCCGGCACGCGCACGACCAGGTAGCGCGTCGCGATCGCAGTGCCCACGCCCTCGCACGCGGCACAGGGCTCGTCCCACGCCTCACCGCGTCCCCCGCAGGCATCGCACAGCGCCGGCACGTGCACGCACAGTGGCACGCGTTTGCTGCGACGGGCTTCGAGCGGCGTGAGCGTGACGTCCACGAGCAGGCGGACCGCGGGCCCATCCGCTTCGGCGAAATCGCGCCTGGCGTGGTCGATGGCCTGCTGGCCCGAGGGAAAGTCGAGTGCGACCTCGTCGCGCAACGCCCCGTCCACCGGCCGCTCCGGCTCCAGCGCCCGCACCAGGTGGAGGCCCTGAGGCGGCGTGCGTGGCGCCGATGCCGGCATCGCGTGCGCAACGACGGCCCACGCCGGCACGGCGCGCGCCGGCGCGCGGCGTGTGGCGCCCGAGATCTCTGCGATGCGGTAGTAGTCGTGCATGTCCGGCAGCGTGCCGCGCGGCACAGGCGTAGTGTGGGGAGCGCCTCTGTCGCTTGTCAAGGCACGTCACGTGCGTGCCGATATCACCGACAGGAGACATGTGTGGCCGAACGACAGGATTGCCCGATGTGCGCGGAATCGATGCGGCTCGAGCCGGTCGAGCAGATCAGTCGCATCGCCGGGACCACCCAGACCTCGATGCGCCATGCGCTCGAGTGGCGCTGCCCCGATTGCGACTACTTCGAGGAGGTCGAAGGGCAGATCGAGAATCTCTCACCGGAGTTGCAGGCGTGGATTGACAAGTAATGCCTGATGCCTGATGCCTCATGCCTGATGCCCGATGCGGCAGCGGGCCTGCTGGCGTCAGGGATCGAAAGGAAGGCGTGGCGCCGTCATCGGGCGGCTGGTTTCCGCTCGCGTCGCGTAGACCAGTTGGCCGTGCACCGGCGTGCCCGGGGCCATGGCGCGGACGGCGTCGACGTACAGCGCGAGTTGTCGACGATGTGACGGCTGTGGCTGGCCGGTCTTGAACTCCAGCACCAGCAGGCGATCGCCGTCAGGCACCAGGCAGTCGACCGTGCCCCGCACCACGTGCTCCACTCCGGCCTCCTCGTGACGGAACGCGATCGGGACCTCGAAGCGTGCCGCTGGTGACGCCAGCACACGGCGCATCGTCACGTCGCGCCAGACGCCCCGCACCAGCGCCACGACGTCACCCGCGAAGTCGGTCGCCTCGTCGACGGCGAGCATTTCGTCCGGTTCCAGATCGGCCAGCACGCGCGCGCGCAACGTCGCATCGCCGTCGTCGGCGCCGGCACTCGCGAGCAAGCGGTGCACCGCTCGACCCGTCACCAGGTCCATGTCGATCGGCGGCCGCACGTGCCCGGTGTGTCCGCCGGTGTGCCTGCCCGCGGCCAGGTCGGTGACCCGCCGGCGCTGCATGTGCGGACGCGTCACCAATGGTTGCAGCGACAACGGCACCACGTCGCTCACCGGCACCGCTTCCGGCTCCGCAGTCGTCGGTGCGATCGCGACGGCAGGTGGGCACACGCGCAGGCGGTGCACATGCTCCACGCCAATCCAGGTGACTTCCGCAGCGCCCTCGAGGGCGGCCTGCATCTCTTGGACCAGGCCTGCCGGAGAGACATGCGCCAGGCTGCCTGGTCCGGCGACGATGCGGCCTTGCTTCTGCGCCGCTGCACTCAGGTACAGGCGTTCGCGTGCCCGCGTCACGGCGACGTACATCAGCCGCTTGCTCTCCTCGCGATCGCGCACCTGTTCGGCCTCGGTCGCGCCCGGTTCGTACCTGGCGATGCCGACGATGGGCTCATCGCCACCGTCGCCGGCCACGACGCGCAGCGGCGGTGGCACGCCGCCGGTCCCGCGCGTCATGTTCACGAGGAACACGATCGGGAACTCGAGGCCCTTGGACGCATGCACCGTCATCAGGTTGACCGCGTCGGCGGCGTCGATGGCGGCATTGGACTCGTCTCCTGCCGACACGCGATCGATGTGACCGGCGATGCGCGCCATCGTCGCGTAGCCGCGATTCTGGATGCGACGCACGAGGCCGCGGAATTTCTTGACGTTCTCGCGTGCCTGCTGCTGACGGTGGCCGCGCAGCGTCACCGCATACGCCGACGATTCGATCACGTGGTCGAGCACGTCGGCCGGCGGCAGGCGATCGACCAGCGCCAGCCAGCCCGGCCACGCCTCGCGCAATCGCCTCAGCGCCTCGACGTCGCGCGACGGCAGTCCGTCGTCGGCCTCGCCAGGGAAGGTCAGGCGGGTGGCGAGGTCAGGGGCGAGGCGCCGGAGCGCTTCGTCGGAGAGGCCGACGAACCCCGATCGGAGCAACGCTGCTGCACGCAGGTCCGACTCCGGGGCCGCGAGCACGCGGATGAGCGCGACGAGGTCCTTGATCTCGTCGGCATCGTAGAAACCGAGTCCCTTGTAGACGTAGCTCGGGATTGCTCGCGCCGACAGCGCCCGCTCGACCTCGCGGTGGCTCTCGCGCGATCGAAAGAGGATCGCGATGTCGCCCGGCCGCGCGCGCCGTGGCGCGTCGAGGCCACGATCGGTGACGAGGCCCTCCTCCAGCACGCGGATGATCTCCGCGGCCACGCCTGCCGCGCACGCCTCCACGTCCTCACCCACGACCAGCGCGAGTCGCGGCTCGGGCTCCCGGCCCGTGACGTGGCCGGACGGCAGCGGGAACCGGTCGTCGGGTCCATAGCGGAACGCCACCGCCGGCGGGGCGCCGGCATGGACCATCCCTGCGGCGACGTCGTTCGAGAAGGCCAGCAGGTCGGGGTGCGATCGAAAGCTCTGCGAGATCGCCTGGCGCACGGGCCCGGTGCCGCCCATCCCCTGCACGAACGCGACCGCTTCGTCGAGCAGTCCGACGTCGGCGTCACGGAAGCGATAGATCGACTGCTTGCGATCGCCGACCAGGAACAGCGACGGCGGCAGCGGGCCCTCGTGCCCGAGCCCGAGTCCCTCGCCCCAGGACTGCACGAGCGAGGCGACGAGCTGCCACTGCAGGCGGCTCGTGTCCTGGAACTCGTCGACGAGGACGTGCTGATAGCGCGCCTCCAGTCGGAAGCGGCTGCGCGAGAACTCGTCCATCTGCCCGAGCAGCAGCACGGCCCGCGCCAGCACCTCGGAGAAGTCGAGCGCATCGTGCATCACGAGCGTCTGGAGATACCGCCGGTGCGCGAGCCGGAAGACGCGGCGGATGCCGCGCGCGAGCAGCACGTTGAGCGATGCCTCGAACCCGCGTCGCGCCGCCCGCACCGCATCGGCGACGCTCGGTAACCCGGCGCGATGTGCGTCGAAGGCCGCCGCGGTGATGAACTCCGCCCTGCTGGCGACCGGCCTCTTGCGCGGTGTGCCGTCTCGCGTCAGCACCCAGCGGGAGAGACCGTCGAGAGCGGCGCGCACCTCTGCCGGGCTCATCGGCGCCTCGACCGCTGTTGCGACAAGACGCGTCATGTCGAGGCGGAACAGGGTCCAGAGGTCGGAGTCGGCCGGGCCTGTCGCCAGCCATGCGGCAAGGCCACCGGGCACCGCCTCGAGCTGCCGTCGCAAGTCCTGGCGCGCACGCTCCGCGGACGCGGCTTCCGAGCGCACCTGCCGCAGCTGTCGACCGAGATACCTCCGCAGCGCCGCCGGCGCGACGAACCGGCGCTCGAGCAGGGCCCGCAGGCCCTCGGCCAGTCTCGGCAGCGTCATCTGCGCCAGCACGAGGCGAATCGCTTCATCGAACGGCGCGCGATCGCGGCAGTCGCGCAACGTGCGATCGAGCGACATCTCCACGAGGCGTGCGACTTCGGTCTCGTCGGCCAGCGTGAAGCCGGGATCGAGGCCCGCCTCGAGCGGAAACTCGCGCAACAGCGAGAAGCAGAAGGCGTCGATCGTCGACACCGCGATCTCGTCGGCGCGATCGCGCAGGGCGTGCCATACGCCGGGATGGCGGACCTGCAGGTCGGTGACGATGCGATCGCGCATCTCGGCCGCGGCCTTGCGCGTGAAGGTGATGGCGAGGACGTGCCGGGGATCCACGCCGGCCGCGAGCAGGGCCAGGTAGCGGTCCACCAGCACGCGGGTCTTGCCCGTGCCGGCCGAGGCCTCGAGCACCACGTGATGGGACGGGTCGGTCGCGTACGTGCGCGCCGCCTGGTCGACGGGGATCACCGGCGCCTCATTCATCGCCGACGTAATCCTTCCGGCAGACGGCGGCGTAGTCGCAGAACTGGCAGCGGAACGGGTTGTGCGGCTTCACCGGGAATACGCCGGCTTCGATGCGATCGACGGCCTCCACGAAGGCGCGCGCGTGCTCGTCGGCGCCCTCCTGATCGGCGAGGGCCTGCACCCACGGCACGTCCTCGCGGAACGCGACGAATCCGCTCGGAGCGATGCCCACGTGACGACCGGATGCACGCTCCTGCTGCACGACGGCATGCGCGTAGACGCCTGGCTGCAGGGCCTGGGTCGGCCGCCGGCCGGTCTTGTAGTCGATCACGCGTACACGGCCGTCGCCGGTCCAGTCGACGCGGTCGATGCGCCCTCGCAGGTGCACCGTGCGTGTGCCATCGGCCGCCGGCAGGGTGACGTGCTGGTCGATCGGGTGCTCCAGGCCGCGACGCACCACGTCGCCGAAGAGTTCAGCCTCCACCCGCAGCATTTTCTCGAGCACGCCCGTCGCGACAGCCGACCCGAACAGGCGGACGCGCTCGACGGCCCGATCGGCGGCCGGCAGCGCGCGCAGTGCCCGCTCGGCCACCGCCGCGAAGACGGCACGCGCCTCGGGAAGATCATCGGGACGTATCGCCACGTGTCCGCGCTCCCGCCACGCCTGGAAGCAGTCGTGCAGGACGTCGTGCAGCAGCAGGCCCGCGTCGCGCGCCGGCATACCGGGTTCGTCGTCGGCTTCTTCCTTCAGGCCGAGCACTCGCCCGGCAAAGTACTGGAAGGGGCACTGCAGGTACGTTTCGACGGCCGTGACGCTGTAGCGCTCGCCCACCATTGGCGACGTCTGTCCCGCGTCTGTGCGCGGCGGGAGCGAGAGCCGCCACGCCGCCCAGTCCCGCGCCTCGGCGCCGAGGACGGTCGCCGACGGCACGGCAGGCGTGGCCAGCAGGGCGTCCTCGCGCGTCACCGGGAGTTCTCGCTCGTCCGACGGGATGGCGATCAGGGCATCGGCGCCGAATACCTCCAACTCGTCGAGCAGCGACGAGGGCCGGACGACGGCGTCCTGATCGAGTTCGGGGACGGAGACGCCGACCGCGATCGCCGGCAGCGTCAGCAGATCGGCGAAGCGGGCCCGCAATGCGGCAGTGCGCGTCCGTTCTTCGGGCCATCCGAGCCGTTGCAGCATGAACGCGGGATAGAAGATCTCGCGAGCGGATGGCGCCGGCCATTCGCCCTCGAGCAGTCCGACGATGCGCGCGTGATCGAAGCGGCCGTACGGCGCGGCATCGGCATCGACGAGATGCACGCCTTCGTCGTCGCGCGGCAGGGCAAAGGTGCGCTCCTCGATCCACCGACGCACGAGGATGCAGGAATCCCTCGCCGGCACCGGTGTGGCGTCATGAGTGTCCAGCGCACGCTCGAGCTGATCGAGCAGCAGGTCCAGCGCGGCACGCGTGCGGCGCGTGCGGCTCGCATGCGGGTCGCCTTCGAGCGGCAGACGCTCGCAGGCTCGCCACGCCTCGCGAAGTGCGCGCACGTGTTCGGCGCCTGGAGCGGCACCCTGCAACGGTTCGAGCCGTTCGAGCCACGGACGCACGGCATCGGCGACGGCCCTGGCGGCGCGATCCTGCCGCCATTGGTCGGCGTGGCGGGTCGACGGGTCGGCGCCTTCGCGCGGCGGCGCGGCCGCCGGCAATGCCCGCAGGTGATCGAGTTGATCGAGCGAGCCCAGGTACCGCTGCCGAGCCAGCCAGGCATCGAAGGCGGCGATGTCGCCAGCCTGCACAGGCGTGCCGTCCTCGAGGCGCACCAGGACGTGGGGCGAGCGCAGCACGGTCACGAGCGCCGCCCGCGTGAAGCCGGAGAGGGCGGCGTCCATCAGCAGATCCAGGCCGGCGGCCCACGGCTCCGCAGCCAGCGGCAGCGTGCCGGCAGACTGGTACGGGATGCCCGCCGACTCGAACAGGAACTGCGCGGCGTAGAGATAGGGCAGGGGGCGGCGATAGACGAGCGCCGTGACGGAGGCGTCCGCTGGTCGCAGCGCCTTGACTCGCCGTGCGTAAGACAGCACTTCCTCGTCTCGATCGCGGCTGCCGATCCAGCGGCGATCGGCGCAATCGACCTCGAGCCGTGTCTCCGCCGGCCGCTGCCGTGGCACCCGCACCTCGGTCGCGTTCGGCCAGAGACGCCGCAGCCGCGCGAACAGGTCCTCGCCGACGCGACGCGTGGCGACGATGTCCAGGCGCTGGAGGCCGGGCGCCTGCGCCAGCAACTCGAAGTCCACGGGCCAGAGCCCCTGCGGCTCGGCATGGTGATCGGCGACGCTGACGACCATGTGCGGCAGGCACCACGGACGGACCGATCCTCGCAGGGCCGCGTGAAGCGCGCGCTCATCCATGCTGTCGAGCGCCGCCACACGCGCGTCGAAGACCCGGCACGCCTCGCGCAGGAACCGTGTCTGCAGCAGCAGGCGTTCGGCGCCACGATCGGAGGGCGCTTCGTCCTCGAGCCTGACCGCGGCCTCCTCGAGCCAGGTCGAGGGATCGTGCCCGAGACGCGCCACCTGGTCGTGCAAGCGCAGCATCTCGGCCACCAGTCCCGGGCGCAGCAGGAAGGGCGGGCGATGCACGCGCGACGCCTGCCGGGCACTGGCGCCCATCAACACCTCGCGCGTGAGCGGGGACAGGCGCGGCGCATCGATGCGCGCAGCGCGATGCCATGTGTCGTACAGGTCGTCGCGCGTCAGCAGGCGCGGCATCGCGATGGCGGCGTGGGGGCCGGGCGCGACGTGATGATCGAGCGCGTCCTGCAGCGCGAGCGGCGGCGTCCACCGCTCGGCGAGAAGACGTTGCTCCAGCGTGCGGCGCCACTGCTCGGCCGCGGCACGATTGGGCACCACCATGATCGGTGGATCGATCTCCGTCCTCGTCTCCTCCTTTCCTCCGGCCGGCAGGCCGAGGACGAGGAGGACGCGCTGCCAGGCGTCGAGGTCGTCGGCCTGGATCAGGCGAATCGCGCACGTCATGGTCAAGGGGTGCCGGTCGCAGGCAACGCGGGCGGCCGGAGGAGCGCGGGCACGTCGACCCGCAACTGCTGCAGCAACATCAACGCTCCCGCAGCTGCAGCGGATGCCTCCCAGGCCTGTTGCAGGTTGCCACTGCGGATGGCGCCGCGGCGCGTCTGCAGCGCGCGGGCCGCGAGCTGCTGCGCCGAGAGCCAGAGCTGATGTGCGGTGCGGGCCTCGTCGGGCACCGGCGCGCGGTGGGCGTCCCCGCGGGCGGTCGCCAGTTGGACCTCCGCGGCACTCAGCAAGCCCGGCTCCGGTCCACTCAGCGCCTTCACGTCCTCGAGCGCGCGGGGCAATGCCGTCGAGGCAGCCAGGTGCGGCGTCACGGCGATCGCGTAGGCCTGCAGGGCTGGCTGACGCTCGGTCCAGCGCTGGAGAAGCAGGCGATGACGGCGTGCACTCTCGAGGCGCATGTCCAGCGTGGCCAGCAGCGATGCGACCTCGGCCGGGCGACGTCGTTCGAGCTTGATGTCACGGGCAACGAGATCTTCGCGGACTCGCATCAGGCCACGCACGTCCGCCGCCGCAAGCATTTGCGACGTCTTGTCCAGCATCCATGCGCGCAGCCGCTCATACTTGCGCGTGACGTTGGTTTCCGTTTCGATCTGACGGTGGATCTGCCGGCGCGTCGTCCGGGCCCATCCGCGATCGATGCCTTGTGACTGCGTCAGCATCGCCTCGGCCGAACGCAGCAGCAGCATGCGTTCGGTCGCGTCGGCGACGCGCGGGGCGAGGCCGAGTGCCTGTGCGATCATGTCCTGCAGCGTCGGCGGTGGCAGGAGGGGCACCGCGGGAGCGACCGGCGCCGGCGGCGTTCCCGCGGTCAGTGCCAGCGTGAACGTCTTCTGCCCTGCGGCCGCACGCATGCCGTTGAGCAGATCGTCGACCACCGACAATGTCTGTGCGACCTCCTCGGCCCGATAGCCGTGATGGCTGGCCGGCCATCGCGCCAGCTGGACGCGGGCCGCTTCCAGGCGTCGAATACGTTCCAGCGGATCGGGCAGCACGGCGACGTCGCGCAACGTCGCCGCCACTTCCTCGGTGAACACGGCGTAGGCGCGTTCACCGCCGGCCTGCTCGAACTGGGCCCGCCGGAGGGCGTCACGGTAGGCGTCGGTGCGCGGCCAGTCGACGGCACTCGCGGCGATCGTGACGGTGCGTGTCTCTGGCGTCCCCGTCGTGCCTGGCGCGCCGAGCGGCACCTGCAAGAGCACGGCGTCGTCGACGCGCGTGAACTCGCCGACCGTACTCAGGATCTGCCCGTCACGCAGGAAGACACGGAACCAGGGCTCGCGCGCGAGGCTGGCCGGGACACCGGCGACGCTGCCCTGCTGGGGCCCGGCCGCCTCGCCCGGAGACGACAAGGCCAGGACGCACAGGCCGCAGGCCCACACGCCAGCCGATTTCCCTCGTCCCCGCGACGGCACAATCCTCTGATGATGGCCGCTTCCTGCGCTCGTGTCGAGCGCTCTCCAGCGGACCCACCTTCAGATACGAGCGCCAGCTCCAGCCGGTGGCGCCCGGCGCGATGGCCTCCAGCGGTCGCGTCGCCGGGGGCCTGTGGAAAACCTGCGGACGAATGGTGGATATCGTGTGCATTGCTGTCGACGCGGCACCGCAAGTCCCTGCATCCACGATGCTTGGCGAGGTGCCCCTGACATGTGCACAGTCTTTCGCGGACCTCTTCGCTTGCGTGGATCTGACAGTTCTCTAAAATGACCGTCGCTTCGGGATTGTCCGAGGCCGCCTCCCGATCAACGTCAGACAGGCTTCGTGGGCCACGCGTGCAAAGAATCGAGCAACACATCAACGGTCGGCTGTACCACATCGAGTTGTCGCAGGTGCAGCGCCAGCGATGGCGCGCACACGTCGTCACGGCGCAGGGCGCGCCAACGGCATTAATGCCGTTCTACGACGACACAGCGGATGCGGCGGCGCAGCGCCTGGCGGACTGGCTCACACGCCTGACCCGCCCCAGCGTAGCGCATGCGTAAGATTTCGCTTTCCGCTCTCCTGTGCCTCGTCACGGTCGCAATGCCGGCCATGGCGGGGCAGGGAGCGGCGCCCTCCACACCGGCAGCCGTCACGCAGCCGGCCACCACGCCCGCAAGTCCCCTCCCGCGCGTCCGCCTGGTCGCCACCGGCGGCACCATCAGCAATCGCCGCGGCGGACGACTGACCGCCGCAGAGATCGTCGCGTCGGTGCCGGGCTTGGCCGACGTCGCCGCCGTCGAATCAGAGCAGTTTGCCAACGTCGCCAGCGCCGAGATCACCCTCGACCAGTGGCTCGCGCTAGCGCGGCGCCTCAACGCGATCTTCCGCGACGATCCGTCGTTGTCGGGCATCGTCGTGACGAGCGGGACGGACACGCTCGAGGAACTGGCCTACTTCCTTCACCTGACCGTGCGCGATCGCCGCCCCGTCGTCGTCACCGGATCGATGCGCAACCCGAGCCAGGTCGGCTACGAGGGACCGGCCAACCTGCTCGCGTCGGTGCGAGTGGCCGCCGACGCCCGCGCCGCCGGGCGCGGAGTGCTCGTGGTGCTGAACGACGAAATCAACGGCGCCCGCGACGTTACCAAGACCGACGCACTCCGCCTGAACACGTTCGCGTCGCGCAGTTTCGGAGCGCTCGGCGTCGTCGATGCCGACCGGGTCGTGTTCCGGAGGACGGCCGAAGGGCGCCACACGGCGGCATCCGAGTTCGATGTCGGCACGATCGAGACGCTTCCCCGAGTGGACGTGTTCCTCGTCTATCAGGGCGCTCCCGGCGATCTGATCAAGACCGCCATCGACCTCGGCGCGCGTGGTGTCGTGCTCGCGACAGCGGGAGCGGGCGCGACCTCGGGCACACAGGATCAGGGCGTCGCCTACGCGCGCGAGAAGGGCGTCCCGGTCGTCGCCACGACACGCGCGGGCAGTGGACGTGTCGCCGGGCCGCGCGATCGTTCCGCGGCGACGGGGTCCAGGCGCATAGTCGGAGGGGATCTCTCCGCGGTGAAGGCGCGCGTGCTGCTGATGCTCGCGCTGACGCGGACCACCGAGATCGCGGAACTGCAGCGGATCTTCGAGGAGTACTGACTCGGGACACAGTGGTAGGGACGCCTCTCCGAGGCGTCCAACTCCACCATGCGTAGCCTCTCCGAGGCGTCCCAACTCCACCATGCGTAGCCTCTCCGATGCGTCCAACTCCACGACCGCTGTCCTCGAGGGGGCGATGTGGACCGCTCGGAGAGCGGTCCCTACCTAAGCGATGTGGACGCTCGGCGAGCGGTCCCTACCTAAGCGATGTGGACGCTCGGCGAGCGGTCCCTACCTAAGCGATGTGGACGCTCGAAGAGCGGTCCCTACCTAAGCGATGCGGAGGCTCGG